>CALUVM010000004.1 GCA_944324255.1 Candidatus Gastranaerophilales bacterium | reverse complement strand
AAATGCCGATGGCCGGGGTCGAACCGGCACGTAGTTGCCTACACCAGATTTTGAGTCTGGCACGTCTACCAATTCCATCACATCGGCATATTAACTTGTCAATAAACCCATTAAACCAGAAAGAAAACAAAATTTCAATTACAAGTTTTGTAACCCCCAAAATTATATCGTAACTTTCAAGACCTCATAAATATCCATTTTATGGGCTTTGCCTCTTATCTGTACATCAGAAATCTTTATTACATCGGTAAAACTCTTTACTTCTTCATATGTTGTAGGACTTATAAGGAGTTTTGTTTTATAGATTTTATTATAACTTTCCAGCCTGCTTGCGAGGTTAACGGTATCCCCTATTACCGTGTATTCCATACGGTTAACCGAACCTATATTCCCGACAAAAACTTCGCCGGTATTAATTCCGATTCCGATTTCTATTTTAGGTTTGTTCTCTTTTACCCATTTTTTCTGGAGTTCTTTAACCTTCTCCAGCATTTCGTATGCACATTTTACAGCATTTTGCGCATGGTTTTTGTCCTGAATAGGTTCTCCAAACACTGCCATGACCGCATCGCCTATGAACTTATTAATTATTCCGTTGTATTTAGTGATTATAGGTTCCATTTCGGTAAAGTATTCGTTAAGGATTTCGGAAACCTGCTGAGCGGACATCTGCTCGCTCATTGATGTAAACCCTCTTATATCCGCAAATAAAACCGTAACAGTTGATTTTTTCCCTCCGAGTCCGAGATTGTCAATATTCATTATGACACGTTTCATAACGTCTTCCGACATATATTTGCCCATTGCGGACTTAACTTTTTCTTTGCTCCTGTTTTCAAGTACAAATTTATGCGTATATGCAAGAATTATCGTGAGCACAAACATTATAACCGGAGTAAGAACGCTTATAACTATTTTAAAATAATAGCAGGCTGCACCTAGTATTAAATATCCGAAAATCACTCCCAGAACGGATATTATGGATTTTAACAATCCAAATGCTCTGATAAAACCATATACGAAAACCATGCCCAATATAGTTAGCAAAATATTTACCCAATCAGGTGCAATATTCAAGAAATCGTTGTGGAATATGTTATCTATAATAGTTGCTTGAATATCTGCTCCGGGGTGGTTAATAGAGATTGGAGTGTTTTTGTTATCATTTAGTCCTGTGCCTGCAGGGACATTTGCTCCTATTACTACGATTTTGTCTTTAAAAAGAGCAGAATCAAGAATAGGTTTTTTACCTGTCTGAAGATTGTCATATGAGTCCATTAAGTCTACTGCCGAGTATTTTATATGGGAATATCCCGTAGGATAAAGCTTATAGAACCTTATTGGAGTAATCTTCTGGTAATAATTGCGTACCTGTTTTATTTTATAGTTTAGTTCCGGAAATTTTATATATTTATTGGTAATAACTATTTGTGGATTATTATTGGCGAGCAGGAATGTTCTCATTGCAAGTGAAGGATAATATTTACCCTTGTACTTAAAGATATATTCCTGATTTCTGTAAATTTCATCCATTGACCAGCTTGACAGGTTTCCGTTGATAAAACCCGGAAGTATTGAAACAGAGCCGGCATATTTTACGATATTAAAGTAAGGCTCCGGAAAGGTCATCATGCTCCCGTATAAATCAGGAGAAGGGAAAGATTTATCTGTTACTTTTATTGAAAATTTTTCTCCGAACACTTTATCATAAGAGTTTCCTTTTCGGGGATTATCCCAGTTTTTAATAACGGGCATAAATCCCTCAACAAGGTTATCAAACTTGTTCAGTGTATTAAAAAATTTTTTATCGGATTCAGGGTTATCTCTGTCCAATGTAGCCAGAATGGAATCGTGTACTACAATTTTTGTGTCGGTATAGTTTAAAAGATATTCAAATAATTTACAATTTGTTTCTCTTTTCCATGGCCAGCGGTATTTTTCAACTGTTTTTGCATCAATCATTACAAGTACGATATCGTCGCTGCCGTAAATCTGTTTATGATTATCAAACGGGAGTTTTGCGGTCGTGAAATGTTTGAGCATATAGTCGTAAGCTTTTGCTTCTGCTGTATTGTATGTGAAATATGCGACAAAAATAAAAACAAGTGCAATAATTATAAAAGAGAGTATAAGTTTAATTCTATTCAATGGTTTTAACCCGTTCGCTTGATAATACATATTTATGATATAATATTTCTGGGGAAAAGGATACATATATATGGTTGAAAATTGTTTAAATATAATAGCAGAAGATAAGGTTTATCCTATAATAAGATGCGCCGATGCTGACAGAGCAGTTGAGATTGCAAAAGCTCTCGTTGAAGGCGGAATAAAAGTTTTGGAAATAAATGTAGAAAATATTTCAATTTATAAAGCAATAGAAGAAGTTTCTAAATATGCCAGTGTTTGCGCAGGCGGGATTATAACATCTTATCAGGCGGAAGCTGCATTGCAGGCGGGTGCAAAACTTTTTGCATCTCCTATTTTTCAGATGAGTCTTGTAAAAATTTCTAAAAACTTAAGAGTTCCTTATATTGCCGGAACATCTACGGCAAATGAGGCTTATAATGCCTGGAAATCCAGAATTCAGCTCATTAAATTATTTCCTGTTGAAGCAATGGGCGGTGTACAGTATATTGAAAACATTTTAAGACAAATGCCGTTTTTACATCTTATGCCAACTGCCAATATTAAACTAAGTGAGGTTGTGACATATATTAATGCCGGAGCTGCGGCTGTAGGTGTAGGAAGGGATTTCTATCAGGGATTTACGGCAAAAGAGATTACGCAAAGGGCAAAAGAAATATTGAGCGAAGTGAGGGATTATACTAAATGGAGCAAAAAGTAGATATAGCAATTATTGGTGAATGTTTAATCGAGCTGTCTGCAAACGGAACTTTAGCTGATACATCCACACTTAACAAGTATTTTGGCGGTGATACCGTAACGACTGCTGTTGCAATTGCACGTTTGGGCGGAAACGTAACATATATTACAAAAGTCGGAAATGATGGGTTTAGTGAGTTTATTCTCTCTTCGCTCCAAAAGGAAAACATTGATACATCCTTAATTAAAACAAATGATGAGCAAAACGGGATGTATATTGTGTCCAAGACTCCAGAAAGCAAAGAGGTGCTTTATTATAAAAGAAAAACAGCTGCATCGAAATTATCAATAGAAGATTTTAATGAAGAATGTATAAAAAAACTAAAACTCATTTATTCAACCGGTGTGGTGCAGTCACTCTCGGCAGGTTCAAGAGAACTGGTCAGAGAAACATTTAAATGTGCAAGGGAAAACGATGTTTTAACTGCGTATGACCCGAATTATACTTCTTGTTTCATGAATTCTTCCGATACAAAGGAATTTTTTGAAGAGATTATTGATTATACGGACATAATCTTTTTGAGTTTTAAAAACGATGCGATGAAGCTTTATGAGATTGAATCTGTTGATAAGGTGATTAAGCATTTATGGGATAGAGGAGTTAAAATTGTTGTAATCAAATCTCATATTGATAAAGGGTATTATGTCGGGTATAACGGAGAGATTAACTTTACGGAATTTTATAATACTCAAAAAGCAATAGATACGACGGCATCAGGAGATGTTTTTAACGGCGGATTTTTGTATGCGTTTACTAACGGATATACACCGTTTGATGCCGCAAAATTTGCGTCTGTTGTATCAGGACTTCAGACTCAAAACTATGGGGCTATACAGGCAATCCCTTATAAACAGGCTGTTTTGGAGAACGTTTAATGGCAAAATATATTGTTTCCGGCTATATCGGATTTGACAATTTCGGGGATGAGGCGATTGCCGGAGTGCTTGTAAAACATTTAAAAAATATAGGTGCGGAAAAGATTACGCTTATTTCTTCAAATCCGAAAAAGACGGAATATCTTTACGGGGTTGAATCGACCGGCATGTTTGATTTCTTGCAGCCGCTGCTTGAGTCGGATATTTTAATCTCGGGCGGAGGAAGTCTGCTTCAAGACCGGACCAGCTTAAGAAGTCTTTTTTATTACTTGTTAATAATAATGAGTGCACTTTTATTCAATAAAAAGGTTTTTATTTTTGCACAGGGATTTACACCTTTCAGGACAAAAATCGGAGAATTTTTAACGAAATTTGTTTTGCGCAGATGCACGTTGATAACCGTAAGAGATGTTAATTCCTGGAAAATGCTTGCCGGATGGAATATTCCTGCTGAGATTGTTGCGGATCCGTTTTTTGGGATTGAGATACCGGAAGTGCGTGAAAAACACGGAATCGGGGTTCAGCTTCGAGGGTGTACGGGGTTAACAGATGAGTTCTTGGACAGGTTAGCGAAAGAAATAAAAAATCGATTCGGAGATGAAGAGGTTTGTTTGATTTCGTTGCAGGATAGTATTGATTTACCCGTATTGGAAAAATTCTCCGGGAAAGGTTTGAATACAAAGATTTTAAATAATTTAACCGTTGAAGAAGCTATAAAAGAGATTTCTCAGTTGGAATATCTGGCAGGGATGAGATTCCATGCTTGTCTTGCTGCTGCTATGTCCGGAGTGAAAGTTATGGGAATCAATTATGATATAAAAGTAAAGACTCTTGCTCAAGAAACCGGTTTTCCGCTCGCTGAGCTTTCCGGTGAGAATTTGGACGAATGTTTTGACAGAATGATTTCTGCTAATCCTTATGACTATAAGATTCCGGAATTTAATTGTCCCGGATTGGCATAAATATCTCTTTCTGCAACATAATATGTATTATGTTGCAGAAAGAGATATCTTTTATCTATAGCCGCATTTCTTTGGGAGCAAAGAAACGCGGCGCAAAGAAACTCCCGACCTGAACTTCGCTCACTAATCAATTGTAACGCTCAACCTGAACGGGTGAACTCGCTATCGCTCAAACAACACCCGTTTTGTTATTGTTTCGCTAACATTGATTGTTCGCTTCGTAAAGGTCGGATTGATTTTTCTCCGCCTTATTCAAGAAAGGAAGTTTTTCAGGAATTTTTCGTTAGAAAAATTCAGCAATGCGAGTTTCTCTTTCTTTGTGTGAATTTCTTTCTCTTTGCTTCGCAACAAAGAGAAAGAAATTCACATGTTTAAAGTTACAAATAAGTTATCGTATAAATATCAGACTGTTGAATCCGGTCTGATGCTGCTCCACCCGAAGCTGTAACTTTTGCTGTTGCTCAAGTACAGCTTCTACCCTCCCCGAAAGGAGACATTAATGTCCGAGATAGATGATTTTGTCATGCTGAATTTATTTCAGCATCTTACCAGTTTGGCGTTATACTTGTTTTCTGGCAAGATTCCGAAAGGGGTAAATATAAATTAGTAGGCTTAACCAACAAGATAGTCCGCTTGGTGTAAAAAGTTCGGGATGACATTTTAGTTTATTATCCTCTCTATATTCCTTATGGTCACAATACGTATTTTTACTCTTTTTTCAGTTTTTTATACAAAATTATCTTGAACAGTAGTGCGGAAGGAGAGGGGTGTTTCCTGTATAAAAAATTTCCCTTTACCTGCTGCAACATAATACATATTTTGTAAAACCTTTTGTCTGAAAGGATTTTTATAATCCTTTCAGACTCCCCACCTGTCTATTGATTTAGGGATTATAATAAGGTTAAATATTTGAAAAAGAAAGGAGTTTTATATGTCAAATGAAGAGAAAAAAGGCGGATGGCTAAAAATTCTTGGAATTGTTGCTTTAACATTTTTTGTTGCGTTTGTTGCGTTTTTTGCAGCACTTGAGCTTTCAATCCATAGATTAACCGACCCTGTTTATCAGGTAAAACATATGGAAAAAATAATGAAACAAGAATCAAAAAAATTTGAACGGCTTGAAGATAAAATGATGGAAAATCCTTTTGAGCCTAAAATGCAGCCAATGCTTGTGAACCTTGTCAAGGAAAACAATGAATATAAAGTTATTGTCGATTTAAAACCTCTCGGAGGAAGTGACAAGAATATAAAAGTAAATCTTGAAAATAATATCGTTTCTATCTATGGTGATATGGAGAAAAAAGAACATAGAGGAGAAGAAATTATGAGTTTTGCTCAATCATATTACCTTGATGAAGAACTTATACCGGACAAAATGACTAAAGAAAAAATGGGAAATAAATATATAATAACAATTCCATTTGTGGAAGATTAGATATTAAAAAAGCCTTTCTCATATTAAGAGGAAGGCTTTTTAATATATTCCCGAAAACGATAAAAAGAAACTGGAAATTACTTCTACAAGCATTGGCAATATCCATATCATAATAGCTGCACCAAATACCGGTTTAAAAAGAAAGCTTAACTGAAATACGTTTACTTGAGGTGCTGTTTTTGAAATTACACCCAGAATAATATCCTGCCCCAGAGTTGCAAGTAATACTGGTGAAGCTATCTGCAGTCCTACATATAAAACATTTGAGGTAGTTTTTACCAGATAATCAATATTAATAATCTGTTCTAACGGTATTTGCACGGCATAAATAGGAAAAATTGAAAAGCTTCGAACAAGTGCGTTAAATAACCAGTACATCCCTCCAATTTGCATAAATATAACTAATCCGAGCAATGTAATCATTCTGCTTAAAATAGAAGTCTGGCTGTTAGTAGTCGGATCCATAACCATTGCGGAAGATAAACCCATTTGAGTGTTTATCATATCTCCGCCGGCTTCAATAGCCTGTATTAACAACTGCGCTATATAACCTATAATCGCTCCGACAGCAAAGTTTAAAACCCATAAAAGTATAGGCGATACATCAGCAGGCGGCGCTGCAGGATGCAAGATAGGGGTTATCATCATTGTTAAAAGCAGAGCTAATGCGAGTTTAACTATTGTATTAATTTCTTTCCTGTTAAATACCGGAGCAAATCTTATAAATCCTAAGAGCCGGGCAAAGACAATAAAGCCCGCTGAGAACCAGCGTTCAAATTCAGGAAACAGTATTGCAATCTGGTTTAAAAACTGCTCCACTAGCCCTCCTTCTGCCCGATTTCTCTTAACATAGGAGGCGGATCAAGTTCATCTTCCGCCTGCGGTTCCGGAGGGGTGTCGAGTTTTAAAATATCAAACCCTTTGACTTCATTAATAATTGTTTCATCAGGAGTTATTTTGATATTAAACATTACCTTTTCTTTACCGTTTCTTAAAACACAAACCCTTGTTTCACCTGCTTTGAGCGGATGAACATAGAGCGTATTTTTTTCATTCATTATCGTAATAACAGGATAAATATCTGCTACGTCATTCTTTTCTACGCTTATATCGGTCAGTTTTCCGTTTGTTGATATTAAACAATCCTCAAATGCATAAGCCGGAATTGCTGATAATAATATTAATCCTGCCAGTATCTTTTTCATAACTATCTTCCCAAAATCTTGTTAGTTTCTACAAAATTAGCCTTAGGCATCGGTGTTCTCGGTGACGGATCATATTTAATCTTCTGGTTTTTGTCAATATACGGAACTTTACCCGGGTTTTTCATAATCTCTTTTACATCAGGAACATTTTTAAACGAATCTTTCATCTCACCTTCAAAAGGGGTTGTATATTTATAATAATCCGCAGGGAGCACATAATTGTCACTTTTAGGTACAGCATTAAAAGCAAGTACCGCCCCTTCTTGAAACAGGTTTGTTAATAGTTTAATAAAACCCATTCCGCCAATAATTATTACCAGAAAAACAGCAAAAATCTTAGGAGCTGCGGAAATTGTTTGTTCCTGTACCTGTGTTACAGCCTGAATAATACCTACAACCAGACCGATTGCCGCAGCTACCAGTACGCAGGGCATCGATATCGCAAGCATTGTCATAAAACCTTTTGATAAATATTCAGTTAACATTTCCATTTTTTTATCCTTTTGTCGGGAGATATTCCCCTAGACTACTAATTTGTTTTTGTTTTGCCTTATCTCCCTCTGCTGTCCGCCTTCAAGCTGGTTTGCGCCGGTAGGTTCACCCCCGTCGGGAGATATTCCTTTAAACTACTAATTTGTTTTTCCTTATTCACTTATTCACTTAATCACTTAATCACTCAGTCACTCAGTCACTCAGTCACTTGTTCACTACTTATTTACAACTTTACCCCCCTTTTAGTTATAACTTTGTACCAGCCCTTGTACAATTAAAGCCCAGCCGTCTACAGCGATAAATATTAGAAGTTTAAACGGAAGAGAAATAATTGTTGGAGATAACATAAACATACCGAGTGCAAGAAGAATGTTTGCAACAACAAGGTCAAGCACGATAAACGGTACGAATACTACAAACCCGATTTCAAAAGCAACTTTGAGTTCGCTTAAAATATATGCCGGAGCTACTTCCCAGATAGTCAGTTCTTCCGGAGATTTTGGCGGAGTTTTTCGCTTTAGTTCTACAAAGAATGCTAAATCTGATTCTCTGGTTTGTTTCATCATAAATTCTTTTAAAGGTTTGGAGCCTTCATCTATTGCCATAATAAGGTTTCCGTTCTTTTGATATGGAACAGAACCCCTTTCATACATATTTTGGAACACTCCGCCCATTGTATAGAAAGTTAAAATCATACATAAGCCGATTGTTACGATAGAAGGCGGAACTTGTACACCCATTGCGGTTTTAAGGAGTGAAAATACAATTGTAAACCGTAAAAAGCAAGTCATACAGCAAAATACAAACGGCAGTAATGAAAATAAAGTCATTACTGTCAGCATTTGTAAAACGGGGTTCATATCTTTGATTACTGAATCCATTTTAATTTCCCCCCAGTCTTGTTACGGAAAATCCCGCAAGCTCATTTTGTCTTTCCATTAACCTTCCGCTATTCATTTTGACTGCAAGATTTTTCATAACGGAATTATAAGGACTTTCACTCTTTTTGATTCCTAAAACGGAACGGTCTATATAACCTTTTTGTCCCGGAAGAGCATTTAGTGTATCTTTAAAACTTTTATCAGAACGGGTGGAAAACTGTTCCTCCTCCAGACTTGCTATTGCAGGAATCTGTTCTTCAATACTCTTTTTCGGGTTTAGTTTGGAAATCAAAGAAGTCCTTTCGCTGTCACCTGCAATTAAAAACTTCTCTTCTCCTGCAGATACAATAAAAAGAGTTTTTCTTGGCCCGAGAGAAATCGAATCAATAACCTTGAGGAATCTGGATTGTTTACTTCCTCCTCCGGTTGATTTTTTGAACACCAGAAGAGCAATTACCATTATCCCTACCATTGCAAATGTGTATACAATAAAATTAGTTAAATATCCCATACTACCTCTTCCTCTGATTTAAGAATTAATCAAAAAAAGTCAATTAACCGTTATTATCTTCTACTTCAAAATCGCTGTAGTCAAAATCTTCCTGTCCTTCTCCTTCTGCAGCAGGTGTGTCTGTATGTTCCGCATTTGACTCTGCTATCTGAGGTTCGGCATCATTAATTGAGTCAATTTTTACTCCAAAACGGTCATTGATTATTACAAGTTCGCCAGAAGCGACAAGTTTTCCGCCGACTTTGAGCGAAATTTTATTGTCATATACCGAACACAAATCTACAATTAAGCCCTCTTCAATGCTCTTTAATTCGCCTAAAGTGACTTTTACTTTGTCAAATTCAGCTGACATATCAACCTGAATACTATCCCATAGATTAGTATTTGTATTATCCATATCATTTCCTCCCGACATATCATAAGGTTCTATGATTTTTTCATTTGGTCTTATCTTAAATTTTTGTACAATATTTTCACAAACAAGTGTCATTTCGGAAGAACTGCTGTTATCAAATAGAACAATATCTCCGATATCAAGTTTTTTTACATCAGCAAGCGGAATAGTAGTGTTTCCTACAATTAAATCAACTTCTACAAGACTTGATGCAAAATCTTTATCTTCAAACCTCGGCGGTTTTTCTTCCGGCATAACCGGTGAAAGTATGTCTTTAGGTACAGAGATAATAAATTTGGCAGCATCATCAGAAGATGCACTTTTTACAAAATAGGTCAGGTGCAAAATCTCGTTATAACGGCGGTTAGGTTCTATTGTAAAATTCGGGGCGATTGTTTCGTATATAAAATCATTAAATGCCGTTATTATGCGGGCTTCAAGCTCTGTAACTTCCGTGAGTTCAAACCGTTTATTATTTTTACCTAAAACTTTATCAAGTATGACGTTTATTGCATCCTGTGAAATTCTTATATAGACGTCATTTTTAGCACTAATTTTTACTTTGGTTACAAAAAAAGTTTCGTTTTGAGAAAGCACATTCATATTTGTGCTGACAGATGCAAGTTTATATTCAAAACCTTCAAAGAAAAATTCATTTGAACATTTTTCTACAGCCGGTGTGAATACTGAATCATACCAGGAAAATTGTTTATATAATTCATCAAAGAATATAGAACCTATCATACCTAACCCTTATATGACGGGGAAAACATCCTTACTTTTCAGGTTTTTATACATCATCCCCGCATTTTATACATATCATAGAGGATTTTAAGGCAATTGACATCATATATATGATGTAGAGGGTTAAATTTTTGGGGTAAAAGGGGATACAATATAATTTCTGATTGATTGTGAACATTTATACAGGCGGATATTTCAGCTTAACAAACGGATTTGCAGGTCCTTCTTCCGGATAATATCCGAGCCCCACAAGTCTGTATTCTTTGATATTCCCGTTTCTTGTTCTTATTACCTGATATTTTGCATGCAGACCGTAAGGCATTCCGTTAGCATCACAAAAATCTTTTGCTCTTGATTTTACAAACTTTAGTCCGCCTTTAAAATAGTCGTTTAAAGCTCCGTCGAGTTCGGCAGAACGTGGTTTACCGCCCAGTATCGGAGCGTTGCCTTTATGTACTCCGACAGGGGTTCCGTATGTTTGTTCAAAATATTGAGCATCCCGTCCGGTTATCAGATAAGAAACCGGTTTAACTTTTTCTTTCCAGCCGCCGTCTTTATCATAAAAAGAGCGTACAAAGCGGATTTCATTATAACTTTTATCATTAGAAGCTATAAAATTCTTTATTTTCCGGCAAAGAACAGCTTTTGCATCACTATACTTATCCGGAGCCGAGTTTAAAAATCGAACCAGAATCCCTTGTAATTTTTTAGCAAATTCAACAGTCATTACGGGGGCAAAACCGGCATTAGTTTCTGCGACCCAGTGCGTTACGGGATAGCAGGCTTTAAAGTTTGGGGATGCTTTTGTCCCATAATATTTCGGGAATCCTGTCGGTTGAATTTGCATGGTTAAACTCCTGAGGTTTTGTAGATTCTAAACCTTCTCAAAAAGTTTTTTGCTAGTTAAAATAGAATCCGTCTTCTTTCATTCTTCTGATAGCTTCTTTAAGTTCTTCTTCCGAACAAACTATAGATACTCTAAAGAACCTGTCGCCGTATTCCCCGAAAGCTTTCCCCGGAACTGCTATAACTCCTGATTTGTACATTAAATCATCAGTAAATTCAACTGAATTTTTATACCTTGGAGGAATCGGAAGCCAGAGATAAAACGTCGCATCCGGCACATTGAATTCACCCCAGCCCAGTTCTTTTAATCCTTCGACAAAAACTTGCTGCCTTTTTTTGAATTCTTTGTTAGCTTTCTCAATATATTCATCCCCTTCTTTAGAGTTAAGAATATCTGCACAGGCTATTTGCAGTGCTTTAAAAATACCTGAATCCAGAGTTGATTTTAGTTTTCCGAAAATCTTGACGGCTTCAGGGTTTCCGCAAATCCAGCCGAGCCTCCAGCCTGTCATTGCATAAGGTTTTGAAAAACTGAAAAATTCGACTGCAATGTCTTTAGCTCCTTCAATTTCTAAAACACTCATAGGCTTGAGTTCGGGTTTAAAGTACATATCAACATACGCAGCATCCGAAATCAATAGAATGTGATGTTTTTTGCAGAAATTTACAATACTTTCTAAGTACTCTTTTGTGGCTGTTGCACCCAGAGGGTTGTTAGGGTAGTTGATTAAAAGAGCTTTAACCTTTTTAGGGTTGTTGCCTTCTTTAATAAATTGTTCAAAAACTTTTTCCATATCCGGCATGAATTTGTTTTCAGGAGTCAACGCTACAGGATAAGCTTTTCCGCCTGATACTTTAACCATTTCTTTATAAGAAGCGTATCCGGGATCAGGAACCATTATTATTTCTTTTTCTTTATCATCAGTTGTAGGGTTAATCAATATTCTGATAAAGTTCGCAAGACCTTCTTTAGAACCTATTAGTGAAAAGATTTCTGTTTCCGGATTTAATTCAACCCCGAAACGGTTTTTCATACGAAGAGCTATGGCTTCACGAAAATATTTTTCTCCTTTAGGTATTGAATATGTATGGACTCCTTTTTTATCAAGAGCATTTTTTAATGAATTGATTGCATATTCAGGGGGCATATCCGTAGGCGCACCCATTGATAAAGAAATCGGCGCCCGTCCTTTAGCGGTTAATTCCGGTGTGATTTTTGCTACCGTTTCTTTTATTCTGAACATTATATATGTTTCAAGCGACTGAACATAATCATTAAAAAATTCCTGCATAAAAAATATCCTCATCAAACGTATGAGGATATTATATAACTATTTTGCAAGCTAGACAATATAATTTTTAATTGTCGGAATTTTTATACAATTATCCAGATACTCTATAGTTGAGAGTTTTTCATTATATAAATATTTAATAAAATTCAGGTATGAAATATCAAAAGAGCTTAGAAGAAGATTGATTTCAAACCCTTCAGAACAGAACGGCTCATAGTCATATACAACATAACTATTGTATTTGCTTTTCCATTCTTTTCTTTCTACACGGCAATTGTTTTCTTCGGCTACGTTTTCAACCCAATCAACTATATCTTTGTTTATATTTTTGATTTCTAAATACTTATTTTGAAAGTTTTCCATAACACAATCTCCATACAGAAATTGTAATGTGTTATGTGTGAACATAAATTACCATTTTGTCTAGTTTTTAAAGATAGGATATGGAAGTTCATATATTATAATTAAGGATTAGAAGAGCATGCTAATTTCAGGTAATTTTCGGCAGTTCTGTCAGACGTATAATCCCAAACTGTATTGTAAGAATTTTCCAGAATCTTGTTTTTAGAGGTAAAATTAATAATTCGTCTAAGACATTCTCTTATGTTTAATGTGTCAGGAGCGGTCAAAAATCCATTTACCCCGTCTTTAATAATTCCGTCGATACCCTCATC
Organism: Candidatus Gastranaerophilales bacterium; assembly: GCA_944324255.1. Taxonomy (GTDB): domain Bacteria; phylum Cyanobacteriota; class Vampirovibrionia; order Gastranaerophilales; family Gastranaerophilaceae; genus CAG-196. Next base: position 92,155 of record CALUVM010000004.1, on the reverse strand, counting down.
TTTAGTACAGACTGTTATACAACCTGATGCCATAGCTTCCAGATAAACCATTCCAAAGGTTTCGTTTACGCTCGGAAGAATAAAAATATCCGATTCTCTCATTATTTCCAGAACTTTATCATGCGGGATTTGTCCGGTAAAATTAACCCTTGAAGATATATTCTTTAGTTCTTTTTCCATTCTGCCCGAGCCGATTACAGTCAAATCAATGTTTTCAAAAGTATCACAGGCTTTTATTAATTTATCAATATTTTTCCTTTTAATAAACTGTCCGCAGGTGAGAATTTTTATCCTGTCTTTGTCTTTCCACTCCCTTTTTATAATAATATTTTTATCTATGCCGGAAGGTGCGGTAAAGGTTTTATTTTCATATTGAGGGTAAAGTTTCAGGAAATTTTTCTTTAAGACTTCCGAGCGGGCAAAGATTTTATCTGCATTCCGGTAAGCTTTTTCTAATGCGGGTTTAAAATATATTGAATAAATCGGATTGGTTAAAACTTCCATATCAGAATTGTGTATGGCAGCGCAGAAAGGCTGCCCTAATCTATCCGCATAAATAAGTCCTGATGGCATGTGAGCTAATATAATATCAGGTTTATAACTCAAAGTCGGAACTTTCAGAAACGGTAGAAGAAAATTTATGTTTTCTATATTCCCGTAGCATCCTGTTTTATAAAAAGGTTTTTTCCTCAAAAAAGAATTTAGCAGGAAATTCGGTTTAATAATTTTTACCTCATTCCCCTGTTTTTCCCAGCTTTTTACGAAGGCTTCAATAGTTCGGGGAGTGTATTTTTCCTCTTCTTTTACGGGATATAAATCTGTTATTACAAGTATTTTCAATTTCAGATTTCCTTTTTATGAACTCTGTCGGTAGGCATAATCTATATTTATTCTACCTTAGTCACTCGGTCACTTAATCACTTCTATTCACTATATTTATTCCGTTCAAAACACAAAATATTTATCAAAGAAAAAATCATTACTACAATTAATAAAACAACAGCCAGAGCAGAAGCATAACCTAAATCCAGATTCTCAAACGCCCGTTCATAAATATAATAAACAATAGTCTTGGAAGAATTCAAAGGACCGCCTTTTGTCATAACATAAATTTCCGCAAAAACTTTCATTGCAGAAATTGTACTTATGGTAGAAACAAGTGCAATTGTAGGCATAATATGAGGAATGGTTACTGTAAAATGCTTTTGCCAGAAATTAGCTCCGTCAATATCACACGCTTCGTACAAATCCTGAGGAACACTCATTAAAGAAGCAAGATAAATCATCATGTAATATCCGATGCCTTTCCAGATTGTAACCACTGCAACGGAGAACAAAGCCCAATTTGTATCCGTAAGCCATCCGATAGGATTAATATGAAAGACTGATAAAATATAATTCAAAACCCCCTGAGTTGCATAAAGCCACTTGAATGCAATCGCTGCAACAACAATTGATACAATAACAGGAAGATAAAGTATTATTTTATAAAGTGTTATTCCCCTGATTTTCTGGTTAATTAAAACTGCAAGAAACAAAGGAAAAGCTACCAGAAACGGCACTGCTATCACAAGATACATAAAAGTATTAAACATAACTTTGTAAAATACAGGCTCTTTAAAAAGTTTGACATAATTATCCCAACCGCAATATGACGGGTGATAAATGCTGGAAGAATAATCAAAAAAACTCAGCCCGAAAGTTTGAAAAAAAGGGATAAAAAAGAACACTATTAAAACTGCAAGTGCAGGAAACAAAAATAAATAAGGTGTGTATTTTTTATAATAATGCATACACTGATTATCTCATTTGTTTATTTTAGGGTCAAGAGGAAATCTGTGGGGGGGAGCTGGTGAATAGTGAATAGGTGACTAAGTGAATACGGAATTAATTCCTGCCTCTTGCTTTGTTTAATATAACGGAAAGAAAGCAGGTCGGACAGATTCCAAATATGCCCCTAAAATCACTACTAATCTGACACGGTTTTTAACAAAAGTTCAAATACCATTTCCCTACAAAATCTGTTTGTAATATAATCTTTATGTAGTTTTTTTACGAAAAGAAAGGAAGAGACTCATGAACGTTTTAGACAAAATCATGAAACCGAAATCAATTGCGGTTATTGGTGCTTCTACCAAAGAACACACAATTGGTTCTGATATTATGAAAAGATTACAGGAATACAAATTTAACGGTAAAATTTATCCGGTTAACCCGAAAGGCGGAGTTATAGAAGGGTTACAGGCTTATACAAATATTCTGGAAGTTCCGGGAGAAGTTGACCTTGCGCTTATCGTTGTTAACGCTAAATTTGTTTTAGATACAATTGATCAGTGCCATGAAAAAGGCATCAAAGGTTTATGCATAATTACAGCCGGATTCAAAGAAACCGGTAAAGAAGGTGCCGAGCTTGAAAAACAATTACTTGAAAAAGTCAGAGCTTACGGTATGAGATGCGTTGGTCCAAACTGCTTAGGTGTTGTTAACACCCACCCTGATATCAGAATGGACGGCTGCTTTGCTGAATCTCTTCCTGAAAGAGGAAATATCGGATTTGTATCTCAATCAGGTGCTTTAGGCGGCGGTATTTTAAATATCTTAAAAGACCTTAACCTTGGTTTTGCACAGTTTATTTCTATCGGAAACCAGGCTGATGTTAATGCTGAAACAGCTCTTGAATACTGGGAAAATGAAGAAGACGTCGAACAGATTCTTCTTTATATGGAATCTATCCAGAATCCTGCAAACTTTAGAAAACTTGCTTCAAGAATTTCTAAAAAGAAACCTATTCTTGCGCTTAAAGCAGGACGTTCTGCAGCAGGTGCAAGCGCAGCTTCTTCTCACACAGGTTCTTTAGCCGGTGCAGACAAGGCTGCTAACGCTTTATTACAGCAATCAGGTGTTATCAGAGAATATTCTTTGAAAAACCTCTTTGCAACAGCAAAAGTTTTTGCTAACTGCCCTATTCCAAAAGGCGACAGAGTAGCAATTATTACAAACTCAGGCGGTCCCGGTATTATGGCAACCGATGCTGTTTGCGAATACGGTATGCAAATGGCTAAGATTTCTGATGCTACAAAAGAAAAATTAAGAAGTTTCTTACCGGCAGCAGCATCAGTTAAAAACCCTGTTGATATGATTGCTTCCGCTCCAATTGAGCACTACAAGCAAACTCTTGAAACAGTTATTGCTGATGAAAATGTTGATATGATTATTGTTATCTATCTTCCGTTCTTAGGTTTGAAAGACATTGATGTAGCAAAAGCCGTTATGGAAATCAAAGCTGAACATCCTGAAAAACCGGTTATCGGCGTATTTATGACTAAGAGCGAATTCTTCTCTCAATTATCTGATATGGATGTTAACGTTCCGTTCTTTATGTACGCAGAAGAAGCTGCTGACGGTTTGAACAGACTTAATCAGCAAAGACTCTGGATGGAAAGACCGGAAGGTAAGATTCCGACATTCAATGTTGATTATAAGAAAGCTCAGGAAATCATTGCAAAATCAGTTAACGAAGGCAGAGATCAGTTAACTACACGTGAATCAATTGATGTACTTGATGCTTACGGTATCAGAGTATGTAAATCAGGATTTGCAAAATCAGAAGACGAAGCTGTTACAATCGCCAATTCTATCGGATATCCGGTTGTTATGAAGATGACTTCAAAAACAACTTCTCACAAAACCGATGTAGGCGGCGTAAGAGTTAATATTCAGTCTGCTGAACAATTGAGAGCTGAATATCAAGATTTGATTGCAAAATTAACTGAAAAAGGACTTCTTGAAGGTTTGGAAGGCGTAATCATTCAAGAAATGGTTAAAGGCAACCGTGAAATGGTTTGCGGTATTGCAACAGACCCTCAATATGGACCTATGATGATGTTTGGTTTAGGCGGTGTGTTTATTGAAGTTATGAAAGACGTAACTTTCAGAATTGCTCCTTTAACAGATGTTGATGCTAAAGAAATGATTAAATCAGTTAAAGCATACAAATTGTTAGAAGGTGCAAGAGGTACAAAACCTGCTCAAATGGAACAAATCGAAGAAACATTGTTGAGATTATCTCAGCTTGTTCATGATTTCAAATTCATTGATGAGCTGGATATCAACCCGCTGTTAATTTCTGAAAAAACAGGCGAAGGTATTGCAGTAGACGGACGTATCAAAGTCAGAATGGCAGAAGCTCAGGAAGCTTTGAACTACCACTGCAAAGACGGCGTTTGCGCTTGCGGAATATAATAAGGGTAAATTAAATGAATAAATAAGTCCGGGCGGAGCCTGAAAGGCTCCGCCCGGCTTAATTTTCCACTTTGGACAACCCCCTCGATAACAATCCCCAAATATTAAGAATTGTAAAAATAATTAAAGTTTTTTTCAAATATGCCGATATAGACAATAAGGTTGAATGGAAATTTATTTTTGATGCTACTTTATTCTCACTGAAAATGAGTAAGTCTCAAGGAGATACATAATGACTGAATTGAATATCCAACATTTAAGTTTAAGCAGACTTTCAAGAGAAGATTTGGAAAAGAAGTTTGCAGATGATGACCGTTTGGAAAAAATTTTACTAATTTTTGATAATATAGATCTTTTGGATGGTAATAAAGAAGGTCAGTTAAGTGAAATTGATTTAATAGAGATGATGACTACCCCGTATGGTAAAGATTCTAATGGTTTTCAAAAACATGTTTCTTTAGATAAGAGTCATGATGGTAAATTAACAGATTATGAACTAAAAGAATATTTTAGTAAAGCAAAAGAATTTTATGGTGAAGATATCCTGTTAGAGGATTATCAAAAATTTATTGAATATGCTGCTGCCAAAGGGCAGGAGCATTATGAAGCGGAACTTGAAAAAGCAAGTATAGCTACGGGAATGTCAGAAGAATTAATAGAAAAACTCGGTGGTCCATATATTGCTAATGAATACACACCCGTGATGAAAGATAATATAAAATATTATGAGCGTACGACTGCCGATTTTTCAGAATTAAGAGATGAAACAGGGAAATTACTTGAGATTAGAGAAAAAAACTCAGCTATCTGTGATTATAACGGTTGCGAGCAAGTTACAACATATAATGAAGGGGGGATAGCAACAGAAAATTTTATCAATCACCAAACAGGTGAACAAACGATGTTTCAATATGCTAACGAACTGGATAAAAAAAATTATAAAATACATATAAAAGACGGCGTTGCTGTAAAACAATCAACCAGTGATGGAGAAAAACCGTGGGAAAATATGCAGCTTGAAGATATTGTCTTCGGAGCTGGAACACCGGATTCTTCAAAGGTTTCTTTTAAATATGACTCAAATAATAAACTATCAGAAATTAAAATTAGTGATACCAAAACCAGCAACATTATGCCCAAAGCCGTTATAAAAGATGGTATTGCTTTTATTGATTATGTTCAAGAAGATACTGATATAAGTACTAAAACTTTTGAAGACATAAAACAAATGATAGATGGTGGAGCACGTTATGGTGAAGATTTTGATTTGAAAATTGAAAATGGAGAACTAAAAATTGTACCTAAAATCAAAAATGAAACAGATGAAGAAACGCCTGAATTAAAGGGTGAAGCATTTGATAAGTATAGAGATCTTATATCAAAAGGAATTCATGCCGAAGAAGATTTTGAAGTAATATATGATAAAAATGGGAATTTTAGATATATATACAAAAATAATCAAGCTAGAGAATTCGATGCAGAATATAAAACAGAAATTTATGATAAAGAAGGTAAGCTTATAACTTCATTAACAGTTAAAAATGGTAAAGTTATCCGTGAAGTGCATACTGATAATGGAATCGAAACAATTGAATCATCTTTTGATGATGCATTTATTCAATTACTTATGAAAAAAGATTTTGCAATAGCTGGTGAAATTCTGGGTAAAGATGACATTTTGTCGGGTGGATATAATATTTATCCAATGGCGGAGAAATACAGAGAAATTTTTGACAAAGAACTAATTGGAGATGTATATGATGAAATAAAAAATAATCCTGAAAAAGGTGTAAAAAATTTAATGGCAAAACTTACGCCACAGGGTGGATATTTTGCAACCAAAGAAGACGCTATAAAAAGCTATAAAGAAGGATACGAAGAATTTAACGAAATTCTAAGTTTCAATCCATATGATTCACAAATAGCAGATTTATTACCGGAAATTAAAAGAATAGTGCGAGATAAAAATTCTTATACCGAACAAATAAATAATGATAAATATGATATCAATTTCAAGGATGGTGAAATTAGTATTATGAAAAATGGTAAACATCTTGGCAATCTAAATTGTGCTAAATTTCCTCCTAATTACATAAAGAATTTACTACTTCAAGTCCCTGCTACAGTTTTGTCTGATATGGTGGAAAGCAAGGTTGATATAATCTTAGATGATAGTTTAGAAGATTCTTTTGCAACACGAGGTTTGAATGGCTTTTATAAAGCTATTGGAAAAGGTCAAATAACATTGGATCCAAATGCTTTAATTGGTAGCCGTGCAATCAAAACAATCGTGCATGAGTCCGGACATATGTGCGATCATATTGATGACAAAGATAATGCTATTAGTGCTATTAAAGAAATGATGAAAGATCCCAATATAAATTTCGGTAGAGATAAAGCAGTAACTGTAGATGAATTGCTTGAAAGATGGGGAACATTACAACCCGTATCAATTCAAGACAGAAGTTTAAAAGAAACTTTTCAAAAAGAATATGCAAAATATTTAGAAAAACAACCAAATGTTAATATAAACGCAAAATATGCATTAGAAAATATGGCAGAATTTTTTGCGGAATCTTATACCTTATTAAATTTAGGTTCTTGTAAGTCAGAATATATAATAGCGAATTATTTTCCGGAATCGTTAGCACGAGTAAAAGAGATTATGGAAGAAAATAGGACTTATAGAAATTAGCTGTCAAGTTAGACTTTAATTTTTACTTACTAATCCCTGGTTACAAAACACATCTGACCCCTTGAGGAAAAAGTACTCAAAGATGGTAGGGTGTAAGTTTCAGTTTCTCAGTCACTTAGTCACTTCTATCCGCTACTAACTTTCCTACCTCTTTATCAAAAAAATATGTGGAAAAACATTTATGAATATATTATTATATTTTTATTGGGGAAAATTTTAGAGGGGTTTAGATGTTTAAGAGAGTTGTTATATTATTTAGTGTTTTAGTTTTTTCTATGTCGGTTTGGGCGGCAGAAATCAGTGTTCAAAAGCTTCCTAACGGACAAACACTTGTTGTGCAGCAGGTTAAGAATAATCCGATAGTAACTATTGATACCTGGATAAGAACTGGTTCTGTTAACGAGAATGACACGAACAGCGGTGTTTCTCATTTTCTGGAACATTTGTTTTTCAAGGGTACAAAACTCCATCCGGCAGGTGAGTTTGATAAAATTCTTGAATCAAAAGGCGCTGTTGTAAATGCTGCTACAAGCAAGGACTTTACTCATTATTATATAACAATTCCTTCCGAGCATTTTGACACGGCAATGGAGCTTCATTCAGACATGCTCCTGAATCCGCAAATCCCGAGAAAAGAGCTTGAAAAAGAGAGAAAAGTCGTGCTGGAAGAAATTGCAAAAGACGGAAACACTCCTTCTAAGATAGTCTATGATAATCTTAATGACTTAATGTACACAACTCACCCTTATAAAAGAAAAGTTATCGGTTCAGCTGATGTAATTTCAACAATAAGAAGAGAGGAAATTCTTGATTATTTCAATAAGTTTTATGCTCCTTCCAATATGGTTACAGTAATTGTCGGGGATGTGGATTCTGTAAAAGCTGCCGAGAAAGTACAACAATCGTTTAATCAGGAATATAAAAAACCAGTGAAAAAGTCTTTCAGACATGAACATCCGCTTACTCTTCAAAAACGCAAAGTAGATTATACAGATACACAATCCGGATATATGATGATAGGATTCAGAGGTGTAGATATAACGGATAATGAAACCTATGCGCTTGATGTTTTAGCTCAAATCCTTGGCGGGGGAAAAGCTTCTAAACTATATAGAGATATAAAAGAGCAAAGAGGTTTAGCATATGCCATTTCTGCCGCTAACGGAAGTTATAGAGATGACGGGATTTTTTATATAACTGCAAATTTCACTCCTTCAAATTCCGAAAAGCTAGAGAAAGCAATATTTGATGAGATTGCCTATATTCAAAAATACGGTGTGACGGATGAAGAGTTAACCCGTGCTCAAAAAACTATTGAGCAGGATACATATTACGCCAGAGAGTCAACATCCGATATATCGTCCGAACTCGGCTATGTTGTGACTTTGACAGGCGAAACCGATTTTTACCGGAATTATGTAGATAATATTAAGAAAGTTAATGTTAATGAGGTGCAGGAGGCTGCTAAAAAGTATCTTGGTGTAAACAAAAGCGCAATATCAATAGTACTTCCAAAATCAATGGCGGAGGTTAAAACCAGAGCTGAAATTAAGCATCAGGCACAAAAGGTATCCGAACAGGACGGGGTTTCAAAATATATTATTGATAACAAATCAACCCTTCTTGTAAATTCGCATAAAAATAATGATATTATTGCAATGACGATTATTGCAAAAGGCGGGGAATTTTTGGAAAAAGTTCCGGGGGAGGGTACTTTGGCAGCGGGGGTTATGCTCAAAGGTACACAAAAATATTCTTCGCAGGAACTTGCACAACTGATGGAAGAAAACGGAATCGAGATTTTTCCTGTTTGTGACGAAGATTATTTTATGGTTAATGTGCAGACGACAACAGCACAGCTTGACTTAACTCTTGAGATTTTGGACGAAATATTGAATAATGCGGTTTTTGATGACTATGAAATTGAAAAGAAACGCTCCGAAATTTTAAACAGAATCCGTCAGCAGCGAGATGTGCCGATGAATGTTGCAGTTGAGAACTTTAAGACTTATATATATGAAAACAGTGTTTATTCTCATACAAATAAGATTTTGGAGAAAACTCTGCCTTCTGTTACAAGAGAAAACATCATAAATTATTATAACAAAATACTTGATTCTAAAAATATTATAATTTCAGTTAACGGAAATGTTGATACTGACAAACTTGTAACTGCTTTCGGATCTATGTTTGAGGATAGAAATCAGCCGGTATTTGATTATAGCAGGCAAAAAATTACAAAATTAACAGCGAAAAAAGATATTACAAAAGATATTAAGGATTTAAAAACTTCCTGGCTGTTCTTAGGCTGGCAGACGGACGGAATTAGAGAGCGGAAAGATTTCGTAACCCTAAAAGTTATTAATACTCTGCTCGGTTCCGGTTTAAGCTCCAGATTATACAGAAATCTTCGTGAACAGGACGGTTTAGCTTATCAGCTCGGTTCATTGTATGAGCCGGCAATTCTTGGCGGGTACTTTGCTGCGTATATCGGAACGAATCCGGATACTCTAAACTATTCTCTTGATAAGATTAATCACGAGATAAGCAGATTGAAGATGGAATTTGTTTCCGATAGTGAACTTAAAGATGCTCAAGAAAGGTTAAAAGGCGGATTTATTATTGCGCTTGAAACTAATTCATCAAAGGCGGCAAATATTGGAGTATTTGAAGCGATGGGACTCGGATATAACTTTTTACCTGAATATATTAAGATGATTGATGAAGTAACTGCTTCTGATATTATCAGGGTTGCAAATAAATACTTCGGGGATATTTATGTAAAATCGACGGTTGTACCGTAAAAGTTTCGATTAAATAGTCCAACCGGTATATGAAGTTGAAGGCACTTACTTAATCACTTCAACTTCTAGTCACCAATCACTAGTCACTAGTTACTAGTTACTTGTTCACTAACTTCTATCCACCAACAATTTTTCCCTCCACTTGCAGAAGTTTATTATTTCTTGTATACTCATGAGAAACGGAGTTAAGTGTGAAGAAGTTATCAATAGCCTTTTATTGGCACATGCATCAACCGGTATATGAAATTGAAGGCACTTACTTAATGCCATGGGCAAGACTCCATGCCGTAAAAGATTATCTTGATATGGCTCTTTTTCTGGAAAGATTCCCGAAACTCAAGTTAAATTTTGATATAGTTCCGGCACTTCTGGATATGATAATTGATTATTCCAACGGGGCGAATGATATTCACTCCGAATTAACCTGTTCAAATATAGAGGATATGACCGGAGAGGAAAAATCTTTTATTCTAAACAATTTTTTCAGCTCCAGATATGAAACGATGATTTTCAGGAGTGAAAATTATAAAAATTTATATCAAAAACGTTTTTCTAAAGATGTATGTAATATAGAAGACTTTTCTGCTCAAGAATTGTCTGATTTGATGGCGCTTTTTAATCTTGTGTGGATGGATCCAATACATTTTAAGCGTTATCCGAGGTTACAGGAATTGTGGGATAAACAGTATAACTACAATCTTGATGACAGAATAGAAATAATTAACATTCAGCGGGATATTATAAGAGAGATTATTCCGACTTACAAAAAATATATTCTGGAAGGCAGAATAGAACTTACAACAACTCCTTATTACCATACAATATTACCTATTCTGGCAGACATAAAAACATCAATTAAATCAGTTATAACAACGGAAGGTCTTCCCGCATCGCTCGGTATGTTCGAAGATGCAAAAGAACAGGTTAAACGGGGTCTGGACAGAGTTGAAGAAGTTTTCGGGGTTCGTCCGAAAGGCATATGGCCGCCGGAGCTTTGCGTCGGACCTAAGACTTTAAATATATTAGCCAAAGAAGGAATAAAATGGACAATTTCTGATGAAGGAGTTCTTGCAAGTTCAATAAACTTTGATTTTATCAGGGATTTTAAAGGCAATCTTAATGACCCGTATCACCTTTTAAAGGTTTATGAATATCAAGGTGCGCCGATTAATGTAATTTTCCGTGACAGGTCTATCCCTAATTTGATAAATTTTGAATATGCGGGTGTCGACTCAAAAATGGCAGCAGGAGATTTGTTTGACAAAATTAAAATCATTCAAAGCAAACTTCTTGTTTCGCCTGACGATACTCATTTGTTGACTATTGCGCTCGACTGCGAAAATTGCTGGGAAAATTATCAAAATGACGGTAATGATTTTCTTGAGAGGATTTATTCTCTTATAGAAAAAGATGAAACCTTAGAAACAGTATTGATTTCTGATTATATAGAGAACGATAATCATAAAAAACCTCTAAATAAAATATATTCAGGTTCATGGATAGACAGAACATTTCAGTACTGGATAGGAGAAATTACTAAAAACAAAGCCTGGGCATATTTGAAATCTACTAAAGATGATTTTGAAGCTTTTGTCAAAGAAAACAGAAAAAATCCAAATATTGAAAATGCAAGAAGAGAGCTTTTTATAGCGGAAGGCAGTGACTGGTTCTGGTGGTACGGCGAGCCGAATAACTCGGGTCAGGATTTTGTTTTTGACTATATGTTTCGTGAGCATTTGAAGAATGTATACCTTTCTCTTGGACTTGAACCTCCTGAAAGGTTGAACCAATCATTGATTACTAAATATGAAATGCCGTTTAAACATCCATCCCGTTCAATTACACCGAAAATGGACGGATTAATATCAAGTTATGAAGACTGGTATTATTCAGGAAATATTAGTATGATTGACGGGCCGGTATTCAGGGAAAGCAAAAATATTGATAAAATACTTTTTGGATGCGATGAAAATAATATATATTTCAGACTGCATGTAAATAAAGGTTCTGGTGAGATGAGCTTTATTGAACGAATCAGCCAGTTTTATATTTATATCAGAAATGCAACCAGAATAGGACATAGAGCGTATGTAAGACTCATTAGTAAAACCGATAATCAGTATCCTATTTTAAGAGAAAAATTTGAAGATGAGCTTACTTTGACTTTGATTAAAGAAACTCTTTATCCGGTGAGATTTACCAGAGTTCTCCATCCTAATATGTGGACACTTGCCAATCCGGAAGGTATTAAAGTTGAATACAAAGAAGTTATTGACCTTACTATCCCGTTTGAAACTATCGGGGTTGAACGTGGCGAAACCGTAGAATTCTTTATGGCAAATACTGATCTGGGGGTTAAAAATACGTATATCCCGCAGGAAATACTTCTTTCGCTGACAAGGGATTAAGATTGATAGAATCCGGAAAATATGCTAAACTTGAAGAGGGGGCAGGTTAGTGAATAGTGACTGGTGAATAGTGAATAGAAGTTGGAGTGATTAAGTGAATAGTGAATAAGTGAAAATAAATTAAAATGTCATCCCGAACTTTTTACACCAAGCGGACTATCTTGTTGGTCAAGCCTACTAACTTATATTTACTCCTTTCGGGATCTTACCAGAAAACGAGTCAAACGCCACATTGGCAAGATGCTGAATCAAGTTCAGCATGACAAAATATTTTATACCGGCATAACAAAAGAGTAATAAGAGAGGATTCATATATGAAAAAAATTGCATATACACTTGCAGAAATACTGATAACACTTACGGTAGTCGGGGTGGTTGCGGCACTGACTATGCCGGCGCTTATATCCTCTTCCCAGAACCAGAAAAACGCTGCGGCTCTTGCTGTTGCGGTATCTGATTGGGAAAACGCCATGGCTGCGATGATGTCTGCTGATGGAGCAACAGACTTGTTAGAAACAAAAGCATGGACTGATTTAAGAAATTCTAGTGATGAACTATATGGTTACTCCTCAGATACTGATATCAATAATTTTACTGCAGAACTTTCTAAATATTTAGGTATAACTAATTATTATAAAGGATTTCAAACTTTTTATGATGGTCTTTATGAGAACTGGCTTAATGGTGATGTGATTGATGATTATAGTGATGGTATATATGAAGAGTATGTTGTTTATACTACAAAAAAAGGTCCGGTATATGGTGTAACTACACCCAGTGCTTCAGGTGGTAATCCAAAATTTTCTGAAGAAGAAATATTAGAAGCCGGTGGAAATCTAACAGAAATAGCTGGAGAAGTAAAAATTGATGTAAATGGGAAAGCTAAACCTAATACTTATGGCAGGGACATATTTCTTTTTACTTTAGGGACTGACGGTATGCTTTATCCTAGAGGAGGTTTAGATTATTCGGTATATTACTATGAAGATGACAGTGTTACTTGGAAAAATTCGGATGATGCTTATCGTCAATGTACAGATATTTCAACTTCTAAAGGTTTGGGTTGTACTGCTCGTCTTGTGGAAAACAATTTTAAAATGGATTATTAATAAGAGAGGGTTTATATTATGAAGAAAAAGGGATTTACTCTTGCGGAAGTTTTAATAACTTTAGGGATAGTAGGGGTTATTGCTGCTCTGACTACTCCTACATTGATTGCTTCTACCAGAAATCAATCTAATGCAGCCAAGCTTTCAAAAACAGTTTCGACTGTTGAGAATGCACTCGGGGCTATGGTAGCTAATGAAGGGGTGGACAGTATTGACGAGACTGCTGCATGGGCTGTACTTGATTCTGCAAGTGAATTTACTGATGAGCTTAACAACTATCTGCCGGGAAGTTATAATGACAGTGATAGTTTTTATGATGAAGGTACAACAATCAAATTTTTGAGCGGGACTGCCGCAACAGGTAATGATATTCCGGATGCGGAAGGCAGAATGATTTATGTCTTAAAAAACGGTGCAGTTCTGTTTTTAGATCCGACAGAATTACCTGAGCTTACGGAAACAAATATGAATATTTTAAACGCCGGCTCTATATATGTTGATGTAAACGGTACAGAAGCTCCGAATATGTGGGGAAGAGATATTTTTGCTTATAAAATAGCTACAAACGGACAGTTATGGCCTTGGGGCGGAATGGATGTTGCCAGAACATCTTCTGTTGGACCCGGAGGTGCAACTCCGTCTAAAGACAGACTGCCGACCTGGGATAATTCTTCTATTACAACTCTTTCCTGCCTGCCCGGCAACAATGGCAGAGGATGTGCAGGCAGACTTGCTGAAGAAGGATACAAGATGAATTACTAAATATGTTGAAAAAATATCTCGGTAAATCTTTAATCCATACGGTTTTAATTATAACCTCTTTGTTGTCGGTGTTTCCGTTTATCTGGCTTATGTCGACATCTTTCAAGGGGATTAATGAGGATATTTTTGCTTATCCTCCCGCAATAATTCCGCAGGATTTTACCTTTGCAAACTATATTGATGTCTGGCATCGGGTAAATTTTATCGGATATTTTGTAAACAGTATGATAGTTGCGGCGTTGACTGTCCTGTTAAACCTTGTGCTTTCCTCACTTGCTGCGTACCCGCTTGCAAGAATGAGTTTCAGGGGGAAAAAATTTGTTTTTTTCTCAATCCTTGCAACTATTATGATTCCGTTTCAGGCAATAATGCTTCCTGTATACATAATTACACTTAAACTCCGGCTTATTGACAGTGTTAATAATGTTATGGGGTATATCGGACTTGTCATGCCTTTTGCAGTCAGTGCATTCGGAATATTTCTTATGAGGCAGGCATTTTTAAAAGTTCCAAAAGAGGTTGAAGAAGCTGCAATCGTAGACGGGTGCAACGTTTTCCAGATGTTCAGACGGGTTGTTATACCAATGGTTAAGCCGACTCTTGCCGTGCTTGCAGTATTCACGTTTATCGGTTCATGGGGAGAATTCCTCTGGCCGAGTATTATGTTAACAAAAGATTCAATGTATACGCTTCCTGTCGGGATAAATAATTTGCAGGGAATGTTTTCTGCTAATTGGAGATTTATTGCTGCGGGTTCAATTATTGCTACAATACCTATTATTATATTTTTCTTAGCTATGCAAAGATATTTTATATCAGGCGAAAATGATGGTGCCGTGAAGGGGTAGGTGAGGGAATAATTCTTTAATCACCTATTCACTTCCCCTTCCCTATTTGCTACAAAACATTTTACGTGATATAATTTCAGGTATGGAAGATAACAGCGCTGAAGGGTTAAAAACTCCACCGGGGAGAAAAAAAGCTAAAAAGAAGATGACAGCTCAAACAAGGCTTATTATTACAGGTCTTGTGCTTAGTACTGTTTTTATTTTTTGCACAGCATGTTTTGCAACGTACAGTATTGATAAAAATATGAACAATGCTTACAAAAACTTTGCTCAAGTTTTATCAAAAACACTTGCTATTGAAGGTGTTGAGGTTACAAAAGAAGTTCCGCAGCTTGCAAAATACGATGCTCTTAGGACAAATTCCACTTCTATATTGAGAAGCAATGATGATATAGCGTTTATTATTTTTAAAGATAACAGTTCTAAGATTATTTATTCAAGTAAGGATGATTATCCGGAGCAGGCAGAAAAGGCAAGAATTACCGTAAGTTCTCCGATGGTAGTTAAGAATTTGAGCGAAGCGGTAAATGTCGGTTCTGTAACAGTCGGACTTTCCGGCAAAATTATGGATAAAGTTGCAGCTACTTCAAAAGTGTCCATAGCTCTGGTGTTTGCGCTTGCATGGCTTGTAGTTGCAGGTATTGTTTATATGAATTCTTCCATTATTACCCGTGAGCTCAGGAAACTTTATCAAGGGGTTAAAAAGATTTCCTCGGGCGAGTTTGGTTATATGATAGACGATAGGGATGTTGATAAGGAAGTTAAAGAGCTTTACGGCGCATTCAATGACATGTCGGAAAAACTCAGCAGGTATAATGAACAAACCATCGAAAGCTTGACTTTTGAAAGAAATAAACTTGAATCGGTCTTGATGAGTATTGTTAACGGCGTTGTTGTATGTGATAACCATGATAAAGTTATTATGGTCAATAACCATGCTAAAAAACTGCTGGAAGTTGATGAAGAGGATATAGTCGGGACTCAAATTCAACAATTCTGTGATTCCAGCGGTGAATTCTGTTTCAGTGATAAGATTGCACAGTTCAAGGATACTCCGCTTGAAGAAGACAGTGCTCCGGTACCTTTTAATATTACAATTGATAACAGAATTTTAAGATGTTTAATTTCGCCGATGTTTACCCGTTCAAATTCTTATGTCGGGTATATTATAGTTCTGATTGATGTAACGAAAGATGTTGAGATGGATGAACTCAGGTCGCACTTTATCTCAAATGTTTCTCATGAATTAAGAACACCTGTAACCGTATTAAGAAGTTATATTGATACTCTCTACAATTACGGTAATGATTTTGATTTCAATACCCAGAGAGAATTTATCGGGGTCATGAATCAGGAAGTTATCAGACTGAACAGAATGGTTAACGATATTCTTGATTTCTCAAGATATGAATCTCAAAATATTAAACTTGAAAAAACTAAACAGAATATTATGGAGATTATTGAGGATTGTGTAAATCAGGTACAGGTTCTTGCAAAAGAGCATGACCTGACTATTTCTGTTATGAAAGAACCGGATTTACCTGAAATTTATTTGAATGTAGACAGTATTTCCAGAGCCTTTATGAATATTTTATCTAACGCTATTAAATATTCTCCTGACGGAAAACGTATTAAGATAAGGGTTGAACGCTCACGTGACGGAGAGTATGTGGAAGTAAGCGTTGAAGATCAAGGTCCTGGGATTCCGGAAAAATATCAAAAGAAAATATTTGACAGATTCTTCCGTGTTGAGAATGATACCCATACGGTCAAAGGAACGGGACTCGGTCTGCATCTGGTTAAGGTTACTATTGAAAAACACCATCACGGTCAGGTATTTGTTCAATCTAAAGAGGGTGAAGGCTCCACTTTCGGATTTAGACTTCCGATTAAGCCTGCTGATGAGGATTTGGAAGAATATATACCTAAGAACATGCTTCCGGCTGAAAGCGAATCTTAGTTTTTGGGAAGATGGATATGAATTACTCCGAAGCAATAGAAAAACTTACATCTCGAGGGATGTTTTATATTGAACTGGGTCTGGAGAGGATTCAACAAGCCCTTGAGATTCTCGGGAATCCGCAGGATAGTCTAAAATGCATTCATGTTGCCGGAACAAACGGAAAAGGCTCTGTCTGCACAATGCTCGATTCTATTCTTCAAGAAGCCGGATACAAAACAGGACTTTATACTTCGCCGCATATATACGATTATACTGAGAGAATTAAAATCAACGGTAAAGATATTTCTCAAGAAGATTTTGCTTCTTTATTCGAAGAAGTTAGTCAAATCAAAGTCCATTTAACCGAGTTTGAAATACTCACAATAATGATGTTTTTGTATTTCAAACGTAATAATGTTGATATTGTAATTCTGGAAACCGGTCTTGGCGGAAGGTTTGATGCTACAAATGTTATTAAAGAAAATCTATGTGCAATAATAACCCAGATTGATTTAGACCACACTGACAGGCTTGGCGATACTAAAGAAAAAATTGCTTTTGAAAAAGCCGGAATAATCAAGCCGGATTGCCCCGTAATAACATCAATGGGATATGAAGCTATAAGGGATAGAGCTGACGAATTAAACTCTATGCTTGTATTTGTATCCCCTTATGTTCCGCAGGATTTTATTGATTCTCTTGTTTTGAAGGGGTTGCATCAGGTTGAGAATCTTGCGCTTGTGATTACCGCAATAAATTATCTTTTCAAAAATATTGATGAAGAAACTATTAAAGCGGGTTTGAGCAAGGTTAAGAACCCGTGCAGGTTTGAATATATTAAAGAGAAAAACTTAATAATTGATGCATCTCATAATCCCAACGGGATTCTAGCTTTAAGAAATAATCTTGATTATTATTTCCCGAATCAGGCTCGCAGGTTTGTGTTCGGATGCCTTAAGACAAAAGATTATTCCCAAATGATGAAAATACTTTTCCAAAACGGGGATGAAGTGTATCTCAACGGGTTTAATTATCCGAATGCATGTAGTTATGAAATCCTGAAGGAGAATTGTCCGGTTGGGGCAGAACAATATACGGAGAAAGTTAAACTTACTCCGGATAAATTAAATATTATATGCGGTTCGTTTTACATGATTGGAAAGATGAAGTTTTAGGGGTATAATTAGTGAATAGTGAATAGGGGATTGAGTGATTGAGTGATTAGTGAATAATAAGTAGGTGTCTGGGTGATTAAGGGAATAAGGGAAAAATGCAAATTTATGCATACCTGCCCGATACTAAGATAAAATAAAATTTTACAAAAGAAAGGGAGTTAATATGAAAAAAGAATTGATTTTTTTAGGACCGCCGGCATGCGGCAAAGGTACTCAAACAAACAGATTGTCTGAATATTTGAATCTTCCGCATATTGACACCGGTTCACTTCTTAGAGCAGAAATGGCAAGCGGTTCGGAAGAAGGGAAAACAGCAAAGTCTTTTATTGATAAAGGACAGCTTGTTCCGATTGATCTGGTTGCAAGAATTATCGGTAAAAAATTAGCCGAAGATGCATGCAAAAACGGCTATGTCCTTGACGGGTATCCTAGAAGTATTGAACAGGCAGAAAAATTAGAGCTTATTAATAAAGAAGTTGACGGAAACACCCCTGCTTCTTTTAAAGCTATCTATTTCGATATTGATACTCAAATTCTGCTTGAAAGAATTATCTACCGCCAGTCTTGTCCTGTTTGCGGAGAGATTTATAACAAAAAATTTAAGCCTTCTAAAGTAGAAAATATCTGTGATAAATGTAATGTTGAATTAAAAACCAGAGCAGATGATAATGCTGAAACTGCAAAAGCAAGGTTTGATACGTATTTTGAACAAACAGCACCTCTCGTTAAATTTTATGAGGACAAAGGCGTGCTATATAAAATTGATGCGAACGGTTCAATAGATGAAGTTTGGGAAAGACTTTTAGCGGTAGTAAATGGTTAATTTTAAGTAATTAAAGAACGAGGCGGCGAAATTGGAAATTTCGCCGCCTCGTTTTAGTATATAATAGCAAATTTCAAAGAGGTATTTTCCTAAAAGAAAAATTCAACAAAGTGTGTTTTCTTTTTCTTTGTGAAGTTTTTTTTCTTTACCTCGCAAATAAAGAGAAAGAAATCTCCAAGGAAAAATTTCTAATAAACATTTTTTCTTCAAAAAAATTCTTAAAATACCTTTTTATTACGTGAATTTCTTTCTCTTTAACCAAAGCAAAGAGAAAGAAATTCACCCAAAGAAAGAGAAAATCAATGTTGTTTACAATACCCTAACGGGCATAGATTAAATGGCTGTTGCAGGCAAAGAGCCTGCACACTTACGCTCGCTATAGTGCCTTTTTAAGGCACACGCTCGCGGCGCGGGATACGATTAACAGGGATTTTCCGAAAGGAAAATTCGACAAGGCATGCTTTTTTTTCTTTGTGAAGGTTTCTTTCTTTTTGCCTCGCAAATAAAGAAAAAGAAACCTTCAAAGTAATTAAATTCAAAAAAGTTTTATTTAAACAACAAGGGCGGGTGCTTTAGCACCCGCCCTTGTTGTTATAAATTTTATTTTTACTTATCATCCAGTGCAGCAACACCAGGAAGAACTTTTCCTTCAATAAATTCAAGAGAAGCTCCGCCGCCGGTTGATACGTGAGTGAAATCTTCTGCTTTGCAGAATTTCTTAGCTGCAGAAACAGAATCTCCGCCGCCGATAACTGATACAGCACCGTTTTTAGTAGCTTCAACAATAGCATCTAAAACAGCTTTTGTACCTTCTGCAAATTTAGGATTTTCAAATGCGCCTACAGGACCGTTCATAAGAATTGTTTTTGATGATTTAATTACATCAGCAAAAGCCTTTCTTGAATCAGGACCTGCATCAACACCTTCAAACCCGTCAGGGATTTCAGTAATCTTAACGAATTTATTTGTTCCGTTGCCTGAGAAATCATCAGTAACAAGAACATCAGTTGCCATAACGAGTTTAACACCCTTTTCAGCAGCTTTCTTTTCAATAGCTTTAGCTACATCAAGCTGGTCGTCTTCGCAGATTGAGTTACCGATTTTTCCGCCGTTAGCTTTAACGAAAGTATAAGCCATACCGCCGCCGATTATCATATTATCAACTTTATCAAGCAAGTTTTCTAAAACACCGATTTTAGAAGAAACTTTAGCACCGCCTACAACTGCGGTGAACGGTCTTGTCGGATTATCAAGAGCTTGAGATAAGCATCTGATTTCTTTTTCCATTAACAAACCTGAAACAGCCGGTTTAAGGATTTTAGCCAATTTAGCTGTAGAAGTGTGGTTTCTGTGAGCTGCGCCGAAAGCGTCATTTACATAGAAATCACCAAGTTTAGCAAGTTCTTGAGCAAAAGTCATATCGTCGTCTTTTGCTTCTTCTGCTTTATAGAAACGGATATTTTCTAATAAAGCAATTTGTCCGTCCTGTAATTTTTCTACATAAGCCGGAGCTTCTTCAACTGACGGAATAAATACAATTTCTTGTCCAAAAACTTTAGACATATATTTAGCAACCGGAGCAAGAGAAAATTCCATATTTCTTTCGCCTTTTGGTCTGCCTAAGTGAGCCATAAGAATAACTTTAGCACCTTTTTCGGTCAAAGCGTTTACTGTAGGAACGATTGCCTGAATACGGGTATCATCAGTAACATTTTTGTTTTCATCAAGAGGTACGTTAACATCAACTCTTACAAGAGCTTTTTTACCTTTGATGTCGCCTAAATCTTTAATTGATTTTTTCATAATCTCTTTCCTTTCTTATTTGCATGTCAATTATAGTAAAAACAAAAATCCCCTGCAATCAAAATCATATTGGAGTATAATTAAGCTATGAATGAACTTCAAAATATTACAGAAAAACTATTAAGAAGGCAGGACTTAAATCGGGAAGATGTAGAAGGCGCAATTGATTTTATTGCTGCAAATAATAATCTTAATGAAGCTCAGGTTCTGGATTTTCTTGACTCTACCAATAATAAAGAAATTTCTGCCGAAGAACTTTTTTATTTTGTATCTTCAATGAGGAAGTATTCCAGAATGGTAATCACGGAAGAATTTATTACGGACAGCTGCGGAACAGGCGCTGATATGTCTTCTACTATTAATATCTCAACAATTTCTGCTATTGCGGCATCAACTCTGGGTCTAAAGGTAATTAAACAGACAAATTCCTCAATTACAAGCGCATGCGGTAGTACAAACCTTTTAAAAGAGTTGAATATTCCTGTTGTTAAGACTCCTGAAGAAGCCGTAAGAGATTTTAAGAAAAACGGTATTGCCTTTGTGCATTCTCCTAACTTTAACGGCTTTGCTGAAATCAATAATATTTACCGCCAAAAACTCGGTAAAAAAACGATTTTTAACTATTTAGGACCGCTTATTAATCCATCGTTTCCGGAAGCTCAGCTTCTCGGAGTATCTTCTTCCGCTATGCGTCCTAAGATTGCAGAGGTTTTATTAAAACTGGGTACGAAAAGAGCCCTTGTAGTGAATTCTAAAAACCCTAATATGGATGAAATCAGCCTTTGTGCCGAAACGGATGTTACTGAACTAAAAGACGGCAAACTTAAGGATTATACCCTTTCTCCGGAAGATTTCGGGCTGAAAAGATGTAAGCTTGAAGAACTCCAAGGAGGAAACAGCAAAGAAAACGCAAATTTTGCAAGAAAAATTTTGTCAGGAAAAGATAATTCCGCAAAAACTGATATCATACTGCTCAATGCGTCTGCCATGCTTTATCTTGGCGGGGGTAAATGTTACGGTTCGATTGGAAGCGGGATTTCACATATTAAAGATGCTCTTGTTAATGGGAAAGCAGCAGAGAAGCTTACAAGTCTTACGGGGAGTGCTGTTTAATGAACTACTCGTTTCTATTTGATAAATTAAGGGATTTCTACACTTCGCTTTCTTATAATGATAAGTACGGGAGAGCAAAAATCCCTTTCAGATACTTTCTTGAACTTACTTACAGGTGTAATCTTTCCTGCCCTTATTGCTATGTGGGGAATGAAAGAAACAAACAGGAGCTGACTCTTGAGGAGTGGAAAAAGGTTATCTGCCAGATTCCTTTTTATTCAATAGTTACTCTTGTTGGCGGCGAGCCTTTAGTCAGAAAAGATTTTGTTGAGATACTGGAAGCTGTATCCAAAAGAGTTTTCGGGAAAACCCATGTTGTTTCAAACGGGATTTTGATAAATGATGAGATAATTAAAGCCTTTATAAAATATCATCTGCTTTTGCTCTCGGTTTCGCTTGACGGATACGGTGCAACCCACGATAAAAACAGGGGTAAAGAAGGAATTTTTGATAAAATAGTTTCAAATCTCGAGAACTTGAAGTCCCAAAACCCACGCCAGATGGTAGATATTAAAACTATTGTGCTTGATAATAATCTGGATGACCTTCCCAAACTCTATAAAATGTGTACTGATATGGGATTTGATTTTCTTTCGATTTCTTTTTTGAGAAATAATAACTGGAAGCAGAATTCCCGCCTTGAAGAGAGTTTTATACCGGAATATAACCAAAATTATCCGATTAAACTTTATTTTGATATGGAACATTTTAAAGAAATTTATCAAGAGATAGAATGTCTATCCAAAAAATCAAGGGTTAAAATCCGTTTTTCACCGAAGTTTGAGTATCTGAAAAATCCGATTTCGGGAATTGAAAAATTTTTTAATACTCCGCCCGAGATTCCGCTCAGCGAGATTTATAAACCGTGTACATACCCTTATAACAATATGATGATTAATCCGGAAGGGTTTGTTTACCCTTGTCTTTCTCAAAAAATAGGGAATGTAAAAGAAAAATCCTTGAAAGAACTATTTAACAGCCCGCATTATTGCTGTTTCAGAAAGAATTTGAAAGCATCCGGCGGAACTTTCGGTGCCTGCCAGATGTGCTGCGAGTTGTCTGTTAAATAAGAATATATACATTTATTCTATTTAGTAATCCGAAATTTTGCCGGTTTATGTAACTTACATTTAACCATACTAAGTACCATTAGAGAAAAAGCTAAATAATAAGTATGATATTGTCAAGTATAATGTAAGGTGTTTGAGTATGGCATTTGATAGAAAATTAATAAGAAACGGGAATGGCTGGGCTTTGTGTATTAATTCAACCATCTTGCAGATGCTGGATGTTGATCCGAATACCAATATGGTGAGATATACAATGGAAAACGATAAATTGATTATCACAAAAAGTGATAAAACTATTTCTGCAAAATAGTTCAAAGGGTTTTTGTTAGGAGTTTGTATGAATAATCCGGAAGTTTCAGTTATAATCCCAGTATATAATTGTAAAGAATATTTGTCAGATTGCTTGAATAGTTTGCAGAAGCAAACTTTTAAAAATATAGAAATTATTATTGTTAATGACGGTTCAACCGACGGGAGCAAGGATATAATCCTTGATTATGCTGCCGGAGATAATCGGATAAAGTATTTTGAACAAGTAAACTCCGGTGTTTCCGCTTCAAGAAATAAAGGTTTTGAGATTTCTTCGGGTGAATATATTATTTTTGTTGATTCTGATGACTGGGTAAGTCCTGATTATATTGAAAAATTATACAACGCTCTTATTAAGGAAGGTTGTGATATTTCTGTTTGTTCTGTTTTAAGAGCATACGGGAAAAAAGATAAATACAGGCTGCATTACTTAGAAAATAAAGTATATTCTGATTTGGAAGATAAAATTAAGATTTGTGATGTTCCGAACTGCTGTTATGTATGCGGGAAAATGTATAAAAAAGAAATTATAAAAGATTTGAGATTTAAAGAAGGGGTATTTTTTGAAGATGTGCTCTGGCTGCCGAAAGCATTAAAAAAGAGTCCAAAACTTATTACAGTTTCTGATTGTATTTATTATTACCGAGTGAATAAAAATTCTATTGTAAGAACGATTCCAAATGCCAAAAAACAACAGGATTCTTATAATGCCAAGAAATATATTGTTCAATTTTTCAAGGAAAATAACTTACCGCTTTCTAAAAAAGAATCAAATGTTACAAGAAAAATTATATATTTTTTAGGCTTGCAGGTTTTGAAATTGAAAGAATATAAAAATATAAATACCTGGTATTTATTTAGTTTTATTCCCGTATTAAGATTTAGAGATACAGATTCTTGTTATATATTTAATTTTTTAGGAATTAAATTTACTATAAAGCATTAAAACCGAGTATTCTTATTTTTTCCCGCATTCTTATAAAGTAAAAAAATGTAAATTTTTTTGCATTTACTAGCAAAAAAATTTTATTATACGTTTTAGAACAAATGGATGGTTGATAAAACACGAGATATGATATAATCAAAAAAGAATATATAAAGCGAGGTAATGCATGAGTGAAGTTAATGGTCCAAAAATTGGTGTGAATCAGATTAATTACAACGGTATTTCCAAACAGA
The DNA here is from genome assembly GCA_944324255.1 of Candidatus Gastranaerophilales bacterium. Taxonomy (GTDB): domain Bacteria; phylum Cyanobacteriota; class Vampirovibrionia; order Gastranaerophilales; family Gastranaerophilaceae; genus CAG-196. The sequence continues at coordinate 67,873 of CALUVM010000004.1, read as the reverse complement.
ATGCGGAGCCGCAAACCGAGCCGGTTGAATCATCAAAACAACAGCTTACTGATTTTTCCAATATGCAGGCGGAAGCTCTCGGTCGTACTATGTTGTTTAAAGGGGCTGATAATATTAACAGTGATTTAAAAGCTTTGCTTGAAAATCCTCAGATTGCCGAAAATTCAGACAAAATGTTTGAAACAGCTTATAATATTGCACAGGAAAACGGGTCACAGAATCCGTATGAAGAAGCTGCGACTTTTTCAACAACATCTGTATAAAAGAGATTTAATTTAAAATATTAGGGAGAGAGTGAGAATGGACGGAAATAATAAGCCGGTTGTGAATTTAATTTCCAAACCGGAAAATATGATTAAGACTATATATACGGCGTGCAGAACCTGTTATAGTGCGGATATTCCGATTAATATTTATAACAGTACCGATGATGAAGAAAAAATGCTTAAACTTATTGAGCGTGTTATTTCATCAGGACATTATTCTACTATTGAACATATTCAGGTAACTTTTGCGATTTCTAATGTTTCAAGAGCCTGCACCCACCAGCTTGTAAGACACAGACACATGTCTTTTTCTCAAAAATCGCAAAGATATGTAAAAGAAAAAGGGCAGTTTGATTTTATTATTCCGCCTACAATAGAAAGAAACCCTGAACTTAAGGAAAAATTCCTTGATTTTATGGGGCAAATTTCTAAACTGTATTGCGAATTTACAGAAGCGGGTATTCCGGCAGAAGATGCAAGATCCGTTCTTCCGAATGCTGCAGCAACATCAATTGTAGCAAGTTTGAATCTTAGGGAAATGATTCATCTTGCGAATCTAAGACTCTGTACAAGAGCACAATATGAAATCAGAACAATGATTAAGATGATGTGTGATGCGCTAGTTGCGGAAGAGCCTTGGCTCAAACCTTACCTTGTTCCGAAATGTGAACGTCTTGGCTATTGTGATGAGGATAAATCCTGCGGCAGAATGCCTACAAGAGAAAAACAGGGAGTATAATGAAAAAACTCGGAGTTCTCTTTGTTCTGATAATAATTGCAGCTGCGGCTATTTATATAGCATTTTTTTCAAAAGATGAGTTTGCAGAAGAAGATCTTTTACGGGAAATTGTTAACCGTGGCACTCTTCGGGTCGGGATTAATCTTGATTCCAAACCTTTTGGCTTTATTGACCGGAACGGGCGTGAAGCCGGATATGATGTTGATTTGGCACGATATATTGCACAATATATTGTGAAAAGTCCGGAAAGAGTAGAATTTATTCCTGTTACTCCTGCAACAAGACTTATTAAAGCTTCTACAGGAGAAGTAGATATTGTAATTTCAACTGTAACAATTACACCGCAAAGACAGGAAGTTGTGAGCTTTTCTGCCCCGTATGACTATGCCGGACAGGCTATTCTTGTTCGTGCTGACAGCAGAATAAAATCGCTTTCGGATTTAGCAAACCAATCTGTGGGAGTGATTTTTGGTACAACAGCAGAATATAATATGAAGAGTTTTGTTCCGACTGCGAACGTTATAGGTTTCCGAAAATATACTGATGCGTATAATGCCTTAAAAAAGGGACAAATTAATGCTATAACATCAGATGATACTATTTTGAACCGTTTTGCTTATGATGATAAGTCTGTTAAGCTGCTCCCTAAGAGATATTCCAGAGAACCTTACGGAATAGCTTTTAAAAAGGGAAATTCTACTATAAGACTAAAAGAAAATCTGGACTTTGCAATTATGGATTTAAAACAGAAAAATGTTATTCCCCGCCTGCGTCGCAAATGGGAAATACTGTAACGCTTTTCCTTACAGATAGCCAAGATTTTAAATTTAGGGTATAATTTAACCTATGAAACGTTTCTTCAGAAAATTATTTTCAAAGGTTACATTTATAATTTTTCTGGCAGTTCTTGCTGCTCTTGCATATTTCGGGCAAGACTGGCTAAAAGAACAGTACAGGCATGCAAAAGGTACGTATTATATCTATAAAGGTGATAAGGCTTATGCTGCTGATAATATGGGCAAAACCCTTGACTATTATTTAAAGGGGCTTGAGCTTTATCCGGGGCATTATGAAGCATGGTTTAACTTAGGAAATATTTATACCGTACATGAAGATTATTATTCGGCGGTTGATGCTTATGAGCACGCTATTGAAGCTAACCCCCGCTTTGTTCTGGCAAGAATGAATCTCGGTATTGTTTATTCCGAAGATTTAGGATTCTTTGATGATGCAATTGTTCAATTTGATGAAATCCCTCGAATCAAACTTTTTAAACTCTGGATTCCGTTTGTATACAGTAATGTAAAGAGTGTGAACACAAACAGAGGGCTTGCATATTTCAATAAAGGGGTAGCATTTAGAAGAAAGGCGCTTTATCTTCCGTATGAAAAGCAGTATCTTGCATATAAATATTTAGGCGAAGCAATCAAAGCTTATAACAGAGCGGCTAAGATTTTAAAGAAAAATCCGGATGTTTTTTATAACAGGGCGGTTGCGCATCATCTTAGAGGAGAATTCAGAGAGGCGGGTTTGGATTATTGTAAAGCGATTGACCTTGCGCCTATGAGGTTTGAAAGCCATTATAATCTTGCGATTCTCTTAAGAGAATTAAACCGTCCGAGAGAAGCTATATCAGAACTTCAGAAGGCTGCTCTTTTGATTACCGAAACCCCTAATTCTTCCGATTTGCAGACTGCGTATATTTTTAATCTCTTAAATGAGGTTACACGAAGATTAATTACGAGTGACGAATATTATACTCAAAAACTCACGGATGAACCTGCCGGAAGTATGAGCTATACCTACGTTAACGGCAGAATAGTTCCTGATGAAGAGTTTGATAAAGTTATGTATAAAAATTTTAAAACCTGTGCGGGGTTTGCGTTTTTTAATGAGGAAGAAGAATACTGATGGATAATAACAAACTGCATTTTTTAGCTAAAACAGCGGATATTTTGACCAGAGAACTTGATTCTTCCGAACTTGTTAAGGAACTTAAAGTCGTTCTAGAAAGTTATATTACTCTTAAGGATTTAAATATCTATGTTTTTGACCCGAACAGCTCGACTTTGAGAAATTATTCCAAAAACTGGAGTATAATTGATGAAAATCTGCCGCAGGAAGAGAAAATTTCCGCATACAATGCTTATAATACAATTCATGGAAACGACTTTGTTATAAATAATAAAGCCTACAAACTTCCGCAAACAATCGGTGAAATCAGTTTCAGAATAAACTCTCTTTATATGCCTATAGTTAAGGGCGGAATGTGTTTCGGAATAATTGAGATTGATTTTGAAGAAAATACATCTATAGATATGGAATTTTTATTCCTGATGAAAATTTTCGGAGCACAGATTTCTTTAAAACTTCAAAATATTGTTTTGAATGAACAATCTCAGGTGAATGTGGAATTCCATGATGCAATGAAGAATATTGCAAAAATTATAGAAACCCAGTATGAGCTTAACTATATAGTTCCTCTAATCGGAGAAATGCTTGACAGATTTATATCTGACCATTTGATTTATGTATTTTTAAAACAAGAAGGCGAATTTAAATTAATCTGGCCAAAAGCTTGTAATGATGAAAGAATATTTGAAGCTTTAAAACATCTTGATTCAAGTTACGGATATATTTTAACCAATGATGATAAAATAGGTGCATTTCCGCTTCTGACCGACGGAGAAATTACGGGATGTATAGTTGCAAGAAGTATGATTGAGAAACTTTCTAAACGTGATATTGATTATCTTGAACAGTTGACAAGACAGTCTGCCGTTACTATTAACAGAGCAAATAATTATTCAAAAATTCTGCAATATGCAACTCTTGATGCTCTGACTTCCTTGAACAACAGACGTCAGTTTGAAACCCGTCTTAAACAGGAAGTGGCAGCCGCAAAACGTCAGCAAAAACCGTTATGCGGTATGATGATTGATATTGATTTCTTCAAAAAAGTTAATGATACGTACGGTCATGCTGCGGGTGATGAGGTTTTGAGAAAGACTGCGTGTATTATTAAAGACTTGCTGAGAGAATCCGATATTCCGTCACGATACGGCGGAGAAGAATTCGCTATACTTCTTCCGTTTACTCATCTTGAAGAGGCAAAAGTTGTCGGGGAAAGACTCAGGAAAGCGGTTGAAGCTGCTCCTGTTACAGTCGGCGAGGAAGAGGCTGACAAACAGGATATAAGTGTTACAATAAGTATGGGAATAGCCGAATTTAATCCGGAAGAAACCGGAGAAGAACTCTTTGAAAGGGCGGATAAAGCTCTTTATGAAGCAAAAAAAAGCGGTAGAAACAGGGTGGTAACAATATAGTGGAAAAGAAATTTATACAAAAATGCAACACATTGGAAGATACAAAAAAACTTGCCGAAAAATTTGCGAATCTTGTTAAAGAGAGGGGTTGTTTTGTAAACCTTTTCGGTGAAATAGGAGCAGGAAAGACTGCTTTTGTACGCCTGACGGCGGAAGCTCTCGGGGTTAAAGAAAAGATTACAAGCCCGAGTTTTGTTATTCTGAATGAATACCACAGTGCTTCAATTCCGGTCTACCACTTTGATTTATACAGGCTTGAGCATGTCGGTATAAGTACGATTACTGATGAACTTCGTGAATATTCAGAAGGAGAAAAAATTACTTTTGTTGAATGGGCAGAGTTTTCGCAGGGAGAACTGCCGTTTGAAAGAATTGAAATAAATGTAACTTACGATGATGACGATTCAAGAATCTATGAGTTCCGCACCGTCGGGGATAAAAATAATTATGTAATAGAAGGATTAAAGAAGTGAATATGCTGGCTTTTGATACCTGTCTGGATAAAACTTATGTTACATTATCCAACGGGAAAGGATTTAAAAACAGAATAATTCTGTCAACCGAGGAGAATTATCATTCTGCTTATTTAATCTCGACTATAGTTAAAATTTTTAAAGAATCGGTAATGACTCCGCAAGATTTGGAATGTGTAGCTACTGATATAGGCCCCGGAAGTTTTACCGGTATAAGAGCATGTGTTACAGTTGCAAGAATGCTTGCCCAGCAGCTTGATATTAAAGCAGTAGGCGTTTCTTCATTAGAAATTTTATCCCGTATTCTTGGCGGGGATGACCTTGTTGCGCTGGATGCAAGAAAAAATAAGGCATATGTTTATGATAAAGGGGTATTAGGAGCTGTTGAGCTTGAAGAAGTTGATAAAATGATTCAAGGAAGAAGACTTATTACTGATAACAGTCTTTTTGAAAGATTCAGCCAGTTTACTGATGATATAGTTTCATATCAGCAGGGTGAGTATGAACTCGGGGAAATTCTAGCTAAAATTGCTTATGAAAAAATTGAAAGCGGCGCAAGTACTTCCTGGGGTGAGTTAAAACCTCTCTATATTCAGCCTCCGCCTGTTACTATAAAATAAATATTTACTCCGTTTTTGAAGTTATTAACTAAGAGTATTATTGTCAAAAAATTATACTTAAGGTATCCTTGTATATGAAACATAACAAGGAGAGGGATATGACAGTCATAGAAAAAATTAATGAGATAAATGACGTTGTAAAAGAAGTTTTTGATTTCACACAATCAAATGAAACAGTAAAAGAAGATTTTAATGAATATCTTGCAACAATAGGCGCAAGAGAAATTTCTTTAAACCAGATGGAGAAAGTTTTTCTGCCATATATTTTTGAAAGAAATATCGGCAAAGAATCTAAGCCGGTCCTTGAAATGTTTCTTGAAGAGGGGAAATATAAAAATAAAGAAGTTGCTGAATGTCTTTTAAAAACACAGGCTTCTATTTTTGAAATCAAACGTATACTAAAGAATGGATTTGAACTTTATAATCTGGTTAACGAAAAAACATATACTGTTTTATCCCTGACAAAGATGACAAGTTTTAGAGGAGTTTACGCAGGACAATATATTGTCGGAAGAATTTTTGAATTCAGAGGGGAGTATTATATTATAGAAATTTCAAGCGTTCTTTCACATTCGCAGAAGGAAGAGGCTATGAGATATGCGGTTATGAAACTTGTTCAGAATCCTAAACTTTTATATCTTGATAATCCCGAAAAAGAAGAAGAAATTAAGTCTACAATAAGCGAAATGTATGACAAGTTTATTAACACTTTCGGCAAGGATATTATTCTTACTACAAATAAACATGCAGATGACATTATAGGAGCGTTTAACGACGGAGAAGAGATTGATTTGTCTGACAAAATGTCTAATATTGAAGCTTATAAATTTTTCCATGTGAAAGAGCTTGATAATAATTATTCAAACTTTTTGGAGAACTCGCTTGGCGGATTTTCATCACATAGCGAAATCTATGATGTTGCGGTAATATTTGATAAAGATAAGGGGCTTTATGCCGTACCTTTTTATGAAACATTTACTAAAATCTTTGATAATAAAGATTCGGTAGAAAACTATAAAGACTGTATTGAATACTTCCTGTCCAATGATTCAATTCCGGATAGTATCCTCAAACGGGTTAAAGATGAAAAATCTAATTTTATGGATATAATAAATGAAGTTTTGGGAACTTCCTATACTTATGATGATTTGATAAAGGAATATAAATCCGAATATTTAAATAATAGGATTTATTCTTCTGCAACAGTTTTATACTGTTCCGGAGCTTTTTCAAATGTATTTGATATTATTGCGGCACCAAAGCCGCAGCCGGTATCAGCACCGGCGATAAAAGTCGGAAGGAATGATCCGTGTCCGTGCGGCAGCGGGAAGAAGTATAAAAACTGCTGCGGAAAAGCATAAATAAAGAATCAGGGCGGAGCCGTTTAATGGCTCCGCCCTGATTTATTTTATAATTCTTACTGTGCTTTATCTTTTATTTCTTTTTCAATATTAGAAATAAATTCATCTACAGAGAATGTGCCAATCTGACCCACCCCGCGTTTTCTAACCGCAACAGAATTAGATTCAATTTCCTTATCTCCGACTACGCATACATACGGAATCTTTTTATCCTGCAATGATTCACGAATCTTATAGTTCATAGATTCGGAACGGTCATCAAGTTTTACTCTTAAACCTGCTGCACGCATTTTTTTGTAGACTTGTTCGGCGAAGTCAATATGTTTTTCATTAGAAATCGGAACAATTGCAACCTGTGTAGGAGCAAGCCATGTCGGGAAAGCTCCGGCATAGTGTTCGATTAAGATACCGTGGAATCTTTCCATTGAGCCGAAAATAACTCTATGAAGCATAACAGGAGTTTTCATTGAACCGTCTTTATCCTGATACTTGATACCGAATCTTTCAGGCAGATTAAAATCAAGCTGAATAGTTGCACACTGCCATGTTCTTCCGATCGCATCTTTTACCTTAAAGTCAATCTTAGGTCCGTAGAAAGCGCCGTCACCTTCATTGATTTCGTATTTCATTCCACGTCTGTCCATAGCTTCTTTCAAACCGGCTTCTGCTCTGTTCCAGTTTTCGATTTCGCCTACAAAGCTTTCCGGACGGGTTGAGAGTTCAACTTCAAAAGACATATTGAATATTTTCATTGTATCGGCTACAAAGTCGATGATTTCATTGATTTCACCAACCAGTTGTTCCGGTGTACAGAAAATATGAGCATCATCCTGTGTGAAACCTTGTACACGGGTTAAACCTGAAAGTGCTCCTGATTTTTCTTTTCTGTAAACGGTTCCCAATTCCGCCATTCTAAGAGGCAGTGAACGATATGAATGTCTGTTTGCCTGATATATAAGAATATGGAACGGACAGTTCATCGGTTTTACTATATACTGGTCATCAGAATCATCTTCTTTCTGGATAAAGAACATATTTTCTTTATAGTGATCGATGTGTCCGGATAACTCCCAGAGTCTTGATTTTGCGATTTGCGGGGAGTGAACTATTACATAACCTCTTTTTCTGTGTTCGCTTCTCCAGTAGTTTTCGATTTCTTCTCTTACGACAGCAAGGTTCGGGTGCCAGAGTACAAGTCCGGCTCCGATTTCTTCTCTGACGGAGAATAAATCAAGCTGGGTGCCGAGTTTTCTGTGATCTCTTTTTTCTGCTTCTTCAAGGAAGTTCAAATAGTCTTGCAAATCTTCTTTATTCCAAAATGCTGTAGCATAGATTCTTTGAAGCATTTTGTTTTTTTCGTTTCCTCTCCAGTAAGCTCCTGCAACTTTCAAAAGCTTGATGGCGTTTCCTTTAATATATGATGTATTCGGAATATGCGGTCCCGCACAAAGGTCGTTAAACAAAACATTTCCGTCCTTGTCTTTAGTAAGATAAAGTGTCGGATTGTCGTTTCTGTGTTCTTCAAGAAGTTCTGCTTTGTAAATTTCACCTTCTGCTTTAAATTCCGCAATTTGAGCATCCACATCAGGAATTTCATATCTTTCAAATGTCAGGTTTTGTTTGATGATATTTTTCATCTCTTCTTCAATTTTTTCCAAATCGTCGTGGGTGAAAGCATGCCCGTCTGTCAGGTCAAAATCATAATAAAAACCTGTATCTGTTGCCGGCCCTATTGCTAACTTTGCACTCGGGAACAACTTTTGTACGGCTTGAGCCATGATGTGGGATGCGGAGTGTCTTAATACTCCGAGAGTTTCATTGTTTTTTTCCATTTTTTATCCTTTCTGTTGCGGGTAAATCTACTGTTTGACCTGCAGTCACGTCTGCCGGTCTGATATTTACCCCGGGGCGGATCCCCCTAACTACTACATTGAATAGTTTAGCACAAAAGAATAAAACGAATTAAGTTTATTGTGTAATTGTTATTTTTTCGGGATTTTCAAGCTCACGCTTAATATCTTCTACTGATACATGTAAAATCGGGGCATTGTCATCTTTTTTAAGGTAAACATCAACAATACCTGACTGAACAATAAATCTTTTACAGAGAATACAGATAAAATTATGACCGTATATATACATAGTGGCGCCCATACATCTATCTTGACCGGCCTGAATAATAGCATTTTGTTCGGCATGTATTGAACGGCAGGTTTCGTAACGGGTTCCGGACGGAATACCGTTTTCGATTCTGTAGCACAGTCCTCTTTCATAGCAGGATTCTACACCGGATGGAGTTCCGTTATATCCTGTTGCTTTAATCTTTTTATCCTGTCCTACAATAACGGCACCTACTTGAGCTCGTAAACAGTTAGAACGTGAAGAACAAGTTTTTGCCATATCAAGAAAATAATCTGTCCAGGATTTTATTGCCATATTCATACTCCTTTGCCTGAAATGATTATATTATACTGCCGGTAAGGAATCAAGTTTTAGTCGGGCAGGTATGCGTAAATTTGCATTCTTTCCCTTATTCCCTTAATCACTTAGTCACTCAGTCACCGAATCACTAATCACTAATCACTAATCACCAGTCACTAACCATCCCCGCTTACTAAAAAGGCAGGCCGGTTTTTTAGACCGGCCCGCCCCATTGGGGTAAATTAATTTTCGAGTTTTGCTTATCTTATAAGTACTTCTTCTTTTGCTTGAAAATAATCAACTACTGTATCCATTACGTTGTCAAAGAAAAAATCCAGTTCTCTTGAAAGGTTGTCTTCCATTGATAGTGACAAATCTTCTGTTTTAAATCTTGATAACATTTCATTTTCGATACGCATATTCTAAATCCTTTCCTGTATTAATTCTCAGACCCGTGGTTTTTGCTTACGTTTTTTATATCGGCATATTTTTGAAAAACTTTAGAGTTTTGAGAAGTATTGTTACAAAAATTTACACTTGTCTTTTAATGATAAAAATATGAAAGTCAAATTATATAAACTCTTGTACTTTCAAGGGTTTTGTACTAGAATATACTTTGTTAAAAGATAGGCAACGGGGTGGATATATGAAATTTGTCGCAGGAAAAGAAGACTTATTAAACGGTATAAGAATAGTTGAAAGAGCTACTGTTGTTAAAGGTTTGCAGCCGGTTTTGGCTAATGTTTTGATTGAAACAGCCGGCACCAATCAAATAAAACTTACGGCAACTGATTTTGACCTTGCAATTACAACGGTTATTAATGCAAATGTCGAAGAAGAAGGTAAAATTACTCTTCCTGCGAGAAAACTCGGTGAAATTATTTCAAGATTGCAAGACGAACTTGTAAAAATAGAATTAAACGGTTCTGTTGCTACTGTTACCTGTAAAAATTCCAAGTTTGATATAATAGGTATTTCTGCAAACGAATTCCCGCCTGTTGAAGAAAATATTTCGGAAGAAGATGCTATAGAAATTGAAACAAGACCGTTTATAAAAGCTATAAGAGAGGTTGTTTCGGCGGCTGCGGGGTATGAAACAAATAATCTTCTTTCAGGTGTTGTTTGCGAAGTTAACAAAAATATTTTAGAGATGGCTGCTACAGATGGTAACAGACTGGCAAGAGTCAGAGAAGTTGTAAAAAATAATTCTGCTGATTCTGAAAAAGTTTTTGAAATGCTGATTTCATCTAAAGTGCTAGCCGAGTTATCAAAAATCTCTTTACTTACGGAATCAGAGTCCATTAAGATTTGCAAAGAGGTTAAGAAAATAGTTATTACTATTGATAAGACCAAAATTATTACAAGACTTATGCAGGGACAATTCCCTAAATACAATCAGCTTATACCGCAATCCTTCCCGAAAGAAGCAAAAATGGATAAAAACACTTTGATTTCAGCCCTTGAAAGAGTTGCGGTTATGGTTAACGAGAAAAACAGCATTGTTAAGTTTGAGTTTGCCGAAGGTTCTCTGAAATTGTCCGGTGATTCTCCTGAAGCGGGAAATTCGCAGGATATTATTGATATAAAATATACGGGCGAAGCTATGGCAATTGCATTTAACTACAAGTTTATACTTGAATTTTTAAAAATTGCCGAGTCGGAAGAAATTACCATTCAACTTAACACTCCGCTATCAGCTACAGTTTTTGCTCCGTGCTCTGAAGAAGATTATATCTATCTGGTAATGCCGGTTCAGCTCAGAGGGTAGGATGTAATGGTGATTAGTGAATAGAAGAATGTGGGTTGGGCACACCTGTCCGGCGCAGATAATTTATTTACAAAAGAGGGGAAATAATGAGAGGAAAAGCTTTTAAATTCGGAGATAACATTTCAACTGACCATATAGCACCGGGAAGATTATTTCACTTACGTTCCGATTTACAGGAATTTGCCAAACATGTGCTTGAAGATGCTGATGAAAATTTTGCGAAAAATATGCATAAGGGAGATTTTGTTGTTGCGGGGAATAATTTTGGGCTTGGTTCTTCAAGAGAGCATGCTCCGCAGATTATTAAAATTGCCGGTGTAGGTGCAGTAATAGCCAAATCATTCGCAAGAATTTTTTACCGTAATGCAATCAATATCGGGCTTTTGGCTATAGAATGCGACACTGACGGTATTGATGCCGGAGATGAACTTGATTTGGATATAAAAGCAGGAACTCTCAAAAACCTTACAAAAGGAACAACAATTATGATAGAGCCTCTGCCTGATGTGATGATACGGCTATTGGAAGACGGCGGGCTTATTGAACATATTAAAAAGAATGGAGATTTGGTACTGGGATAATGGCTGATAATAAAGAAGATTTAATTTGTCCCGCATGCGGACATTCAATGAAAAAAGTTTTTGTACCTTCTGCAAAAGTATACGTTGATATATGTATTGAAGGCTGCGGCGGGGTGTTCTTCGATAATAGAGAGCTGGAAAAGTTTGATGAAGAAACAGAAGATGCAAGTACAATTATAGGCGCACTTCAGGGCAGAGATTTTGAAACAACGGATGAGAATGCAATCAGATATTGTCCTGTCTGCGGAACTCCGATGGTAAAATTCGGCGGGATTGATAACAGTGCACAAATTGATGCATGTAATGTGTGCGGCGGCAAGTTTTTAGATTACGGAGAACTGGAAGAAATCCGAGAAATAAGTTCTTCAAAAAATGAATCAAAAGACGTGTTAACTTCTTTGTTTGAAAATTTTGATGCGAAATATTCATCCAAACAAAGACAGGTAGTGGAAGAAGTTGTTGAGTATTATTTAAACTAGAGTATAGTCGGTTTGCTGATTTTCGTAATTAAGCAAATAAACTATTATAAGCGTGGTTTTATATACAATTATCAGGAGGGTAACAGATGAAAAGCAAAGGCTATACCCTGGCAGAAGTACTAATATGTGTAGGGATAATATGATTACTGGCTGCGGTTTTGGTACCATTGGCGAATAAATATAAACCGGATGCGACAAAAGCAATGTATGTAAAAACATATAATGCATTAACTGAAACGATAAGATAGATTTCGACGAATCAGAATTTATATTCCATGGTAAGTGCAGATGGAAAGTATAATTATAATAAAGCTCCATTATATAATCTACAGGAAGTAAGCATTGGTAAAGATAATAATGGTGTTCAGTTAATATATGGCGGTGATGCTTCAAAATTATGTGAATTGTTAGCATTATCATTTACAACTTCTCTGGATAAAACGGCAACGAGTTGTACAAATGGCTCCTTGTCTTATTCGGAAACATTATTTAACACACCGTCATTTACAACAAATCAAGGGGTGCAATTTGTAGTTGGTACGGAAACTGACGGATTAACAAAGTATCAGACAGACATATATGTAGATTTAAGCGGGGAAAAGGGGAATAACTGTTTATATGATGCAAAGAAATGTAAAAAAACGGACAGGTTCAAGTTTTTGGTATCCGGTGACGGACATGTAATTCCGGCTGATCCTGCAGGACAGGAATACTTGAAGACACGGATGAACTGGCGAAAAACGGATATTAATCCTGATGGGGAAATATTAGCACAGTTACCGGCGGAATGGGAGGTTGCACCTGAGCTTATAACAACATCCGGAGGTGGCGGAGAAACTCCGCAAGAACCGGAAGAACCTTTGCCGGCGACGGTTAAACCTACAGGAGAGTGTCCGGTCGGAAGCGGTTTTAATCCGGCAAACGAATATGGAATTTGCGGTTTTAATACAAACAGCGGTAAAATGTGGCCGGGTTGTCCCGGAACAACATTTGTTCAAATAGCTAATATGTCTTGTATGCCGAAAAAAGAGGGGTTTGAATGTCCGGAAGGTTACACTAAAACCTATGTGCCATCTGATTGGCAAGAAGGGGATTCTCTTGAGGGGGTAACTTCTGATTTCCCTGCATCCGGACTCCAGCCAATGTGTATTGCTGAATAAAATTACTATAAAAAAGAAGGGGTTTATCCCCTTCTTTCAATTCTTATTGCACTGTCAGGGCAGGTCATTGCACAGGCTCCGCATGCAATACAAATTTCCGGATCCGGTGCAACGGCAGGTGTTTGATAAAGCCCGACTTCTTTTGACCAGCTGAGGCATTTTTTGCCAGCTTTATTCATCGGACACTTTGCTATACAAAGTCCGCAGCCCTTGCAAAGTTCTGTATATACATAGTAATCAGCTTTCCCTTTGCCGACGCCTTCTATTTTATAGCCTTTATATTGATGTTCTGTCATAGCGCACCTGCTCTTTCTTTTACAAGCTTCATCCCCATTTCAAGAGCTTTATAGTTCAAATCTCTTAATTCAGGTTTTGCAGCGAATTTTTTGCCTAAAGCCATTTCCATAGCGTTTTTGATATCTTCAAGCTCAAGTACATGGGTTGCTTCAAGAAGCACGCCGAGAATAATTATATTAAATACTCTTGCACTCAATTGTTCGTTTGCAATCCTGTTTGCTTCAACCCCGATAATCTCTTTACACTCAACATCAGGCTTTTTGGTGCAGACAGATGTATCATAAACAACGATAGAATTTTTATCTACATAAGTTTTACATCTGTCAATAGCTCTATCTGAGAGCATAATAACGATATCACCTTTAGAATATCTAGGTTCACCGATTGTTTCATCTGCAATCTGGCAGAAGGCAATAGAAACTCCGCCTCTTTGTTCGACACCGAAATTCGGGATATAAAGAACCTGTTTCCCGGCTTCATAACCTGCTTCTACAAGGATTTTAGCTACGGATTGTACACCCTGTCCGCCTTCACCTGCTAATGCTATCTTAGTTCTTGCCATATCTAAACTCCTTCCGGTACCAGAAAATCTTTTACTTCAAAGAATTCTTCCATTTTCTGTAGTCTTTCAAAAGTTTCAACATTATTTGTTCTCCAGTTAAGAGGACAGAGTGAAAGAACTTCTACAAAAGAAAATCCGCCATTTTGGACATTCTTTAAAGCTTTAGCAAAAGTTGTCTGGAGTTTTCTTACGTTAGAAACAGAAGCTCTGGCTACAAAAGACTTTTTGGGGTCAGCAATAGCTGCAACCATTTCCGCTGCTTTAGCAGGTTTGCCTGTAACTTCGCAATCTCTTCCGTAAGGCGTTGTTTCTGTTTTTTGACCCGGCATAGTAGTTGGTGACATTTGACCGCCTGTCATACCGTAGTTTGTGTTATTAACAACAATAATAAGCATTCTTTCTGCTCTTACTGTAGCGTTAACAAGGTGCTGTGCTCCTATTGCAAGACCGCCGCCATCACCCATATATGCTATTCCGATTGCTTCCGGATTAGCTCTTGTAAAACCATATATAACCGGAGTTGTTCTTCCGTGGTGGGTTTGGACTGTATCTAAATCCATATAGTTCCAGCTCAAAAGAGAGCAGCCTATATCACAGCCAAAAACCGTTTTTTGTTTTATTCCTAATTCATCAACCGCTAAAGCCAGAGCTTTCAGTGTAATACCGTGTCCGCAGCCCGGGCAAAATTTGCTCGCACCTACTTCGGCATTTTGAGCTTTTGGTAAATTAGGAGGTAGTGTTAATATTTCTGCCATTATTTATTCTCCTTCCTTACACCGCTGCTGCCATTGATTCAACTTTATTAACAATATCATCTCCGGTTACACCGACACCCATTTTATAGAGCGTTGTGTAAGGAGTATTCAAACCGTAAAGCTGTTCAAGCACCATCTGCGCAAGCTGTCCGTTAGCGGATTCCGTAAACAGGATTTGTCTTGCTCTTTGAACGGCTGTTCTTAAAGGTTTAACCGCCAGCGGTCTTATTGTAATCGGTCTGAACAAACCGGCTTTAATACCTTTTTCTCTGAGTTCATCAACCGCAGTTCTTGCGGAACGTGCTACAATACCGTGTGCGATAACAAGGATTTCCGCATCTTCGGCTTTGTATTCTTCCCATTCCTGAACTTCTTCGGACATTTTTTCGTAATCAGCTTTATATCCGTCAAGAACTTCCATAAGTTCTTCTTCCATATTATAAGTATTGCGTAAGTGGACAGATTTTCTGTCAACACCAATTTCACCGGGACCGAGGAGAGCTTTCTCTGTCGGAACCATTGTTATGCCTCTGCTTGCAGGGTCATATAAGGTTACAGGTTCTCTCATTTTACCCTGATAACCGTCGGCAAGTACATAAGTCGGGAATCTATACTTCCAGGCAGTATTAAATGCCTTAATCATATAGTCATACAAGTCTTGATGACCTGCTGTTGAGTAAACAATTCTGAAGCCTTCACCGTTGCCGCCGAAACAAGTCAGCCTTGTTTCCTGCTGAGCATAAATAACCGTAGCAGTAGACGGACCGCCCCTTTGCATTACCGCACACACAAACGGTATTCTCATCATCTCAGCCATTGATTGGGCATCCTGCATAATAACATTGCCCGGGCCGGCTGTAGCCGTAAAAGCTCTTTTCCCTGCAAGGATTCCGCCTATTGTTGAGAATCCTGCCGAAATTTCATCTTCTGTCTGCAGAAAACCGGCTTCGGTTTTTGGTAGAAGTTTACACCAGGTATGCATGATTTCATTCTGAGGTGTAATCGGATAACCGTACATAAAATCTGCTTCCGCAGAGTTGGCTGCATAAGCAAGAACTTCATTTCCGGTTAAAAACATTCTGGTATCTTCTTTAATAAGTTTGTTTACCATCTTTAACCTTCCCTTCAAAAATCTACGTTAATATTATACATCAGATTCGGGCTTTAGGGAATAACTCATTTTTACTTACTATAGTCCGGTTTTAAAAAATCTCAGAAATCTGTTATTTTAGTTTTTCTCCGGAATCTCAATAATTAATTTTTTCTTAACTTTTTTAATAATTTTTGAAAATTGAAGTATAAATATAATTGTAGAAAATAGGAGGATTATATTATGGCATTAAAACCACTACAGGACAGAATAGTTATCAAAGTTATTGAAGATACAGAACAAACTTCAGGCGGAATCTTTATTCCTGACAGTGCAAAAGAAAAACCTCAAAAAGGTGAAGTAGTTGCTGTCGGTGAAGGCAAAATCGGTGAAAACGGTGAAAGAGAACCAATGGATGTTAAAGTCGGTGATGTTATTCTTTATGCTAAATATGCAGGAACAGATATTAAAATGGATGGTGTAGAATATAAAATTCTTTCTATCAAAGATGCATTGGCGATTGTTGAATAAATAAAAGTGGTGACTAAGTGATTAAGTGACTGAGTGACTAAGAGGTTATATGTATCACAAAGATTTGGAAGCATGGAAGAAATCAATAGACCTTGTAATAAAAGTATATTCTAGCACACAAGGCTTTCCTCCAGAAGAAAAATATGGACTAACAAATCAAATTAGATGTGCTGCCGTATCTATTCCTTCCAATATTGCTGAAGGATGTGCCAGAGGATCAGATAAAGAAACTCTTAGATTTATTGATATAGCTTTAGGCTCACTTGCTGAATTAGAAACCCAGTTAATAATTGCAGAAACATTGGGTTACTTGAAACAAGAAGATTTGTATAGTGATATCAATTTAGTTGCAGCTATGATTTCTGGATTAAAAAAATATTTGAATACAAAGTCTTAATCACTTAATCACTCAATCACTTAGTCACTTGATTGTATAAAAATAAATGAAAGGAACATAAATTATGGCAAAAAAAATAGTTTTTGAAGAAGAGGCAAGGAAATCGCTTCTTAAAGGTATTGATGCGGTAGCAGATGCCGTTAAGGTTACATTAGGACCTAAAGGCAGAAATGTTATTTTGCAGAAAAAATTCGGTGCACCTCAAATAGTTAACGATGGTGTAACTATTGCAAAAGAAATCGAGCTTCAAGATGGTTTGGAAAATGCAGGAGCTCAACTTCTTAAAGAAGTTTCATCCAAAACAAACGACGTAGCCGGTGACGGTACTACAACTGCTTCTGTTTTGGCCCAAGCAATAGTTAGAGAAGGTTTGAAAAACTTAACCGCAGGTGCTAACCCTATGTCAATGAAACGTGGTATTGATAAAGCTGTTGATATTGCAATTGATAAGGTTAAAAAACTTTCAAGACCTGTTAATACTAAAGAAGAAATTGCTCAGGTTGCAGGAATCTCTGCCGGCAATAATTCCGAAATTGGTGAACTTATAGCCGAAGCTATGGAAAAAGTCGGTCATGATGGTGTTATTACTGTTGAAGAAAGCAAATCATTCGGTACTAACCTTAAAGTAGTTGAAGGTATGCAGTTTGATAAAGGTTATATCTCACCTTATTTTGTTACAGACCCTGAAAGAATGGAAGCTGTTTTAGAAGATGCTTACGTTCTTTGTGTTAACAAAAAAATCAACCTTATAGCTGATTTGGTACCTGTTCTTGAACAGGTTGCACGTGACGGACGTTCACTTCTTCTTATAGCGGAAGATGTTGAAGGCGAAGCTCTTGCAACCTTAGTTGTTAACACTATGAGAAAAGTTTTAAGAGCTGTAGCAGTTAAAGCTCCTGGGTTTGGCGACAGAAGAAAAGCTATGCTTGAAGATATCGCTATCTTAACAGGCGGTCAAATGTTTACCGAAGAACTCGGCATCAAGCTTGAAAACATTACAACAGATATGATGGGGCTTGCTAAACGTGTTACAGTTACAAAAGATGAAACAACCATTGTTGTAGGTAACGAAACAAAAGAAGCTGTAGCTGAACGTGTAAGACTTATCAAAAAACAAATTGAAGCATCTGACAGCGAATACGATAAAGAAAAACTTCAGGAACGTATGGCTAAATTGTCAGGCGGTGTTGCTGTTATCGAAGTTGGTGCGGCTACTGAAATTGAACTTAAAGAAAGAAAATTAAGAATCGAAGATGCACTTAACGCTACAAGAGCTGCTAATGAAGAAGGTATTGTTCCTGGAGGCGGCGTCGCTCTTATCAGAGTTCAACAAGAGCTTGAGTCTAAAATGAATACTATGGCTTTTGAATCCGATGACGAAAAGAGCGGTTACAAAATTCTTACAGCAGCATTAGATGTACCTCTTAGAGCCATTGCTTCTAACTCCGGTGCTAAAGCTGATGTTGTTGTAGAAACAGTAAGAGGCGAAAGCGGTGCTTACGGTTATGATGCATTACTCGACAGATATACTGATATGTTCCAGGCTGGTATCGTTGATCCGGCTAAGGTTACAAGAAGTGCGCTTGAAAATGCGGCATCAGTCGGTTCTATGCTTCTTACAACTCAAGCAGCTGTTGTTGAAATTCCGGAAGAATCTAAACCGGATATGTCAGCTATGGCAGGCATGGGCGGCGGAATGGGAATGATGTAGTTACTTTGCTTTACTAAAAAAGTAACCGGTGTTGAATTCCTAATTCTGGGTTTATTAATAATTTGTGTAAAGCGGGAAATGCGGATGCATTTTCCGCTTTGCTATGTTTTTTTGTTTTGCTGCATATTTTTATATTAAACACGCAAAAAAATTTTTTACAGGGTTTATGAGTATAAAAAGAGGTGTGTGTAATGAGTGCATTTAGAATTAAATTTATTCCGGAAAGATATCCCTTAAACAAATTTGAATGTAATGTTGATATTCCGATACAACGAAAATCTATGAACGGAAAAGGGTTGTCAACAACATGGCGGGCTTTAAGAAGTGAAGATATGAATGCGGATGTCGGCGGGGCTTTGATTGCTGACAAGGTAGCTTACGTTTTTCATATAGCACCGGAACAGCAGAGTTTTGCAAAAGTTAAAGAGCTAATTGAAGAAAAAGCTAATGAGTTTATGTTGTTGAAAGATAAAGTCTGGGGTTTTATATGCGGCGGCTGGGCTTTTGATAACAATAATGATGTTGCAAAGAAGAGTTTTGATGTTTATAATACTATAGCCGACAAAATGGAGGATATGAAGATACCGTTCGGTATGGTTTGCGGTAAAGAACCCGGTAATCATTTTGATAATTTCAGGCTTAGAGAGAATTCTGTCTATGTGTGGAGCGACCTGATAAAGAATCGGTTTGCAGATAAAGTTAATCCTCCACAGGAAGAAATTATCAACAATCTTGAAAAAGATTACCAGTTTGTAGAATTTAATCCCGAAATTGAATTATACTGCCCTAAAAAAATTAGAGGTGCAGAAGAAACAGGGATTTATACTGATATTTTAGTATAATGTTCATTATAAAAATCTTCAAATCTGTCTTCAAGGATTGCCTGTCGGGCTTTTTTAGCGAAATCTATAAGGAATTTTATATTATGGATAGACATTAGAGCCTGTCCTGTACCCTCCCCGCATTTGTATAAGTGTCTTAAATAAGCACGGGAATGATTACGGCAGCAATAGCAATCACAATTCTCATCGAGCGGTCTCGGGTCTTCCTGATACTGAGCGTTTTTAATCTGTTTTTTGCCTTCACAGGTAAAGAATGAACCGTGACGGGCATTTCTTGTCGGAAGAACGCAGTCAAACATATCCACTCCCCGTCTGATGCCGTCGAGTAAATCTTCAGGAGTTCCCACTCCCATCAGGTAGCGTGGTTTATTTTGCGGAAGCAGAGGGGCTGTAAGTTCGACAAAATGATTCATTGTTTCTTTGTCCTCGCCGACGCTTAACCCGCCGATAGCATATCCTACGGCATCTATTGATGATACAAAGGCAGCACTTTCACGTCTTAAATCATCATAAAAAGCTCCCTGACAAATAGGGAAAAGAGCCTGAGTTGTCGAAGTCTTTGCCTTAATACATCTTTCCAGCCATCTATGCGTGCGTTCCATAGCTTCTTTTGCGGTTTTATAGTCACAAGGGAAGGGTGCACACCAGTCAAAAGCCATAATTATATCAGCACCGATTGCCTGCTGAATTTCCATAGAAATTTCCGGACTGATAAAATGTTTTTTACCGTCTTTAGGGTCACGAAATTCAACCCCTTCTTCCGAAATTTTTCTCAAATGTGCAAGCGAAAAGACTTGAAATCCGCCGGAATCAGTTAAAACTGGTTTGTCCCAATTCATCCATCCGTGGATTCCGCCGAATTTTTCAATCAATTTGTGTCCGGCTCTCAAATAGAGATGATAGGAATTTGATAAAATTATTTGTGCGCCTGTTTCGTAAAGATGATGGTTTGTTACCAGCTTAACAGTAGAATTTGTTCCTACAGGCATAAAAATAGGTGTTTCAATATCACCGTGCGGGGTATGTAATACTCCCGCACGTGCACCTGTTTTAGAATCTACATGTACCAGTTTGTAATTAAAATTGTCAAAAACACTAGCCATTGTATCTTTCTTCATTATAAGTAATCAATTCAAGCATTGACTGCCAGTTGTCATAAATTTCTTCCGGCTTAAAGTAAAGAGAAATTTCTCTTTGAGCGCTTTGAGGTGAATCAGAAGCATGGATTATATTATATTCCATAACTTGAGCAAAATCTGCACGGATAGTTCCTACATCAGCTTTCATCGGGTCGGTTGCTCCGACAATATGACGCACGCTTTCAATAGCCTGATATCCTTCAACTACCATTGCTACAATAGGTCCGCTTGTTATATAGTGAATAAGTCTGTTATAAAACGGTTTACCCTGATGTTCTTCATAGTGTTTTGCGGCAAGTTCAGGTGTTACCTGTAAAAGTTTCATGCCGACAATCTTAAATCCTTTATTTTCAAATCTTTCAATGATTTTACCGATAAGCCCTCTTTTAACGCCGTCCGGCTTAATAGCGACAAAAGTTCTTTCTTCTGTTTTCATAATCTCTCCTAATTATCATCAATACCCCTATTAGAGCATAAAAGGGGGGAAAAGTAAATAAGGGAAAAGCTAAGTGCGGGGAATTTGAGGTTGAGTATACCTGTCCGTCCTTAATCTAAGCTAATTCATTATAAATCCGGTTATATTTTTCTAAAATCTTAAACTTCCACCCTGAATCGTAATTCATACAGTTTTTTATCAAAAGATTCCAGCTGGACGGATTGTTTTGATATAAATTTAAAGCTTTCATAACCGGAGCTAGGAATATTTCATTAGAATCTCTCTCGCAAAGCAAAGATGTTTTAGTCTTAAACCCGCATCCGTTTGTTATATCATCAAAAATATCAGCAATAGTATCATTGAGGATACCGCTTCTTGCAGCTATCGGAACACATCCGTAGTGCATAGCAAGAAAGTGCTCATTATTGCTCATATTTGCTCTTCTCGGGAGTAGAATCATATCAGAGCCTGCAAAAAATTTTGCTTCATTAATTTCTCCGTCAATAAATATCCAGCGCCCGTTAAGGTATTTATTCTCACTTAGAAAATCAAGCCATGATTTTATAAATTTGACCTTTAAACCGTCTTTAATACAAATAATCACCTGAATATTTTTATGAAGCTCGAATAGTTTCAGGATTGTATTAAAAAGAATGTCAACACCGTTTGCAAAAACCTCCGTGTTTGAATTTGCAAAAAATAGTGGAGATTCATAAAACGTATCCAGATTTCCCAGAATTTTTACTTCCGGCGATTTAAACAGAGTCGGATCGGTGAAATTGGTTTTAATTGTTTCAAGGCTGAGTTCTTTTAACAGTGTAGTTTTATTTTTTCCTCTCATTTCACGGAAGTTTTTTGTGTCAAAGTCCTGATAAATTCGTGCTTGAGGGATATTACACCCAAAAGATATATAAGAACTTTTCTCTTTTGTTTTAAGGATTCGTTTAAACATTTTTCCGGAAAGTTCCGGATTTTCAAATATTTCTTTGTAATACGTTTTTGAAGGAACTGCCCAGAAGTCAGCTCTTTTCAGGCTTTCCATCATCGGATTAAAAAATATGTTGTCATCATTTGCCATTTGAGGGAAAATTTGTAAGATTCGGGCATTTAGTTTGTTGAATAAAATATTTTCATCAATATCTTCCCCTTTGTCCACATATTTCCTGAATTTATAGTAATTCTGATAAATATAACTTAAGCATTCTTTCATCTGATAAAAACGTTTGGTATTATGCAGATTAAAAAGTGAGGCGACACATTTTTTTATGACGTTATCTCTGCAAATCTTTTTCATGGCTGTTTTATCCGCAAGGTTAATCGCAGCCCAGAAAGCTTCTGTTTTAATAATATCAACCTGAGTAAAATCTTTTATTACTTGAAAAACTTTAACCGTATAAGGTAATTTTGTTTCAAATTCTCTGCCGAGATAGAACGGAATATTCTCTGAGTGAACAATATCCGGCTTAAACTTTTCTGCGCCGAGTTTTCGGATACAGATTCTTGCTGCTTTTATAAAGGGTGCGAGATGCTGGAGTCTTGAAATCTCTTGAATATCTTTGCAGAAAGAAAAAGAAGGAGAATAGATTCCGTAAACCTGTACATGCTCGTTATTCTTAGGAAACCTGTATAGAACAGCCTCATTCATTCTGTTCTGGAGAAAGAATTCAAACCCTATTGAAGTTCTTTCAAGCTCCAGTGAGCCGACACAGAGTTTTTTTCTGGCTCTTGTTCCTTCCTCATTAAGATTATAAACAGGGATAAGAACCCTGATATCTTTATCAGGATATTGCTTGCGCATTTCTTCAATAAATTCCTGCGGAGAATCTCCCCTGCCGTCTGTCGGGGTATATGGCGGGCAGTCCAGCGTCAGGTAGATAATGTTTGTAAAATTTTTCTGCATTTTATACCGCATAGCGGAATTAAATTTTTTTCTGAAAAGACGGAAATAGGTCTTTAAGTCACGGGATAAATCTCTGTTTTCAAATATTGCTTCATCAAAATCTTCTTGATCCTGAAAAATAAAATCAAGTTCTTCTGAATGGGATTCTGTTTCAAAGTTATCATTACTGAAACGGTTCATAACGCAATTTTAAACGAGGATGAGAAATTAATCAAGAGGGCAGATTTTAGATAACAAGGGTCTTTTACATACCATTTAATTATTTTACTTTTCAGGTATAATATTAATAAAATAAGGAGATGGATTTATGATAATGATTGCTGTTGCAGTACTTTTGAGTATGGTATTGTGTCTGCTTCTCGGAGTTCCGTATATAGATTTTTTGAAAAAGAAAACAATAGGACAGTATGTTCTTGATCTTGCACCGGAAGCTCATGCCAAGAAGCAAGGTACTCCGACAACAGGCGGAGTATTTATTATACTTGCAATCATTATTTCTTCAATAATAACTCTTTTGATGGCGGAGAAGATGGACACATCTGCCTGGATTATAATTATAACGCTGTTTTTTATGGCTCTTGCAGGATTTCAGGATGATTATTTAAAGATTAAAGGACATGAAAATAAAGGTCTGAGTCCGAGAGGCAAGCTTTTAAGGCAGATTCTTATTGCGCTTATTCCGGCATTTTTTGCAATGCAGAGTTACGGAACTGTTGTTACTTTCGGGCAATATTATTTTGATATAGGAATTTTCTATCCTGTATTAGCTGTTTTTGTTGTAACCGGTGCATCAAATGCTTATAATCTTACCGACGGATTGGACGGACTTGCGGCATCAGTAGGGATTCCTGCTTTTCTTGCCTGCGGAATTATTTCATACCTCGGCGGACATCAAGTTGTTGCAATTGTGTGCGCAGCCGTAATCGGTGCTTCTATAGGATTTTTGAAATACAACAAGCCGAAAGCTCAAGTATTTATGGGTGATACAGGTTCTCTTGCTCTGGGCGGCTTGCTGGGAACTCTTGCGATACTGGGAAGATGCGAGCTTTTACTTGCAATATTCGGCGGGATGTTTGTTATAGAAGCTCTTTCCGTAATATTACAGGTTACGAGTTTCAAACTCACCGGTAAAAGAATTTTTAAAATGTCCCCGATTCATCACCACTTTGAACTTTCAGGGCATAGCGAAATAAGAATAGTAAAAGAGTTTACTCTCGTTTCCTTTATTCTGTCGGTAATTGCCGTAGTTTTATATCTGATTTTTTAAGCTGCTGACGATTAATTAAGATTGAAAACAGATATTAAATTTATCTGAGATTTCTTTTTCCATATTTTTTGCATTATCAAACAGGCTTTGTATACTAAGCACATTATTGTTGTTAATAAAAGTCATAATCAAGGTTTCTTTGTCATACGGATTATAGAGTGTATATTCCAGTTGAATTTGATTTTCTTTTGATTTAAAAGCCTTTATATTTTTTAGCACATCATAATGAAAATGATTTTTAATAAAATTAAAATCATTTGTTGAAAATTCTTTCAAATAAACATGTTCATCTTTAGTTTTTCCGGTGTTTTCAACATCAATATTGCTGCAGTATCCCGCTAATTTTTCATAAACTGATTGAACTGTTTTTCTGTTTTTTTCTAACATAAGATTCTCCTTTTAGATATTTAAACTACAATTTACCAATATACAAATATAATTTATGATATCAAAACGAGGCATATATGCCCCAGATACTTTGAGTTTATCAGGTACGATAAGCTTATGCAACATGTTACGGATAAAACTTTACAATTAACCCGAGCTGTAGCATATGTGATAAAACATATGCGCAAAGAAGTTACCGGATTATCTGCAAGTAAATTTGCAGATAGTTATGGGATTGAAAAAAGTACTGTTTTGAGGGTGGAAAGGGCTGAAGTACAATGCAAATTTATAACTTTATGGGAAATTGCTAATGCATATGGTATTAAATGTTCGGAGCTGGTTGCGGAAATAGAAAAGGTTTTAGGTGAAGATTTTACCCTAATTGATGAATAGTTGATGCACAATATATTGTTCAGACTAATTAAGGTTACAACTGTTTGCGCATAATATATTGTGCACAAGTTTTGTCCGGCAGCAAGGTGATGATTACAAGCTTCTGCACAACATGTTGTGCAGAAGCTTATCTGTTTTAACTTTAATTATTATTTTTACTTTTAAAAAAATATCCTTATAAAAAAGAATATGACGGATATTTATTTATAACTGAAAGAAAAATAATAATTGTATGAAAAAAATCTTAAGTTTAACTGTTTTATTTATATTTTTAACTATTCCACTGCAAACCTATGCAGCATCTACTTTTGAAGGGGGAGTTTCTGCTCAGGGAAGAGGAAATTCAAGCAGAATTGTAGACAAAAAAACAGGTGCCGGTGTTGACGGGGCTAAAATAACTCTGCCTAAGGAGCGGTATTCAACAACAACGGATGCGGAAGGGTATTTTGAACTTGATACGCAAATCAACGGTACAAGTATTATGTCTGTTGAGAAGAAGAATTACAAACCGTTTTCTGTTACGATTACTGACCGGACAGTTGCTGCCCCGATTGTGATAGGAATTGAAAAAACCAACGGGGATGCAATGGTTCTTGACAATAATATGTATCATCTCGGGGACAACAATTATTCTGACCTTTCCGCTAATGCCGGAGAATTCAGGATGGCAAGTATCGGTCCTTTTTATACAAAAAAATTCCAGATAAAGAATGTAAAATTCGATAAACCTATTTTTCTTGTAATAGGTTCAATTATAGGTATTGATACACAGATGGCACGCTCTATAGGGCAAAACCGGATAGTTAATGCTTTTGCTTCACCGCCCGAGGTGTATTTTAACGGGAACCGTATTTCTGAAATCCAGATTAACGGGGACGGACAGAGAATAAAAATCCCTGCAAATCTTATCAAGAGAAATCAGGCAAACGAAGTTACAATAAAAACCGGCAGAAACTTAATGCAGACTGCGTATATTGATTATGATGATATTGAATTTATGAATCTTTTTATTGAAAATTAAATTTGTCTTACGAGTTTATTTTCCAGTTTTTCTAAAAACAACCTTGCGGCAGGAGAAAATATCTGATTTTTCTTCCAGACAATATCCAGTCCTGATTCAAGCTTAGGTTTGAGAGGTCGAAATCGAAGATTTCCTGATGTGTTAATGAGTTTATCAAGAGTAATTGCGTAGCCGATTCCTGCTTCTACCATAATTCCCGCATTAAAAATCAGATTATATGTGGCTTTGATATTCAGGTTTTCAAATTCACTCCCGAACCAGTCTAAAAAACCGCTGCTTGCTGAATATTTAGGTGTCATTTGACGGGATACGATAAGGGGTAAATCTTTTAAGTCAGATAATTCTACAAACTTCTTTTTGGCAAGCGGGCTGTCCTTTCTCATTACAACTCCCCAGAGATCTTTCTCCGGAAGTTCTATACGGTCATATTTAGATAAGTCAATCGGCTGAATCAGAACACCAAAATCCAGCAGCCCTCTGTCTAATTTTTCGGTCACATCCTCGGCGTTTCCGCTATAGAGGTGAAATTTAATTTCAGGATAACTGTTCTGTATCTCTTTTATAACCTCTGCAATATATTTCATGGAATCCGTTTCGCCGCAGCCTATATAAATATCACCTGCAAGAATGTTTTTTAGTGAACTGAATTCTTCTTCTGTTTTTTCGACCATATCAACAATTTCCTGCGCTCTTTTTTGGAGCAGCATTCCTTCAGAAGTCAGGGAAACTCTATATTTTCCTCTTACGAATAGCTTTTGTCCGAGCTTTTTTTCCAAGTCATGCAACTGGCGTGAAAGTGTCGGCTGGGTAAGATGAAGTGAGTTAGCGGCACCCGTTATGCTTCCTTCTCTTGCAACGGTTAAAAAGTATTTTAGTACTCTTATTTCCATACATCCATCATATATTATCTAACTATGCCCGTCAAGCATATTTAAATATGTAATATAAGTATTTGCTATTTTAAAAAAGGGGTAAATAATATAAGTACGAACCTTGATTATTTTTGTCAGAAAACAAGAAAGGAACAATCATGGAAATAATAAGAGTTAATACTCCCCGGGGTTTGGAACTAAAGGGCGCAATGTGGGGTGATAATAAAATGGATACCGTTGTTATTATAATGAGCGGTATATGTTCTAACGTGTTTCAAAATGACCTGCTTGTATCAACAGGTGAGCTTTTGAGTGCAAATAATATTGCCTGTATTGCAAGACATGCAATGGATGCGTTTTCCTGCATTGCGTATTCGGATTTTTCTACCGGAAAACAAAAATATACAGGGGTTGTTGATGATGATTTTTCTCTTGCGTATGAAGATACGGAAGCATATGTTAAATACGCAAAAGAACTCGGGTTTAAGAATATTGTTCTTGCCGGACATTCTTTAGGCTCAAATAAAATTATTAACTACCTCGGGAATACTTCTGATAATTTTGTTGATTATTTTATAGTATCAGCTCCTGTTGATTTAGCATACTGGTTTGAGGTTATGCCGGATGTTAAAGAATGTATTGAACTTGCAAAACAATACGTTCAAGAAGGCAGAGGAAACGATATTTTACCGAAGCTTTTCGGCGGATTTTCTCCAATGTGCGCCAATACTGTTTTAGGATTCTATAATGCTTTTAATCTTAAAAACTGCCCTGTTATAAGCGGTGAGGGTGAAACAAACTCACTTAACTCTATTAAAGTGAACGGTGCATTTATTATCGGGGAAAAAGACAGTCTTACAAACGGTGACCCTAAAGGGTTTATGGAAAAAATTAACTCATATTGCAAATATCCAGAAAGGAACAGAGTAATAGTTGTACCGGATGCATCCCATATTTTCTATGGAAAACATAGAGAATATGCAGAAACTGTCTTAGAGTGTGTTATCAAAAATTTGGAGCGGGCATATTTGTCTGTAGCGGTGAATAGTAGTGACTAGTGAATAAAAGTAATTAAGTGAATATGAAATAGCTTCCTCTTTTTAGGGAGAGGAAAGGTAGAACAAAATGTTTCACGACAAAAGGTTATAAAAGAAAAATGGATGTGAAAGAATTTTTAGAATATATGGAAAGCGGACAAAAAGTTGAATCAGATTCAGAAATACTGGGAATGTTTCACAAACTTGCACAGGAAGCGATTCAAATAACAATGGAAATTAATAATAAATATCATACTCCTGAAGAGCTTATAAAATTATTTTCCAAGCTTACGGGAGTCGATGTTGACCCGTCCTTCAGGTTATTTCCGCCGTTTTATACTGATTGCGGAAAAAATATCAGAGTAGGCAAAAATGTATTTATAAATGCATGCTGTAAGTTTCAGGATCAGGGCGGAATAAGAATCGGCAATAACTGTCTTATAGGTCACAATGTTACATTAGCTACTATTAATCATGATTTCAATCCGGCTAATCGTGCTGCAATGTATCCTGAGCCGATAAAAATAGGCAATAATGTATGGATAGGTTCGGATGTAACCGTTTTAGCAGGTATAACAATCGAAGACGGTGCGATTATCGGAGCCGGAAGTGTCGTTACAAAAGATGTTCCGGCAAATACAATTGTTGCGGGAAATCCGGCGAGGAAGATAAATACATTGAAGGAATAAAAAAGCGGGGTATAAATGTTAAAAAAAGTATTAATAAGTTTGACAGCAATGATTTTAATTCTGGGAGGAACAACAATGAGTAATGCAAAACAAAAAGACTGGGACAAGACTTTTGCTAAAAGCGATAAAGTTGATATCCAAAAAGTAAGCTTCAAAAACAGATATGGAATCACGCTTGTCGGGGATTTATATCTGCCAAAAGAAAAACCGGAAACAAAAATGGCAGCCATTGCAGTATCGGGACCTTTTGGTGCTGTAAAAGAACAGGTTTCGGGAAGATATGCCCAGACAATGGCAGAAAGAGGATTCGCTGCACTTGCTTTTGACCCGTCTTATACGGGTGAAAGCGGAGGGGAGCCGAGGGATGTAGCTTCTCCGGATATTAATACGGAAGATTTTTCTGCCGCTGTTGATTATTTAAGCACCAGAAAAGATATTAATCCGGATAGAATCGGTATTATAGGTATTTGCGGTTTCGGAGGGTTCGGATTAAATGCTGCGGCTATAGATACAAGAATCAAAGGCACCGTAACTGTTACAATGTATGATATGACAAGGGTTACAGCAAGAGGCTACAACGATACAATTGACCCTGATGCCCGTTATCAGATGAAAGAACAGCTCAATAAACAAAGAACGGAAGATTTTAAAACCGGAACATACGCTAAAGCACAGGGACTTCCGGATAAATTAACCGGTGATGAACCACAGTTTGTTAAAGACTATGTAAATTACTATAAGACAGAAAGAGGATTCCATAAACGTTCAATCGGTTCAAACGGAGGCTGGAATACAACTTCATCTCTGTCATTAATAAATATGCCGATATTAGCTTACAGTGATGAAATTAGAAATGCCGTACTGATGATTCACGGTGAAAACGCTCACAGCCGTTACTTTTCGGAAGATGCTTTTAAAAAACTTAAAGGTGATAACAAAGAGCTGTATATAGTTGAAGGTGCTAACCACGTAGACTTATACGATAATCTGGATAAAATTCCGTTTGATAAGATTGAAACATTCTTTAGAACTTATTTAAAATAGTATAAACAAGAATCGCCGGTTATAAAACCGGCGATTCTTGTTATCCTTCCAGTATTTCGTTCCAGATTGACGGCGGAAGTTTGCCGTCAGATGATTTCATTATCTGATAGTATTCTTTATATTTATTCAGTACTTTGTTTTTATTTGTTAAATATTCATATTCTTCAATACGATTATTATCAATCATTTTTTGACGGTTTTTTTGTTCATATTCTATTGAGAGCTCTAATCCTTTTTCCCAGCTTTCTTTCATCTTTTTAAGTTTGTTTTCTTTATTAATAATTTCCGTTTTAATTTCTTGATTGTTTGGATTTTTATTAAGTTGTTCTTTTAATTGAGAAATGTTATCTGTCATTTTTCTTATTTCCGCTTTCATATAAACCATATCATCCATAATGGTTCCTATAGGATAAATTCCTAATCCGGAAAGTCTTTGAGCTTTGTATGTAATTTTACTTTCGATATTTGCACACATTTTGCCGACCTGCTGCGTAATCTCAGGAAAACGCTTAAGATCGGAGAGGTTTAGAATTGCAAGAGTTTTCTTTGCATCATAAGCTTCTTTATCATGGTTTGTTATCTTCGAATAAATATTAAGGCTCTCCAGCAGGATATCTTCATACTGACGGGTCATTTTATCTAAAAGTTGTTTCTTATTCAAAGGAGCTGTTTGTTTTGGCTCAGGTTTGTTTTCTTCCGATATGATTCTGATTAAATCCCGGGTAGTATATTTACCGTCAGGATTCAGGTTGTTTTTTTCAATCTGATACCAGAATTTTTCCAGTCTTGAATATTTCATTAAACGTTTGTCTAAATATTCACTTTCAAGCTTATCTATGTTTTTAAAATAATCAAGTGCCGGTTTATGTTTAGCAGCTTCCATCTGGATTTGTTTCTTTAATGTTTTATAAACAGAATCCAGATTACCCTGCTTGTTTATTTCCCTGAGCAGTTCCGGTAAATCAGGATTATCGGGATCGTTTTCTATCATATTGTTTGCAAAATCAACTTTGGTTTTTAATCTTGCCAGCAGGTTATTCAAGCGTGCAAATCTGTCCAGTTTCATTCTGTTTTGTAAAATTTCAAGCAGAACCTCTTTTTCTACAGGGGTTTCAGGACGTTTGACCTTTAGTTTTTCTGCCCAGATATCCTGAGTCAAGAGTATTTTGTATTGATTTCTGGCTACTTCCGGATTTAAACCTTTTTTAAAAGAGGTTGTATTTGAATATTTCGGGGTGGAAGCTGCTGATATTGGATTAATAAACATAAAAAAACCTTTCTTATAATGTATATTCAATAAGAAAGGTCAAAAAAATATATTTTTGCTATCGTGGTTTAAAATTCTTAATATTTCTAGCAAATTATAATAAACTGGTTATATTATCTCTTGTGACTACAGCATCGTAATTCTTGTAGCCCAGAATATCTTCAATATTATCGGAATGAGCACCTACAATTTTTCTGCATTCTTCAGAACTATAGTTAACCATTCCTCGTGCAAATTCCTGATTGTTTTCATCACAAATGGAAACTACCTCTCCCTGTCTGAAATCATTTATAACATTTATGATTCCGATAGGAAGAAGGCTTGAGTTTTCTTCAAGTACGGCTTTTTTCGCTCCGTCATTTACAATAAGCTGCCCCCTTATATTGGTTGCATATCCAATCCAGCGTTTTTTATCAGGAAGATTTTCTTTTGTCGGAAGGAACATTGTTCCGATTTTTTCACCTTCAAAGATTTTGCTTAAAACATATGGAATCTTACCGTTTGCAATAAGAACTTTTCCGCCGAATCTTGTAACAAGTTTTGCTGCTTCAAGCTTGGTTCTCATTCCGCCTCTGCCGCCTTCGGAGGCATCTGTTCCGAGCGACATAATTTCATCTGTTACATTACAAACCTCCGGAATAAGTTTTGCATCAGGATTTGTCTTAGGATTAGCTGTAAACAGTCCGTCAATATCAGATAATAGAATTAATAAATCCGCATCCAGTTCGCTTGATACAAGTGCTGAAAGCTTGTCATTATCGGAAAAACAAACTTTTACACCCGAAAGCACCGTACTCATCTTAATTGTAGAAACTGTATCATTCTGATTAATAATCGGAACAACTCCAAATTCCAGAATCTTATTTAATGTTGTTCTAAGGCTCAAATATCTGTGACGGAGAGAAAAATCATCTTCTGTAAGAAGGATTTGCGCAATCGGAATATCATAAATCCCGAACCCGTTCTCGTAGAATGACATCAGGCGGCTTTGACCTATAGCGGCACACGCCTGCTTAAGCCCGTCTTCATCAGTAGATTCAAGGTTAAGCTTCTTTTTCCCGAGCCCTACAGCTCCGCTTGTTACCAGAATAACCTCTTTCCCCTGTCTTACAAGTTTTGACATATCTTCAATAAATGAATAAATTCTTGATATGGCAACTTCGCCGTCTTCATTTCTTAAAACATTAGTTCCCAGTTTTATAACAATTCTTTTTGCGTTGACAAATTCTTTTCGTTCCATAATTTATATTCCCATAGCTCTCAAAACATCATTTAAATCAGAAGAAGTCTTTTTAACTTCATCATTAGAATACTTAATAGCATTATCGGGGTCTTTAAGTCCGTTTCCGGTCAGTATGCAAACGATATCAGTTTCCGGCTCTACAAGACCTTCAGAGTTTGCCTGAATTAATCCGGCTACTGATGCGGCACTTGCCGGTTCGCAAAGGATTCCTTCTGTTGAAGCAATCATTTTATATGCTTCGACAATCTTTTCATCAGTAACACATCCGATTTTTCCCTTGCTTTCATCTCTTGCAGCTTCTGCTTGAGTCCAGCTTGCAGGGTTTCCGATTCTTATGGCGGTTGCAATTGTTTCAGGATTCATAATCCTCTCACCCTTTACAATAGCGGCAGAGCCTGCGGCTTCATACCCCATCATCTTAGGAAGGTTTTTAATTATTCCTTCTTTGAAATACTCTCTGTACCCTTTCCAGTAAGCAGTAATATTTCCTGCATTTCCGACCGGTATGAAGTGGTATTCCGGCGCTTTTTCCAATGCATCGCAAATTTCAAAAGCTCCGGTTTTTTGACCTTCTATTCTATACGGGTTAACTGAATTAACTAATGTAATCGGATATCTTTCCGAAATATCCCTTACGCATTCAAGTGCACGGTCAAAATTTCCCTGAATTGCAATAATTTCCGCACCGTACATCATAGCTTGAGATAATTTCCCGAGTGCAATATAACCATCCGGAATGAGTACAAATGTCTTGATTCCCGCTTTTGCTCCGTATGCGGCAGCAGATGCGGAAGTGTTTCCGGTAGAAGCACAAATTATTGCTCCGGCTCCCGCTTCCTTGGCTTTGGTTACAGCCATTGTCATACCACGGTCTTTGAAACTCCCCGTCGGGTTTGATCCTTCAAATTTTAAATAGAGATTGCACTCTAAACCTATTTTTTTAGCAAGATTATCAGCTTTAATAAGCGGAGTGTTTCCTTCATTAAGCGTAATAACCGGTGTGGAATCTGTGACCGGCAGATATTTGCGATATTTATTAATTAATCCTTGATAATACATTGTTCCTTCCTTTTTTAAACCTTATGTCGGGAGACATTTCGTTTTCATTACTAACTTCTTTTGTTTTGCCTTGTCTCCCTCTGCTGACTGCCTTCCGGTTGGTTCATGCCGGTTGGTATACTTACCCCGCTACCCTGATTATGCTGTTAACCTTACAATTATCCAGTTCCGAAACGACTTCTCTTATACTTTTTTCAAGACAAGTTTCCGTAATTACGGTTATTTCTGCCGTATTATCTTCCGATACGCCTTTTTGCAGAATACTGGATACGCTGACATTTTTGTTTGCGCAAATTGTACCTATTTTGGCAATTACACCTATAGCATTAGGTGCAGTAATAGATATATAGTATTTATTGTAAGTGTCTTCTATTCTGACGGGATTAGCGGTTTTATTATGTCCGCATCTCATCATTGGAAGAAGATAATCCGTCTTGCCGAATTCGGCTGCGATTGAAAGAATATCCCCGATTACCGAACTGGCTGTCGGAAATTCTCCTGCGCCAGGACCTGAAAGGACGATGTTTCCTATAGGATGACCGCTGATGGAAACAGCATTTGTTACATAGTTAATATGTGCAAGCATACTGTCTTTCGGTACAAGCATCGGATGTACTCTTACATCAGCATTATTGTTTTCATCAATTGTCGCATTTGCAATAAGTTTAATCTTATACCCGAGTTCGTTTGCCTTTGCGATATCTTCTTTTCTGATTTTTGTAATTCCTTCTCTGTATACGTTTTCAAACTTAACTCTTGATTTGAAAGCTATTGTCGCAAGAGTAGTTATTTTATAAGCAGCATCAAACCCTTCAACATCTCCTGTCGGGTCTGTTTCTGCATATCCGAGTGTTTGCGCTTCTTTTAGGACTTCTTCATAGGATGCATTATCAGTATCCATCTTTGTCAGGATATAGTTTGTTGTTCCGTTTAAGATTGCTTGAATTTTATTGATTCTATTTCCGGCAAGAATTGTTTTTACCGGCATAATTATCGGGATTCCTCCGGCAATTGCAGCTTCATACAATACAACTCTATTATTTTTTTCTGCAAGATTGAACAGTTCTTCGCCATGTTTGGCAAGAAGTTCTTTGTTTGCCGTAACTATATGTTTTCCGTTTTCTATAGCTGTTTTTATATAATCCCAAGCAGGCTCAACTCCGCCCATTAATTCTGCTACAACATCTATTGAAGGGTCGTTTGTAATATCATACGGGTTATCGGTAAGAATGCCTTCCGGAAGCTCAATTGAGCGGGGCTTATTAATGTTTTTAACCGCAATTTTCACAATTTCAACATTATCAAAGGAACTTAGACTTTTGTAAACGCCGCTTCCTACAGTTCCAAACCCGATTAGACCAACTCTCAACTTAGACATATAATTCTCCTTCAATGACTGTATTATATCATAGAAGTTAGGAAGTTATTAATACTTTATTGAACAGATAATTTTAAAAAATTTATGATAATATTGTCTTATGATAAAAACCAGATTGAAAATTTTTGCAGGTGATATATTAGGCGGACTCAATTCTGCAATTGTCGCTCTTCCGCAGGCTCTGGCATTTGGTGTGGCAACCGGTTTCGGAGCAAGTGCAGGTGTTTGGGGGGCAATAATACTGTGTTTTATAGCAGGACTTTTCGGAAGCAAAGTCCCTCTGGTATCCGGTATAACCGGCCCTGTAACAATTGTTATTGCATCAATTATGCACGCATTGCATGCTGATATCCCGACTGTTATTTTAACAATCTTGATAGCTGGGATTCTTCAGATTATTCTCGGTTTGACATCTTTAGGTACAATTGTTAAATATGTCCCGTATCCCGTTATTTCCGGTTTTATGAACGGTATCGGAACAATTATTATAATTATGCAGATTAATCCTCTGATGGGCTGTCCTGTTATGTCTAATACGATAACAAGCGTGACCGCAATTTTTAAGAATCTTGCTTCAATTAATCAAGATGCACTTTTTATCGGGATAATAACTTTAATTATAGTCTTTGCCATACCTAAAAAGTTTAATAAAATTATTCCGTCACAGGCTATAGCACTTGTTGTGTGTACTTTTATATCAATTAAGACGGGGCTTAATGTTGAAAGAATTTCTCAGATTTCGGTTACAATGCCTGCGCTTACTTTACCAAAAGCTGACCTTTATTCTGTAATAACCTATTTCCATTATGCCGTAATGCTTGCGATTGTATTATCTTCCGAAAGCCTTTTAACGGTTCTGGTTGCGGACTCTTTAATGAAAACAAAAACTTCTACTAAAAAAATGTTAATCGGGCAGGGAATAGGGAATATGTTCTGTGCTTTTACAGGATGTCTGCCGGGTTCTGCTGCTACCATGAGGACGGTTGCTGCTATTAATTCAGGCTCCACAACAAAACTTACTGCTATTATTAATCCGTTGATTTTATTGCTTTTAATTTTTGTATTTTCGGATTTTGCAGCTCAAATTCCGCTTGCGGTTCTTGCCGGAATATTAATTAAAATCGGGTATGATATTATTGATGTGAAACTGCTCAAAGCAATAAAATATGCTCCTAAAGATGATTTGTATGTCTTAATTCTGGTATTTTTATTAACCGTATTTTATAATCTTATTGTGGCAGTCGGTGCGGGAATAACCTGTGCAGCCCTTCTTTATGCAAAAAGAACTGCCGATAAGACAAAACTCGTTCAAAAAACTGTTTATGATAAAGATATAATTAAACTTGAAAAACTTCTTGAAAAAGACTACAAACACAAAATCAGAGTAGTACATATTGACGGGCAGTTTTTCTTTGGTTCTGCCACCCAGCTTATTTCACAATTTGAAGATGTTTGGGG
The DNA here is from genome assembly GCA_944324255.1 of Candidatus Gastranaerophilales bacterium. GTDB lineage: Bacteria > Cyanobacteriota > Vampirovibrionia > Gastranaerophilales > Gastranaerophilaceae > CAG-196. The sequence continues at coordinate 31,904 of CALUVM010000004.1, read as the reverse complement.
TACAAAATATCTTATACTGGATTATTCTGCGGAAGAGATGCTTGATATTTCCGCAATTTTTGCGCTGGAAGATATTATAATAAGACTTCAGGCTCAAAAAGTTAAAATTATTCTTGTAATAAATAATGAAGAATTGAAAAAGCAATTAACCGACCACGGAATTATTTCCCAAATCGGTGAAGATAAAGTTTTCTTTACCGAAGTTGCTGCTATAGATTTTGCTAAAGAATGTTTGAAAAATAAAGTTAAAAAGAAACATTTTTGGGATAAATAATTCAATGTATTTTATTGTATAATTCAATTATGAAAGCCGATTTACATATACATAGCAATTTTTCTGACGGAAGTGATTCAATAGAGAATTTAATAAAAAATATTATATCTGCGGGGGTGGATATATTTGCACTCTCTGATCATGATACTATTGAAGGCTGTCTTGAGATGAAAAAGCTTGTACCTTCAAATATCCGGTTTATTCCGGCAGTGGAGCTGACTTGTAAAGCAGAGGATGTGAAATGTCATATTTTGGGGTATTATTGCGACCCTGAAAATCTCCGGCTTAAATCTCTTATTGAGAAGGGAAAAGTTTTGCGCCGCAAAAAGCTTGAAACCAGAATCGAGTATTTAAAAACAGTTCACGGAATCAGCCTTACTCCGGATGAGCTTAACTGGTTATATTCAAGAAGGAGCGTTGTTAAAACACATCTTGCGAATATTCTGGTAAAAAGAGGGCTTGCCGCTAATAATCTGGATGCTATGGCAAAATATCTCGACGGTTGTAAAACAGGTAATACAAGATTTGATGGTGCCGAAGGGATAAATTCAATAAAAACCGCAGGAGGGATTTCAATCTGGGCGCATCCTTTAGGCGGGGAAGGCGAAAGACATATATCTTCTGAAGAATTTTATAAAAAATTTGAAATCCTAAAATCCGCAGGTATTCAAGGTCTTGAATGCTACTACTCAAGATATAATTTTGATGAAATTAATTTTCTTGTAAATTTTGCCCGAACAAACAATCTTTTGATTTCCGGCGGCAGCGATTATCACGGTGCAAATAAAGATATTCCTCTCGGGAAATTAAATACGGAGTATAAGCCTGTAGATTCAAAATGTTTAACAATATTAAATCCGTAAGCATTTATCCTGCTTTTGATTTATCACAAGGGTTAGCGGCAGAAGTTTCCATATATTGCGATTTTTCGGCTAAAACCTCAGAAAGATGTTTTCTAATCCCCTATTTACTTATACCCCTATTCACTAGTCACTATTTCCCAGCCACTAATTCCCGATCATAATTTTACATTTACCCCTTTTCTGCTATTATATAGTTATGACAAAGTTTTTGTTGATTAGTGAGGATAGTGAAAAAGAAAAAGTTATCAAGGAAGTTTTTTCATCAGACGAGGTGATATCAACAAATGATGAAACAATGATTTTTGATGCTCTTAAGGTTGAAGAACCTGATATTGTCATTATTGATGGTGATATTCAGGGTATTGACCTTAAGCCTTTATGCCGCAAAATTAAACAATATCCTGTTGTTATTCTGCTCATTCTGGGCGAAATTCCGCATAACAAAGACGTTACGCACAATGCTAATCTGTTTATTAAGACGCCTATTGATAAAAAGCTTTTATCAGCGACTATTGATTCTGCTTTAAAAACCAGACAATCTCTTTTAAAAATGGCACGTTCAAATCAGGAACTGGCAAGAAGTTTATATCAGCTGAATGTTCTGTATAATACAAGTTCCCAGCTGGCTGGCTCACTTGATAAGGACAAACTGATAAAAATTATGATTGAAGGGATTGAAAAATCGTTAAATTTTGATTTATCCTGCACCTTAATGTTTCGTTCGGAAAGGGAGCCGGTTCTTATAATAAATTCTGTTAATAAGATTTCCGACAGACTGCTTGAAGCTTTAAAACTAAGAGCGATTTTGAGTTACAAATCTATTCTTTCCGACCCTCCGTATGATATTAAAATAGGTAATCTTAAAATAGAAAAAAATATTAAGCATAATATAGATGAATATGATTTTTCCGTTCTCCGGTATGATAATATGTTTTCACCGATTATGCTTAATGATGAGTTTTTCGGGTTTACGGAAATATATAGAGAAAAACCTTTTACAACAGAGGATGCAACCTGCTTTCAGACGCTTGTTCAACAGGTGACTATTCCTCTTCAGAGTGCGTCATTTACTCAGGAATTAAAAGCAACTAACAGAAAACTGCAAAAGCTTGAACGTTTAAAATCGGAATTTATTTCTATAGTTTCCCATGAGCTTAGAACACCGCTGACTGCAATCAAAAATGCTATGGATATTATTTTGAGCGGGAAAGCCGGCGAAATGACTGAAAATATAGAAAAATTTGTTTCTATGGGTAAACGTAATGCAACAAGGCTTTCCGGAATTATTAATGACCTTCTGGATATTTCTAAAATTGAAGCAGGAAAAATGGATTTCAAATTTGAACTGACTCATATTGAACCGGTTATTGAGTACGTAAAAACTAACCTGACCGAAGTTGCTAAAGAAAAAAATTTAATTATCAAATATGAGCCGATAGGGGATTCTGTTGAGATTTATGCTGATACAAACAGGCTTGAGCAGGTTCTTACGAATCTGGTTTCTAATGCGATAAAATTTACACCCTCCGCAGGGCAGATAGAGATTACCTCAAAAGTTGTTAATGCAAGAGAATTACAGTACGACCACTGCTTTGAAGAAGATATTAAAAAACTTCAGGGCAACTATCTTCAGGTTTGTGTAGAAGACCACGGTATCGGTATAGAACGTAAAGATTTGAACCATGTGTTTGATAAATTTGCCCAGATAGAAAACTCTTTATCCCGCAAAGTCGGCGGAACAGGTTTGGGGCTTCCGATAGCAAGACAGCTTATGGAATCTCATAACGGTGCAATCTGGTGCGACAGCGAAGTTAATAAAGGCTCTCGATTCTATTTTGTTATTCCTGTTGCAAATGATAAGAGCAATTTCAATATGATTAAAAAACAGCTTATCCAAAAAGCCCGTTCAAGCGGAACAACCGCTGCAGTAATTAAGATAAAATCAACAGATGAAATTATTGACAGTTTGATGAAGGAAGAAAATCTTCTGAATAAAACTTATATGTCTAATTCTCTTATTGAGAAAGAAAACGGTTTAACTACACTGTCTATGATAGTAATGGATGGGGATAAGCCTTCCTGCGAATTTTTGAAGAAGAAAATAGATACATTGGTAAGCCAAAACGAGAATCGGTACGGAAAATGTGATATAATGTTTTCATACGAGATTGAAGGAGAGGTGCATGAAAAAGATTCTTATAGTTGATGATGAACAGGATATTGTAGAAAGTCTGAAATTCGTGCTGGAAGTCTCCGGTTTTACGTGTTATACCGCTTTTAACGGTGAAGACGGGCTAAGACTTGCTAAAGAGATAATGCCGGATTTAATAATTTTGGACGTTATGATGCCAAAGATTAACGGGTACAAAATCAGCAGGCTTCTTAAATATGATAACAAATACAAAGATATCCCTATAATAATGGTTACTGCTCGTTCTCAGCTAGAAGATAAGATGATTGGCGAGGAAACCGGGGTTAATGAATATATAACAAAACCTTTTGATTTGGATCAAATAGTTAAGAAGGTTCAGGAATATTTGGGAGAATGAGTGAGCTGGGGACTAGTGACTAGTGACTAGTGACTAGGTGAATAAGGAAATGTCTCCCGACAGGAATAAACCCACCGGCGTGAACCAATTCGAAGGCGGTCAGCAGAGGGAGGCAGGGTATAATAAAATAGATTAGTAGTTTAGAGGAAATGTCTCCCGACAGGAATAAACCCACCGGCGTGAACCAATTCGAAGGCGGTCAGCAGAGGGAGGCAGGGTATAATAAAATAGATTAGTAGTTCAGAGGAATGTCTCCCGACAAAAGGATATAAAAAATGGAAACGGTAAATAATAAAACATTAGAAAAACTAAAATATGAACTTGTAAGAGATGGCATTGTTTCTTATGAAACGTTGGAGAAAGCGGAAGAGCTAGCTAATGTTCAGAATATCAATATCGGGCAGGCATTGATTAATTCCGGCATACTTTCGGAAGATAAACTACTAAAATTTTTGGAATCAAAACTGCACATTCCGTATGTAAATTTAGAAGATTATTCACCGGATCCAAAATGTTTTGAGTTTATAAACTTTGCGGACGCAAGGAGATACAGGATTTTACCTTTATTCAAAATAGAAGAAATTTTGACGGTAGCAATGGCAGATCCGTTGGATTTGTTTGCGATTGATAAGGTTATAGAAACAGCGGAATGCTCTATCGAGCCTGTTATAGCATCGGAAGCCAGTATAATAAAAAAGATTGATGAATATTATAAGGTGGCTGATACTGTTGAAAGTATTGTTCTGACAAATGAGGGAGAAAATTTTGACTGGACGGAGGAACTGCATAAAGAGGATTCAGGTGAAGAGCATATCCCGAGGGTGATAAGAGCTATTCTGAAACAGGCTATTATTGAAGATGTGCATGAATTGAACTTTGAACAGTCAGAAGAAGGGCTTAAGGTTGTTTTTAAGCAGTGCGGGGAATCTCTGGATAAGGGAACTATTCCTTCAATTTTGAATTCGGCTTTTGTAGCTAAACTCAAGACTTTATCAAATTTAGACCCTTCTGTATGTGAAATTCCTCAGTTAGGAAAATTGTGCTTTAAGGTAGATAATACAATTTTAATAGCTTCTGTATCTTGTTTCCCGACTATTATGGGCGAGAGAATTTCTTTAAAAATTTATAAACCTCCAAAGAAATTAGAACAGATAATACCTGATGAAAAATCCTGCGGGGTTCTTTTGAGTGCGCTTGAAACTCCGGGGATTATACTTGTGTGCGGCTCCCCGTTAAGCGGTAAAACTCATATTATATATTCGCTTTTAATGGAAATAGCCGAACAGAAAAAGAATATTATGACAATTGAGTCTATTGCCAAGTATGAATTAAAACATATAAATCAGTGTGAACTCAATGAGAATATCGGTTTTAATATGGATAAAGCTTTGAGGTATGTTGAATTTCAATCTCCTGATATAATCTACCTTGAAGGGATTAAGACACGGGAAGCTTTTGAGTTTTTATCAGAACTTTATTATAACGATAAGACTGTTATTACTGAATTTATGGCGAACAATATGACTGATTTAAGACAAAAACTCGCTTATGAAGATTTTCAGTCATTCAAGAGTTTAATTTCATGTCTGGTATTTATTCATTCAAGGGATAGTATAGAAGTTTTTGATAAAGCAACATTACAAAAATATCTGGCATAAAAAAAACCCGGAAATCGTTTCCGGGAAAATCTTAGGAATATGTATTAAGTTTAAAATTAATTAAGTCCGAATTGGTTTCTGTAAAAGCTGCTGCTTGCAATAGTGTTATGTACATAATTGGTGTTTTCATTAGAAGCTAAGTACAAACCTGCAATTCTGTCTAATCTTTTAGTTAATTTTGTCTGCGGATAAGTTTTAGAAGCAACTTTTAATTTAGTCCAGCATGCAGCTTCTTTTTGAGTAGCGGTTGTTTCTTCTTCAAGAGTTGCTTTTCTTGCAACGTGGCAGCTTTCGTGAGCTATAAGACATGCAATTTGCTCGGTCGGTGCGCTTTTGAATTTAGAATTAATAACAATAATTCTTCTTCCGAATTCGTTATACATATTAGCTGCATAAACAGTCTGTCCGTATCCTGAAAGCATTTGGAATTTAATTTTAACATCATTTCTTTCAAGATTAGCAAATACATCTGTTTCTCCATTCTGTTCAAGCAATCTCAATGCTGCAAGAATAGTCGGGTCAGAAGAATAATCTTTTACGTTGTAGGCAAAAGCCTGGTTTAAAGTAACAAAAAATAAAACAAATAATACTACGAACACTTTTTTCATAACACATACTCCTTTTTAACGACTTCTGATATATGTGTTTACGGCTCATTTTCAGCAAACTTGAGGTGTTTTATTTTTATCGTTACAAATAGAAACAAAAGTTAACTAAGCGGGGTAAAAAAGTGCATAAAAACATGAATATGTTAAGAAATATTTACCTGTTTTCAGACAATTTTACATTTCTTAACATATTATTTGTTTAAATTTAAACAAGTTATTAAATGGGTAATAATTTAGCACAAAACAACCCAGAGGATTCTTCTTGTGAACCTTCCGAGATAAATAGCAATAACGCAAAAGAAAATATCATAAAGGATTTGAACTCCGCTCTGAGAAGAAATCCAGCTGGATACAAGATACATCGGGGCATGCCGGAGCGTTGCAAGGAATAACATATAAAGGATGCCGAGTATGTGAATAGTTCCGACTCCGAGGATGGACATTAGAACTATTCTTAAGAAATCTGTTTTTACTTTCAGGAGAGTTCCTGTAAAAAATATTGCCGGAATGAAGGCTAAAATATAACCAAAACCGTATTCAAAAAGATAATTAATTCCGCCGCCGAGAGCAAAGATAGGGAAAAACATTCCCAGGATAATATATCCGCATATAGTCAGGATTCCGAACTTACGTCCAAGAAGTGCAACTATAAAAAATATCATCGGAGTTTGAGGGATATATCTATAAGTTTTGGTAAAGTGACAGAGTATTTCTATGGAAGTGACATCTTTGCTCAGAAAATCAAAAGCATCCATTGGAATGTAAAGATGTTTTAGAGTAATTTGAGTAAAAGTTGCAACAATTAAAAGCAGGATACATAAACAGGTTAGAAGAAGAGTCCCGAGTGTAAATTTAATGGGTTCTCCTTTGTATTTAAAGCTGTTTAATTGTTTGGAAACTCTTTTTGTCATTTTATTTCTATTAATGTTTTTAATTTTTCTTTATTTTCATCAAACTTAGTTTTAAATTTATCGTAAAAAATGTTTTCCGTCCACATAATGAGAGCGGATTCGTTATTGTCCTGATAATAACCCTTTCTGGTTCCCAGAGATGTAAACCCGTATTTTGTATAAAGACTGATTGCCGGAATATTTGATTCTCTGACTTCAAGGGTCAGGTATTTAATTTTTTCTTTATAGCAGTCTTCCAGAATTTTTACGATTAGGGCTTCTCCGATATGCTGTCTTAAATAATTATTCTTGACGGCAATGGTTGTAATATGTCCTTCGTCTAAAATATGCCATGTTCCTGCATAACCCGCAAGCTCGCCGTTTGAAGTTCTTGCAGTGTAGTAATGAGCAAGATTATTGGACATTTCGTCATAGAAAGATGATTTTGACCAGTGATGTTCGCCGTAGGCTTCTTCTTCTATTTTTACCACTTCTTCAACATCATCTGACGACATTCTTGTTATAGATATTTGTGATACACCGGTTAAGGACATATACTTTCCCAATCTATATCATCTTCGGTTTCTTCTCCGGGTTCGACTATGTGGTCGCCGTCTTCCAGCATAAGCATAAGAGAAAGCCGGAGTTGTTTTTTATAATTTTCGAGAGCCTTTTCTCTGGTTTTAGCGCAGAAGGCGAAACTCGGAATTTCTTTTATCTCAATGTAATAATAAGGATTTCCGTTAAAATCCAGATCTGTACCTTCAATTAACGTCCAATCAAGATTCATATAATAATCTAAATCTTTATTTTCACTCATCAAGCGACCTTTCATTAAGCGGTTGTTTAAGCATAATACCTTCACCTCCAATAACGTTTGCCTGTTTTCCGTTCAGATAAAGGTATACAGGAGTTGAAGTATTTGAATTTGCTGTTTTAATAACCTGTTTAACTCTCATATATGTGCTTTCTGCACCGCCTCCGGTTTCAAAATTTGAGGATAGGTCAATCATTATACTGTTAGCGGATTCTCTTATAGAAAGAATCTTGGTGCCTTGAGGGATTTCCGAGGTAAAACCTTTGGATTTTTCCCAGGATGTCGGAGCTTTTATTAACTCTTTTATAGCGTATGAAAAACAGGATTTTTCGGTATTCGGATCGCAGGTTCTGTTAACAGAGCGCAGATTTCCGGATTTGTCGCAGATAAATATTTTTACCGTAACTGGCGATTTTTCTTTCTGTGTTACTGTTTCTGTTTCTTCCGGGGTTTGGTTTGTAAGAGCATTAAACTCGTCATCCTGTTTATCTATTATCGGATTTTCTTTCTGCCAGTTAAACTGCGGCATTTCAAAATCTTTATTAAAGAATGAAAAATATACATAAGCAACAGAAATAACAATCAGAATAAAAAGTCCGAGTTTTTGAGAGAAGTTCATGCTCTATCTCCTTTTACAAATATTTTACCATCAATTTGTATTTTATTATCAACAAAGTTTACATTCTCTATTTTACCGTTACATTTTTGAGAATCCATCATTGATAGTGTAAAAGCAAGCGGATTTAAGAGGTTTACGAGATTTGCAACTTTATTTAAAGATAATTTTCCGTATGCCTCATGAACACTAACATCATGGGCAATAATTTTTCCGTTTTCCACCTTAAAATCACTTGTCATCATGAAAGTTTTGTCGTTTTTAGACGGAGATATAGGGAAATTGTACTCCGTTATTATATACATTTTATTATTTAAAATTCTGACCTTAACTCTTTTCATTTCAAATAGAGGATATGCAATGTCGTTAATTTTCTTTAAAGTATTTTGATATTCTTTAGAACTTAATGACTTATTAATTGAATCTTCATCAAGAGTCATGTCATAGTAAAAAGTCATATTGGTTTTGTATACAACGGGATTTTGTGTGTAATCCACCCAGTTATAGTCAGAAACCGATTTAACTTTTAAATACGGAACATTTATTCCTTCTACATCAATATTTTTTCCTGAAATTTCAAGGTATTTAAATATACCTTTTTTCATACTTGAGAGAGTATATCCTTCAAACTTAACCTTAAATCGTGCTCCGGTTTCTTTTTTAAGTTCTCTTTTAATAACAGATTGAGCAATGCTTTCCGCAATAGGATTCATTATTGCAAAATGTTTTTTTGTCTGGAGATATTCTTTTGAAGTAGTATCTGTTTTTGCCCAGACAGGAGTTGAAATAAGCATTACTGATATGAACAATAATAAAATCTTTTTCATACTTTAGTCCTTAGTTTTCTTTTACATCTTTAAAAAATTCATCCGTAATGAGTTGTGAATATTTTTTGTTTTCATTTACGGATAGAGCTAGTTTTTCGGAACCGTCGGAAGTCTGAACGCTGGAAACAATTCCGGCTACGTCAGAAAAAGGCAGTTTACTGACTTTTGCTTCAAACTTTGCATAAGGAGCTTGTTTGCCGTAAATATTCATAGTTCCTCTGGAGGTTATTTTTAGTTCTTCAAAGGAAAGTGCCTGATACTTGAATTTTTTGGAAAGATCTTTTAATTTATTTTCCAGTCCGTCGCTTTTTATATCATCCTGACTTAAAAGCGGTTTTTTGCCGGAATCCACTATACACATTTTTTGACCTGTAGTTGTGTGTTCTGCTATAACTGCCCGATATCCGAGGAGATTAACTGTATTATCTATTTGAAATTCTTCGTGGAGATTCGAAAAATTTCCTATTTTTTTAGCATTTTCTTCCGCTCTATGCTGAATAAAATTAGTTACATTGACTTTTATCGCTTCAACGTATTTTTGTCCGCCTATTGCGTTAAATCCGATTATTGCAAGAACAAGAATGAAGGCGTTAATGATAATTTTTATAAATCTAAACATAACTTGCACCTGAGATTAATATTATGTACAATTATAACTATGACAAAACCTGAAATCAATCATATTAATAGTGCGGATGTTGTGTTGGAAGAGACTACTCCTGTAATGAGGCAGTATCTTGAAATAAAAAGAGAAAACCCCGGTGCAATACTGTTTTATCGTCTGGGGGATTTTTACGAAACTTTTTATGAAGATGCGGAAACTGTTTCCAGAGAGCTTGAAATTACTCTGACCGGACGTGATGCAGGAAGCATCGGAAGAATTCCGCTTGCGGGTATCCCTGTTAAAGCAGTTGACGGATATCTGGAAAAGCTTGTTAACAGAGGGTATAAAATTGCAATCTGCGAACAGCTCGAAGACCCTAAACTTGCCAAAAATCTTGTAAAGAGAGGAGTCGTAAGAACCATAACTGCCGGAACAATTGTTGAAAGCAGGCTTCTTAACCAGTCAAGCAATAATTATATCTGCGCACTTTTTAAAGAGAAAGATATATGGGGTTTTGCATATACGGATATTTCCACAGGTGAATTTAAGGCAGCGGAGCTAAGCTATGACTCTGTTAAAACAGAGCTTGCGAGAATACAGCCTTCAGAGGTTATATCATCAGCTAAAAAACTTAAACTTCAGCCATTCCAGATAGTTCCTGAGGAAACAGTGGATTTACCGGATGAAATTTTAAACAGTTATAATTGCAGCAAAGTGCCTTCAAGGGTTTTTGAACCTGATTTTGCCCGGAATAATTTGAAAAATGTTTTTAAGCTTAATAACCTTGATTCAATCGGCTACAATAAAAGCCCTGTTGCGTTAAGGGCTGCTGCCGGACTTCTTGCTTATGTCTGGGAAAATATGAAAGAAGGTTTTCCTAAGTTTGAAAAAATAGAACTCTATGAGCTTACGGATTATGTTGCAATAGACAATGCCGCAAGAAGAAATCTTGAACTTACCGAAACATTAAGAGATAAAAATAAATACGGTTCGCTTCTGTGGGCGATTGATAAAACGGTTACCGGTATGGGTGCACGTCTTTTAAAGACCTGGATATGCCAGCCGCTTAAAGATATTGAAAAAATTCAAATCAGACAGAATACAGTTAAGGCTCTTGTTGAAAATTCTTCTTCCAGATACGAAATAGAAAGTCTTTTGAAGGGGATTTATGATATCCAGAGATTATCAACCCGTCTTAGTAATAATTCCGTAAGCCCCCGGGACTTTATAGCATTAAAGTTTTCTTTAAGGGTGCTCCCTGAACTTTTTAGTCTGGTTAAATCTCTAGGACTAAATATTTTTGACAAATTTAATTCGGATTTGGACAATTTATGCCAGCTTGAAAACCTGATTGAAAAAACAATAGATGATGAGCCTTCTATGCTTATCAAAGAGGGCGGAATTATTAAAAAAGGTGCTAACAGTAATCTGGACTATTTCAGAGATTTACTTATTAACGGCTCAGAGTGGCTCAAAAGATTTGAACAAAAAGAGAGAGAAAAAACCGGAATAAGTATTCTAAAAGTTAATTATAATAAAGTTTTCGGATTTTATATTGAGGTTACTAATTCTAATCTGAGCAAAGTTCCTCCTGATTATATAAGAAAGCAGACTCTCACAAATGCCGAGAGATTTATCACGGATGAATTGAAGAAACATGAAGACGAAGTTTTGACGGCGCAGGTTAAAGCAAACGAGCTGGAATATAAGATATACTGTGATTTTAGAGAGTATGCAAAAGAATACATAACCGTAATAAGAGAACTTTCGGAATGTATTGCCGAACTTGATGTATACAATTCTTTTGCCTCTTTAGCTATTGAGCAGAATTATGTTTGTCCGGAACTGAATGACTCAAGAGAATTTGTGGTGAAAAACGGCAGGCATCCGGTTCTTGAGAAGATTTTACCTCTGGGAAGTTATGTTCCGAATGATTTGGAACTATCCTGTGAAAGTATTGAAAAACCGATGCTTATGATATTAACGGGACCTAATATGGCAGGTAAATCTACTTATATGAGGCAAAATGCTTTGATTGCGATTCTGGCTCAGATTGGCTCTTTTGTTCCGGCAGATTTTGCTTCAATTGGTGTGATTGATAAAATCTTTACCCGTGTGGGGGCAAGTGATGACCTGACTCTGGGACAGTCTACATTTATGGTAGAAATGACGGAAACTTCTTATATCCTTAATTCCGCAACACCTAAAAGTCTTATTTTGATTGATGAAATCGGACGTGGAACAAGTACTTATGACGGAGTCGCAATAGCATGGTCAGTTGCTGAATATATAGCAGGTACAATTAAGGCAAGATGTATTTTCGCAACCCATTATCATGAACTTAATGTTATGGCGAAAACGTTCCCGCAAATTAAGAATTACCGTATCACGGTAAGTGAAGAGAACGGAGAAATTGAGTTCTTGCGTAAAATAGTTCCCGGAGGTGCAAGTAAAAGCTACGGTATTCAGGTAGCTAAAATGGCGGGACTGCCTAAGGGTGTAGTTAAACGTTCCGAAGAATTGATGAATAAAATGCAGAGAGATTTTTCTAAAAATCTTGCCGGAAGAAAGACCTCTACTGAACTTGATGTAGAGAATTTGACACCGCAGCTTAACTTGTTTTAAACTAAATTAGGTACATCCTAAAAATAAGAAGAGGCTAATATGGTACAGGTTTCTAAACGACTGGTTGTAAGAAAAGAAGTTCCAATCGATAATTCAAAAGATTTGATAAACTCGCTGGATTTGGCTCTGGCTGAATATTACTGCACAAATGAGGATTTTGATAAAGGACTTGAAGTATACAGAAATATTATTCCGCAGCTTTTTGATTATGAGAAAAATGCTGCAATCAATAAATATATGAATTTTGCTATGCAGTATGCTTCTAATAAAACAAAGGATAAAAAGTGGACGGAAGCTGTTGAACTTTATCGGGATATTATGAAGTTTTCAGGATTTCCTGTAACTGTTTATAAAAATATCGGGCTTTGTATGAAAGCTCTCGGAAATGCTGATTTAGCGATTAAATTCTTAAAAAGATTTGAAGAAATATCACCTGATAAAGAAGATGTATACGTATATCTTGCAGATATTACTTATGCAGATATTAAGGATAACGTAAAAGCTATTGAATACTATGAAAAAGCACTTGAGAAAAATAAAAGAAATTACTCAATCTATAATATGCTCGGGCACCTGTATTCAACCTGTTATCAGGATAAATATAAAGAAAAACAAATTGAATATCTTACAAAGGCTTTTGAACTTGCACCGAATAACAGAATTGTGGTTAAGAATATAGCTTATGTTTACGGAAAGTTTGATGAAACTCAAAAAGCGGATGAATTTTATCAAAAACTTATGTATCTTAATCCGACACATTCAGACTTGCATTCATACGGTGCATATCTTGTAAAACATAAACGTTTTGCGGAAGGATTTAAATTCTTGCAGCACAGATTCCAGAAGGAAGATTTGAAAAATGTTTCTTTCCCGCCTATTTTTTCTAATAAAAAGAAAAGATGGAATATGAAAGTTGATATTACAAATAAACATATTCTAGTTCATTTTGAACAGGGTTTCGGGGATTCAATTATGTTTATTCGTTTTGTAAAACAACTTCAAAAACTTTGTGCTAAAGTTTCTGTAGTAGTTCAAAATCAGCTGGTGGATTTGTTTAATGATTCAAAACTCGGAGTTGATATTTATAGAGAAATCGACGTTCCGAATATAAGTTATGACTACTATATTCCAATGATGGATTTGCCTATTGTCTGCGGAACAAGTCCTGATACTATTCCTCTTGCAGATGGTTATTTAAGGGTTCCAAAATCAAAGGTTAATGCATATAGAAAAGCTCATATAAATGATAATGATAAGCTCAAAATCGGTATTGCATTTGAAGGTACAATGGCATCTAAAGAAACAGATCGTGATATCCCTCTTGAATATTTGTATCCTTTGATGCAGATGCCGGAAGTTGAGGTGTACAGTTTTCAGGTAGATGATTTGTCCCGCCAGATGGACAGAATACCTGAGGATGCAGAACTTATCCGTCTTGGTAAAACATTCAAGAACTGGGAAGATACGGCAGCTGCAATGATGAATATGGATTTAATGGTGACAACGGATAACGGGGTTATGAACCTGGCAGGAGCACTGGGAGTTAAGACTTTCGGTCTGTTCAACCGCATCACCGAATGGAGATGGTTTAAAACCGAAGGCGATGACATTGCCTGGTATAAGAGTATAAAACCATTCCAGAATCCGACATCAGGAGCATGGGATGTTTCTGTAGCGAAAGTTCTGGAAGAGGTTAAAAATATCCAGTGCCAGAGAATTGCTAAGAAGATTAAAGGTCAGGGGTAAATTACTGACTCAAAAGAGAAATTGCAAATTACAATCTTTCAAGCGGGCTTAATCGTATTTTACTATCTGATTCCGGTAAGAGATCTTAAGAGGTTAATAATATCGGCTTCTCTGTCTGTGATACTTGAACCGGTATTTTCTCCCAAATTGCCGGTTACAATACCTTTATTCTTCATGGCATCTTTTAAGTATTCCATATGAATTTCTTCTGAAGCATAGTCTTTGCTTTTTGAAAGTTGTTCTCTTACACGTTTAACGGTATCTTCTGCAAGTTTTTGAACATCTCTTTGAGAATATTTTTGTTTATACATTTCTTCAGCAAGATCAGCTAATTCTTTTTCATGTTTTCCGACGAAATCATGGTTTCTGGCTACTTCTGATGTATTAAGATGATATTTCAAAGAAGATAATAATTCTTTTGCTGTTGGAAGTTCCACTTCAACCGTTTTGCCGAATCTTGACAATGTTGCTGCATCTAAACCGCCTCTAGCAGGGTTTACATTTGTTGTTCCAACTATGATTACATTGCTTAAATCTTGAATTGAATCTAAACCGTTAAGGAAAGAAGTTCTGTTTTGGATAATATGCTGATTATTTTCCGTTCCCTTGACACTGCTTATTAATGAATCAATTTCATCAAAAGAGAACACATATTTCTTTTTCGGATTTTTTGTTGCTTCTTCACGTATGGTTTTAAATACATTTGTAATTTTTACAGAACTGCTTCCAATATAAGGCGAAGCTATATCTGAAAACTGAACTTTTGCATAATTTGCATCCAGACTTTTGGCAAGAGTTTGTCCGGCATAAGTTTTACCGGTTCCCGGAGGTCCGTATAAAATAAACATTTTAGGCGGTACTTGTCCGTTTAAGCTTGCATATTTTGCCATTTCCGGAGTACAAGTAAAGTCATTAAGAATTGATTCCAACTGTTTTTTAAGTTTTGGATTCATGCTTTCATTATCTTTTAATTTTTGCATAGCAGATTTTGTCATATCCTGAAATTTAATTTTAACATCATGCAATGCCTTATCGGCAGCATCAACTCCGCCGCCTCTCAGCGTTTTAATTTGTATTAATGACGTTAAAATAATTGTAAGACATGCTGCTACAGTAACTCCTGTTGTTATGTCACTCTTAAGTTTCTGCTTTTTTGCTTCTTTTTGCTGTTCCTGCACTGCTTTATATAAAGCAGCATCCTGAGGACTCATCATCTGAGGTTGTCTGACAAATTTATCTCTGCTGTCTTGAGCTTTAAATGCGACGGCTTTATTATTTTTCTTATCAGGCTTACTTACCGGTACCGGTAAATTTGTATTCATTAACCCTACACTATTTACACTTGTCATAATAACTCCTATGATACTACCTTCTATCATGTATAAAACAAATATTTTAATAAAATTGCCAAAAGTGTAAAGAATTGTAACAATTTTTCTAAAAATCCTAAAGTTTTGGGGATTTATGCCGATAACAAAAGTATAAAAGGGAACATAAAGGAAAGACAAATGGGATTAGCCTGTTCACAAATTAGATTGTTAACATTAACAGCCAGAAAAGCTGACTGTGAATTTAACATTTCTATGGGTTCCATGAAGAAAATGGCACTCACAAGAGAGTCTGCCCAATTGTCACAGGAATATTACAGCAGATTACAGTCAAAACAGATTTCTTACTATGCCAACGGTCAATATAGTAAGATGAATTATAGTTACTTAATGGGATATGGAAATAATTATGCAGCAATTTGGAACGGAAATCAGCCTTTAAAAAGCGATAATTCCATGATTTTAGCCGATTATAAAGGACAGGTTGTATTATCGGATTCTTACGCAAAAGCAATTACTGATGTATTAGGTTCGTCAGTAATGGATGCAAGCGGCAGAGGCGGAACTTTCTCAACAGATAAGATTCCTGAAATTCTTGCAGCTCTTTGTCCGGGGATTAAAGCTGAAGAGTTCAAAAGTGTAATTGATAATACTGATTTTGGAAGCTATTCTTATGATTCACATGGTGTTAATACCATAACTAAAGAAGAAACCGGTTCACAGACTGTTACAAATAACACTGATACAGTAAAAAGCAAAATTCAGCAACTGGTAGATTTTTACTATCCTATTTTTGCTGCAGCTGCTTCAAATGGCTGGACTACTGAATATAATAAAGCAATGTCAACCAATGATGATTATATTTCAGATGCTATTGTATCAGGATCCTTCCAGCTTGAAACCGTTAATGAATATGGCGAATATGATGAAGGTACTTCTCTTACATATTTTGTAACATCAGGGCTTGTTCAATCAAGAACCGATTCTGATGCAAGAGAAGAAGTTACAGCCTGGTATAATGCTGAAAAAGAACGTATTTCCACAAAAGAAAGTTATCTTGACATGGAAATAAATGATTGGTCTACAGAACTTGAAGCTATCAATACAGAAATTCAGTCAATTCAATCCTTGATTGATGATGCAATAAGTTCGGTATTTGATTGGGGAAGTTCATAAAATGTGAAGTGATAATCCTGTTTAGGATAAATATATGTAAGATTTTCCTTTTTCCTTTTATAAAATCTGGCTTGTTATTTATAACAAGCTTTTTTTTATATTTAGATTTTCAGCGGTTATTTGCCGAGTAATCTTTTATTTAATGCATCAATCAAGTCAAAAGACTCTTTCTCATAAGCATCACTTCTTGCAAGTCTGTGTTCGTATTGGGATTTAAGATCCCAGAATTTTTTATAAAGCCGTTTCCCATTAATAAAATCGAGTGTAAAAAGCAGATTCTCCGGTATTAGCTTAATAGGACCTTCAAATATGCATTTGCCTCTTTCGGTAGGTATTTCTATTGGTTTTGCATATAATGCTAATTCAAATTTTTTTGCTACAAATCCAAAAGACAACCTCTCATAATCATAGATATGTAAATCATAACCGTCTTTATGCAAGAATTCTGTCAATTTTGCTATTTCTTTATTTCTTGCGACTTTTCCGATGAGTTTGAGCGGTAATTCTTTATCTACGATAAGCTGTTTAAAACTCGGTCTGGTATATCTGCTGCTGTCTGAATTATTAATCGGGTTTATCTGCATTCTATAATTTCTTTCTATTTAACATATTGTTTTAAGCAAACCTCCTGAAATTTTTTTTTGCTATATTGTTTGCAAAACTTAATAATTTGTGTTAGGATTGGTTTGGGTTTTTATGCCAAGAAGAGAGGTTATTTAATGAGCGAAGGACATTGGGTAGTAAGCAAAGTTATCATGGGACATAACATGGCTTTCAATATGGATACCTTGATTACTATGTGGGCTGCAATGGCTTTTTTATTAATTGTTTCTTTTATTGCGACAAGAAAACTTTCTATCTTCCCAACTAAATTACAACTTGTATTTGAAGGGATTCTGGGCTATTTTAACGATTTAATCGGTAATATGATGCCAAAAGAGGGCAGAAAACATTTTCCTCTTATAGCATCATTATTTTTATTTATAATAACTGCAAACCTAATGGGGCAGCTGCCGCTTAAGATGATTGAATTAAAAACCGGAGAGATGGCTTCTCCAACTAATGATATAAATTTAACTGCGGCGCTTGCTATAATTGTTCTGATTTATTACGTAACTGCGGGAATTATTAAAAAGAAATTCAAGTTTTTCCTGCACGGGTTATCGCTTGTAGCGATAATATCGTTTCTGGTAGAGTTGTTAGAGTTGTTTACAAGACCTTTAACACTGGCTCTCCGTTTATTTGGTAATATTCTGGCGGGAGAAATTCTTATTACTGCCCTGCTCGGTATTTGCGCCTGGGGGCTGCCGCTTCCTATAATGTTTTTTGAAATACTGGTAGCATGTGTACAGGCTCTTGTATTTACAATGCTTACTACTGTTTATATAGCTTCGGCTGTTAATGAAGAAGGTCACTAAATTTTAGAATAAGAAGGAGAAAAAAATGGAAGAAGTAAAAACAATTTCTGATTTAGCACAATTAGGTGCAGGTATTGCAATCGGTTTTGGTGCAATCGGTGCAGGACTCGGGGTCGGAGTTGCTACAAAAGGTCTTTTGGAATCAATTTCAAGACAACCGGAAATCGCAGGTAAAGCAGTAGGTTTCTTCCTCGTTGGTGCAGCTATGGCAGAAGCTTGTGCTATTTACGCATTCGTTATTGCTATGAAACTTTGCGGTATGATGGGTTAATAAAAAATGGAATTTAACGGAACATTTTTAGCAACAATTATTACGTTTATTGTGTTTGTCTTTTTGATGAACAAGGTTTTGTATGCTCCGGTTCTGGATATTATGGAGAAGAGAAAGAATTTTGTAGATGAAAACTATAAAAATGCTCATGAAAATAATGCCAGAACGGAAGAACTCGGCAGGGAGAAAGAAGAAAAACTTGCCGGTGCTAAAGATGATGCACGCGGAAAGTATATTTCTATTCTGGATGGTTTCAAGAATAAGAAATCCGATGTAATCCGTGATGCGCAAACTTCCGCTCAAGATGAATTAAATAAAGCTCAAAGTGATTTAGACAATCTTTCCGGAGAGGTCAAGGAAGGACTAAAAAACAGAATGAGCGAACTTGCCGGAGATATTGCAGAAAAAATCCTCGGTTATAGAAGTGATATCAACGGTTTTGATAATGATACGGTAAACAGGGTTCTGTATCATTAGTTTGAAAGGTTAAGGCATGGATTTTACTGAAATATTAAATTACATAGGAAAGACAAACCTTTTTAACTTTTTAATTTTTGCCGGTATAATTATTCTTCTGTATAAAAAAATAAGAGTTACCGATAAAATTGAGCAGGCAAAAGAAGGGGTTGTTACTTCTATTGAAGATTCAAAAACGGCAAAATCCGAATCAGAAGATGCTTTAAAGAAGATAGAAGAGTCCCTTTCCCATATTGAAGAGGAAATCGACGGCATAATCAAAAAATCAGAAGAAAATGCCAGACTTGTAGGGGAAAAGATTCTTGAAGATGCGGGCAAAACAGTTTCAGGGATTAAAGAGAATACTGAAAAAACAGTGGAAAACAAAAGAACTGTTTTACGTAATGATTTAATCAGACGGGCATCATCAGCATCAATTGAAGTTGCTAAAAACCATATTATTAATGAGCTTAATAATAACTATGACTTGCATCAGCGATTAATTGATGAAAGTATAGAAGCTATAGAAGGGGTTGAATTAAAATGACGGCTTCTGTAAAAGGAAATAATAACGAACTTATAGCAAAAAGATGGGCGAAAGCTCTTCTGGAACTTGTTCAGGAAGATGAGGGAATTTTTAAAGAAGAAGTTCTCGGCAACTTAAGGCAGGTTGTGAATGTTATAAATTCATCTCCGGAACTATCAGAAGCAATTAAAAATCCGGCTGTTTCGGTTGAAGAAAAACAGATAGTTCTGTGCAAACTCTTTCAATCAATGTTAATGCCGGTGGTTTATAACTTTTTGATTGCATTGAATTTGAAAAAGAGAGTAAATATAATCCCGGAAATAGCGGAAGAGTTCTCAAAAGAACTTGATGAACTTAAAAATATTGCTCATGTTTCAATAACTTCCGCTATAGAATTGGATGATAACAGAAAAGAAGATATCAAAAATAAAATTGCTCAAAAAATTAATAAAAATGTTCTTCCCGAATGGAAAGTTGATAACAGCATAATCGGCGGGCTTATATTTGATATTGACGAACTTATTATTGATAACAGTGTTCGTCATAAGTTAGAAGATTTGAGTAAACATATAATTAAGGAATAAACGAGGTGAAAATATGGCAGTAATAAACCCGGATGAAATTAGTTCCATATTAAAAGAGAATATCCGAAATTACGAAGCAAAAGCAGAAGTTTCTAATATCGGAAGTGTTCTTGAAGTTGGGGACGGTATTGCGAGAATTTACGGCTTAAGAAATGTAATGTCAAATGAGCTTGTTGAATTTGAAGACGGCAGAGGCACTTTAGGTATAACACTTAACCTTGAAGAAGATAATGTCGGTGTTGTTATCTTAGGCGAATATACTCATATTAAAGAAGGTATGACAGTTAAGACAACCGGCAGAATCGCATCCGTACCTGTAGGCGATGCTTTGATAGGGCGTATTGTTAACCCTACCGGTAAACCGATTGACGGTAAAGGCGAAATTATTACTGACAGAACAAGACCTATTGAAAAAGTTGCTCCGGGTATTGTTTCAAGAAAATCCGTACATCAGCCGCTTCAAACCGGCTTGACTGCTATTGATGCTTTAACTCCGATAGGAAGAGGACAGCGTGAATTGATTATCGGCGACAGACAAACCGGTAAAACTGCTATTGCAATTGATACAATTATCAACCAGAAAGGCGGAGATGTGATATGTATCTATGTTGCAATAGGTCAGAAAGCTTCCACAGTAGCTCAATTAGCGAAAACCCTTGAAAAACACGGTGCAATGGATTATTCAATCATTGTTTCCGCTACGGCTGACGAGCCTGCCCCTCTTCAATATATCGCTCCTTTTGCGGGTGTAGCTATGGCAGAAGAATTCCTTGAACAGGGTAAACACGTTTTAATTGTATATGATGATTTAACCAAACACGCTCAGGCATATCGTGCTATGAGTTTGCTTCTGAGAAGACCGCCTGGACGTGAGGCATACCCGGGTGATGTATTTTATCTTCACTCAAGACTTCTTGAAAGAGCGGTTAAATTATCTGATGAGTTGGGCGGCGGAAGTATTACAGCACTCCCTATTATTGAAACTCAAGCCGGCGATGTTTCTGCATATATTCCGACTAACGTAATTTCTATTACTGACGGTCAGATATTTTTGGAAACTGCCCTGTTTAACTCTGGTGTCAGACCGGCTATTAACGCAGGTATTTCAGTATCCCGTGTAGGCGGTGCTGCTCAAACTAAAGGTATTAAGCAGGTAGCAGGTAAACTTCGTCTTGATTTGGCTCAATTCAGAGAACTGGAAGCTTTTGCCCAGTTTGCTTCTGATTTGGATGCTGCGACTAAGAAACAGCTTCTTAGAGGGCAAAAATTAACAGAAGTTCTTAAGCAGCCTCAATACAAACCTTTAACCGTTGCACAGCAGGTAACTGTATTGTTTGCGGCAAATGAAGGTTTCCTTGATGATATTGATAATAAAAAGATTCCTGATTTTAAATCCGGCTGGTTTGAATACTTTGAAGCAAACATGCCTGATTTGAATACAAGACTTAATGCCGGTGAAAAGTTGTCTGATGAAGATCAACAGGCACTCAAGGCTAATCTTGAATCTTATATTAAAACTTTGTAGTAAAGGTGTTTTATGCCAAATTTAAAGGATATAAAAAGCAGAATAAACAGTGTGCAAAACACAAAGAAAATAACCAAGGCTATGAAGATGGTTGCTGCAGCAAAAGTTAAACGTGCTGAAAGTACGGTTAAAGCTGCAAGACCATTTGCAGAAGAGCTTATGAATCTTTTCCGAAAGATGCTTGGTACTGTCGAAGAGCTTTCTGTTTCCGGCTTGAAAGTCAAAAGAGCTCTTGACAACTATCCGGCTCTTCTTACAAGGAGAGAGGTAAAATCGGAAGGGCTTCTGGTTATTACTTCCAATAAAGGTCTTGCCGGTGCTTACAATGCAAATATTCTTAAAGCAGCATTACATAGAGTTAAAGAAAACGCTGAAAAAGGTATAAATACCGTTATTTATGCTGTCGGACAGAAAGCGGTTTCCGGTTTAAAACATAAAACAGGTAACTTTGAGGTTGCAAAAAGCTATTTGAGCGTTGCAAATAATCCGACTGCAACTGGTGCAAATATTATTGCCGAAGATATTGCAGAAGATTTTGTATCAGGAAAGATTGACAGAATTGATATCATAACTACAAGATTTAATAATATGATGTCATATAAAGTTCTTGATATGGAGATTTTACCGGTAGAAGTTGAAAAAGCGGAAACCCATGAACTTGATCCGGTTATGTTATTTGAACCAGGTACACACGGAGTTTTACAGCAGCTTGTTCCTATGTATATAACAAATTCAATTTATCAAGCTCTGCTGGAAGCAAATGCAAGTGAACTTGCTTCCCGTATGACTGCAATGTCTGCAGCTTCAAACAATGCGGAAGAGATGATAAATACACTGACAATTGATTACAATAAAGCCCGTCAGGCAGCTATTACTCAGGAACTCGTAGAAATAGTTTCAGGGGCGCAGGGCGTTCAAGGTTAACGGGTAAATTGCCTATAATATTTTATCTAGCTGTTGTTTTTTGCTGTCGTAATCTATTTCTTCAACCTGATATTTTTTCAAAAGCTGTTGATATTGTTTAACCATTTGATTTGCAGAGAACATTTCTGTTGCAAATCCCAGCGAAATACCTCCGAGGAGTCCTAAAAGTATTCTGGCTGCGCCTCCGAGTTTTCTTGTTATAATACTTAAAACCGCACAACCGAAAAGCGTAGCTGCTACAAAGGATACATCTGATATGATGGACATTTTTTTGTCAGATTTTGTAAACTCTTTACAAAATTCATCAGCTCTGGCTGCAGGTACTTTGTAGTATCTGGGCTCGGTTTTTTTAGAGGTTACATCTACCTGTACGTAATTGTTATCCAGCTTTCTGGTCACATTTGCACTTACAGCCATATCTACACTCCTTTGACTATCATAAAACAAAACAAGCTAAATAATTGCTTTTTATGTTACAAAAGTTTACGAATATATAACAAAATATTCTTTCAGGGGTTTTATTTTTTACAGGTACCCTTGTATGTTATCTATGCATAAGGTATAATCGGCTAAGTTAGAGAATTTTTAAGAAGTATGAATACTATCCCGAGTTTTAGAAATTATAATACTAAATATGTGTATCTGGAGAAAGTTGACGTCACTCCTGAATATCGGGATGAGAAAGTTAAAGCTGATGCTAATAAATATTTGTTAAGAAGAAGCAGGGCAGAATATAAAGCGACATTTTCAGACCAGACAAAAGCTGGAATAGGAGCTTTAGCCGGAGCGGCTTTCCCGATTGTTCATATGATGAAAAAACAGGGAGTAAAAAATCCTCTTAAAGTAAAATACGGACTTAGTGAGATGATACTTGTTTCAGCGACAACAGTATTAGCATCTGTTCTTGCTGCCATGCCGGGAAATGATGCAAAAACTAACAGAAGAAAAGCGGAAGAAGGAGTTTTTCAATTCTGCAATGCTGCAATCCCTACCTGGCTTGCAGCATCTGCTTTAAAACTTTGCGAAACAAGTAAAAAATATAATAATGCAGCCGCTAAAATATTATCAACTGCAGGGGCTATACTCGTAGGAATGATGGGAGCGGCAGAGGTTTCAAACTTGATATGTGACCCGCATGATAAGCATCCGGACAGAAAACTTACTCTAAAAGATACGATAGCGAATTTAGATGATTTATTCGGTGTTCTTATTTTAGCAAAAGTTCCATTTGTGGATAAGCTGCATCTTGAAAAAGCTTTGCCGTTTATCTATGCGTATTGCGGATATAGAGCCGGAAAAACCAATTAATAATATTATTAAATAAGGAAATAAACATGATAACCCGTGAAGTCCGTGAGTGGATGGAAAAAGTTAAAAGAGGACAATATTCTTATCAGGATGCAATGGAAGAATTTATTCGTATTACTCCATATCTGACACGTGAAGAATTAAAAATGATTAAATCGAAAATAGATCAACTCTCGTAACTATCCCGAGTACTTTCTTTTCTTTATCAACAACAATTGCCCACTCGGTAGAGCCGGAATGAAGCTTGTAATATGCGGTATAAAGGTTATCTTCAGGGTAAACCGTAACCGGATTTGTATCTAATACACGGCTTGCATTTGCAGATTTCATTTTTGTATCAATAAGCGCATCTTCAATATCTGATTTTGTAATTATTCCGCTGAGTTTTTCGTGTTTATCAATAATCGGATATGCGCTATGATGTTCTTTATTCATATAATCCAATATTTCACTTATAGGAGTATTATTTTTAAAACATTTTACGTTCTTCATAATATCTTTAATTTTGATATTTTCAGGCAGATGTACACTGGATGAAGTTTTATACTGGTTAACAACAAGCTGAGCATAAATAGGTTTGTGATTAAAGCCTTCTGCGGTCAAATCCGCAACGGCGGCAACGAGCATTAGCGGAAGTATGCAATCATATCCGCCTGTCATTTCAAAAACCATAACTACGGCAGTGATTGGAGTTCTGGCAACTGAGGCTAAAAACCCCGCCATTCCCAGGGAAGATATTGCAAGGAGGTTAAAATCTCCTCCAAGAGAATTCCCCAGATAGCCTGTTATATAACCTAAAAAAGAACCAAGCATAAGCATAGGTAAAAAGATTCCGCCGGCTGCACCTGAGCCGAAACAAAGAGGTGTAATAATGAATTTAGCGAGGAAGATTATTAAAACCATTGTTATAGGGAATTTATTTTCCAGAAGCATTTCTACGGTGCCGTTTCCGGAAGATAAAATATATGGCAGAGCTAAACCGATGAGTCCGGTTAATAATCCTGCGAATGCGGGTTTTGTATAATCAGGAATTGTTATTTTAGAATAAAACCTGTTAAATAAAAATATTGTTTTAGAAAATAAAACTCCTGAGATTCCGCAGAATAATCCGAGAACTATACATAAAATAGAGATATTTAGATTAATTTCAATATGCGAAAGAGAAATATTAAAAGCCGGATTTATCCCGATAAAATGCCTTGCGATACTGGCTGCTGTAACTGTTGCAACCAGTGCGGGGAATAACATTGAAGGGGTAAATTTGTGTATCAATTCTTCCAGCACAAAAACAGTTCCGGCAATCGGGGCATTGAAAGTGGCTCCGATTGCAGCTCCTGCACCCGACGCAATTAATTTATCTCTATTGTTGCCTTTTAGGTTAAAAACTCTTCCTATAAAAGAACCGGCGCCTGCGCCTATTTGAACACTCGGACCTTCTCTTCCAAGAGATAAACCCGTTCCTATGCCTATTACACCTGCAAAAAATTTAACAAATATTGTTCTTATCCTTATGAGTTTTCCGCTTCTTAATAAAGCTGCTTTTACATAAGGGATTCCGCTTCCCGAAGTTTCGGGTGCAAGTTTGAAAACTAGCAGTCCTGAAATTAATCCGCCTAATGTGGTTACCGCAAGGAAAATTAAAGGGTGCGGATAACAGAACGTTTTTATAAACGAAAAAATGTTCTCGATTCCAAATCTAAAAAGCACAACAAGGATTCCGGTAAGAATACCTGTAAGAATTGCCTGAATAAAAATTTTTATAAAATCCTTTTTCATACAATTTTATTATACCTGTAACATGTCTTAATAAAATACTTAAAATATAGCAAGTTTAAGTGCTGAAAATACTTTATAATCATGTAGACAGGTTTAGGTTAAGTATAATGATACGTAATTATTATTACAACAGTATGAATAATTATGCTCAATATCCGCAGTTTAAAGCGGCAGAGGCTTCTGCGCCTTTAGAAAAACCTATTGAAATGGTACAAAAAACCATAGAAGGTTCCGTAAGTATATTTTCGCCTGAACCAAAAGATGAAAATAAAAAGAAAAACAGGAACACTGCAATTCTTGTAGGAAGTTCTGTTCTTGTTGCTTCTGCCCTTGTGGCAATGTTGAACCCGAGATTTTCAGGCAAAACATTAAGACGAATTCAAAGCTGGCAGGATAAAGCTAAGATTAAACTTGAAAAAAGTGATAAAAATTCATTAACCGGCAAGTTGTATCATGCAGGTGTTAAAGCCGCCGAAGGCACAATGAAATTACTTAACTTTACAAATACTTTTAATGCCGGCAAAGATATGGTATTCCATAAGTTGTTTACTCAAAAAGCCGTAAGTAAACCGGATGACGGACTTATTTTAAGGATATGGAAACCTGTCCATTCCGCTATTGTTGCAATTATGAAAAAACCTTGTGAAATGATGACAAGAGGTTTTGATAAAGTAACCAGAAATACTGTAACATCAGGATACAAAAGTTCATTGAAAAAAATGAATAAAACCGAGGATATGATAAGGCTTTATATGGATAAACTTTCTCCGGAAGAAAAGAAAATTGTTGAAAGTAAATTGAAAGAAATTGCAGATATTAAGAAGTATTTCTCTAAAGAAAATACAATATCACGTCTTGTTGAACAAGAAAAAATGATGTCAAATGTTGAAAATGATTTTTCAAATCGTTTTAGTGAATTCTGGCATGGGTTTGATAGGAATAATAAGCAGCAATGGAAAAAACATATTGGAGATAATATGTCTTTCTGGGTAGAAGATATTTTACAACCTAAGAAAGATAAACTTATAAAAGAAGGCGGTGATGTAGTTGATAAAATAACCGGAAACGCTGAAAATAAGGGGCTTTATAATGATATTCTTGATATTCTCACACCAAAATTAAATGCGGAAGAGAAGCTTGCTATAGAAGAATCTGTCTTAAAAACTTCCAAAAAACTTAAGAAGTCGAATTGGAATGAGTGTGCAGAATATTTTGATAAGAAGAGGGATCTGGTTCTGGGTAGTGCCATAACTGATACTCTCGGTGCTGTCGGCAGTTTAGGTTTGTGCGGACTTGCCGTAGGCTCGGCTCATTCAAGAGAGGATAGGGCTTCACGTGCATTAACCCTTGGATTCCCTGCTATAGCAGGTTTGGGAACATCACTGGTTCTTGCAATGAGGCTTGTCCCGGGGGTTAAATGTTTACTCTTAGGTAGTGCAATCGGCGGTGTTATGAGTTTAGTCGGAGCTAAATCCGGTCAATACGTCGCCCAGCATATGAAGAGTTCATCCCCTGAAAGTCTGCCAGGTAATACCTTAAAACCAACAAGTATAACAACCAGCAATCCACAGGAGGTAAGATTAAATGCTTAATGAATTTCTGAAACTATTTTTAGAACATTTTTTCTCAATGTTTCGTAATCCTTGTTATTGTCGATTAGAAAATCCCAATCTTGAATATTATCAAGATCAACTTCGGTAACGTCGTTTTCGCCGATGAGTTTACCTCCTCGTGATTCACGGATTTCTCTCGAGGCTTCTATTCTTATGGAGATTGCTCCTGCGGATTTAAAAACTTCGTATTCATGTTTTATTCTGACATCAGTAACCACAATTTTTCCGGGCTGGGAAATAATTTTTTCCAGCCAGTAATCCGGACTTTGAGTACGACCCCAATTACCCAGGTCGATTAGCCCCTGTCTGTATTTTGGCTTATTGGCTTCAATTTCTTCATAGGTTAAATTATGTTCTTTGGCGTATTCAACTTTTATAATATCGCCCATTGCAAGCCGGCGATATTCCGGCATGGCTTCCATAAGAATCTTTGCAGCCGTGTCTTTGCCTGAATACTGTTTGCCTGAAAATATTATTATTTTATCTGCCATTTTTTTCTTTATTCGATAAGTAGTTAAGTTATTTTAACATTCATAATGCCATTGAGCAAGTGTGGGTGGGGGGTAGTGAATAGGTGACTAAGTGATTAAGTGAATAAGTTAATAAGGATTTTTTCCCCTCCCCAATTTGGGGAGGGATGGGGTGGGGGGAAGTTGAGGTAGTGACCAGTGTCTAAGTGATTAACTGACTAACTGACTAACTGATTGTGTGACTGGGCGAATAAGTAAATAAGTGAAAATAAACTAAACTGTCATCCTGAACTTTTTACACCAAGCGGACTATCTTGTTGGTCAAGCCTGCTAACTTATATTTACCCCTTTCAGAATGACAGGAGTACTATTCACTAGTTGCCCCCTTCTTAGCACAGCTGTGCAGGACAAAAATACGCCCTTCTTTCTTCTGCTTTTGATATTTCCAATTTTATTCTTTCGGATGATTTTTAAATCTTATTTTTAATTTAAAATAAGATTTAAAAAAAGAGGTGAGTATGCTTAAAAAAATCTGTATTGGTCTTGGTATTTTTATTTTATTTATCTATGTATTATTTTTAATACTTCCGTTTATAATAACTCCGATTGCTAAATCTTATCTTCCGACAATCAAGGAAGAGATAACAAAAGCAACCGGTTTGAGTACGGAAATTGAGAACCTTAGAATAGTAACAACACCAAAGCTTACGGCAGGTTTACGAGTCGGAAGGTTTGCTGTACTGACACCTGAAGGGAAACAAATCCTCAACGCTGATGATTTTCAGGTGAAAATGTCACTTCTTCCGCTGTTTGCAAGAAAAATAAGGGTTGACCTTGTCAAACTGAACAGAGTTGATATTACATTAGGATTAAATAAAGACGGCAGTTTTGAAATAGAAAAGTATTTCCCTGCTCAGGAAACAAAAACTGATAGTACAGAACAAGTTCAGTCAGAACCGTTTGTTTTACCTCTCGGGTTTAAATTATCCAACCACCTTCCTGATATAAGAGTGGGCGGAATGAGCCTTGCTCTTGAATCTGATAAAATTTTCAAAATTACTGCCGGAGAAACTAATATTACAGATTTTATCCTGAATAAGGGAATAAAAGTTAGCACCTCAGGAAATATGACCCTTGGCGGAGTTGAGCAGTTCAAGTTCAAAGCTGATTTAAATAACAAAATTATGCCGGATATGGATTTAAATGAGCTGGTTTTCAATCCTGAACCTGCTGAAGAAAAAACTAAAAAAGAATCTGCGCCGGTTAATATTTATGATATTTTGAATTCTATTTACAAAAATAAGATTACCGCTTCTCTTGATACTAATTTAAAACTCACCAAGCATTCAAAAGACGGATATTTAAAACTTGATAATATTTCCGTACTAATAGGAAACGAACCTCTTCCTGCAAGTACTGCAGAAATGTTCTTTAAAGGTGAAAATATTGATATAGATTCTCTAATCTATACAGCAAAAGGCGAAACCACTTCTGTTAAGGGTTCTGTTAAAACAGGAGATAAGCCTGATATTGATATGAATATAAAATCCCTGCTTGAATTAACCAATGTAATGAAAATAGTGAAAGTAGCGGCAGAATCTTTCGGGATAAAG
Organism: Candidatus Gastranaerophilales bacterium; assembly: GCA_944324255.1. Lineage (GTDB taxonomy): Bacteria > Cyanobacteriota > Vampirovibrionia > Gastranaerophilales > Gastranaerophilaceae > CAG-196. The sequence goes on along the minus strand of CALUVM010000004.1, from coordinate 2,839 downwards.
GATTTGGAAACCTTGAGCGCAAACGGTTCTGTTAATGCAGACTTTAATATTAAATCAGATCTTAAGCAGGTAAATTCAAACGGTTATATAAAAGTTCCGGCTGCAAAAGTAAGATACGGGCTCTATGATATAACTATTGATAAGATTAACGCCGATGTAGCACTTGAAAATAATAATATCAATATTAAAAATATAGGCTTTTCTATTTTTAACCAGCCTTTAAAATTTTACGGCACAATTGATAAGAATGCTCGGGCAGACTTACACCTCACGGGAGATAATTTATCCGTAAGAGGACTTATTGTTGCAGCAGGTCAGGCAGCTCTGCTTAAAAACAACAATGTTTCAGGAACAGCAGATTTGCACGCCTCAATTAAGGGCAGATTAGACAAGATTAAGCCGGAAGCAAAAGTAACTTTGAATAACTTTAAATTCCCTATGGCGTTTCTTTCTATTCCGAAAGCCGAAGCTATTATAGGCGAAAAAGATATTCAAATCCCGAACACTCCTGTTTTTGTGGATAAGATTAAATTCAATGTTTCAGGTAAAATCAGTGATTATCTTGCACAAAAAATGGTTCTGGATTTTGTAACGACAGGAGATATAAAATCAACCCTTAAAGGAGATATTAACCTTGCTAAACAGGATTTGAACCTTGTCTATGATGTTCCTGCTTCATCAGAAATTATTATTCCGATGTTTGACAAATCCAAAATGTCTTTTAACGGAAAAATTAATATTACCGGAAATATGATGAACCCTCAATTATCGGGCGGAGTCAATGTTCCGTCTCTTAATATTCCGGAAATCCCTGTTACGATGGAAAATCTGACAGCTAATCTTAACGGCTCAATTCTAAACGGGAAAGCAACTGTTTCCAAGTTCACCTCCGGAGGAATTGAAGCAGAAAATATTAAGTCTGATTTCTCATTAAAAGGTAATGATTTTTACCTGAAAAATTTAACCGGAACAGCTTTTGACGGAACAATTAACGGAAATATTATTTATAATATTTCAAACGCCGGAACAACGGTTGATTTTTCCGGCGAAAATATGAATGCCGAAAAAGCCGTCCGTGGTGCAGCCGGAATCAAAAATGCTCTTACCGGTACTCTTGGGTTTAATACAAAACTAACCCTTACTGTTACTGATTATAACGAGATGATGAAATCATTGGGCGGAAACCTGACTTTCAAAGTAGAAAACGGTTCTTTCGGAACAATCGGTCGTATAGAGAACTTGTTCGGCGCCGCTAATATTATTTCAAACGGTGTTTTGAAAGCTGCAGTTTCTTCAATCTCATCTCTTGCCGGAATCAAGGACACAGCTAAATTCTCTTATATTTCCGGGAATTTGAGTTTCAAAAACGGCTGGGCAGAACTCAATGAAATAAAAAGCTCCGGTCCGACACTTGCTTATTATGTTAAAGGTAAATACAATTTGATTAATGGAAATACAAATGTAAATATATTGGGGAGATTGGATTCTTCTGTCGTAGCTCTCTTGGGACCTTTAGGGGATTTATCGGCAGACAAACTGCTGTCATTTATTCCAAAACTCGGAAACCTGACTTCTTCACTTGTCAAGAATTTAACCTCTGATCCTAAGAGTGAAAATACAGCGGCAATACCTGCGCTCTCAAGCGGAAGTACAAGTTATAAAGACTTTAAAGTCGTATTTAACGGCGGAATCACAAATCCGGCTTCGGTTAAATCTTTCAAATGGCTGACTAAAGTTGATACGTCAGCGCTCGAACCGGCAGAAGTTAAAGTTGATGTGAAAGAAGCCCTGAACACACTGAAAACCGGCATGGGCGAGAATGTTCAGAGTGTAAAAGATGCTGTATCTTCTCAAAAAGATGCGCTTAAACAGTCTGCTCAAGAACTCAAGAACCTGTTTAAGTTCTAAGCATTAATTGTTCAACAATAATCCAGTCGGATTCTTCATCAATTTCAAATCCGGTTTGCGGGGGCATCTCGTAAACCGTGATTTTTCCCGAGAGTCTGCAATTATCTCTTAAGATATTTTTAACCTTATTAATATAGCAGGCGCCGTTTTCTGCTATAATTCCCTGAAACTCCTGCCTTCTCGGGCGATTGCGGTAGTCGTAATTTATCGGATTGACGCCTTGAGAGGTTTCTATCCAGTGGAATTGTTTCTCTCTGACTCCGGAAAATATTGAATCAGCACCGGATTTAATATACTCTTCATACATTTTATCAATATATTCGGACTTTAGCAGGGGAGAGGTTGCTTGAATCAAGAAGAAATTATCCTCTAGATTCAAGTCCGATTTTTTAATATATTCTGTCATTACACTTTCAGTTGAAGATTCATCCCGTGCATTTTCGGGGGCTCTATCGTAGACTTCCAATTTTTTAAACCCGAAATTCAAAACAGTTTCTTTAATCTTTTCATTTTCGGTTGCAATAATTATTTTATCTATACACTTTGCCTCTTCTGCCGCTTTTGAAGTCCAATAGATAAGCGGTTTTCCGTTAATTTCTTTTATGTTTTTCAGAGGAATGGATTTGCTTCCGCCTCTTGCCGGAATAAAAGCTATATTCATTCTTTTTCCTCCAAAATTTTTATCATATCATACATAACCTGATTATATGGAGTTGGAATTTTATATTTTTCTCCGAGTTTTATAATCTCACCTCCGAAAATATCAACCTCGGTTTTCCTCCCTGCAAGGATATCCTGATGCATGGAAGTTTTCCCATCATCAACCATGCCGGCGAGCGCCTTAAGAGAATCCGATTCAAGGTTTTCTAAATTATTCACTCCCCAAGCCTGTGCAATATTTTTTACTTCTTCTATAATCTTTTTAGCAAAC
>CALUVM010000003.1 GCA_944324255.1 Candidatus Gastranaerophilales bacterium | reverse complement strand
ATAACCTTTAATTTAAATAATTTAGCAAAAAATATTTTTTCATACATTATAATAACTACAAGGAGTCAACTATGAAAATTTCTTCCATAAACATTAACAATATAAGTATTCCAAAATATAGAACGATATTTAAGCGAAAAACGATTGAAGAATTACAGCAAGAAGAAAACAGAATTGAATCACAGGAACGCAGTATACAAAAACAACTCGAGCAGCTTGATAAAGAGCAAACCCATATAAATAACGAAGAAAACAAATTAAATAATGAACAAAACCGTCTTAATAATGAACAGAAACGGATTGATAAAGAAATGAGCCGGCTATAATTATTTACAATCAAGTCCCAAATCAAGAGTCGGAGCTTTTGCAACAATAGCACTTGAAGATATTATATCAACACCGGTTGAAGCTATTTCATGAACAGTAGACAAATTAACATTTCCGCTCGCTTCTACAATTGCTTTTTTATTAATTATACTTACACATGCTCTCATCATATCCACACTCATATTATCAAGCATAATAATATCAACGCCGCAATTCAATGCTTCTTTTACCTGTTCAATAGTATCACACTCGACTTCTATTTTATGCGCATGAGATATATGCTGTTTAAGCTTATTAACAGCTTCTGTCAATGAACCTGCGTACTTGATATGGTTGTCCTTTATCATTGCACAGTCTGAAAGATTAAATCTATGCAACGCTCCGCCGCCCATTTTGACCGAATATTTTTCAAAAGCTCTAAAGCCGGGGGTCGTCTTTCTCGTATCAACTATTTTTGCCGGATACTCTCCTATTGCCTGTTGATATTTATGAGTTTCTGTTGCTATACCGCTCATCCTTTGAACATAGTTTAAGGCTGTACGTTCACCCATTAATATGTATTTTGCAGGACCTTTTATATCCGCAATTTTATCACCCTTTTTTATCACATCCCCATCATTAAAATAAAATTTTAATTCAACTTTAGAAGACAATACTTTAAACACTGTTTCAAAAACTTCTTTCCCGCAGAATATCCCGTCAACTCTTGTATTAAGCTGGCATTCCATCATATCGGTTTCATTAGTCAAAAAATCAGTTGTAATATCGCCAAAGCCAATATCTTCCTGCAGAGCATTCTTAACGTGTTCTTCAATATAGAAATTATTCAGCATAAACCAGTTCCTCTCTTTTATTGATAATAACGGCAGAGTGATGCGCCTCTGACGACAGCTGTGGATAGTCAGATCTTGAGTGTGCCCCTCTGGATTCTTTTCTTTCCAAAGCAGAATCTACTATAAGTTCTGCAGTCATCAGCATATTTCTGAATTCATATTCATCTTTATTTGAGCATTTACGACCTTGACGGAATACAGATTTTAATTCTCTAATCCCTTCTTTTGCTTTTAGAAGTCCTTCCTCATTTCGTATAATACCTACATTATTCCACATCAAATCTTTTAGTGTTTGTTTCATATAATCAATATTGTATTCAGAATCAGTAATTGATTCCGTATATACCTTAATTGTTTCCATAATAGCAGAATCAATCTTTTTAGGCGGTACCAGATTAGCAAAAGAAAGATAATCAGCTAATTCATATCCCATCACAACACACTCTAAAAGAGAGTTACTGGCAAGTCGATTTGCACCATGCAAACCGGTAGACGCTGTCTCACCTATTGCATATAGTCCGCGTATAGAAGTTTTTCCTTCTATAGTTGTTTTTATCCCTCCCATTGTATAGTGAGCGGCAGGGGCTACAGGTATCGGCGTTTTAGAGATATCAATACCTCTGTTAATACATTTCTCTGTTATTGTAGGGAATCTATTGAAAAGCTTTGATTTATCTATTATTGATGCATTTAAAAATACATTAGAAGAGTGAGTTTGTTTCATCTCTGAGAATATTGCCCTTGTCACAATATCTCTTGGGGCTAATTCTCTCTTATCATGATATTTTGACATAAATTCATTTCCGTTTGAATTAACAAGCTTAGCCCCTTCGCCTCTTACTGCTTCTGATATTAAAAATCTTTCTTTACTGTTAGGATTTAGTGCTAGCGCTGTCGGATGAAACTGAATAAACTCCATATCCTGAATTATAGCACCTGCATTATAAGCCAAAGCTATACCATCACCGGTAGCCCCGTCAGGATTTGTTGTATATTTATATAGCTGTCCCGCTCCGCCGGTCGCCAGTACAACCGCTGCGGCATAAACTATTTCATGTTCACCTGTTAACTCATTGTACAAAATTATACCTTTGCATTCATTATCAGAATTAACAAGTAATTCAACCGCTAAAGAATTTTCTGTTATGGAGATATTGCTATCTTGACGAACTTTATTAACTAAAGTTTCCGTAATTCCTCTTCCTGTTGCATCTCCATTTACATGTAAAATACGTTTGAAACTATGCGCAGCCTCTAATGTAAACGATAAATTTCCCTCTCCGTCTTTATCAAAAACTACGCCTGTAGAAATTAAATCATTAATTACCTCATCAGATCTTTCTGAAATATACTGAACGACCTTAGCATCACTAAGACCAGCTCCGGCAGCTAAAGTATCTTCAACATGGAGCCTTACACTATCCCCGGGATTTTGATGTACAACTCCAACTATTCCCCCTTGAGCATATAAAGAATTACTTTCGCCCAAAGAGGACTTTGTAACCAGTAAAACCCCGTCGGGAAGTTCAATCTGCCCCGATATTTTTAACGCAGAATACAGACCTGCTGCACCGCTTCCGATTATAACAACCGAATATTCAGAATATTTCATTACCTTACCTCTAATCTGATCTACTTATATTCTAAAACAAAAATAAGATAAAATTTGTTAATAAAATATAAAGATTTCAGGCTATTTAACAGGCATAATATCCATACGTAAAATACGTGGGTGTAAAGTTTCTTCAATAATAGAATAATCTAATTTCGCAGTAGGAGAAAGCTCTCTTGCTTTCTGCATATCTTCATCATAACCTATTGTATCACCGTAGGCTTTTTTATAACGTGCTCTATCAGCATAATACATAGGACGATTTTTCACTCTGTCGATTAGCAAATCGAAAACCTTAACAGAAAGATCATACCTGCCTAACACAGCATAAATATCAGCCATACAGGCAAAACCGGGATAGGCTGTATAATTCAAATCCAATATTCTGTTACAATAGGACATTGCCTCTTTATAATTTCCGTTAAGCTTATACAGCATAGCCACACGCAAGCTGTCTTGTATATCAATGTTATCTGAATGAAGATAGTCTTCCAAAGCACCTTTATAATCTCCCCAGAACATACGAATCTGGGCACGATCCTTGTATAATTTTGACATATCTTTATCTTTGCCGTAAGAAGGGAATGTCATTAGAGCTTTATCTATTTCCAATAAAGCTGCCTCTTTATTTTTCATTTTTGATAAATAAACAGCATTATTCCTATGGAAAATCCATTCTGTAGTTGCAGCACTATTGGTTAATTTCGCAAAGAATAATCTTGTATTCGAGCCCCAGAATGCCATCTGGATAAACTTATTTCCGGGCGGAGTACAAAGCCATACTACAAACAAAAAAGCTGCAATTATCATTGCTAGTATAATTGCATCGTTGCGTTTTTGTTTGTTAGTACTGAAATTTTTTATCATATTGCAGCTCTCGATTACAATTGTACATGAAAATCAAAAAAAAATAAAGTAAAAAAAGGTAAAGTTAAAAATATTTTAACAAACCTGATAATTCCGGAATTTTATTTAATTTCACCGCCTCTTCATACATTTTAAATATATTAGGAGCTTTCTTGCTTAACAAATCTTTGTTTGTAAAATACAGCTCTGAACACCGTGCAAACAACTCTGTCGGAGTATTATAGTATTTATTTATCCTTGATATTTTAGAATTGATACGTCTTAGTGCCCGTTGAGAGGACTTTAATTTTAAATAAAGTCTTAAATCAATATCAAAATCACTAAAATCTCTATCTATATCCTCTATTGAATATATTCTGTTTAAAACTTTAACTCTGTCATATTTCAGTAAATATTTCATTGGATAAGGGATTTTTCGTTCCAGCTTTATAAGAGGTGCTGACAGTTTAAAATCCGGCTGCGAATTTTTAAGTAATAAAGCTTGCTTCGTAATGTCTTCTTTTAAGAGATCAACTTTATCAAAAAGAGGTTTAACCCTTTCCTTAGGAATAGAAAGCACCGTTAGTTCAATCAACTCGTCCCATTCTTGATTATTCAAAGACGGAAATATAAAGGATAGAGATCTTAGAGTCCGATCATATTTATAATGAACATAATGAGAGAATTCATGCACTAGAATATTCTTACAATCTGACTGCTCGGGGGCAATATCAATACGGAATTTTTTATTATCTCTAGCGATAAAAATTCCCTTGTTTCCTCGTGCCCTTGTTTTTCCTATATTAACATCTATCCCGAAAGATTTTATATAATCAATCAGGCTCGTTGTTCCGTTTCTTTTATTATCCATTTCAAATAGTCTTCTGAACAATCAACAACAGGAAGTGCTATGATTTCCGGTACTGTATAAGGATGCATATCTTCAATTACAAGTTTTACTTTACCGTAATTTGCTCTTCTTGTTTTTATCATCATCAATAATTCTTTTTCTTCACACAGTTCGCCATCCCAGGAAAAAGTTGATTTAACCTGTTCCACGATTGAAACACACGCTGCCAGTTTATGCTTCATTAATATTCTGATTATATCTTTTGCAACTTTTTTGCTTTTTACTGGCAATGTACAATAAATTACTACTATATCCATACTTTCTCCTTATTCAACTATAAAAATTTTACCGGGATTCAAAATATTTTTAGGATCAAATACTTTTTTAATCCTTTTCATATATTCAATTGCATTTTTATCTATAGTATTTTCCAAGTATGATATTTTTTCAATACCTATACCATGTTCTGCTGAAATTGTGCCGTCAAGTTCCCAGGCAGCTTTATACATTTCGGATTTTGCTTTTATATAATTTTTAAATTGATTATCATCTTCAAGGTTCAATGCAATTTGAGGATGAATATTTCCATCACCTACATGTCCTACCAAACACATCTGTAAACCGTATTTCTCACTTATCTCTTTACACTTAGACACCATTTGCGCTAAGTTTTGTCTTGGAACAATAATATCATCAGAAACAACATCAGGTGCCAGTCTGGCAGCAGCCGCAAAAGAAGAACGTCTTGCTGTCCATATATTATCACACTTTTCTTTAGTGTCAGCTATTTCAACACCTGTTGCACCTGTCGAATTTAATACTTTTAAAACTTTCTCTTGCTGAGTATCCATAGATGATTCAAAACCGTCAATTTCAATTAACAACATCGAATCGGCTTTTGTATTTAGCCCGCAAGGATAAAAAGATTCAACCGTTCTAATAGAATTATTATCCATAAAGTCAACTGTTGATGGGAACACTTTTTCAGCAATTATACCGTCTACTGCAGATATGGCATCGCCAATTGTATCAAAATATGATGTTATAACTCTTGAGGTTTCGGGTTTAGGTATCAATTTTAAAACAGCTTCAACAACAATAGCTAAAGTTCCTTCACTCCCTATAATCAATTGATTTAAGTGGAATCCTGTTGCATCTTTTATTGTCCCGACCCCGAGCGTCATCAATTCACCATCGGCTGTTACAACCTTCAGGCTTAAAACATAATCCTTGGTCGTTCCGTACTTAAAAGACATTGCTCCGCCTGATGATTGTGCAATACTTCCGCCGACTGTTGACACCTTATAATTAGAAGGATCCGGAGGATAGAACAATCCAAATTCTTCTACATAGCTCTTTAAATTTCCCAGTACAACCCCGGGTTGAACTCGAACTGTCATATTGGAAGAATTAAGCTCTAAAATTTTATTCATTTTCGAAAAATTTAAAACTATGCCGCCCTTTTTACAGACGCAGGCTCCTACCATATTAGTTCCTGCTCCTCTTGCAACAACAGGAATTTCATGAAGGTTAGCATACTTAACTATATTTTGTACATCTTCTATCGTTTGTACAAAAACAACTAAATCCGGAGTTTCACCGCCTTCATTAAGATTTGAAGCATCACAAGAATAGCAGTAACGTTCTTCAATTCCCGTAAGGACATTACCTTTTCTTACAATTGATTTGATGTCTTCAATATTATTTTTCAACAACATGTGATGCTATTTTTTCGATACTTTTATTTAGTTTTGCTATCTGGCGATCCATTCCGCCGACTTTCTTGGTAAGCTGTGCGGTATCTTTACTGTCTAATAGTTCTAAAGCACCTTCCAGCTTAGCTTCAAGTGAATTAATCTTCGCTTGTTGTGTCGTCATTTTTTCATCGACAGCGACAAGAAATCTGTTAATAGTATCCTCTAGCGGTGTTAAATCCAATTTATCATTTTTATTATTTATCGTAGTTTCTACTATTATTTTATCCAATTTTGCCTCAAGTGAAGAAATACGTTTGGTCTGTTTTTCAAAAACATTACCTAATGCTTCAACAAGCTCAACGCTGCCGGAATCATCTTCCGCTGTAGCTTTTAAATCGGTAAGCATTGTCTTAATCTGTTCAATTTCATCCAGCGTTTCAACTTTATCAGAAATTGCATTAATCTGTACACTTGCATTATCAACCCATTCTGCTAAATATTCAAATACTTGATTAAATACCTGATTAGTTTTAGCACCGTTAATCATCATATTATTAATTGAATTCAATTTTGAATCAATTTTATCAATACCGGCTTCTCTCGGGAAATTTCTGGTTCTTTCATCTAAATCATTAATTACAAGTTTAAAATCCTGCAAATTATCCTGCAAAGTCTTATATGACTCATCAGAAGCCAGTATAAGCTTATTAGTTCTCGTGCTTATGCTTACAAGATCTTCTGCGATACTTTCAACATCTTTTTTACTTGGTATTTCTGATTTAACAGATTCGACCAGCTTATATATCTCGTTGGTTGAAGAAATAAGATCATTAAATTCTTTACCATGATTATTCTCTTTCATTTCATTCAACACAAGTCTGAGATTTGCGATATCAGATTCCAGGTCTTGTAAGCTGTAAATATAATCTACATCACCATCTGATGATATTATTGAGTTTATTTTTTCATTAATATGTTCAATATCATCTTTTAATGAATCAATTTTATTATCAATTACCGCAACATTGTCATTTATTTCTTCTACCGCATCTGCTGATGTTACAATATGACTTAATATAGTAATCAGTTCAGAGTGTTTTTCCTGTATAAAATCAAGAATTTCTTCCTGTTCGGTTACGAAAGAAACTTGATTAAATACATTCAAGAACTGAGTAATAATATCAGACTTAAATTCTTTAAGCTCAGACTCAAGCTTGCCTTCAATATCTTGAGAATCCAATTTTTGAGAAAAATCTTCTATAGATTTTAGAATTGAATGTTTAACCAGAGTATTCATCTCTGTTACATCCGGTAAGCTATTGCAGCACAAATCACTGATATCCTGAATATAACCCATTTCTTCCTGAATTAATTCTTCAAGCCCCGCAATTTGTTTATTTATCGAAGCCTGGAATGCTTCGTCAAATGACTTATTGGAAATCTGAGAGCGTAAGCTGTCAAAGCTTTCCTGCAGCTTATCAATTTGTCTGCCATTTGTATCAGCCGCAGACTTAATTGTTTCCGCAAGATTGTTAATCCTGTCATTAACTTCACTCTTAGTATCTTCAAAACGAGAAATAATATCATTGACAGAAGTATTAATATCCGCAAAAGAATCATTATATTTATTGGCAATCAGCTTAATTTCTTCATACTTATCAACAACTGTATCAATAAACTTCTTATCAAATAATGCTAATTTGTCTTCAATATTCTTTCTGTCATCAGAAATCAAATTCCCGATTTCTGCTATATTTGTGCTTATAAAGTCTTCTATTCTGTCATTTAGACCTTCTACCGCAGAATTTATCAATAACTCTACTGCCACTTTATAATCGGACATAGATGATGTAAATAAATTCGCATCCAGTAAAGTATTGAGATTTTTAATAAGTTTATCAACAGAATCAGAAAGCTCAATTTTTAAATTATCCAGTTTCCCGAGCATTACAGATGTATCAGTCTTAATATCAAAGAATGATTTTAAGTCTTCAATACTGTCATAGATATGCCCGCTTACAAGTTCTTCAATCTGAGCGGTTAACTTCACAGTCTCATCAGACTGTGACTTTTTAAGCAAATCAAATTGATCTATTAACTCGCCTATTATGGCATCCGTTTCTTTTTCTACATTTTGCGATAATGAATCCAATTGTTTTTGTAAAAATTCTATAATCAAATCTTTACAAGCTATAACATTTTTCTTTTCAGCATCAATTTGCTCAGATAAATTATTTACATAAGCATCAATTGATTGAAGTTCCCCTGCTGAAATTTCTGCACTTGTAGAAATTAAGGAGTTTACTTTTTCTGCTAAAGAATCACCCAATTCTAAAATAAGTGTTTTATTATTATCAACAAGGGTTGTCAAGGCAGAAAGCTCAGATTTTGCGGAATTTGCGGCTTCAATTTGTTCTGAAGCTTTATCTTCCACTATTTTAACAGCATCTAATATATTTTGATTTTGAAGAGAATTTTCTTCCTGCCGCTCTCTTAAATCATTGCTGAGATTTTCCAACTGTACATTTGTATTTACAGAGGCTTCTTTTAATATTGACAAATCATTTTGTGAAGATTTTACTGCATCAGACTGTTCTGTCAATATTGAATTTACTGTCGCTATTTGAGAAGCTACATTTGTAGAATTTGTCTCTAAGGACTCTCCCAGAGTTCTCAACTCATCATCAACAGCTGCAAATCCTGAAACAATAGAAGATGTTAAATTAGCAGACTTGGCATCAACATCATCCTTAATATCAGCAAGAACTGATTCCATCTTAGCAACCTTTTTGTCAGTTGCAACCGAGTACGTTATAAGATTCTGATTGAGAGAATCAAAACCGTCTGTAACCGTATAATTAACAGTATTAATGCCATTTTCTAAATCTGTTTTGATATCTGCAGCATCAGCCTGAAGCTGTGCGGTATCTTCAGATACCTTAGCAAATGATGTGCTCAACAGATTCTTAACCTCGGAGAACAAACCTGATATTACATTGTTAACAGATTTTATATTAGTTTCCGATTCTGATTTCACTTCGTTAATAGAATTAATTACATTTATAACACCGGATTTATTAGCCTCAGCCAATGTTGTTATATTTGTACTGATAGTTCCTAACTCGGCTTCATTTTTGTTTTCAATACTATCAAGTTTTACAGAAAGCTCATCATACTTTGCAGCAATATCTTGAGCTTGTATATCCAGTACAGAATCAATGTATTTAGTTATATCATCAAGCTGCGCTTTTAAATCTTGAGTCAGAACTTGATTATTTGTTTCAATATTTTTTGCGAATTCATTAAGTTTAGCCTTTAATGAACAATAGTCAGCTGCAGTCAGTTTAATATTTTCATCTATAACAGTTTTTAATTTATCAGAGATTTCCTCAATCTGCTTCATATTTTCGTCAGATTGTTCTTCCCACACTGATTTCATTGCTGTATTGATATCAGATATTCTCTCTTTTAAATAATCTGACTGAGATAAAGCCTTCTGCTGCAAATTATCAAAAGTTTCTTCGATTTTTGCTTTATATTCTTCAAGTTTTTCGGATACAGCTAACTGCATTCGTTCTGATACAGAAGAAAATTGTTCATCTATTTTTTCCGATAAAGATTTGTCGGATTTATCAAATAAAATCGTTATTTGAGAAACAAGTGACTCAAAATTACTTTCAATTATAGAAAGCTGTCTTGTCATGTCACCGTCAACATTTTCATCTACTTTATCCAATATACTCTTTAAGCCTGCAAAGTCCTGAAGAATTACATCCACTTTTTGGGATAAAGACTCTGAATATTTGTCATTTAGAGTATTCATCAAAGATTTTAATGCAACAAAATTCTCCAGAATTTTTGCAAGAGCACCTGTCATTGAAGAAGAATTTTCTTCTGATAAATTAGCAAGATGAGCTTTTATCTCCTCCACTAAATCTGTAATTTCTTGAGTTTTTTGAGTTTGTGAATTTTCAAAAGCAAACTTCAATTCACTCAGCTTATCAGCATTTTCACAGGTAAACTCTTTTTTATAATCGGATATTTTATCTAAAAGAGAGTTTTTTAATGCTGTTAATTTAGCTTCAAAATCGCCTTTTATATCATCCGTCTTATCCAATATAGCACTAATTTTATTATCAGAAGAAACACTGTTTACAGAAAGAATTTCTTTAATCTCATTATAAGAATCCTGTATTTCTAGGAGTTTTGAATAAGTATACTTGATTTCTTTTCTTAAATCTTCAGAATTTTCCGAAATTGAGCGTTTAACTAAATCTAATTCCGCAGAGGACTCTTCCTGTATGCTTTTTAAATTGTTTTCAACTTGAACTCTTATTACATCAACAATATCTCTAACACTTTCAACATAGCTCAAACTATTTTCATTAAGCAGGTTGGATATGTTACCGGTTAAATTTATATCAGTATCAATTGACGATGCAGAAGTTTTCTGCTCACTTACATAAGAAATAACATCCATAATTGAAGAGGATATTTTTTCTAAAAGAGGTTTTATTCCATTTAAAGATGATATTTGAGCTTTCTTAAATTCATCTTCAACATTATCAAGTTTACTTATTAAAAGCTCATATTTACCATAAAGATCATTTGTAAACTTTTCTGAAAGTTCAGAGCTTGAAGTTTCTATAGTATTTGCTAATTCTTGTTTTGAAGCATATAAATCTACCCGCAGATCTTTAACAGTAGTTACAAAATCAAGAGCTAAAACTTTTTCTACTGCAGATTTCAATTCTCCAAACTCTCTTTTAACATTTCCGGACTCAACAACAGAAGAATCCATTTTATAATCAAGAACACCTGCCAGATTTTTAATATTTTCAATTTGATCAACCAGTTGAGCAGATGTATTTGAAACAGACTGCTCTTGCTTTTCAAGAGAAGATCTCATGCTGTTTTCAAATAAAGTTAATCTGTCAGTAATATTTGAAAAAATTGCATTATTTGCTGAAACACTGTTTTCATCAAGTTGTGCTACAGTAGACTTCAAATCGGAAATATTTTCAAATACGGTATCAAAGCTTTTCTCACACAAGCCTGCTAATGAAGACTGTGTATCATTCAATTTGGAAGTTAAAGCTTCTGCTCCGGATGATATTGAATTCAAAACCCGTGTTATATTTACTTCATTCAGACTGGAAAGTTTTTCCGTGCTTTCATCCATATGGGATTTAAGATTTAGCTCTGTTTTTCCTATATTTGCAAGGATATTCTGAAAACTAATATTAATATCCAGAGATTTAATAGTATCTGAAAGTTTTTGAATTTCTGAAGAACTTAAATTCAAATTTTTATCTAAAAGATTAGTGCTTTCAACAATACTTTTTAAAACACTCTCAAGAGAAACTTTAAACTCTTCAAACTTATCATTTGTATCTATACCGGCTATTGCTTGTTCGAGTTTATTTAATTCACTTATTACCGTTTGAGTATTATTGTCGTTTTCTTCTCCTATAGTTGCTTTTAGGTTTGCAATTATATTAACTGAAGCATCTATTTTTTCAGCAAGATTATCAATTCTTATATATTTATCACTCAGGTCGTTTACAGAAGCTGTCAGTTCTCTTGTTTGCGCCGTCAGGTCAAATAACCTTTCTTTTTGAGCGGCTATATCAGCCTGAGTTGCAAGATTTTTAAGAGCATCTTCTACCTGTCCGGTTTTTTGGTCAAGCATCTGTAAAGCTGATAATACTGTATTTGAAGACATTTCGATATTTGATAAAACATCAGAAAATTTATCCAAATAGTCAGTTTTATCAATTGAAGTTATTGTTTTTATAATAGTTTTAAAATTATCATTTAAGCTTAAAACTATTGAATCGAAGCCGTTATTTAACCTTTCAAGATCATTTTTTAAAAGTGATATATTTTTAATAATTTCTTTTTTCTGACTGTCATCAGATCTTAAGGCATCAATCCTTAAAGTTATATCGGTCAAAGTTTCTTTTTGAGAAACAACTTCTCTTGAAAATACAGACAGATTTGTCGCTACAATATCAAATAATTCCTTAACTTCCGATGATTTTAACATCTCAGAACTATTTTTAAGCAGATTTGTAAATAAAGATTCTATAGCGCCAAACTTTGATATAAGAATGCTGTGGCGCTCATCCAAATTTTGTTTTAGTTCGGAAAGGAATATCTTTATTAAGTCTATATCCTCTTCTGTATTGATTTTTTCCAGCTTTTCGTTAATGCCTGTCAATAATTTATCAACATCAGATGTATTAAGAATTCCCTGAGCTCTTATTGAATTTAATAACGTCTTAACTGTATCAAAGTTCTCTTTTATTTCTGAAAAGTTATCAAGATCTGCCATATACCTACTATCCCACATCTTAAATTATTACATTTACACTTATTATATACTAATATAAAAATAGTGACAAATAATAAATTTTTTCTTAAAATTAGTTTTAATGAATTACTTATTTTTTATACTGATTAGTGTATCCGTTATTACAGCCATAATTAACGGTAATGTTCCGGCTCTTGTTAATTCTTTACTTGAGGCTTGTAACACTGCAGTTAAAATAGCATTTTCTCTTATAGGTATAATGGCTTTCTGGCTTGGAATTATGAGAATTGCAGAAAAATCAGGGCTTGTAAAGATTTTATCAAAATTAATATACCCGATTGCCAAACCGCTGTTTAAAGATGTTTCCAAAGACTCACCGGCACTCGGTGATATAACAATGAGCTTAACAGCAAACGCACTAGGGCTTACTAATGCGGCAACACCTATCGGAATAAAAGTTATGAAAGAACTTCAAGAAGAAAACCCCGATAAAGAAAAAGCAAGCGACCCAATGTGCATGTTTTTAGGTATGAATACAGCAGGATTTCAAATAATACCTGCTACTGTAATCGCAATTCTTGCCGGACTCGGAGCAGAAAATCCGGCAGATATTATTGTTCCAACCCTTATTGTGACTACAATAGCTTTTATCACATCTATTATAATCACTCTTATTCTGAGAAAAATCTGGAGGGATAAAGTATGATACTGCTTCCTCTTATGATTTTAATAATAATTACGGCTGGAATAATAAAGAAAGTTCCGATATATGAAGAGTTTGTAGAAGGTGCTAAAGACGGATTTTCGGTATCTGTTAAAATTATCCCCTATCTTGTTGCACTAATAGCTGCTATTTCTATGTTTAAAGCGTCAGGGGCTATGGATTTAATTGCAAACTGCTTCGGCTTTATTCTTGATAAATTTGCTATACCGGCCGATATTATTCCGATTATAATTACCAGACCTCTTTCAGGCTCAGCAGCTCTGGGATTATTCTCCGAACTTGCTTCATCACATGGGGCAGATGCTTTTGTTACCAAAATGGCAGCAATTATGCTTGGGAGTTCTGAAACAACATTCTATGTACTTACAGTATATTTTGGAGCTGTCGGTATAAGAAAATTCAGATATGCTCTGCTGACAGGAATATTATCGGATGTTGTTAGTATTGTACTAGCAATTTGGGCTGCTCATCTGTTTTTTCCTGCCAGCATTGGGTAGTAAACATTTGTTGTGCTGATTCCACAACCCTTTTTTGCAAGACCGCAAAATTAATATCAATAAAATTGATTTTCTTGAGTTTTTCTATATTGTAATCAGCAGAACCGCAATTTGTACAATAATGATAAAGAGGTTCAATCTTATCGGCTCTTTGAACAGTTTTTAACTTTACCCCGCAGCATGCGCATCTGGTTATAAACCATTCATTCTTTATTAATTGTCCGCAATCAGGACAATATGCCTGTTCAATATCCGGATAAACCTTTTCATGCTGGCATTTTTTATTCAACTTAAATAAATTAGTTAAAAACATTCCGTTACCTCTTCTTAATAGGTTTTTAAGTCTATTAATAAAAAAATCAACATTTGTAAAGATTTATTAAGCTATATTGTTAAATAAAGCAATTATCATATCAAATATAACTTTATATATATAAGATATTTAAAACACGCTATACACATATATCTATTATTTATACTACACTTCACACATCAAAGTTTTTAGAGTCATTTTGACTCTTTTTTTTTGTAATAAATTTTAATAATATCAAGGTTTATCTTGCAATTTGCCAAAATAATAAGTATACTTAATACACTTAATCAAAAAAAATTTGTAACAATGTTGCCGAATTTCGTAACAAAATAGCAAATCTGATAATTCAGAATACTTTAAATAATTGTGTACATATTAGGTAAAGGGTTTGTGTAGTTGAAAGTTGAAAAATGCAGTAATAATCAAGTAAAAACTCCGATTGACAACAAACAAGACAGTCAAAATAGACCGGTAAATGCTCAATACAATCCGAGTTTTGGTTCCGGAATGAGCGGCGTTTTAGGCGCTTCCGGTAACTTCATGCAATGGGTTGAAAACGGCGGCTTTCTTGTTTCATTCCTGATTCAGGACTGTTTAGGCATGACCATGCCCCGTGTCGGTGCTGCATTTTTAAGAGATAAAGAAGTAACGGGACACTATAATATCCAGGAAGGGTTTGAAGTTCTGGGAAGAGAAGGGCTTACAGGACCTTGTATGATGGCTGTTGCACCTATTATGTTTGCCCTTGCAGCTATATTTGGGAAATCTACAAGTGTAAATTCACAACTTATCAAAAGATTTGGTAACAGTCTAAAAGAAATAATTTCCAAGCCTGAATTTGATAAGGCTCTTTTAAAGAACAAAGAGAAATTTAAAGAAGAGTTCTTTAGAAAAAATATTACAAAGATACTTCAGGATACATTAGGCAAAGAAAATGTTAAAAACGAAAGTATCGACTACATATTGAAACAAATTAAAAATTATGAACATATTCCTGCTGATGCAAAATTAGACAAATTCTTCGGCAAAAGCAAATATCGTAAACAATGCATGGCTAATATCGCAGAACATATTGATAATATCAGATATAATACCTCTGCAAATCTTGATATGCTTCAAAAGCTCAAAGTCGGCTCTGATACAATAAAAGACATAAAAGCATTTTCTACTAAAGACACAATTGATGCCATGATAAAATACAGCAATGATGCAATATCATTGAATAAAAATCTGGATAAACTTGATGCTGCAGCGGCAGACAACATCAAAAACAGTTCAATTGCAAAACGTTTCATTACAAACGTATCCACAATGGCTGCAACTCTTGGAGTTCTTTCAATCCTGCCAAAAATATATGCAAAAAATGACATAGCTCCGGGGGCACAAACTGCAAATAAGCTAAGAGAACTTAAAGAACATGAGTACGAGCTTGAAAAAGAACTTGAGCATGATAAAAAGCGGGAAGCTGAATTACGTCAGGATTTAGAGATTGAAAATGCTGCTAAAGGAGAACCTGCTTTCAAAGGTAAGGCTCCAGGAAAAGGACCACTATCAAGATTCGGGAAATTCCTTTCTGACCACACAAATGAAAATTTCTCCTCCGAGTTGGAATATAACGGACACAACTTTACAAATACATTAATGGCAGGGCTGTCTTTATTCGGGTTATTGTTTCCTAGAGGTCTGAGAGCCTATAACAGAGCTCAGACGGATGATGTAACCGGCAAAAAAGATTTAACAGAATTATACGAAATATTGATAAGAGATATTACATCAAGCTTATCAGTTGTATTTGTGGTTCCAATGCTTACAAGAGCATTTGTTACATCATATGAAAAGCACTCCGGATTTGTACTTATGCATAAAGACAGATCTATGAGCAAAGTTAAAACCTTGCTGGATTTACTAAATCCGTACAGTAAGGCGCATGTATTAACGAATTCTGAAATATCATCTCTTTACAATAATGTTGATGGTATTGATAAAATGAGAAACTTCTGCAAGTATATTGACAAAAACGAAGGCGATTTGCAAAAAATTCTTTCTAAATCAGAAACCGTTAATACATTATTTAATGAAAAAACATTGGATTTATCTAAATTGAAGAATTTGGATAGAGCTGAAAAGAACAAAAAGATAATAGAATTCTTTGAGAAATTTGAACAACAAGCCGAAAAACTTGGAAAACCAAAAGACAAGGAATCCTTAAATAAACTTGTTAGAGATTTAATGAAGAGTGTTAAAAAGCCAAAAGGCAACGGCATCACATCTTTTGCAAGGGGTTTAAACTCAATTCCGGCTATGTTAACAATGGTATTTATTTCTCCATACATTTTGGGCTGGTTTATTCCTAGACTTACCTATGCTAACACAAGAAGAATCCATGAAAAGCAGGAACAGGAAAGAGAAGCCATACTTAACAGGACAGCTTAACACTACAGATAACTTGCAAGAATTGAACGGACATAGTTTTGAGTTTCTTTATAAGGAGGCACCCCGTCATATTTATCAACGGCTCCCGGTCCGGCATTATAAGCGGCAAGAGCCAGTATAATATTACCGTTATATCTGTTTAGCATAGATTTTAGGTATTTCACCCCGCCTTCAACATTCTGTTCGGGATCCATAGGATTTGTAACCCCTAACCCCTTTGCTGTTGCAGGCATTAACTGCATAAGCCCTAATGCTCCGACTCTTGATTTTGCATTTGGATTGAATCCGGATTCCTGTTTAACAAGAGCATTTACCAATTTTTCATCAACCCCATGCTTTTGGGAAACTCTGGAGATTAACTCTTTAATTTTGGATTTTGTAGAATAGTCCTTTGTGATCCCTTCTGCTTTGTTTGTATAGAGTGTTGCATTTACTCTTGTAGCAGGATTTGTTAATAAATCTCCAAATTTTGTTTTAGCAGAAGCTTTTAAGACTTTATCAAAAGATTCAATATTTTTTGCATTAACCTGATTTGCAGAATTTTCTACCGGTGTCCATTGAGCATTAAGCCTGTTAACATAGGAATTCATCTGCGCCGCTCTTTGCATAGCGCTGGATTGTCCTGATGACGATAACAGATTTTGAATCATTGCTGAAAACATAGTTTAATTATCCTTTCATTATCAATAACGGAAGAAAATTTTATATTCTTAAATTTATTCACAAAAAATACACTAAATGATTTAATATTTTTATTTAATAAGTCAAAAATATAGATTTTTTTTTTACAATATGGTATCATAAGCTCATAGTGAGGGAGAGTGTCCGGTGAATAATGATAGTTTTTTAATAGAAGAAAGAGATTTGGAACTTGCAAGAGAAATTTGCAAGTATATTGAAAACCCATCTGTCAGAAATAGAGCTGTAGCAAATGCGATAGCAGGAAACATTGCTGAAAAATATTTTGTAGACGCTGAAATTGATGCCGCATCAGGGCTTCATAATATAGCCTTTATTTTAAATAATCTTGAAATCGCTGATATATATATAAATAAATGTTACATTGATGTCAGATTATATTTTAACGAAAGTGAATTATGCGTTCCTAAAAGTCTTTTCGATAAAGGAATAGCCCCTGTAGCTTTTATGTTTATAAAACTGACTCCGGAACTGTCCGGCGGAACTGTTTCAGGCTTTGTTCCTTCATCTGAAATTGATACTTCTTCAGATATTAACGGATACTACAGTATTGATGAATCTCAGCTGGTATCGTTTTATGATATTGAACCGCTTCTTACAGACAGACAACTCCCTGAGTACATTGATGATATTGAGCAAAAGATTTTTGCATTTCTTGATGGATCACTTCAGGATGTAAATGCATTTTATCAGGAATTAATCACCTCGAAAGATGCCAGAGAAAAACTTGCCGTAGCTGCGAAAGCGCAAAACATATTTAATTTTATATCCGTTGCAGAGCCGGAAACTTCTCCAATTTCTGAAGGACAGTCTGCAGGTACAGAAAGTGTAGAGCAGGATATAGTCGGAGAAAGCTTATCACTTGATATAGAGCCTTCCGGGGACTTTAACCTTGATGAACCTGTAGAATTGGATACATCTATAGAACCGGTTCAGGATTTAAGTGCTGATTTAGATACAATAGAGCCTATTGGAGATATGGACACAGATTTAACAGCAGCAGAACCGATTGATGCTATTGAAACATTTGACAGTGCTGTTGAACCAATGGAAGATTTGACAGCTGATACTGAAGAATTCTCTCTTGAAGAAGCAGACAGCAGTTTGGGATTAGAAGAATTTTCTGCAGAGGAAGTCTCTGAAACAGATTCTTCTGCCGAAGAACCGGATGTTTTTGCGGTCAATACTTATGAACCGGAAGTTCAAGAACAAGAATTTTCTGTAGATGATATCGGATTAATAAGCAATGATAATAGTCCTGCAGATTCTGAAATCTCTGAACCAATCATTCAAAATTCCGATATTCAAGATGAACCTATAAATAATTATACCCCTGTAATTGATCCGGATGAAGATGTTGAAAATATAACAGAAGAAATTACGGAATACACATCTGCTACAGAAGTGCCTGTTCAAGAAACACCTTCCGTACAGGACAATGAGGAAGAAGCACCTGCATTTGATTATTCTACAGCAACGACACCTAGCATTAATACAATAGATGAACAGGTTGACATGGATAATCTGGAAAATCTGCTTGACAATGAACCGCCGCAACAGCCGGAAACAGAAGTATCCGGTGCCGCTTCTCCGCAGATTGATACGTTGTTTAACCAGACTCAAGATGAAACTGCGACAGAAGTTGCTGCTATTCAGAAGAAACAGGGCAGCAAGTTAATTCCTATCGTAGGAGTTCTTGCTCTTGCCGGAGCTATAGGCTATTATAGCTATACAAAATTTATCGCTCCTGCAAACTCCGTACCTGAATTACCTTCAGATATTTCACAACAGCAGCCTGCAGCAAAGCCGCAGCAAAAAGCCCAAGAAGATGCTATGCCTGTAGAAACGGTTGAAAACATTGAACCGGCTGCACCTGTTGATGAAGCAGCTTCAGTATCAATACCGGAGATAGAACAGAATCTTGATGCTTCCATCTTAGTTTCAAATTTATCTGTTAACTGGGAAGTTCCTAGCGGTTATATTTCTAATAACACAGCCAAGCGTTATTTCTTGAAATTAGGTAAAATTATACAGCTTAATTTAAAAACAGAATTATTGCTGTTAAATAAACCGCCTATAACTAATAAGATTGCAGTAGAAATTGAATATAATAAAGCTACCAAGAAATTTGAAGTTAAAGGGATAACTGAATCAAGCGGAGAGAAAACCGTTGACGAATTAATTCTTAAGACAGTAAATAATGCATTAAACATGAATTTAAGAATGAACACTACTTCATTTAGTAATATAACAGGTAATCCTGTTCTGGTTATTCATTTGTAATACGGAAAAGAGAGCTTATGGAAAACAATAAATACTATGATTTAATAAAGAACCTGATAAAAGAAAATAAGAAGTTTCCGGGACATGAAGAAATTTTGGATGCAATAGCTGATGATGTTTATGAGCATGCAAAAGTTGTTTTAAATTCCGTTACTAATGAAGATGTTTTGGCTGCATATCTAGAAAAAGTTGTTACGACCTCTATTATTACAGTTTCAAAGAAACTAAATAACAATGTCCGACCACGTGCCTCAAAAGCTGTAGATGCGATATTAGAAGCAAGGAGAGCCGCCTCAGAAGCAAGACAGGCAGCAAGAGCCGCAGCCGATTTCAAACCTGCAAACACAACTCTTGTAGATAAAATGATAAACAGTACGGCTACAGAGCTGCTGCAACCTGAGCAAGAAACGGAATCCCCTGTATTAAATATAGAATTACAAGAAGAGATATCTTCTCCGGTAGAAGAAATTTCTGTTTCCGAAAACCTGTTAGAGCAATCTGATAATACGCAAGAATCAATTGAAATTGAGGATTCGGCATCTATTTTTGAACAAGAAACAGAAACACCGCTAACATTAGAACCGTCCGATGTAGAGGACGCTCTTCCGGTTGAAGCTACAGAAACAGAACTTTCTGTTTATAATGAGCCTGAACCAATAGAAGAAGAAGAAGAAGAAGAAGAAGAAGAAGAAGAACTTAATTTATCAATTACAAGTGCTTCTGATGAACCTGTCGAAGAGATTCAAGAACCAGATGAAACTGCCCCGATAGAAGAGGATGAATTTTCTCTTACAGATGCGGCAGAAGAAGAACCTGAAATTTTAATTGAAAACACAACAGAGGAAACTCCGTCAGAAAATATTGATATACTAACAGAAGAAGCCGGTGAAGTTTCCGACTTACCGTTATATGAAACAGAAGAAAGCGTACCGCAAGAAGATTTTTCGTTAGAAAATACTACAGATTCGTTTGTTGACACATCTCTTGAAGAGTTTGCACCGATGCAAACCGGTGACGTTTTGGATTTTATTGAAACTGTTGATGAAAATGAAACAGAGTTAAGTACGGACACCGGCAGTTTAGATGAAGTACCGGATGAAATACCACAGGATATTTCTGATGAACCGGCTAGCCCAACAGTTAATGCAAATCGCAGCTGTCCTGATTATTCAGTTTTTGAGTATACACCTGACATAGAAGATACTACCTGGTCAGAAGCTGATGTTAAAGAAGAGTTAGATAACATCAATAAAAAAGAGCCGGATGTTCAAGTGTATAAAATATATGAGCTTAGGTATAATAAGGGTTATACCGTTGATAATATTAGTAAAGAGTTGGATATAGACAAGGAAAAGGTCTTGGATACACTTGTTGAAATATCCTTGTTAGTAAAGGAATAAGAGTTTAATGCAATGTCCCAAATGCAAACAGGAAATTGAAGACAATTCTTTAAAGTGCAGCTTTTGCGGAGCAAAAGTCGGGTCAATTTGCAAAACATGCGGTACCTATAACCCTATTACTGCAATTGAATGTTCTGGCTGCGGAGCAGAATTAATAAAAATTTGTCCTGAATGCGGAGCGGCGAATCTTCCAAATGCAAAGTTATGCCGGAAATGCAAAATTAATCTTCAAAAACAAGATGAGTTCAAACAAAATAACATACCGGCATACTCCGCCAGTATGAGTTCACAGCAGAAAGTTAAAACAAAGCTCCTTGAAGCGATTAAAGATGCTGATGCCAAAATTATTACAATAGGCGGGGAGAGCGGCTTTGGCAAAAATCTTGTTCTTAGATACAGTATCAATGAACTAAAAAATGCAAAACTTATCTGGATGCTCGGGACTTGCACACAAATTACCCAGCTTTCGCCATTCGGTTTTTTTCAGGATTTATTTCTTAACTTTTTTAATATTAACAACTTTTGTCCGGACACATTACAGCTTAAAAAAAATTCTTTAAGATTTTTTAAGCAGGATTTCCCGACTCTTTCTAATAACGAAATACTGGATTTATTAAACTTTTTATATCCAGAAAATCTTGATAAATATGAAAATATTTATTTTAACAAAGCAAAAATGTTTTCAATAATGAAAAAAGTTGTCCTCACTATTATTGAAAAGATGAAGGTTGTTTTTATTATTGATAATTTCGAATATATAGACGGTATGTCTTATGACTTTCTCGAAGAGCTTCTTAAAGAAGATCTTGTACTTGAAAGAAGTAAATTTATTTTAATTTCTTCCGAACCGAAGCCGGGATTAGGGAGATTGCCGTCCCCAAGACTTACCGCAGAAAATTATACTGACTTAACAATAGCACCATTTACGCCAAAACAAATTGAAACTTTATTGGGGCAATATAGCGGAATGAAGTTTGATAAACCGTTTATTGAAAAATCTGTAAAAATTTCAAACGGGAATCCCGCAATAGTTGAACAAATAGTACTGCTATTTAATGATGTAAGACGAAATAATCTTAAAATGCCGTCTTATAAAACATTTGAAAATATTATTGATTTGCGTTTGAATATTCTTAAACAAACAGATTTGCATGCATACAGACTTCTTACGGCAATGTCAGTTTTAGGGAAAAAGTTTTACCCTGCGATGCTTGAAAACTTTGATAATAATACTATTCAAGAATTTGAAAGAATTGTAGAGAAGCTTGCTGATTTAGGATACATAACACAAATAAATACCTTGTCCTTTGAATTCAAGAGTTCAACTATGTGGAAACTTATAGTTGCTCATGTAAAAAATGATGATTGTTTTGAAGAAATCCTAAATATCCTGTACGAAATTCTTAGCATTTATAAACAGTCATCAATAGCTTTAATTGGCTATATAGTCCAAAAACTGAATAATAACGATCATGCATTTGAAATCTGGACACTCTTAATGAAACAGGCTTGCTACATCGGTGACATAGGTTTGTATATCATTACACAGAAACAGGCTCTTAAGCTTATTGAAAATAAAACCAATCCATTTTATCAAAAAGTTAAAAAGAACATTTATACAAGAGTAGGAAAACTTCTTGAACCTATTGATTATAATGCGGCATTTGAATACTTACAGACTGCAATAATGATGCTTGAAGACACGGAAGAAACCGAGCATATCGAATTATTAGGTTATCTTGCATCCTGCTCAATGAAATCAGGCAATTACTGGGGTGCTATTGAGTGTACAGATAGCGTTTTAAATAAACTGCCGGAAGAAATGCGATTTGAAAAAGTTCTGGTAAAATCAAGACAGGTTACACCGTTATTAAGACTAGGAAACTACGGACAGCTTATTAACCTGATAGAGAACGAACTTCTGCCGGAAATAGAAAAAGTTCTGGCAAAAGGCAGAGATTTACCGGTTATAAGAATTACAGATCTGTATAATACATGGCTTAGCATATATTTTGATTTTGCTGAAGCTCTGATTTTTCAGGGCGACGGTAAAATGTTTGAGGTTATTCAGAGCATAGATGAAATTCTGGATAAAAATCAAACTACAGAACCAACACTTACATGCCGGTGGTATTTATTACTGGCGCTGGCAAATACTATAAAAGGTGATTTTAAAATATCTAAAAAAATTCTGGATGATATGCTAAAAGAGTATCCTCTCGACAATATGGACAGTTTTATTGTTTCCAGATGGAATTTTATTGATATTTTAAATAAATTCTTTGAGAAAGACTATAACACTTTATATTCTGAATTGTTTAATGTTGCCGCATACGCAAATAATGTTAATGACAATTTTACTAAAAACATTTTAAAGACATTGCTTGCAAAAATTCTTAAAGACAGTAACCAAACTAAAAAAGCTCTTGAAATACTTGAAGAACAAGTATCATATTTTGCAAAAAACAAAGTTGCCACAGGAGTTCTGCTTTCATGGTATTTGATAGCAGAAATTAAGCTTATAACAAACGGGACACAATTTGCGCTCGATATTGCGACAAAAGCTCTTGATATTGCACAGGGTGCAAACATTAATAACTATTACTTTATAGCATTGTTTAACCGTTTAATCGGAGAAATTTATCTTGCAAAACAGGATTTTGAATCCGCAAAAGTTTATATTGAAAAATCCATATACATTGCAAAACAATTTGGATTAGAATTTGTACTCCTTAAAAGTTATCTGCAAAATGCGAAACTTTATCAGGAACTTGCCCTTCCAAAATCAAGCAAACGTAATGATTATATAAAACAAGCTCTCAGAATGTTCCAGCAGGCAAAAAATCTTTCTATTGTATCGGAACAACCGGCAGTACAAAAAATGATAAAAGAAGATCTTAACATCTTTATGTCATTCTGCAAGCTTAACGGCATTGTTCTGAAAAAAGAAGGAGAAAAAGCTTAATTATACATAGTCATCAGGATTCCCTGAATAATCCTGAATCATTCCTTCTTGATTTGAATCGGCAGCGACTCCTGTATAATCCTGAAGGGATTGACGATAGACCAGCGCACGTTTATTTAACTCATCAATAGCCATCGGACCGGTCAATACTTCAATAACTTCGCCGTTTTTGTCATATAACTTAAGCCGTGGAATTTCTACCCCCTGAGGAGTTTTAAATCCCATTAAAGACATTGCGCCATATTCTCCAAACCCGTCTTTCATTTCATAATATAATTCTTTTAAATCATTATTATCTAAACAGCTTATTGCAACATTGTTGCTTGTTTCACGCTGAACCCAATCCTGAACGGCCTGGGTTTCTTCCAGAAGTTCATTCAACTGTTCAGAAGAAGCTTTTATTTTTATATATAAAGGATCTCCGCCTTTTCCGACAGCAGATGGTCCGCTTTCTTTGGATTTAAAAACTCGATACTGAGATTCATCAATTACAGTACGTCCGTCTTTATTTGTTTGTACATTAGGATTCTTTTCTACATTAAAATTTTCTGCCATAGTTTACTCCTTATATTTTTGTTTACGGCATAAAATTATAAATCTTTAGGATTTTTAGAAATATATTTACAAATATTTACATAAAATATTAAATTTTGTAACAATTTACTCTAAAAGTCTAAAGTTTTATAAAAAATTTCCGTAATAAGGGGTATAGGGAAAAGAAAAAGGAGAATATAATAATGTATACTATAGGGAATGCATATAGTCTGGAAAGGGCAGAAAGTTCGCAAGCTTATGCGTACAAATGCTGGTATAACTACAATTATGAAAAAAATACAATGAGAATACCGGCAGAAGACATGCAATCTCTCACTGAAACCTGGAAAAATGAACTTAATAACTGGCGTGCAACGGCAGAACAAGATACAAATGCTTATGAAATAGAGGACGATGATTGGAGCAGCATCAAACTTGAACAATTGGAAGAATCCAAAGAAGAAGCCGGTCATGACGGAACTGCAACAGGTTCAAAAATTTATGCTGGGACAGAAACCCCCGTCAGCACATTTAATGCCGGTACAGCAATCGCCGGAGCAGCCGGAGTCGGCTTAAACAGTGCTATATTAGGAAGTAAAGTAACAACCAAGCTTGCCGCAGCAGGAGCTAAAAAAGCTGCTGAAAAAGCCGGAGCAGAAGCATTAAAAAATGCAGCAGGCAAATCAATAGAAGAAGCAGCTAAAGCAAGTACGGAAGCTGCAGGGAATGCAAGTGCTAAATCTATGGCAGGTCAAACAAAAGGCGGGTGGATGATTTCTGCGCCTCTTTCAATGGCGCTGGGAATATTATATACCACACTAAAACCAAATAAAAAAGAAAAAGAATCGCTGGATCAGCTGATGAATGATATGATTACCACGCATCAGCAGGCTTTAAACTCTGCACAAAACACATTAATTAATACGGGTAATGAGGTTGTTGATCTTTCTGAAACTGCGCAGGGAGCTAATGAAGAATTTAACGCCGAACTAGAAAAGAAACAAGATTTATATGAAACAGCGATGTTACAATATCAAGGGATAACCGAACGAATTAAAAACGGAGAATCATTAACAGATAGTGAAAAGGCTCAATATGAATCTATAGGGATATATTTGGAAGATCTCGGTCTGGAAATTCAAACCCTGCAAACAACTGCACAAGAAACGATTGAAGAAACTGCCGGCGATATAGATTCAAAACAAGATACATACGATGAGCAAGCGGGTAAAATGGCTACCGTAGAGGCTATAACAGATTTTGCGGCAGGTTTTGATAAAGCTACAAGGACATTATGTCTGGTTGAAGGAGCATCACAAACTCTTAACGTTGTAACCGGTACAGTTGCTGCAGTACAAGCCGGTATAGCAGCTGCCGCAAGTATGGGTATGAACGCTTATGCTTGGGCTTGCGTTGGTATGGGAACGGCAGGTGCCGTGATGTCAGGAATTGGAGCTGCAGAACAGTTCAAATGGGCTGCAGAAATCGGTAAAGCTATTGATATTAGAGAATCAATACAAGAATTAAACACCCAAACAATGTCAGTTTATGATTCAACTTTAAGTAATTATGCAACAGATATTGACACCGTTAGTACGGCAAATGAAGATGTAAACACTGCACTAGATGATTTTGAATTCTATGAACCTGATAGCGCAGCTAATATAACAGCTGCGGAAAATACCGGAGAAGATGACAAAAATAAAGATAAAAAAGAAAATGAAACTCCTGTTCAAAGCAGCAATCTTCTGCAAAATAGCGGATTTGGAAGTCTTACCGGAACAAATACCGGTGAGCAGAAAAAGAATCCTTTTATGTAAATAATTGTAACAAATCTACCTAAAATACTAAAGTTTTTATAAAAAATACCGATATATAAAATAAACAAAATCATTGGAGGCATTATGGCAATAGAAAGTTTCGACTTATCAAGAGCATTAGGTTCACAGAGCTATGCATTTAAATGTTGGGAAAATTATTACTATGGTAATAATACAATGGGAATTGATGCCAAATCAATGGGAGAAATAAAACAAACATATAAGAGTGAGCTCGCTAACTGGCAGGCTAATGCTCTTAATGATGAAAATGCCTATGAAATACCTGATGATGATTTTAGTAAATCCTATGAAGATGGTAAAAATACAGCCAAAGAAGATACCGGTTTCGACGGTAAAAAAGGAGGAATGATTGCAAGAGGCACCGGTGACGCTGCATGGGCAGCAGGTACTGGAATTGTTGCATCAGGAGCTCTTAATGGTGTTACTGATGGAGTAGCACAAGGCATGGGAAGAGCTATTGGTAAAGGATGGAGCAAAGTAATAGGTCAGAAAACAGCCAATAAAGGTGCTTCAAAAGCAATGGCAAAGGGGGTTACTAATAAAAACGTCAAAGGCAGTTGGATTATAGCAGCACCACTTTCAATGGCAACAGGCATTGCATATGTGGCAAAAAAACCTAACAAAGATGAAAAAGAAGCCTGTGATAAGCTTCAAGATACAATGGCAACTTCACAAGCCGCAACCGCAGCAGCGCAAGAAGATATGGCAGCTGCAGGAGAAGAAGTTATGGCTCTGTCGGATGAAGCTGCAGAATACAATGAAGAAGCTAATAACCAGATTGAAGAACAAAAAACCGAATATGATATGTATATGCGAACATATACAGCTTTGAAAGAAAAAGCCGAATCCGGAGAAGCTTTGACTGAAGAAGAAAAAGCTTTATATACAGAAATAGTGGGTCTTTTAACAGAAAGCGGTGAATTAATGGTTGAAACTCAGGATGAAACCAGTGACACTGTTTCAACTATCTATGATGATATGGGCGGATATCAGGAGAGGTATGATTATGCAGCGGAAACAGTTGCAGAAGTCCAGGGGGTAACCGACTATGCTGAAAGTTTTGATACTACTACCAGAACAATGTGCTATGTTGAAGGCGCAGCTCAAAGCTTGAATGTTATCTCCGGAGCAAAAGCTGCATTTCAAGCAGGACAATTTGCTTTGTCTGGAGGATTATTCACAGCATGGGCTTGGGCATTTGCAGCAATGGCTGCAGCTGGCGGAGTCATGTCCGGTATTGGGGCAGCCGAACAATTTAAATGGGCTGGCGAAGTCGGAACAGAAATTGAAGCAAGAAAGGTTACACAAGACTTAAATGCAGCCACTAACGATGTCTACGAAACAGAAGTTGATAACTATGGCGGCTGGATGTCAAACGTTGAAGATCTTGAACTTCAAATGCCTGATGAAATGGAAGTTCCTGAAGATACAGCGTTACCGGAAAACTCTGCCGGCAGTGAAGAAGAGTCTGCACCTATTGCCACAGGATTCGGTATCAGCGCACAGAAAGAAGAAACAGAAGGGGCTGAGAAAAAAGAAGAAAAACCCGAGCCTGATACAGGAATAGCATAATATAAGACATATTACCTATGAAACAGCCGGCATACATGCCGGCTGTTTTGTTATTATAAACTGTGATTAGATTTCTCCCTCACCTTGAAGAAAGCAAATTTTCAGCAGGGTGAAGGGTCAACTAAAACAACTATACACCTACTAAATCTTGCATTGGTTGGTTAACAACATTTCTCACATAATTATAATATTCATTCTTATTGCCAAAGCGTTCTATTTTGCTCAAGAGTTCTTCTCTGGATATAAACCCCTGGTTATACGCAATCTCTTCAAGACAGGCAATTTTAACCCCTTTATTTAACTCCATTGTCTGAACAAAAACACTCGCCTGCAGCATTGAATCATGAGTTCCAGTATCAAGCCAGGCAAACCCTCTGCCCAAAATCTCTACATTCAATTCCCCTCTTTCAAGGTATAATCTGTTTAAATCCGTTATCTCTAATTCACCCCTCCGGGATGGTTGCAAAGACTTAGCTAATTCACATACCTTATTATCATAAAAATAAAGTCCGGTTACCGCATAATTAGACTTCGGAAGAAGAGGTTTTTCCTCCAGAGAAATTGCTTTCTTATTGGAATCAAATTCAACAACTCCGAATCGTTCCGGATCTTTCACCGTATAACCGAATACTGTAGCACCGGTATTTCTTCTTATTGCATCTTTCATTAATGTTGAAAACCCGTGTCCGTGGAAAATATTATCTCCGAGTATCAACGCAGAATCATCTCCCGCAATAAAATCTTCGGCAATCAAAAATGCATCCGCAATACCTCTTTGCACATACTGTATCTTATAGCTCAAACGGACACCAAACTGTGAGCCATCTCCGAGTAGTTTTACAAAATTATCATAATCAAGTTCATTTGTTATAATAAGAATATCCCTAATCCCGGCAAGCATAAGGGTTGAAAGCGGATAATAAATCATCGGCTTATCGTATATAGGAAGTAAAATTTTAGAAATCGGCTGCGATGCCGGATATAATCTTGTTCCTGCTCCTGCTGCTAAAATTATACCTTTCATAAATCCATACCTCCGCTAATTTATTATCTGCTTTAAAGATTGTTCTGTACAAACGTAATCCAATAAACAATCTACACTAATATTCACAAATGTATTTTTCTTACTGTTTGCCACCACAACAAACGGTACATAAGGAGAACGGAATCGTCTTAGCAGCCCTGTCCCGTAAGGAGTCCTCGCATTAACTTTCACAAATGAACAATCCCCGTTATGATTTTTTACAAGCTTCTGGTATACAGGGTCAAACTTCACACAGTATTTACATTCAGGTGTGTATAAATACAAAAACACATTATTGTTTGATTTTAGAGCGTCCTCAAAAGTCCCGGCAAATACAGGAAGCGAAATACACATTATAAACAGCACTAAAAATCTTTTTATCATGCCCACTATAATATCACTTTCAAACCTTCAAAGTCAATTAGTCACAAGTATTTTTATCCGGAGGTTGACTTTTTTAATCCCATCGTTAAACCTTAAGTATGACTAAAGATTATTATAAAATTCTTGGTATTACGGAGTTTGAATCACAAGATGCTATCAAAAACGCTTACAGGAAACTGGCACGTAAATGGCATCCGGATATTGCCGGCAACTCGGAAGATGTCATAATAAGATTCAAAGAAATTAATGAAGCATACGAAATTCTCTCTAATAAAATAAAAAAGGAAGAATACGATAGAGCAAGAAGATTCTATTCTTATGCGACTTCTAATGAAAACAAGTTTAAATCAGAACCCCCAAAAGAAGAAAAGAAAAGCTTCGCTTTTTCCGGATTTAACTGGAAAAAAGCAGAACAAAAGCCCATTCCTAAAAGAGGAGAAGATATATACTCAGATATTGAACTTTCGGTATTTGAAGCAGCAGCAGGGACAACAAAAACTGTCAATATGCTCCAAACACAACTCTGTCCAAAATGCGGAGGCAGAAAATTTATAAACGGTTCTATATGTAAAGCTTGTAACGGGAAAGGAGAATTTACTAACTATAAAAAATTTACAGTTAAAATTCCGGCAGGAATAAAAGACAAATCGAAAATCAGACTTGCAGGTGAAGGCAGTGCCGGAATTAACGGCGGAGTAAACGGAGATATGTACATAACTGTACATATTCAGGAACCGAAAACTTATAAAACCGACGGATTAAATATACTTAAAACAATCCCGATTACTCCTTATGAAGCTGTTCTAGGGGCAGAAATAAAAATCTGTACCATAAAAGGCTGCATATCAGTAAAAATTAATCCTAATACACAAAACGGACAAAAAATACGACTTGCCGGCTGCGGTATTGTACAAAATAATAAAGTTGGTGATATGATTGTAACTGTAGAAATAAAGATACCAAAGCAGCTTTCTGATGAAGAAATTTCCCTTTATAAAAAGCTTGCCGAAATATCTACAGAAAATATCAGAGATCATCTTTATGAAAACTAGAATAAAAGAAGTCTTTTCATCAATACAAGGAGAAGGTCCTTATATAGGATATAAACAACTTTTCATAAGGTTTTGCGGATGCAATTTAAAATGCAGTTATTGCGACACGGATTTTGATACTAAACTTTCTCAAGAGTACACTCCGCAAGAGCTGGCAGAAATAGTAAACAAAAATTCGGATTGTCATTCCATATCACTGACAGGAGGGGAGCCTCTTTTAAATGAAAGCTTCCTTAAAGCTTTTCTGCCTTTATGCAAACTTCCGGTTTACCTTGAAACTAATGCAACCCTTCCGGATAAATTAATTCCCGTAATTGAGTATATTGACATTATTTCTGCCGATATTAAACTTCCCAGCTGCACCGGAAACAATGAATTATGGGATTTACATGATAAATTCTTTAATATAGCTAAACACAAGAATCTTTTTGCTAAAATTGTTTTTAATAAGAATATAACAGACTCCGAAATTAATTCAGCCGCCGAATTAGGAAACAAATATAATATAGTACTGGTCTTACAGCCTCAAATGAGCGGAATACAGCCCGTAATTGACAAAGAATTTATGGAACTTACTTTAGATAAATTCTTAGCCAAATATAAAAATGTCAGATTAGTTCCTCAAGTACATAAATTCCTTGATATTCGCTAAACATTGGTTTGTAAATTTTTCTTAACTATAATCGCAAAAATATTAATCACGAGTTTTATGTTTAAGTGGAGGCAACTATGGAAATAAATAATACTTATAATACCAGTTTTAAAGGCGGGTTCAGATTCCCGAATATGCCGCAAGAAGCTAAAGAGAAATTACCCGAACTCATCAGAAAAAGAAAACAAATATTTGATAATTTTGAGAAAGAAGGAGATGTTTTCTATCTGGTAAGAGATTCCTGGGATAAAAGGGTTATGAGATTTATACAGGAGCACAAGCTTAAATTTGAATACTACCCGCAGATTTCTACAAAATCCGGATTAGATACGGAAGAGCCGGAAGGATTAACAAAACTGCTAAAGAAACTCAAACCTAAACCTGTAACTACTATTACACAACTAAGAAAAGCCATTAGTACAAATATTCAGGCAAGCTTAGTAAAAAGTCCGGAAGAGGAAAATATCAAAAGAATCTTCGATGCTCTCCGGTTAGACTTTGAAAATTATAAATCTTCTACCTCCTTAAATGGATGCACAGTACTTACCGACATTGAATCCGGAAAAAGGATTCATATTTCACCCGCAAGCAAAAACGGTATAAATTATGTTCTGGTAGAACCAAAATCATTAGATTTATGCGTTGAAAGATACGCAATTGCGGAAGACGGGCAAATTCTTGCAGAATATAAAACACCGGACGGAATACGCCAGTTTAAAAAGAATTTTAACGATACACTGGCTAAAAAGTGGTAATATAAATTCTTCCGCCCTCAACTCGCTCGAACTCGAACACATAATATGTTCTCATACGAAATTTCCACCATAAAGAGGGCTGTATGTAATACAGCCCTCTTTATGGTGGGCGATACGTGACTCGAACACGTGACCCTCACAACGTCAATGTGATGCGCTACCAACTGCGCTAATCGCCCATAACATTATTTATAGCATAAAGATATTATTAATCAAATGTTACATCTTTACCTTCTGTTAAAATATCCTGTATTTCATCTAATATCGCTATAACTTCTTTCTCTCTCCGCTCAAAATACCTTGTCATATTAGCGAATTTATCTTTCGAAATTTCCTTTATTTTATAATATATATCAGTGCCTTTGTCTGTTAAAACAGTTTTCCTAATTTTTCGTCCGTTTTTAAGCTCGTCCGTCCGCATTATTAACTTATTTTTTTCAAGCGAATTCAGTATTTGTGTTATATGCGAACGTCCTTTATATAACAATCTGGCTAGTTCAATCTGCGAAATTTCAGGCGAACGAACAATTGTATCCATTACTGCATACTCACCCTGTGTTATACCTAAATGTGAGCAATGCTCCTTAAAAAATAATGTATAATACCTTGCACAAGCTTTTGCTGTACATTCCAGCCTGTACAACGGGCTGTCTACATAAAAATATTTCTTCTTATCCATATCACCTTAATTATACAATAAAAGGCGGCAAAATTTTATATGCCGCCTTTAAATAACACTATAAAGAATTTCTGTAAATTTCTTCAACCGCAGCTTTTGTTGCCTCCGTAGGTGCAATTGCAAGCAAACCATCAAGAGATGGAGTTGTAAATGCAAGATTTACAAGATTTGGAATATCAGCGCCGGTAAAACCTTCATCTTTAAGTTTAGAAGGAACTCCTACTGATTTTAACCATTCATAAACACCCTCTGCAGCCTTTTCAGCAGAACTTGTATCTTTTACAATAGGCTCAAGAATATATTTAAGCGTTTCAGCTTTTGCCGTATAAATATTTTTAACAACGGCAGGAAGCAGCATTGCTAGACCTAAGCCATGTGATAATTCAGGTTTTACGGCACTTAGCGGATGTTCAAGAGCATGTGTATAATGTAATAAGCCATTGTCAAAACATACCCCGCCCAACATTGCAGCATATGCCAGATAGTAACGGGCTTCCAAATCGTCCGGATTTTCAATTGCTTTTGGTAAATATTGTCCGACTAAAGCAATAACTTCCCGGGCAAGAGTTACAGCATAAGGAGAAGCTACCTTAGATGTTGAAGCTTCTACTACATGATTAACTGCATCTATTGAAACATATCTGGTTTGTTTAGGTGACAATTTTGTCATCAAAGCCGGATCATCAATCGCATACATTGGATAAATACAATCATACGCTATAGCCGGTTTGTAATCCTTTTCAGGAATTGTTACGACTGCAAATCTATTTGTTTCGGTTCCGGTTCCGTGTGTTAGATTAATTGCCACTATAGGAACAGCTTCTTCCGGTGTAAATTTAAACTCGTATAAATCATTAGCATTCTTATCAGGGTATTTCAGTAATATAGCTACGGATTTTCCCGCATCAGTAGGCGAACCTCCGCCAATTGCAACAACAGCTTTAGCCCCGAAATCTTTTGCAAGTTTTGTTGCCTCATTTACTGCAATTGAAGTAGGATTAGGAGTAACTTTATCATAGTTTATATACCCGACCCCGTTATCCTTAAGAGCTTTTTCTACAACATCCCAGGCACCTGTTGCTTTATAAGCATTTCTGCCGCTCATAACTATTACTTTATCAACACCCTTATTTTTTAAATCTGCAGCTATATCCGCTATCTTATTAATAGCCCCGCAGCCAAAATAAACAGATGTTCTTGTTCTGATTTCACGAACTTCATGAATATCAATATCATTTTCCCACATAAGAAGCTCCTTTCTTTAAACACTACACGGTAATTATACCTAAAATCGGATATAAATGTAAAGTTTTATTAAGATACATTAAGAAAAATGGCTAAAAACCCCCATATTTGTAAAGTTTAAAGAAAAAGCTTGCAAAAAACAAAACAATGTGTATAATAAGGGGTATAATATGTGTAAAGGTCAGTAATGACACACATAAGAGAGTACTAGTGTATAGGAGATTTATCATGAACAAAGAAGAATTAGTAAAAGAGATTGCAAAAAAGACTAAATTATCTCAAAAAGTTTCATCTGATGTTTTATCAGCTACTTTAGAAATTATCCAAAAAACAGTTGCTAAAGGCAAAAAAGTTACTTTAGTTGGCTTTGGTACTTGGGAAGCTCGCAAAAGAGCTGCTAGAACCGGCAGAAACCCTCAAACAGGTAAAGAATTAAAAATTGCTGCTAAAACAGTTCCTGCTTTCTCAGCTGGTAAAAACTTCAAAGAACTTGTAAAATAGTTTTATTCAAGTTTTAAAAAGAAGGGCGGTTTTTCTATTAGAAAAACCGCCCTTTTGTAGCTATGAATTAACTGAAACATTCAATGTATGTGAAAGAGGAATCCCACCGGAAACAGCCGGCTTATTGACGACTTCTCCGCCTACATACATAACGGTTGAACCGCCGCCATCAAGGTTCATTGCATTAACACATCCAAATTCTTTCATCAAACGTGCCAGCTCCATTAATGTTAAACCTATAGATGAACCTTCTCGTCCGTCCGCTGTCAGTAAAATTAAATTATTGTCTTTAGTGTATCCTATTGCAGTCCTTGGATTTCTTCCTCCGATTGAACCTAATTTTTGAGCCGTCATATCAACAAAGATTTCATTATCCTTAACTAAATATGGTCCCCCGCTTATAATATGATTTACTCCCCGCCATTCCGGATTAATTTTTATATCTAGTTTAAAACGTCGAGCTTGAGCAATAGAATTAAGTTTCTTAGCCGGACCGACAATTACAAATCCGTTTTCAGGAATTTTACATCGGCCGTAAGATGTTTTAATAAGCTTTCCGCCTTGAATTACTAGCTGTCTACCATATTTCGGAGTAGGCGGAGAATATTCGCCCCAATCCGGAGTATAAACGATTGTATGCACTGACAACATTCTAGGCTGATTGACATTATCAATTTTTAGCCCTCCTATATTAGTTTCCACAGATGCGTTGAGTTTTACCCTTGCCATGTCAAACCCGTTATCAAAAAATCCCATTGAAACTCTATCAAAAATAGGACCTGTATATAACTTGCCGTCTATCATTAATGTACCTAACGGAACTCCTGTTTGAGGTTTGAAATATCCTCCGTTGATTGCTACAATTGCATCATTTCTTTGAGCGATGGTTGATATCTTGGATTTTGCTGCCAGCGTATGCGATGCTGTAGCAGGAGAGATTGCTATCTTATTATTAACACCCTGAGATATTTCAACTACATTAATTCTTACGGGTCTGCCATTATAATAACGAATCATTCTGACATGTTTAACACCTTTCTCTACATCTGTAATTTTCGCTGCGGGATATTTTATTTCTATATCCTGATTAAACACCAATTCTTGTTCTTGCCTGTCTTCTTTCAGATAGCTTAATGCCGGAGTAACTCCTGTTAAGTTACCCTGCGTGACACCATTTGCAGAATTTGACATGTTTAAGCTTAATATAAGACATATTACAATACCTATACTGGCCGCACTCGCTGCGGTTTTCTCTATTCCTAAACGGGGTAATAATACTGTATCCATTGCTTTATACCTATGATTAAAAGTAACCGGATACCTTTTTTATTTGAGAGTGGTGTGGGGTTAGTAACACTCTGGGGGTAAATATTTAAAAATATTTACTCCATATATTAACTGTTTGATTTTAAATGTACATTACGCTCTACTAATATTATATCATACACTTAATAATTTTACAACCCTTTATTCATAATACTTTAGAGCTATTTAAAAATAGTATAAAATACACTTAATCAAAAAGTGTGTTTTTGATAAAATAAATTTATGGGATTAGTTTCATTATTGAAAAACAAAAAGCGAACAACTCTTTTTACAACTCCGAGTCATTGCGGAAATTTTTTTATACTTCATAAATTTTACCAGTGGTACAAATCGGATATCTCAGAAACCGATACATATAACCCGACTGAAGAACTTGAGGCAGCAGAGAAAAAAGCCGCTTCAATATACGGAACAAAGTTCACAAAATTCCTGACAAACGGTTCCACAAGCGGAATAATAGCTGCTATACTCGCATCAGAAGCAAAAAATATTCTCATCTGGAAAGATTCACACCCCTGTCATAAAAACGGTGCAAAACTTGCAGGATGCAATATTATTGAGTATTCATTACCAATAAATCGAGAGTGGGGTGTTTATGAAGCAATTACACCAAACATGGTTAAAGATTTACTAAATAATCATCCTGCTGATAGTATAGTCATAACATCTCCCACTTATGAAGGTTTTGCGGCAAACATAAAAGATATAAGCCAAATATGCAGGAGTAGAGGGATAAAGCTTATTGTAGACGAGGCTCACGGAGCGCTTTATCCGTTTTCAAGCGACCTTCCCGAGTCGGCAGTAAAATATGCCGACTACACTGTTCAATCACTGCATAAGACAGCCGGAGGCTTGAACCCTACTGCGCTTTTGCATTCAAATGATAATAATCCTGCTGAAGCCTTATCTATGATAAATACAACCTCGCCTTCTTATCCTTTATTAGCCACCATTGAAAAAAATATAAATTTTCTTAATTCCGGACAAGGCAAAGAAAAGATTAAAGAATTAATAGAAAATATAAAAGCTTTAAATTTCCATCAAGGCGGGGATGATATTACCAAAATTCTTATAAAAAAAGAAGGAATAAGCGGATATGAATTATCGAAAATACTATTTGATAAATACAAAATAGAAGATGAACGCACAAATGAGATTTCAACAATGCTCCTTACCGGAATTGGTACAAATAAAACAATGCTTTTAAAATTGAAAAAAGCTTTAGAGGGTATCTATAATGAAAAATAATTTTGAATTATCGGAAAAAGAATTAAAAAGATTTAACTGGGGAGCTCTTTTGCTGGGCTGGATTTGGGGGATTTTTAACAGAAGCTGGATAACTCTTATCCAATTACCGCTTAGCTATATACCTAAAGTCGGCTGGGTATTCGGGGGTATATGCGCTCTGATTTTCGGTATAAAAGGAAATTCCTGGGCGTATAACAATAAAAAGTTTGAAGATTTGGAAGAATTTAATAGCTACCAGAAAAAATTTATCTATGCAGGAATTGTATTCTTATTTATTACATTTGCAGCTTCCTGGATAAGTATACAAACTGATTTTATGCTCAAAAAAGGGAGCAAAGAAATGGCTCTTTATATAATCCAGCTCACAACAACAGCAACTATTGGGAGTTCCTGCCTTATACTTGCATACCTTACAAACTTTAAAAAGCGGGTCAAAGCAATTATGTATGGCTTAATTATACTATTAGCTTTAGCATTCGGAACCATGCCGGCACTCAACTGGCTTGGAAGGAGAGCTCTTGAACAACATGCCTATAAAGATGCCGCTATAATTTATAACACACTCGGGAACCTATCAGCAAATAAAATTAATAAAAACAGATACTACAACCTCACCGCAGGATGTTACATTGAACTTAAAGATATAGATAATGCGATTAAAAACTTTGAAAAAGCTGAAAACGCTGACAAAAATCTCATCAATCCTGAAAGCTCCATGCTTACTGATTTATATATAATCAAAGGCGACAAAAACAGTATTATAGGAAGAGATGATTATTATAAACAGCTTGCTCTTGAATCTAAGTGGGAAGAAGTTATAGAAGAAGTAACTCCAAAAATAAAAAACCCGAAAACCGGAATTGCAATAGAGGGAAAAATTTACTCCTCATGGGACTACTATCTTGCAAGAGCAATAGCATATAAAAATACGGGAAGAACTAAAGAGGCTAAAAAAGACTTAAATTGTGCATTAAAAGCAGCATCACCTAAGCAAGCAGAGTATATTAACAGTGCTTATAATAACTACAAAAACTATTATAAAGACTATTTTAACCTGATTAAATCAATTTTTGAAATTAAGTAACTACGAAACAATTTCTTTAAGGTTCTCTTTTTTAGAAGCGGCTACCGCTAATGCATCGCAGCGTTCATTATAATCATGTCCGGCATGCCCCTTTACCCATATAAATTCTACCTTATGAGGCTCTTTTGCTTTTAAAAGTCTTTGCCAGAGTTCAACATTCTTAACAGGAGTTTTCCCTGCTGTTTTCCAACCCTTTTTAATCCATCCGTCAATCCAATTATTATTAAAAGCATCAACTACATATTTGCTGTCAGAATAAATAATAACGTCGCAAGGCTTTTTAAGAGCCTCCAGACCACTAATAACAGCTAAAAGTTCCATCTGGTTGTTTGTTGTAAGCTTATACCCTTCAGAAAGTTCTTTTTCATGCTTTACGCCTTCTGAATCTTTGTAAACTAAAATGGTGCCGTAGCCGCCGGTTCCCGGATTTCCGCTACATGCACCATCTGTATAAATATTTACTTTTGCCATATTAAGCTGCAATACCCTTGATTTCTGAAATTAAATATTTTGCAACCCATTCAAAATCTTTATTATCAGAAGCAGCTTTTTTAAGATATTCAACTGAAGCTTCACCAATTCTTATAAGGGTCATGGCAACAACACCACGTTTTACCCCTTTAACAACTTGTAATTTATTAACAAGCTCCGGTACAACGGCAGAACCTTGATCAACCAGAATATTTTCTAATTGGTTTTTTGTTGTATTATCTGCTGTTTCTAATTTACAAAGAATGTCGTCTACCAGTTGCATATCATATCTCCTTTATTATTTCTTTCAGTATTCACATTATAAGATAAAATTTTATTAAAACCCGATTTCCTTACATAATCTTTATATCTTTATAAAGATTAATAAATTAACGAAAGTTCAAGTAATAACAGGCATATCAAGCTCTAATCATACAAAAAATGTAAATTTATATTAAGCTCTCATATAAAAAGTGTAAAAAATACATATTTTTTAATTTTTATAGTAAGATATAATGGTTAGCTAAATAAAAAGAAATATAAAGGAGGCACATGAATTGGCAGTAATTGTATCATCTTCAGTGGACGAGCTTGAAAGACAGCACTTGGACAAGGTCAACTTAGGGCAGCATGTCCTTGCAGAGTTTTTTGAATGTGATTCAAATATTCTTAATAACATTGACAAAGTAGAAAAATATATGATTGATGCGGCACTGGAATGCGGAGCGACTATCGTTCAAAAATGTTTTCATATGTTTAATCCGTACGGAGTAAGCGGAGTTGTTATTATTTCGGAGAGTCATCTGGCAATTCATACCTGGCCTGAACTGGGCTACGCAGCAGTAGATTTATTTACATGCGGAACAAAATGCGATCCTAAAGTCGCATATGAATTTTTAAAGAAAATGTTCAATTCTAAAAAAGCTTCATTTACAGAACTAAAAAGAGGCATAATTGATAGAGAAACCCTCAAACTGGCAGAGCAACCGTTTGAAGTTGCAGAACAATTTGAAGATTAAAAAAATAACTCCTTCGGGAGTTATTTTTTTTTACATAAAGTAACAATACTGGCAATTTTTAGACAGATTTGGTTTTATATATAATGTATGGTTATGAAAGTTGTAAATATAAATCCTGTATTATTCAGAAGTACTAACACCGTAACCAAACCTTCTGATAATACGCCGGAACATAAAGAAATTAAGGAGCTTGCACCTGCGGCTCCTGATTATGCTGTAAAAACACCATTGAAATACTCTAAAATAGGGGTTTCAACTCTTTCAAACGGGCTTAATCTATATTCATATAAACTGGAAAACGGACATCGTGTAACAATAATCCCGATGGAAAATTCGCCTGCCATAGTTAAAAACTATGTTAATGTCGGTTCTATGAATGAAACAGACAATATAAAAGGTATCAGCCATTTTCTGGAACATATGGCTTTTAACGGCACCGACGGTTCTGACGGATATATAAAATTAAGCCAGGGAGATTCATTTAAAAAAGTTGATGAAATGGGCGGCTGGACAAATGCCAGTACGAATTATGCATTAACAGATTATGTAAATTCCACCCCGCAGCTTGATGATAAAGACCTGGAAACTCAAATTAAGATTATAGCAGCCATGACCGAAGATTTGACGCTGTCCGATAAAATGATAGAAAAAGAAAAGTTTCCCGTATCTTCTGAAATAAATATGATACTTGATAATCCTGAAACTATTGCTATTGATCAGACTCTTAGAACTTTATTCAATATAAAAAGTTCCGCTGACGAACTCGTAGGCGGAAGTGTTAAGCATATCCAGAACCTCACAAGACAGGATGTATTAGATTATTATAATAAATACTACGTTCCTTCAAACATGAATCTTGTTATAACAGGAGATATAAATCCGGATGAAGCTATTGAACTTGTAGCAAAGAATTTTAGAAGCAGGCGTATTCCTCAGGGGAAAATCTATGAAACTCCGATGAATCCTATTAAAACGACCAAAAGGAAAGATTTTATTAACGACAAATCTGTTGCGGCAAAT
Organism: Candidatus Gastranaerophilales bacterium; assembly: GCA_944324255.1. Classification (GTDB taxonomy): domain Bacteria; phylum Cyanobacteriota; class Vampirovibrionia; order Gastranaerophilales; family Gastranaerophilaceae; genus CAG-196. Next base: position 108,408 of record CALUVM010000003.1, on the reverse strand, counting down.
GTTATGATAGGCTTTGCAGGTCCAAGAAGTAATAATACGAAAGAACAAGTGCTTTTTGATATTGCAGCTAACTACTTGAATTCTACATCTGCAAGACTGATAAAAGCTTTTGATGATATTAATATTCATCCTGAACTCGGTTCTGAAAAAGTAAGTACAAACCCTAATAATCCGACATTTCTCTATTATACTTTTAACTGTGCAGAAGGTAAAGTAGAACAGGGCTTAAAAACCTTCTATAACAGTATAAATAATCTTCCGGAACTTACATTTGAAGAACTCGAAAGAATAAAACAGGCTCTTTTAATAAAAAGAGATAATAATATGGAACATGGTATTTATGTAAATACCTTAACCGGCAAGGCTATTTTTGACGGCAATTTCGATTATTTAACAAACTATGATGAAATACTAAATAGTATTCATCCGGAAGATGTTAATACGTTCATAAAAAAATACTTTGATTTAAATAAGGCTGCAATTACGGTTGTACACCCTAAGACAAATCAAGAAATTTCTTTTAAAGGCAATTCTTCTAAAAAACCATTAAACATGAATAAAATTCATACAATGACACTTAATAACAACGTTGAACTTGCTTTATATGAAGCAAAGAGCTCAAATCCGCAATTTAATATTACTTATCGGTTTGAGCAGCCAAAATCAATAAAACCCGGTGTCAAAGAGTTGCTGGATTTAATAATGAATATGGGAACCAAAAATCTTTCTGAAGAAAACTATAACAAGCTGGAAGAAAAAAACAATCTTATTACAATAGGGCTGGTCGGTAAGAGCGGATTAACTATTTATGGAGCATCCCGCCCGGACAAATTTGAACTTACAGTAAATCTTGCAAAAGATTTATTATATAATCCTGCAATTACTGAAGAAAATTTGGAAAAAGCTAAAAATAAACTTAAAGAAGGTCTGCTTAATCATCAAAAAAATACTAACGATTTATATATAAACAACGAATCAAAAATAAATCCACTTTATACGTCAACTGATGATATTTTAGAGAATTTAGAAAGTATAACTACTGACGAAATAAAGGAATTCCACCAATATATTTTAAACAACTCATATGCGTTTATTTCAATGGCTATTCCTGAATCTGGTGAAATCTTAAAAGATAATGTAATTAGAAATTTTAATTCGTTAAGACTGGTAAAACCTAAAGATTATACAATACCTGATGTATATAAAGATAATACAAAGGTTCAAGTACTTACACACGAATCTTCTAATTCTCAGGCGGATATTATGGAAACTTTTAAATTCCCTCTGGAAAACAGTATCAAAGAGTATGCAATAAGCCATATTATGAACACTCTATTATCATCATCCAGCACAATAGGACTTTTTAATAACCTTAGAGAAAAAGAACACCTTGCCTACTCAGTTTATTCTGATATTAGCAGAATAGGAAACTGCGGAGAACTTTCTCTTAACATCTTAACCACAACCGATAATAAAGAAATAGGTGAAATCAGCTATAATAACTTGCAGAAATCTATTAACGGATTTAACAGACAAATAACAGCTCTGAAAAATTCCGAATACTCAGACTCTGACCTTGAAAGCGCAAAAAGGTCACTTAAAGCAGCCCTTCTTCAAAAAGAAAGTACAAGTTCTAAACTCAAAGCTTTATCCAGAGGATTGAAGTCAAAATACGGTATTGATTTCGACAATCAAGTTTATAATATTATAGACTCAATAACCAGAGAAGATATAAATGAATTTGCTGAAAAAGTATTCAAGAACCCGCCTATTTATTCAATTGTAGCAAGTAAAGATACTCTTGACGCTAATAAAGAATTTTTAGAAAGCCTCAAGGATAAAGGTTCTCTCTAAATTCTCTTATTTTCTTTATCTGTGTCTTATAATCCCCGCTTAACAGCTCATCCAGAGAAAGCGAAACTTCCTCTATGCTTTTTTGGATATTTTCTTTATTCAAATTCACCATATCAACAGCCATTTCGGGATTTGAAAGAGCTAATCTTGTCGTATCTCTGAAACCGCTTGAAGCCAAAGCCTGTGCAAGTTTATTAGACTGAACAGTCTTACACATAGCTTGCGCAATTACCATCGGAGCATGAGAAATCAAGGCTACAGCTTTATCATGTTCTTCAGGCGTAGTTATAATAACATCGGCGCCCAAATCTTCAATAACCTTTTCCAAAAGTTCAAAACCTTCATCAATAATACCCTCCAGCGGAGTTATAGCCCATTTTGCGCCCTCAAAAAGGGCTTCAAAAGAATTTTCCCAACCGTTTTTTTCCGTTCCCGCCATTGGGTGTGACGGTATAAAATTAAAATTATATTTCTTTTTGGACACAAAGCCTTTTAAACTGCTTACATCACTCACTACAGTCGACGTTAGTAAAATTTCATTAAGCTTATCAAGAGTTTTTAAAACAGTGTTCATCGGGGTACAAACAAAAACTAAATCACAGTCTTTTATTGACTCATAGTCCCGGCTAACATTTTCTACGCCGTCCAGACTTCTTGAAACACCTATAACTTCATATTCTTCAAGAGAAGAGAGCTTTTTAAAGATAGAGCCTCCAATCAGCCCTAAACCTACTATTCCTACTTTCATAATAAATCCTTATGTGCAAAGGTCTTTTTACCTTCTGCATAATCTTTTACTATATTGCCATTCCCTTCAAGAGTATACTTATAGATAGTCAAACCTTCCAATCCGACAGGCCCTCTTGCATGAGTTTTATTGGTAGATATACCGACTTCTGCGCCGAATCCGTAACGGAAGCCATCTGCAAAACGGGTTGATACATTATGATAAACTCCTGCCGAATCGACAGCAGAAAGAAAATATGCCGCATTCGCATGATTTTCGGTTATAATACCGTCAGTATGACCTGATGAGTATGTGTTAATATGGTTAACCGCCTCTTCTACAGATTCAACAAATTTGTATGACATAATTTTATCAGAATATTCTTTATGCCAGCTTTCAGGATTTGATACGAGTTCAATTCCAGCAGCTTTCAGACCGGCGAGCAGCTCATGCGATTTTGGGAAATTTTTGTGAATCAAAAGGGTTTCTACGGAATTACAAGCACTTGGATACTGGGTTTTTGCATCAATAATAATATTTAAAGCCTTATTAAAATCAGCAGATTCATCGGCAAAGAGATGACAGATACCGTCAGCGTGCCCCAGAACAGGAATTTTTGTATTTTCTTTTATAAATTTAACCAGACTGTTACCGCCGCGAGGAATTATTAGGTCAATATATTTATCACATTTTAGCATCTGAGCGACATCATCACGTGTAAACACTTGGGTTATAATACCTTCCGGCAGCCCATCTACGGAAGACAGAGCTTTTTGAATAACATCCATAATAGCTTTATTTGTGTTAATAGCTTCCTTACCGCCTTTTAAAATTACAACATTTGAAGATTTTAAAGCCAGTGCAGAAATTTGCGAAATAACGTCCGGACGTGCTTCAAAAATTATCCCGAGCACACCTATCGGACAAGAGATTTTCTTTAATATTAACCCTTCATCCAGTTCTCTTTTTAATAGAATTTTCCCGATAGGATCTTCAAGGTTTGAAATATCAACAATTCCTTGAACCATATCCCGCATCTTGTTTTCATCAAGTTTTAAACGATTATAAAGAGCCTGCGTCATTTCACCTTTTTGAACCATTAGAGCTGCTTCTTCAAGGTCTATTTTATTAGCTTCAAATATTTCTGATTTATGTAAATTCAAAGCTTCAGCCATTGAAACCAGAGCTTTATTTTTGATATCAGAACTTAAGACCGCTGTTCTTTTTGAAGTTTCTTTAGCTTTTTTTGCTATATTAATAAAACTATTTTCGTCCATTCCTGTACTCCTCGACAAGTCTGCAATACTGCATCCTTCTGAAATTAATCATAGTAGAGAATTTCTTACGTTTCAAGTACTCTTGAAGAGATTTAGCAGGAACTTCATCTATCGCAGAAGGCTGCTTTACAATAAAACCGGATAAATCCATAAAAGGGACAGCATTTCTGTAATCCATATATGGATTTCGTCTTTCAAATTCTCTCATTAAAACTCTCCATAAAAAACTGATTTGCGAACAATTCAATCTTATAAAAAAAAATATACGTCATCAAGAAAAGAGAGAAAAAATGTAAGAAAAGTTTACGTTTAATCCGGTGGTGAATTTAATCAAACAGTTGAAAATTTTTTATATTGTTGGTATAGTTTTTAGGTAGATTAACTTACCCGCCAGATTAAGCGCGTGTAGCCCAGTTGGATAGAGCGTTTGGCTACGAACCAAAAGGTCGGGGGTTCGAATCCCTCCACGCGTGAATAAAACAGAGATAGATTTTTTCTATCTCTGTTTTATTTTAGGCTTGTAATAAAGTGAGTGGTTTGCGTAGGGCAGATGGTGCGATTATTTCGGACAATCGGCTTGTGTTACGGATTTTAGGGGTAGTAGGGTAGACTTTAGTCTACCACTATTTCTGCCCTACTAATCTACCACTACCACATTGTTTATTTTTAAAATGTCAAACAATGTTAATTTACTCAAATAATATAAATGGTAGACTAAAGTCTACCCTGCTACTGATTGATTACGTTTTTAGGGGGGACAATTCATAAAAGCCCAACCTACGGACTAAATAATTTTGTTTAAGAATAAATTTTAAATCTTTGTAACAAAAGTTTAATAATAAACAAATTTTTAGCAATTTCTTAAGGGAAAATTATTTTGTATAAATAAGAGGATTTTTATGGGGGAAATCATATGGGTTTAAAAGCAGGGTCACAACTATTACACTCTATTGCTAACTACACAGATAATGCTACCAAATTAGTTGTAACAAAAGGTTATAACACGACGGGCATTTTTTGTAAAAAAGCAACACCAATAAACCCAACGGACCTTAAAGACTTGCGCCTTTCACTTAAGGATATAGGAGATACAGTAAAAGTCTCAAAACCCGTACAAAAAATGAAATTAAAAAATTTTAGTACAGAAGAAATACTTGATATGAAACCAAGTACTTTTAAAAAAATCTTAGATGAAAGAACCGATATACCTAGTTATATAGATAAAAAATTATTAACTCCAGAAAAATTAAATTTATATGATGAACTAATGGGGATTGAAGCTGTTCAAAAAATACCACAAAAGAAGTTAGACAAAATTCTTACTAAGCTATTTAGTGAATATAATTTAATAAATTCTGAACCCGGTGCTCAATTGGAAATTATACCAGAGCTTATAAGAAAAGGGTTCGATTTAGATATTTTAGCAAATTTACCCATTACTCATAGAAATAAAAACCAAATCGAATATTTATTAAAAAAATTAGATATTTCAGATGTAGCAACTGGAAATACTGAATATATTTTTAAATTGGTTACAGACGACAATATTAAATATTTGGATGAACTCCTCAGTCTGGGTGAAACGCCTACTTGCTTGCCATTCTGGACCGACGACACTGCAAAAATTATAAGAGAATTTCGTAGTGATGATAAGTTAAGAAATTCTATTGATGACGATACTGTAAAATCACAACTAGTAGGCTCGATTAATCCTAAAACTATTCAGTGGGCAAGGGAAAGATTTTTATATCAGGAAAAAACATCGACCAACATTATTTTAGATAGAATTCTTCGACGTGGTCATAACTATATTTCTGTAAAACATATTCTGGGAATTGAGCCTTTAACAAGCACGACTTCCAGACTCTTAGAATTCAAGGATTTTGATTTATTAAAAAATATAGGGCTAGACGATTTAGAAAAGATTTCTGTTCAAGAAAGAAAAGATTTTTTAAATAGTTTTATTTCAGCTATCTCTCCACATGAAGTTAGATGGAAAAATAGTATGCTTAAAGAAGTTTCTATTTTACAATCTAAAATGAAAATATTTAAATATTTAGATATGAGTTCGCAAGAAACTTTTAGTACATCATATGGTAAGATTGTAAAAAGAATTTTAGATAGTATTCCCATTGATGAACGCAAAATTATTGATACGGTAATTGACACAAAGACTTATAGAAGGGACTATAGACTTGCGAATCCGATACCACCTCTAGTTAATGATATTGAATCAGTATTAAAAATTAAGACAGTCGATTATAACGGTAAAAAAATAAAATTGGCAACAATAAAAGATGAACAATCTCTAGCTATAGCAGCACATAGAATTCCAAACAAAGAAGCTATAAACATTATAGAAGCTCTGGAAATCACGGATCCTAATATGTTACTTTGTATAGGGATCAATGGCGCTGGAAAACCAATAAATCTTAATAAAGGAGGTTATGCAATTGCACTTAGACCTCGAAAAGCCGCCGATTGGCATGTGCAAGCAAATACAGATATTGACAGTGGAACAGGAGCTTATAAAAACATCTATTGTTATGAAAATTGTTCTCTTCCTCTTGAGGGGGATAAAGCGGGAACTTTATCTTTGCTCCCAAATTCGCTTAAAAATATTCTAGATTTATCTCAACGGCAATATTCTGCAAGAATGTTTAAAATAAAAGACTGTAAGACATTAGAAGAAATCGAAAAAATTGATTTGGATCTTGCAAAAGCTATTCAAAAAGTTATTAAAGAAAATAAGTTATCTGAAGGCTTAATTCGTCCTGAACCAATGGGAGTTCTTGTTAGAAATGTAAGAAAGTTATCCGAAGTAGATAATGATATTTTAGATTATTGTATACATAGGGATATTCCTATAATTTCAGTAAAATCATAATTCGGTTTTAATTTATTATAGGGCTTGACAGTTTCACCATTTAGCGTACATAATTTTGCATATAAAAATGCTGAAAAACTTATGAGTAAAAATCTATAAGATCAAAATTTGTAAGAAAATCTTTAACTATGCTAAAATAATATGTATGGATATTGTTGCAGAGAAAAAATTTGCAGCAGGGCTTTCTATCACATCCAATGCTGCTATAATTGCTTTAAAATTCTTAGCCGGAATCTTATCCGGTTCAATTAGTATAATTTCAGAAGCAATTCACTCACTAAGCGATTTTCTTGCATCTGTACTGACATTTTTTGCAGTTTTAAAATCCTCAGAGCCGGCTGATAGTGATCATCCTTTCGGACACGGGAAATACGAAGACATGTCAGGATTTATTGAAGGCGGATTGATTATTTTTGCAGCTTTCTATATTATCTATGAAGCTGTAAAAAAGCTTATTCATCCTGAAACCTTTGAAGTTGATACCACACTCGGTATTGCAGTTATGCTATTTGCCGTAATTGCAAACTGGATTGTTAGTTCTGTACTTTTTAAAGTTGCAAAAAAATCAAATTCCATTTCTCTTTTCGCTGACGGAGAGCACTTAAGAACAGATATTTATTCCTCTCTCGGAGTTATGATAGGGCTTATATTGATTAAATTTACGGGATTTCATATTTTGGATCCTATAATTGCAATACTGGTTGCCCTATTTATTTTCAAAGCAGGATTTATAATTTCAAAAGAAACCTTAAATAATCTTCTTGACGGGTCTTTACCGCCTGAAGAATTAAAAGCTATTGAAAAAATTATAAAAACATACAAAACTGATTGTATTTTAAAAATTAAAAAGATTAAAGCCCGAAGATGCGGGCCATCACTTGATATTGAACTGACAATGATTTTCCCGCCGGATATGGCAATTCTTGAATGCCATCGTATTTGTGATGAAATAGAAGATCTTATTCATAATAATATGGGACAGGTAACAATTATTATACATGCCGAGCCTGAATGCGGACAAAGGGATTAATGGATATGGAACAGAAATCACTTTTTGAAAACGAAGTTAACCAGCCTCTTGCATCCAGGCTTAGACCTAGAGATTTGGATGAATTTGTTGGACAAACTCACTTAATAGGTGAAGGCAAGATTCTCCGCCGGCTTATAGAAAATGACAATATAACATCTCTTATTTTCTGGGGACCTCCGGGAGTAGGGAAAACTACTCTTGCAAGTATTATTGCAAATAAAACACACTCAACTTTTATCAATTTTTCAGCTGTTACAAGCGGAATAAAAGAGATAAAAGAAGTCATGGCAAACTCTGAGCAGGCTCGCAAAATGGGCGAGCGGACAATCGTTTTCGTAGATGAAATACACCGGTTTAACAAAGCCCAGCAAGATGCCTTTTTACCTTTTGTAGAAAAAGGAAGTATTATACTAATCGGTGCTACAACAGAAAATCCCTCGTTTGAAGTTAACGGTGCGCTTCTTTCAAGATGCAAAGTATTTGTATTACAAGGCTTAAAAACTGATGATTTAGTTACGCTTTTAAAGCGGGCTATAACTGACGAACGGGGCTTTGGAGAACAGAAAATAAATATTTCTGAGAACCATCTTGAAATTATTGCAAAATTTGCCAACGGAGATGCGAGAAATGCGCTTTCTACTCTTGAAATGGTAATCCTAAACGGAAATGTCAGTGAAAACGGAGAAATTACTGTTACGGATGAAACATTAGAACAGTGCATCTCAAAGAAATCACTTCTCTATGATAAAAGCGGGGAAGAGCATTACAACATAATTTCAGCATTACATAAATCAATGAGAAATTCTGATCCCGATGCAGCAGTTTATTGGCTTGCAAGAATGCTTGAAGCAGGAGAAGACCCGCTCTATGTTGCAAGAAGAATTATTCGTTTTGCAAGCGAAGATGTTGGCTTAGCCGACCCCAGAGCCCTTGAACAGGCTGTTGCAGCTTATCAGGCATGCCATTTTATAGGGATGCCAGAATGTACTGTTAACCTTGCACAAGCTGTAGTTTATATGTCTTTGGCTCCAAAATCTAATGCGATGGAACTTGCCTATAATACTGCTAAAATTGATGCAATACGAGAAATTGCAGAACCGGTTCCGCTTGTAATAAGAAACGCCCCGACAAAATTAATGAAAGAACTAAATTACGGCAAAGGTTACCAGTATGCGCACGATACAAAAGAAAAACTCACCAACATGCAGTGTTTACCGGATTCTTTGGCAGGAAAAGTTTACTATAATCCGACAGAACAAGGGTTAGAAGCTAAATATAAAGATAAACTTGAAAAAATTAAAGAATGGAAACGTACTCACTAATCAAAAATTTTAGTTTGAAATAAGTTTTAAACCCGTAATTCCACAGATAATAAGCATTATACAAAGAAGCCTTATTGCAGTAGCAGGTTCCTTAAAAAGAATAATACCAAGTATAACTGTCCCAAGGGTTCCTATTCCTGTCCATATTGCATAAGCTGTTCCAAGGGGTAGACTTTTTAATGCCAGAGCTAAAAAATAAATACTCAAAACCATAAGAATTATTGTCAATATCGAAGGAATAAGAATAGTAAATCCGTGCGAATACTTTAAACATATAGCCCAGCTTACTTCAAATACACCGGCAATAAACAAATAAATCCACTCCATCTTCCACTCCTTAATATAATCTTATATTTAATTATACTTAAAACATAGAAAATAAAGAAAACAAAACGGGGCGTGTTTGATATAATCAAACACGCCCCGTAAATCATTGATACTGTATATTATTTAACTGTTAATTTCTTTGTATCACCTTTTTCTGCATATAATTTTGGAGCTTTTATAGCTAAAATACCGTGCTCAAGTTCTGCTGTTGTTTTATCAACATCGATTTCTTGAGGGAAGTAAACAGTTCTTGAAAATTCACCATACCTGAATTCAGATTTTCTGAAGCCTTTAGTATCTTCTTTATGTTCCTCTTCTTTCTTTGCATTAATAGTAAGGTGGTTTTTATCAATATCTATATCAAGATCCTCTTTCTTAACCCCAGGTAATTCAGCCTTTACACTGTACTCTTTTTCAGATTCATGAAGTTCAACAGGCATTGCATATTTGTCCATTTCTTCATTAAATATGTACTCTGGGAAGAAGCTGTCAAAATTTCTGTTTAAAATAGAACTAATTTCATCGTTAACTGATTTTATGAATCCGTCAGGTGATTTTTTAATTAAGAATTTCATAATATTCTCCTTTCGTTTCTTAATACAGTCTACATTACTTCTAACACTTATATTATTACTCAGGTTACCTAAATTTCTCATTTTTTTAACTAAAATTTAACATTTTGATAAACAAAAAAAGGATACTGGTTGTATACAGTATCCTTTTTAAAATTTTAAAAATATCTCTAGTCTTCCAGAGCCAAGCCTTCTGATTCTGCAGCTGTTTCAATTAATCTGTATGATAAATATGCACCTAAAGCTACAGCTTTTAAATCTATAGCTTCGTCATATTTAGCCACTTCAAGTATAGCAGAATTGATTTCAGGATTCTCTTCTTTTAAATACTGAACCATATTCTTACGCCAGGCTTGAATATCCTGAAACACTTCTGAAAAAATTTCTGATGATATTTCTTCCGTTATGATTGGTAACATACTTTAATCTCCTGCTTTATTAGAATTATATAATACCTTCCACTTATGCTCAATACATCAAATATACTATGAAACATGCTTTGAATGTTTTTTTGAATTCTTATTAGTTTTAGCTTTGCTTGTATCAAGCTGAACTTCCCCATCAGCAATATTTTTACCTATATATTTTTCTAAATCGGCTTTTGCGGCATTAAATTGATACAAAGAATTGTAATAGGTTAACAGGGCGTTCTGATATTGGGTCTGCGCCTCTTTTAATTCAACCGGATTACCAACACCAACTTTATATCTGCCGTATGAAAGTTCATAATTTTCTTTTGCCTGTTTCATTCCTAAAAATGATACCGGTATAGAATTTTTCTTTTCAATCATTGCATAGTATGCCTGCTGAACTTCATAATAAATATTATTCTTAGTATTCGCTGCATTAGCCTGTTCTTTGGAATGCAGAGCTTTTGCTTCTTTTATTTCATTTTTAATTAACATTCCGTTTACGGTCGGGAAATTCAAGTATCCGCCGAAATTATAACCGTAATTTGAGACAAAAGTCTTACCGCCTATTTGATACTGACCTTCAACGGTTAACTGCGGAAAATAAGATTTCTTTACTAATTTTACATTTTGTCTTGCTTCTTCGACCTTAACATCAGCCAAAAGAAATTCCGGTCGGGATTCTCTTGCAATTTTCATTGCCTGATCCAGCGTTATTTCACAAGGATTGTATCTTAAGTTATCAGAAATATTATATCTGTTTGCATATGGCATCCCCATTGTGTTATTTAACCTTGCCATCGCAATATCAACAGAGTTCTCAGCCTGAATCAAAAGTAATTTTGCGTTACTTAAATTAACTTCTGCAATTGTAACATCTACTTTTGGAGATGTTCCCGCTTTATAAAACGCCTTTGCCTGCTCATAAAAAGCTTCATATCTTTCTACCATCTCCAGGGCAACCTTCTTTGCTTCAAGCGCATACTGAAGATTAAAATAAGCTTTTTTTACTTCACAAACTACATCATTAACAGTACCTGTTAATGTAATTTTATAACCTTGATTATCCAATTTTCTTATTGTAACTTGGTTCTGAGTAACCCCGAAATCATAAAGCATCTGAGTTGCAGAAATTTGCCCCAGAACAAAATAATTAAATGTAAGGTTTTGTCCCAACGCATCTGACAATTGCAGCTGTTTTATTCTGGTATAACCGGTCTGCCATCCGAATTGAGGGAAGTAAGCCGACCAGGCTTGTCGAATTCTTGCATCAGATGCAAACACATCCTGCATAGCAGACTGAATTCTCGGATTATTTCCTAGAGCATACCTAAGGCATTCCTCAAGAGTAATATCCATAGTTTCTTCTATACCGCCTTTTATTAGAAGTGTATCTTGATTCGGGTCAATTGTAGGTTCTACATCTTTGCTGTCAGGATATTCCTCTTTTTTTATAGTATTACCCAACTGTTCTTTAGGTGTCTTGTGCCAGAATGCAGCATATGAAACCTGCTGAAACATTGATAATATTAAAAATGTTATAAATATTTTTTTCATTTATTTTTCTCTATTTACCTTTATTTCTTAGATTAGCAATAAGCTGAGCTGTTTTTTCTTTCATAACATTAACCGTTACAAAGAAAGCCGGAACTAACAAGCTTCCGATAAACGCAACAGCAAGCATACCTCCGAATACTGAAACACCGATTGAATGTCTGCTTCCGGCGCCGGCTCCGTGTGCAAATACAAGAGGCAGCAACCCGAGAATGAATGCGATATTTGTCATCATAACAGCACGGAATCTAAGTTTAGCAGCCTGCATAGCTGCATCAATATAATTCATACCGTCTTTTTCCATTGCATCTTTAGCAAACTCTACAATAAGAATTGCCTGTTTTGTACTCAAACCAATTAACATAACCAGACCGACCTGAGCATAAATATCAAGTGCAAGTCCTGAAACATACTGGAAGAACAACGCGCCCAGCAACGCAATTGGCGATATCATAAGTACCGCAATCGGTAATGTCCAGCTTTCATACAAAGCAACCAGAAACAAATATACAAAGGTTAGAGCCATTGCAAGAATTGGTCCAATTTGACCTGATGACTGCTGCTCCTGTAAAGAAGTTCCCGACCAGGCATAACCCATATCAATTGGTAAAACTTCATTGGAAACCCGTTCCATTTCCGCCATTGCTTCACCGGAACTTACCCCGCTTGCCTGTGTGCCATTGATAGTAATTGCCGGATACATATTAAATCTCTTTAATGAATACGGACCGACTACATTTTTCAAGGATACAACTGCTGTTAAAGGCACCATCTTACCGGCAGTATTTTTAACATAAACCTTGTTTAAATCACCGAGGTTTGCTCTGTATGGAGCATCCGCCTGCATATAAACACGATAAACCCTGCCAAATTTATTGAAGTCATTTACATAAGTAGAACCGAACTGAGCAGATAGTGTTGAATAAATTTCAGCAATAGTTACACCTTGAGCCATGGCTTTTTCTGCTTCTACGGTCACAATAACCTGCGGAAGGGACGCTGTATATGAAGTGTACAAGCTTGCAAACTCCGGACTCTTTCGGGCCGCCGCAAGGAGGGCAGTTGCTTCATTAAACAACTCATCGGAACTTCTCCCGCCTTTATCAAGTAACTGATACTCAAACCCGCCGAAGTTACTCATACCGGAAATTGCTGCCGGCTGAGATGTAAAAGAATTTGCTTCGGTACATTTGGCAGTAATTGCATTAACCTGTTTTATAATATTATTAACAGAAAGTGCTTTTGTCTTTCTTTCTGACCACGGCTTGAGTTTTGTTACAATAAACGCAGTGTTTTCGCCGGAAAAACCGTTAACCTGCATTATACTTTCAACCCCCGGAATATTAATTATCTGGTCAGTGATTTTCTGTGCTACTTCACCGGTTCTGGAGAGAGTAGCTCCGTCCGGAAGCTGTACTTGAGTAAAGAAAGCTCCTTTATCTTCATCCGGTAAAAAACCCGTAGGAGTAATCTTAAACATTACAAGGATAAACAAAACAATACCGAGAAGCACCTGCATTGTACGCTTTGGCGATTCTACGAATTTATGAACAATATCCAGATAGTTTCCTCTTAAACCGTTAAACCAGTCCTCAAATTTTTGGATAAATTCAAAGTCATTTTTCTCTTCACCGGATTTTAATATTGTTGAACATAAAGCAGGAGAAAGAGTCAATGCCACAACTGTCGACAAACCGATGGAAGTAGCGATACAAACGGCAAACTGCCTGAACATTTGGCCCGTAATACCTGACATAAATGATACAGGAACAAATACAGCCATTAATACAAGAGAAGTCGCAACAACAGCGCCAAAAACTTCTTCCATTGTAATTTCAGTAGCTTCCCTTGCATTTTTACCGTCCTGAATATGGCGTTGAGTATTTTCAAGTACAACAATAGCATCGTCAACAACCAGACCGACTGCGAGTACTAAACCGAACAAAATTAAAAGATTTATAGAAAATCCTAACATTGCCATAAATATAAATACGCCAATCAGCGAAACAGGTATTGCACAGAACGGAATTAAAGATGCTCTTGCAGTACCGAGAAACATATACGTAACCGCACTAACAAGAACAATTGCAAGAATAATTGCACTTATAACTTCATGTATTGATTCTTTTACGAATTCTGTATCATCGTATTGAACATGGTATTGAATATCTTTAGGGAAGCTCTTACTTAAAACCTCCATTTTCGCCTCTATACGATTAACCAGATCAATCGTATTGGCTTCCGGTAATTGAGCTATAGAAATCATTGCACACTCATGCCCGCCGATTGTTGCGGATGAAGAATAGAGTTCAGCTCCGAGTTCAACTCTGGCAACATCTTTTAATAAAACATTTGAACCGTCAACATTCGATCTAACAACAATATTCTCAAACTCGCTTACATCAGCAAGACGCCCTTTGGTTCTCAATGTGAATTTCATCATTTGAGGTGTATCCATAGGCTCTACACCAATATTACCGGCAGGAGTTTGGGTATTTTGAGCTGTAATTGCATTATTAATATCCGTTGTAGAAACCCCTAAGCTTGCCATTTTGTCAGGTTTAAGCCATATTCTCATCGAGTAGTCGCCGGCACCGAATACATTAATATTACCAACCCCTTTTACACGTGCTAACTCGTCTTTAACATACATTGTTGCGTAGTTAGCAAGGAATAGAGAATTATATGTCCCGTTCGGAGAGGTTAAAGATAACATTAAACAACCAGGACCTCCGGTTGACTTTCTAACGGTTAAACCATAACGCCTGACTTCTTCCGGCAAACGTGGAGTTACAAGCTGCAAACGGTTTTGTACGTTTACAAGCGCCATATCCGGATCCGTACCTACTTCAAAGAAAAGCGTTAATTTATATGACCCGTTTTGAGATTCCGAAGTCATATAAATCATATTTTCAATACCATTCAATTGCAGTTCAACAGGAGCTGCAATAGTTGAAGTAATTACATCAGAGCTGGCGCCGGCATAGGTTGCATTTACAATAACCTGCGGCGGAGTAATAGACGGATATTCTTCAAGAGGAAGTGTTGTCATAGAAATCAGCCCCGCCAGAATAATTGCGAGAGAGATTACTATTGCAAATTTCGGTCTTCTTATAAATAAATTACCTGCCATTATATTTCCTCTATAGTTCCTATGAACCGCCTTTTATTTTATTAATAATTCTTACAAAGATATTCTGTTTCTTTTCCTTTTTAACCTGCTTAGCCGGATCAGTTTCAATTATACGTACAGGTTTACCCGGAACAATTTTCTGCAATCCGCTTGTAACAAGTTTATCTCCTTTGCTTACCCCTTCAGATACAATCCACATACCGTCGCTTGTTTGTCCCATAGTTTTTATATAAACCATTCTAGGCAAACCTTCCTCATCGAGTATATAAAGGAATCT
Organism: Candidatus Gastranaerophilales bacterium; assembly: GCA_944324255.1. Lineage (GTDB taxonomy): Bacteria > Cyanobacteriota > Vampirovibrionia > Gastranaerophilales > Gastranaerophilaceae > CAG-196. The sequence continues at coordinate 93,038 of CALUVM010000003.1, read as the reverse complement.
GCCTTCCTGATTTTCCTGAGTTGCACTTTGGGGAACTACAGGCATGTCATCTTTTGCATTGGAATAGATTATAATTCTTCCGTAATCCCCTTGTATCAACTGATTCTTAGGATTCGGGAAGGTAGCTCTTAAAGTAATGGTGCCTGTTGTTTCATCAATCTTGTTGTCATAAAAATCCTGAATTCCCTCAAGCTCATATTTTTGTCCTGAACTAAAAATAAACTCTACTTTTCTTTTTGCATCAGCACTTTTATCAATTCTGACGAGCTCAACATAATCTTTTGCATCCATCGGGAAGGTTACATACATTGGCTCATAACTGTTAATTGTTGTTAAAGGACCGCTTGATGCCGTAACATAGTTTCCGACAGTCACCGTTATAATACCGACTCTGCCATCAACAGGAGATTTGACCTGAGTATAGCCGAGATTCCTTTCCGCATCTCTATATGCGCTTGTTGCACTCTCAACCTGAGCACGGTATGCATCTCTTTGTGAAAGAATATTATCATAGTCAGCTCTTGCGATAAAATCCTGACTTACAAGCTCTTTATACCTTGCAAGCTGTTTTTCGTAATATTCGTATTGAGATCGGGCATTATCAAGATTGGCTTTTGCTTGATTAGCGGAGTATTGATATTGCTGCGGTTCAATCTCAAACAATACCTGACCTGCTTTTACATAATCCCCTTCTTTAAAATAGCTTTTTGTTAAATATCCGCTAATACGGGCAAGTATATTTACCCTGTATTTTGACATAACCCTCGCAGGAGATTCAAATTGACGAACAACGCTCCTTGTTTCAACATCTTCAACAGTTACCGCAGGTACACTCATTTTTGCCTGCATCTTTGCGGTTTTAATTTTATCAAATTTTGAAATAAAAGCTCTGCCCAAAATAAGAGCAAGCACTATTACAACTATTATAAATATATTTTTTTTCATTCTCTCTCCAATGTCTAAAAAAAGGTTTGTTCAACTTTAAACAGTAGCGCAAAAACGGGCAGAAGTCAAGATTTAATTAATCAAGCCCCGTTATATCCTCTGATATTATCCCTTCATTTTTTACATATTTTCCTCTTTCTATATTATAGGTAACAAGCTCGGGAATTTTTAATTTTTCGACCTTATTTAAGCATTTTTCTCTGTTTTTATCAAAGAAACTTTTTACCTCATCTATTTCAAGCATATTATTAATTAAATATCTTTTTGCATATTGAATGGCAACTGTCCCGCATACGGGACTTTTCTCATATTTGAACAAATTAAATTCGAGTATCATAGGCATTCTGGATGAATCAACCAGAATAAAGTCTAAAAGTGCTGAATTTGAAGTGTCATTTATCATTAAAGTATTAGGAGAACTTATTGAGTTCAACTGCTCAGACATAGATTTTGCAAATTCTATAGGAGAATACTCGTTAGGATAATGATACACGCCTATGAGTTCAGTCCAGTTTTCATAAGTTTCACCAGATTTATAATATTCATTAATAAAACTGCCGTCTTCCGGAGATTTAGCACTAAAATAAAGGGAGTATTTATTTCCGTTAAATTTCACAAAAGGCATAGCAGCCACAGATGGTAAAATTATTAATATAAAAAGCACTGCGATTAGAATTCTCTTCATAACAAAAAGAATAACACATATAAGTATTTTTGTGAATAATCCTTAACCGGCTCTTCTGACCAATAAAGAAGGATCCCCTATAGCAGTAGTGTATACTATATAATCAGCTGAAGGCGCAAAATATTTACGCATTGCCATGCGGTTTGTTACTTTTTCATAGCAAACGAAAGAATCAACATTATCCTTAATGTAGCCAGCAAAAATCCTTTGCTTGTGGGACAATTCATAGTCCTTCAAATTCTTGACGATATACATATACCTATATTATATATCATTTAAATACTATTTTAAACTTTGTTAAGACACACAATTTACAAAACTTAACTATAACAAATCTTTAGCAGGAGTATGCAACATAATTACAATTGTGTCGTAGGGGTAAATGAAAATGGCGCAAGCTGCGGGTTCCTGAATTAACCTGAAAAATGAGGAAAATTTGTTTCGAAACGATAGCGAAAGCTTCTGCTGATGCGTGTTTGAGAAACAAATTCTTCCGAACATTCTTAATAAAAATTATACTCTGTACAAATCAATAATAGTCTGGTATTATATCCATGGCACAACACAATTGTAATTATGTTGCAAGAAAGAGGAAAAATATGAAGAAACAAGGCTTTTCGCTGATGGAAATGATGATAGTACTGTTGATAACAGCTATTATAGCTGCAGCAACGGCACCTATGGTAAGTAAGAAGATGATGAGAGATGCAGGAGCCGGTAACAGCCCATGGATGTATGCAGGTCTGAACGGTTCTATCGTATATAACCCTGACGGGAATACTAATAAAACTGCAATGGTAGGAGCAGTGGATGCTTCAAAAGCTAATAATGCGAAATTTTATATAGAGTCAAGCAGTACCGAACCTCAAATGGCTATCGGAAGTTCCGGCGGAGCTAATGTGGTTGGAATATCGTCAATTAACACTTCAGTGGCAATATCGAACAATTCTATTTCCAGTACGGGAACGGTTGCTGTAGGATATGATGCTAATGCAAAATCAACAGACGCAGTTGCTATTGGAAGAACGGCAGAAGGTCGAGAAATATCAACTGTTGCAATTGGAGGTCTGGCGACTGCAGAAGGTCAGTCAGGAATTGCTATCGGGCGGAAAGCTTATGCTAAAGGTTCTTACTCTTTTGCAGTAGGTGATACATCAACCGCATCGGGCGGGGATTCAATAGCTTTTGGAACACAGTCATCAGCATCAGGAAGTAGCTCAATAGCTCAAGGTTGTCTTGCAAATGCTATGGGGCAAAATTCAATTGCGTTAGGGCGTTCAGCAAATGCAGGTGGTTATTGCTCAATCTGCATAGGAGGCAGCGCAGAAGCTTCCGGGGATGGTGCATCTGTGGCAATTGGGCATAATTCAACCGCATCGGGAAATTATGGTATAGCATTAGGAAGGAATGCTTTAGCAACTGGACAAAATTCTTTAGCACTAGGAGCAGATTCTAATGCATCCGGTAAATATTCAATGGCTATAGGTCGAGTAACGACTGCTTCAAGTAATACCTCTCTGGCAGTAGGATATAGCGCACAAGCGACAGGTTATGATGCCGCATCTTTTGGATATTATGCAAGAGCGTTTGGCAGTGCTTCTTTAGCTTTAGGCTACAGAACTAAAGTTACTGGTAAAAACAGTACGGCTATTGGCTATAATGCATCTACTTCTCACGATAACGAAATAGTTTTAGGAGATGAATATGCGACAGTTTACATTCCGGGACAGCTAATTGTTGATGGGACTACTGCACTAGCAAAGGCTAGAGGTGATGTCTGGGGAAGATTTTTTGGTTACGGCAACTATAAATATGGTAAGATAGGACGTACAACAGGCGGACATTTGTATTATGACCCATCTGACCGAAGGTTGAAAAATGTTGGTGAAGTTTGTTCTGATGGCTTGAATAAAATTAAGCAACTTAAAGTCTACAACTATACCTTCAAAAACGACCCTGAAAAGACACCTCGTGTCGGTGTTATCGCTCAAGACTTACAGAAAGTTTTTCCTAATGCGGTAATGAAAGGGGAAGACGGTTTCTTAAGAATCAGATGGGAAGATATGTTCTACGCCATGATTAATGCAATAAAAGAACTTGATACAAAAACAGGTGAGCTTAGACAACAAAATAAAGAACTTCTGCAAACCACAGCAGAATTAAAGAAAGAAAATGAACAACTTGAAGCTCGTATTGCTAAACTTGAAAAACAATTATCAAAAATAGAAAAATAATTTTTTTAAAACATAATTACAATTATATCCGGAATATTTAATATTCCGGTTTTCTTTTTATAGTATAATCATAGTATGGCAGTTTACTTTTTTTACGGGGATGAAGACTTTAATATTGAGTTAGAAATTGAGGATATGAAATCAAAACTCAATCCGGATTTTATATCTATGAGTTTTCAAGTCCTTGATAATCCTGAATATTCTGAACTTTCTACAGCGCTCCGGACACCGCCTATGATGTTCGGGAATATGCTTGTGGTTATTAATTCAGAAAAGTACTTTTTATCTAACAAAAATTTCTTTGAGGATTCAGAACTTGAAGATATTGAAGATGCGCTTAAAAACAACCCCGAAGGTCTTGATATTGTTTTTGTAGTAAAACTTCCAAGAGATGAAAATAAGAAACTGGATTCAAGAAGGAAGCTGTATAAAATTCTAAGCAAATATAATCCAAAAGAGTTTCCGTCTTTTAAAACATATAAAACAGCAGAAATTTCAAGCTGGATAAAATTAAGAGCAAAGAAAAAGGGGTTGAGCCTGAAAGATGATGCGCTTGAACTTCTCATACAGCATATCGGGAACAACTTGAGAGAATTTGACGGGGAATTAGATAAACTAAAACTCCTTGCCTATCCTGAAAAGACTGTTACTAAAAAAATGGTGGAAGAAATTGCCATCTCTAACGAGGACTTATTTAACCTTGCTGATTTAATAATGGTAAACAAAAAAGACCTTGCTCTTTTGGAATTCAAAAAGTTGTTAGATAAGAAACATCCTTTAGAGATTCTATCGGCATTGCAGACAATGATACGAAGATGGATTATCCTGAAAACAAAATCAAATCTTTCAACATTTGAACTTTCTAAATTAACAGGTCAGCATGAATTTGTAGTAAAGCAAACTTTGCAAAAACTTAAAAATACGAAGGTTGCGGATTTAGTCAAACTTCAGCAGAATCTTTTTGAAACAGAGTACAAACTAAAATCTGCAGAATCAATTGATTTAATATCGGAGGTTGAGTGTGCTATTATCAGATAAGTATCCGTTTTTAACAAATTATTTCACTCAGGCTCTGACTTCCGATTCAAGACCGCTTCCGCAGAGTATACTTTTTTACGGGAATGATTTGGAATCACAATATATCTTAGCGACAGAAGTGGCAAGGCTTCTAAACTGCAAGAATGATAAATCAGACAATTGCGAATGTCTTAACTGTAAATGGATAAGAGAGCACTCCCATCCTGCAGTAATGACTATTTCCAGAATTGATAACAAGCCGGAAGACGATGATTCTAAAACAGTTATTTCAATTAAACAAGCCGCTCTCATAAAAGAAACTCTTATGTCCGCATCAGAATTCCACAGAGTGTTTATATTTTGTGATAGAGATGAAGAAGGAAATATTTCAGGCTTAAATCAAACGAATTTTCAGGCAGAAACAGCCAATTCTCTGTTAAAAATTATAGAAGAACCCCAGCCCGGAGTTACATTTATATTTTTGACAAGATATATTGATGATCTTCTTCCTACTATAATTTCACGTTCTCAATGTTTCTTTGTCCCGTCAAAAGAAGGAGTAAATTATAATTACGATATTATAAAAGGAGTTTTTGAAAATTACTGGGATTTTGAAAGGAAGGATATTTTTGACCTTTCACAAAAACTTACAGACTTAACTAAAGAACACACTGTTACAGAGGTTTTACAAAGTATCCAAAACTATATACTTACAGTGCTTAAGTCAAACCCTAAAAGGAGCGAGTTTATTGACCACATAAGATTAACGGAAGAAAGTCTTGAGCAAGCAAGGCTTGGAATGAAACCGATTAATATTTTTGACAACTTGTGTTTAAAAATTATTACCTAGCCAAAGAAATACTTGTTATTCCGGAATTCCTTGCAACATCCATCAATTTTACAACAGCGCCGTGGTCAGAATTATCATCAACCTGAATAAGCATCCCGTCAGGAAATTCTTTAAGATGAGCAGTAATTAGATTACCTAAATCAGCAGATTGGACTTCTTCATCACCATAAAAATATCTATTATCAAAAGTTACAGCCATATTCATAATTTTAGGATCCTGTTGAACCTGCTGTTTATCAACAACTTCCGGAACCGCAAGATTCAACCCCTGCTGATCAAGCATCGGAGCAATAACCATCATTATGATTAGCAATACAAGAAATATATCCGTTAACGGTGTAATATTTATTTCATTAAAACTGTCACGCATTAATTACTCCAATCCTCATAAGTATTTGAAGGTAAAATATTATTAGATGTATAATTTGTTGTCGCCTCTTCCTGAGCTTCCTCTAACTTCTTCTGTTCTTTTTTATTAAGAGGTTCTCCGGCAACTATAAGTTTTTTATAGTTTGCATCCTGAGCGGCATCCATAATTTCCATAATAACAGAGCTTTTGGCTTTTTCATCAGCTTTAACAACAAGTTCAGGGTCTTTGGAATCACCTTTTACGGCAGCTAAATCAGCCGCCAGTGTTTCCGGAGTAGAGCGCTTATCCTGAACATAAAGAGTTCCATCACGGGTTACGGAAACAGTTATTTTCCCCTGTTCAATCGAATTTCCGCTGTTAACCTCCGGTATGGTTATAGAATTATCTATTGACTGAAATGTAGGAGCTACAACCATCATAATAATTAACAGAACAAGGAAAATATCTGTTAAAGGTGTAATATTTATTTCTGTAAATAAAGCTTTTTTGCCTGTTTTTATACCCATTATTTCACCTTATTAAAGAGCTACACTTGATTTTGATTGTAAAGCTGCTTCCTCTTCCGAATCAACAAAACTCAAGAACAATAATTTGATTAACTGGAAGTCATCCTCAAATCTTCTTACAGTCGATTGGAAAGTGTTATAGCAAACAACAGCTACAATAGCGACCCCAAGACCGAATGCCGTAGCGATAAGAGCGGAACCGATACCCATTGCAACAGCCGCAGACTGATTACCCTGCGAAGCTAAATCCTGGAATGTATAAAGAATTCTTACAACAGTACCAAACAAACCTAAGAAAGGAGCAACACCGCCAATAGTACCTAATATTGTCAATCTGTGTTCAAGCTTTCTTGTAGCCAGAGCTGCAGCAATATCAAAAGATCTGGAGAAACCTTTTTTCTGTTCTGAAAATATTCTGACAGCTTCTTCGGTTACTTCACCTATTATACCTCCGCATTGAACAGCAAGATTCTGCGCTCCCATAAGATTATTCTTAACGAGTTCTTTTTGTAATCTCGGTATAAATTCAATAACGTTTCTTTTGTTCGCATTGTAAAATGCAGCTCTGTCAATAGCCACCATCAGAGTCAATATTGAACAAATTAATATCGGCAGTAATACCGGCCAGTCCAGTTGAATTGAATGTAATAATAAATCCATAATATTTTACCCCTTTATCTCTTTATATTCTACTCAAATTAATACTTTGACGCTCCAAATACATTATAATCAAATGTAAACTGGATATCTATACTCTGCCCTTTAAAATCCGCAGGCAGCGGTCTGAATGGAGCTGTTAGCTCTACAGCCTTCATCGCAGCCTGGTCAGCCGTCGGTAATCCGGATGAACGATGGATTCTGCAAGAAAGCAGCCTGCCATCCTTTGCTATCTTAAACAATAGCACAACACGTTTACTTTCATTTCCTTTAGGCGGATCCCAATTGAGTTTAATTCTTCTTTGTAATTCTCTCATGTAAGGACCAAAGTCAGGTTCTCTTAATGCATCAATCCCCGGCGCTCCTCCGCCTCCTCCGGGGTTGCCGATGTTTCCTGTACCACCCGGTGCGGAACCTCTTGATAATTGACCGCCCCCGCCGCCTGCTGAAGGTGACAAAGAAGGTCTTGGTGCATAAGTTCCCGAGCTTGACGGTCTGCCGCTTCCGCCTGATGTTTTTGCAGCCCCTGCTGTTGAAGAACCTCCGATAGGTCCCGTTGATAAGGTTTTACCGATAGGCGCACCTTTTGGAGCCGGAACTGTAAACGGTGTTGACGGTTTAGCAACAGGAGCCGGCGTTGAAACAGGTCTTGCACTCGGTCTGGCTGTCGGCGGTGCAGGTTTCGCCTGTGAAGGTTTAGCTGCCGGAGCTGGTTGAGCTTTAGGCTGTGTTACGGTTTTCTTAGGTGCCTGCTGCTGGGTTTGTTTTTTTATCTGTTTTTGTACAGCCTGCTGCTGTTTTTTTATAATTTTATTAGCACTTGCAGCCGCTGCAGATGGCTTTTGAGCTTTTCTTGGAGCAGGCGAAGGCATTGAAACCTTTCTTGTTGGATCATTTTTCCCGCCGCTTCTTGAATCTATATCAGCTCTGTTTTTAGTATTTGGATCTCTGGGTTTTCCTGGTTTATCAACAAGAACAAACTCAATATCACGCTTTGGTTGAACTTTTGGCTTTCCGAACAAATCCAGATTTATTCCCATTATTGCAAGCATTATGGAAATAAGCCAAATTAACCCGACAACAGTCGGATGAAGAGCTGTTGATATCATAAATGAGTTTTTGATAGGAATAACTTCCGGCTTGCTTGTAACAATTGTAGGCAGGACATACGGCTTTGTATCCTTATCATCCTCATCATCTAATATGAAACTTCTGTTGTTATTTAATAATGACACCTTGTTTTCTCTCTTAACTAACTCTTTTACAGAATAATTCGCTTATTAATTTTTTTTAATTATCCTGTTGAATAAACCCGTCTGCTAATTTTCACAATAATAAGAAGATGCACTGACTGTAATCGGCTGAGTAAGCACAATATCAACAGCGGCATTCGCCGGAATTTCGACATCATCCCCTTTATCAATAACAGACTTAACCAGCCCGCCCCCTGCGCCGACTGCTGTACCCAGCGCAGCACCTCTTCCGATATTACCGCCTGCTAATGCTCCGAATACCAGGCCTGATAAAGCTCCGGCAGCAGAACCTGCTGCTAAATCTTTAGCATAATCTTTTGTTACATCAAGTTTTGTTCCGCCAACAAGGACACCGGTTCCGTCATCAGTCTTTATTACAGCCGATATCGGTATCTGGCTTCCATTAGGTGTATAAATTTGAGTAAATCTTATACAAAGCTTGCCGTTCATACTTCCACGCTTAGCTTTAGAAACCTCTATTACAGTACCATAAAGAGTACTGCCTGCCGGTGCAATGAGCTTATTATTATAGTAAAAATCCGTACCTAATGCCATATTTACAGTTTGCCCGAGAGTTGAATGAGCAGAACTTACAGGTGTTGTTAAGACTGCAGACATCTGAGTACCTGCAGGAACCATTACAACATTACCCTGTAAAGTGTTTGTTCTGGGATTATACCCGTTATACTCAAGAGGTTGTTGAGTATAGCCGCTATTATAAACCGGCTGTGTTTGAGTCGGCTGATAAGAATAATTGGATGCCGCAAACGCAGGTGTAAAAAGTAACAAATCCAAAGCCAGTATTCCGGCTGTAAACTTCTTATTTAACATTAGAGTATCCTCCCCTTATAACATTTTATTATTTAAGAGCCATTTGTCAATTAATTAATGTATGAGTCATGTAGACAGGAGCTGCTAAAACCATTGTCAAATTTGCTCCGGAAGAAATTGTAACATGTTCTCCCATCTTTCTTTCTCCACCCGGAACATACTGTAAAACGCCCATGGCTCTAAACATTGACCACCTCTGGTAATGAGGAATTTTATTCCATTTAGCAGGAGGAGTAAGTTCTCCGCCAAAGAAATTATTATTCGGAGTATATAAATATGCTTTTATAGGAATCTCAAAACCGTCCGGAAGGTACATTTTATTTATGAATACTCTCATAGCCGCATTTGTACCCTTTACAGGCTCATTTTTTTTATCAATAAAACCTGTAAGCTTTGTTCCTTTAGGGATTATATTGGTTTCATATATATAAATATCGGTTGAAGTTATAAAACTAAGAGCCTCGCCCTCTTCACAATATGCAGTTGAAAACTCCTGTAAAGATATTACGGGGATATGATATCCGGCAGGAACTGTAAACTCATCATATCCTCTTAGTTCCGGTTCAGCTGCAAAAACAAAACCTGTAAATAATAATATTACCAATATCAAAAATCTTTTTATCATACCGGCTATTATACCATAAATTTAAGTACTATTCATTTCTGATAAATACTCTTTAACCAGATTTATCGGAATCGCAAATCCAATCCCGATATTTGAAATGTTATTATCAGGATTATAAATTGCCTGATTAATTCCTATAATTTCGCCATTTTTGTTTAAAAGCGGGCCTCCTGACGAGCCGGGGTTAATTGCGGCATCAGTCTGTATCCTGTTTTTGGCATAATCAATCCTCGAAATTATTCCCTGAGTTAAGGTGCCGTTAAAGCCAAAAGGGTTTCCTATCGCAAGGACTTTTTGTCCGACTTTTATTTTTTCTGAATCACCCAGTTTTACTGTTTTTAATTCTGTCGGAACATTAATTTTCAAAAGTGCAATATCTTTGTTCTCACCGAGTTTTTTTACCACTTTTGCCGTATAGTTCTGACCATTTGACATAGTAACTACAACAGTTTTTCCCACATCAACGACATGAGCGCTTGTTAAGATTGTGCCGTTTTTATCAATTATACATCCCGTTCCACAGGACATCCCGTCTGAAATTTGAGAATCTACACAAACAATAGCAGGATTTATTTTTTCATATAAGGATATTACAGCCTGCTCTTCCCGATCAAATGCTAATACCGGAGAAGATAGACAGCATAGTAAAAGTAATAAAGAAAAGAATTTGTTCATTATTGTTTACTCCTATTCAATAGTTAACCACCCGATAAAAAAACTCAATACCCTTTGGGGTAAGTATAAAGAGGGAGAATATAGAACCTCATTCTTGTAATCATACAAAATTTAATGTATAATGGACGGGACAATATATACAATCAGCACAAAAAGGAGAAAAATATGTCAAAGATTGAAAGTTTTAAAAGAGCTTTAAGCGAAAAAAGAGCTGTTAAAATTATCGCAGGTATTGATAATTTTGACGCAGAAAGAGTTGCAAAAGTTGTTTTAGCAGCTGATAAAGCAGGCGCAAGCGCAGTAGATATTTGTGCTAATCCTGATATTATAACGATGGTAAAAGATTTAACTGATTTACCTATTTTCGTATCATCAACTAAGCCGGAAGAACTTGCACATGCAGCTATTTTAGGTGCTGATGCTATTGAACTCGGAAACTTTGATGCACTTTATAAAAAAGGAATTTCTTTCTCTGCATCACAAGTTCTTAATCTTGCAAAAAGAACTATCGAACTTCTTGACGGAGAAGATATATTCTTCTGCGTAACTATCCCGGGCGAATTAGAAATCGGAGAACAAATCTCTCTTGCAAGAGAACTTGAAGAAATGGGTATTGATTTAATCCAAACAGAAGGACACTTCTCTAATGAAGCACCTTCAAACGGTGTAAGAGGGCTTCTTGAAAGAGCTGAATTAACATTATCAAACACTATTGAATTAACACGTAATATTGATATTCCTGTTATGACAGCTACAGGAATCAATCCTACAACAGCTTCTTTAGCCTTCGCTTCAGGGGCTTCCGCAATCGGATGCGGTTCTTGCGTTAACAAGCTGGATTCCGAAATATCTATGATTGCTGTTGCTAAAAACCTTGTTGAAATTGCTGAAAGAAACGCACAGTTCGCTGTAGAACTTGTATAAGTTTTATACTTAACAAAAAGAGCCGGAGCATTTTCTCCGGCTCTTTTTATTTGTAACATTTGGTTACAAATAAAGCAATTTTTCCAAACAGATTGTGTTTATATAAAATAAATATGTAGTGTAGTTTTTTAAAGGTGTTTTGGTATGGTTAAACCCGTATTTCTGACGTACAGCCGGGAACATTTTCCTGCTGTAAAAAAAGATTTAAAAAGTGTGACAAAGGTTGTTGAATCAACAGGTTCAATATTTCTTTCTCCACAGGATAATACAAGAGTGGTTAAAAGGTTTTATCCTGAAACAAATCTAAAGTCTAATTCAATATTTGAGGGGGTAAATAAAGGGGTAAATGTAGGGGTAAATGTAGGGGTAAATATTAAAAGACCTCTAGCTGTAATAAAACAGGGGAAAATTATAGATAAAGAGGGGAAAAAACTCAGACAGGAAAGAACCGAACTCTATTCTAATGCGGTATTGTATATGGCATAAAGAACGGAGAAAAACCTGTTAAAGCAATAAATAAGGCTGTACTAAGATTAACTTCAACAACAGTATTGACATCTGCTTTAGGTGCTGTCGGGTTTATGCTCTTTGGACCAATGGGATCATTGGCTGGAATCGGAATTGCTGCCGGACTGAATTATTTAATGGGCAAAGCTATTGACAAGATTTAGTCTTTTTGGTTTGCCGGCGTTGCTCTATTCGTTCTTTCTTTGCAAGATACTTAAACTCTCCGACAAGTTCATTAATCCAATTTTGCCAATTTTCAGGATTACCTTCTAATAGTTTTCTTATAGCTTTTATTGTATCCACACCATCTTGAGGAGAAATCGTTTGAAAAACTTTAACATCATACTCTAAACATGTTAATAAATGACCTGTAATAGTATTTCGGTTAACAATTTCTTTCTTTGCTCTTTCCAGATACTTCATATTAACAGCTTGAAAAGCTGGCTGATTTTTATTATAACCTGCGATAGGGTTGATATTCATAAATACTCCTTGCAGTTCATTTTTAATATGAATATAAACCTTCTTCAAGATTTAAAAAAATATTTATCAACAATTCTAATCAACAAACCTGAATTTAATCAATGTCCAGATTGCTTGAACCCCATCTTTCCAGCCGATTTTTTTACCTTCCGCAAAGGCTCTTGCATTATAGGTTATAGGAAGTTCCATAAAGCGGACTTTTTGTTTTAATACTTTTGAAGTGATTTCCGGTTCAAAATCAAATCTGTTTGACTTGATGTTTATATTTTGAATAAATTCTCGTCTAAATGCTTTATAGCAAGTTTCCATATCAGTAAGCTTCGCACCGAAAAGTATATTGGTTAAAACAGTTAAAGTTTTGTTAGCTACAAGACTCAAAAATAAAAAGTTCTTTAAATTACTCTTATCCAGAAATCTGGAGCCGTAAACGACATCGGCTTTATCTTCTTTTATCAACCGGACAAGAGGAAGATAATCATCAGGATTATACTCTAAATCCGCATCTTGTATTATTACAATATCTCCTGATGCTTCCTTCAGCCCTGTTCTTAGAGCAGCACCTTTCCCGAGATTTTTTTCATGGTAAAGAATTTTATGATTAATACCGGAATACAGTTCTTTTGTTCCGTCAGTTGAAAAATCATCCACCAGAATTATCTCTTTTTCCAGACCAAAATCAACAGATTCAACTTTTTTCAGAAGTTCCAGCAAAGAATCTTTTTCATTATACACAGGAATCAAAACCGTTATTTTATTCATAATCTCCTCTTAATACTATTTGTATATATTGCACTTTTGTTATATTATATAATAAAGCAAAAAAATTGCGAGAGAGGGTTGAATGGCGCTGGAGAATTTTATTTACGAATCTGTAGAAGGAATCCTTGAGGGCAAGTTTGATGAAACTAAAGATAGTATAATCAAACACAAAGAACTTTACAACGATGATGCGCCTATATGTTTCAGTCTGTTAGCGCTATGCGAATTCCAAAAGAAAAATTATAACAACTATTACCAGTTTATGAATGATGCGACATTTTTGGTTGAACAATCCAAAGATATACTTGCAAGTATCCTTAATGAACTGGTCTTAAGCTATGTTAATTTTACAGAAAAAAACAGCACTCTTTATTCAATCAGCTATAACAAAGCCAGAAAACTCGCAATTAAATGCCAGAAAACATACTTCTTTGAAAAAATAAATTCTATGCTTAAATGCCCGCCAATAACACACTTAAGCACACATGCACAAGTTAAAGACCCTTTAATAGCTCTTGTTAAAATCGGACAGGCTGTTGCAGCAGAAAAAGATATTGATGTATTGATAAAAACAATCGCAGAAGAAACTAAAATTGCTCTCAATGCTGACAGATGTACCGTTTTCCTATATGATAAAGTACATAATGAACTTTATTCAAAAGTAGCCACCGGACTCGATGCCGGAAAAGAATTAAGAATTTCTGCCGACAAAGGCATTGCAGGACATGTTGTTAAAACCGGAGAAACAATTAATATAAAAGATGCCTATAATGACAAGCGTTTCAATCCGGAGGTTGACAAAAAGACAGGCTACAGAACAAAAACAATTTTATGCATGCCGATTAAAAACTTTAACCAGGATATTATCGGTGTATTTCAGGTACTTAATAAGTTTGACGAAACCTTTACAATTGATGATGAAGATTTGCTTGTTGCAATAGCTTCAAGTGCAGGTATTTCACTCGAAAACGCCCAGCTATTTGAACATCAAAAGAAAATGCTTGAAGAACAGCAGATTATTTTTGACAGTTTTATAGAAACGCTTGCATCCTCTATTGACGCCAGAGATAAGATTACGTCAGGACATTCTACCAGAGTAAAAATGTATGCAACTCTAATCGCAAAAGAGTTCGGTATGGAAAAGAAAGATATCTATATCTTAGAAAAAGCAGCAGCTCTTCATGATATCGGTAAAATCGGTATAAAGGATTCCGTTCTTCAAAAAGAAGGGAAGTTAACCCCGGAAGAATATAAGCATATCCAAAAACATGTTGAAATAACTCATAATATTCTTGAAAAAATTCACATGTCAGAGGATTTTCAACAAATAACAGATATTGCGTGCTCTCACCATGAAAAATACGACGGAACCGGATATTATAGAGGATTAAAAGGAGAAGAAATCCCATTCGGGGGTAGAATTCTCGCCGTTTCGGATGTATTTGACGCAATAACTTCTAAAAGGCATTACCGTGACAAGATGCCTATTGAAAAAGTTATAGAAATTATTATGAACGGCTCTGGTTCCCATTTTGACCCGAAAGTTGTTGATAAATTTTTAATGATAAAACTCAGTAAAATTGTTGAAGTATTTTTGTCCGAAAATGATTCTGAAATAGATCCGGAAGATAAAATCACATTGGACAAATATAACCTACTTGATTTATATTACTCAATCGTAAATAATTGTAGTAATATGTTACTTCAAGTATTTAACAAATATTACGTAGGTGTAGATTTAGAACATGACTAGAACGATGAGAAAATTGTTAATAATACTTGCTGCAGTCGGAGCTTTTTCAAATATCTCCGTTTTTGCTGATACTCCGGCAAAGCCTTTAAATCTTAGAGCGGAGACAAATACCGTTAATATGGATATGGTTATCAAAGATAACTTTGTCAAAGCAAAATTCGCATCAGCAGAAAACAGATTCCTTCAGGGTAATGTCAAAGCTTCTCATGATGATTTTGCAGATTTAGTTTCAAGAGCTGTTCATGATGACTATGTATTTTTAGTATACGGAATTAAAATGGCTGAATACGGTTTTTTTGACCTATCAGAGCAGTTATTTAAGAGATTAGATGCTAATACATTTACTGCAAATTATGTTAAAGATATAAAAAAATACTACTACCCGTCCGGAATGGTCGAGCCGAAAGATTTGATTTATTATGCGGATGCATACTCAAGCATTGTTTATAACAATATGGCAATAGAAACAACTTCCGAACTTTTAAACAATTCTAATGCCACAGAAAGCGATTACAAAAACTATCTAATAGCTCTTGGGTTTTATAAATCTAATAACCTTCAGCAGGCTTTAAAATATATTAATAATGCTATTGTTCAAAATGATAACAATACTAATTATAAAATATTAAAGGCAAAGATTCTTGCTGATTCCAATAAGCCGAAACAAGCAGTAAAAATGCTTAAAGAAATTAACAAAACAGAATTTTTGACTATTGATTTTCAAGATAAAATCAGAGCGGTTAATGAATACGTAGAATACAAAATTGCAAAAGACGAGCCTCTAAAAGATTATCATTTATCATACTACTACCACCTGCAAGGAAAAAGTTTACTTGCAACAAAAGTCTTGCAAGCATCTATTTTGCAGGCAAAACAGTATGCTCCGCAAATATTTGCACTTCTAAGCAGAATCTATTATGAATGTGATGAACCTCTAAAAGCTCAAGAGTTTGCACAGCGTGCCTTCAAGGAGGATAAAAATCAGTATCTTGCGGTTCTTACACTTGCAGATATAAATTATGATGAAAGAAAATATGAAGATGCTCTAAAATATTATAAATCAGCTAAAAAACTTTCTAAAGAGAATGAAGCTTCTATAGGGATAGCCAAAACTTATTTAGCAATGGAAAATACAAAAAAATCTAAAAAATTGTATGAAAAACTTCTAAAAAAAGAGCATCTTGACGAAGATTTGCTGGTTAATTCTTTAAAAGTATTCCCTCAGAGAGCCGATGATTACTTAGCAAGAGTAGCTTCTGTAGACATTTCTAATAATGAAATATGGCTTGGTTTAGCAGGTCTTGCATTAAAAGACGGCAATGTTTCTATGGCAGAAACATTCCTAAACAATTCTTATTATATTGACGAAAACAACTTTAAATATTATTATTATTTAAGCTTGGTACTGCGTGCCAAAGGAAATATAGAGCAATCAAATCAATCTTTGATTAGATGCTCAAGACTGGACTCAGATTACGCATCAAAAGTTAATTTGGATTAAAGTGTTTATGAAAAGTAATATTTTAATAGTTGAAGATCATGAATTGACAAGATTCGGCTTAAAAACAGCCTTTGAATCTTGTGATTTCCTTGAAAACATTCATGAAGCGGAATCTGCCGAAAAAGCAATTGATATTGTAAAATCTACTCCGATAGATCTTGTTATTATGGATTTGGGCTTGCCGGGAATGAACGGAATTGAAGCTTCAAAACTTATTAAAAATTATAATCATGAAATTAAGATTGTAGTCTTAACTTCTCATAATGATGTTCAGGAGGTTCTGAATTGTCTTAAAGCCGGAGCCAACGCTTATTGTTCAAAAGAAATTAACCCTATCCGGCTTACTCAGGTTGTACAATCAGTTCTTGACGGAGCTTCATGGTTTGATCCGAGTATCGCTCATATTGTACTTGAAGCCGCCTCTAAATCATCCCAGACACCTGACAAACCATCACCTGAAAAAGATTATGGATTAACTTCTAGAGAAACTCAAATACTTAAGTTAATTACGGAGGGTTATAGCAATAATGAAATTGCGAATGAGCTTTTTGTTAGTATTAACACGACAAAAGCCCATGTCGCCAGTATTTTGCAGAAATTAGAAGTGGATGACAGGCTTCAGGCTGCCCTGAAAGCACTCAAAGAAGGGTTGGTATAATGGACGGAATAGCTTCAATCCTTATTGTTGACGATAATCCAAAGTTTCTGCAAGATGCACTTCCTATGTACGGATATGAAGTAACTGTTGCGCTTGACGGGTTGGAAGCATTAAAAATTCTTTCAGAAAACAGCAGTTTTGATTTAATTCTGCTTGATGTAATGATGCCTAATATGGACGGCTGGGATACCTTAAAGGCAATTCGCAAAAATAAAAAAACAGAAAGAATTCCTGTTATAATGATTACAGCGGTAAGTGAAGATCAAAAGGTTGTTACCGGCTTAAAAATAGGAGCTGATGATTATATAGTTAAACCTTTCGTACTGCCTAATCTGCTTGCAAGAATTGAAGCGGTTCTAAGAAGAGCAAGATGGCAAAACGAAGAACAACCAAAAGCTGCCGTAAGCTTGAATAAAAATGTGAACATTGATGCTCTGACCCCAAAAGAAAAAGAAGTATTAGCGCTTGTATCACAGGGAGCCAGTAATCAAGAAATTGCAGATAAATTATGCGTAAGAGATGTTACGGTAAAAACTCATCTTAACAGCATATTTAAGAAATTAAAAGTTACAAACAGAACTCAGGCAGTATTGCTTGCAATACAAATGAATTTGATTAATTAGGAGAAAAAAATGAAATCTAAAGAAGAATTAGCAGAATTAGTATTAACCGATGTGGACGCTTTTAATGAAGCTATGAATGGCGATGCCGCAGATTTAACAGAAACAGATTTTTCAAATTCATCTATTGAAGGAGCTGTATTTAACAATGCAGATTTGACTTCAACTTCGTTTGCAGACTCCCAGCTTACTGATGTTAAATTTATTAACTGTGATTTAACCTCTGTAGATTTTACCCGCTCTACGGTTGTAGAATGCAGTTTTAATGATTCGGTATTAAACGGAACTGATTTTAGTTATGCCAAACTTGATTACTGTAAGTTTAATGAATCTGATCTTGCCGGAGCTATTTTGAGAGAAGCTGATTTTTCAAATTCGGATTTATCTTCTGCGGAAAACCTGAATGCCTGCAGATTCGATGACACAACAGTCTGGCCTGATAGCGACAATCTGCCGGAGGATTTCGATTCAACTTACTCGGATGATTTATCATCCCTGAAAGATGATGATGATTATGAATCGACAGATTACTAAATAAGTAATTTAATTAAATTTCGGTGCTTTGTTTCACCGGTTTCAATGTATTCGATTTCAAAGGGCAGCTCTCGCAGCTGCTCTGCTATTTTGTGCTTGTTACAAAACATTGATATATATTTTGAAGGCTTTTTATCTTCTCTAAAGCCAAGTTCTTCATATTTTGCAATCAAATCAAACGGACCATCTGTTATGGCATCAAGATGAACACCCTTCATATTTGACTCATTTGCATCTTTAAATAGCTGATAAAACATTGTTTTTCTCAGTCGTTTTACCCTCTCATTCTTATCAATCGGAATAGAACACACTCCGTCTAAATTAATAACGTTATAATCATTATGATAGGTCATAATGCCGCAAATTTTATCAGAAGATGTGAATATGTAACTTGAATTATCCTCTCTAAAAGCTCTTGTGATACAGTAGTTTAAGATCTTTTGCCATCTATCCTGCAAATCCCTTGAAAGGGCGGGCATAAGTTTTTTATAACTAACGCTTTCCGCAAGCTTCTGCAAAAAAGGTCTATCTCCTCTATAAAGCCTGTATAGTTCAACCTCTTTCAACGAAATATCAGCAAGACCCTTTGTCCTTGCTATACGAATAGCCCTATAAGAAGGGGAGAATCTGTTATTTTGAAAATCGACTTTCATACCGGTAATTATAATGTAACCTGTAAAAAGATTTTTTGTTCAATTGTAACAATTTATTTACAAACTTATACCCCCTTGTAATATTAGCAGGTTTGGGGTAAACTAAATTTACACTGGTAGAAAGAAGGAAATATAATTATGTCTAAACAATGTGAAGTATGTGGTAAAAAACCGCTTAAAGCAGCTAAATTAACATTCTCTCATAAACAAATCGTTAAAAGACAAACTCCTAACTTACAGGAAATCAGAGTTAATGTTAACGGTCAAACTAGAAAAATGACAGTTTGCACTTCTTGCTTAAAAGCAGGTAAAGTTCAGAAAGCTGTATAAGTGTAGTTTTAAAAATTTTTATTCAAACTAACTAAAAAGCCGGAATTTAAATTCCGGCTTTTTGTTATTTATCCTTTTACTACAATATTAACAAGCTTTTTCGGAACAACTATAACTTTTATAATTTCCTTACCCGCAGTTAATTCCTTAACCTTCTCACTTGAAAGAGCAAGAGTTTTTAATTCTTCATCATTTGCCCCCTCATCAGCTTCCAGCTTGTCCTTAACCTTGCCGTTAACCTGTACAACGAGGGTAATTTTGCTTGCTTTAGCAAGATTTTCATCCCATTCACACCATGGTTCTTCATGGATAGAAGATTCATAACCAAGCTCATGCCAGATTTCTTCAGACAAGTGAACAGTTACAGGTGACATGAGTTTGATAAGAGAAATTACGGCAAAACTGAATACATTCTTATCTTCTTCTAACATTTCATTCTTCTTGCCGCACCAATCATAAATAGCATTAGTCAGTTCTCTGTATTTAGAGATTACTGTATTAAACTGAAAATCATTAGATATATCGTTTGTAATCCCTTTAATTGCCATATGAACAACTCTTATCAGGTCATCATTTTCACGAGAAAGAGGGAAGGTAAGTTTGTATTCTCTTGTTATATATGAGAAATTGTCACTTACAAGCCTCCATACTCTATTCAAGAATTTATAACAGCCTTCAACACCGGCATCAGACCAGTCAAAATCTCTTGCAGGCGGTGAGTCTGAAAGAATAAACAACCTTGCGGTATCAGCTCCGTAATTCTCAAATATTTCATCAGGATCAACTGTATTTCCTTTAGATTTTGACATCTTAGAACCATCTTTCAAAACCATACCCTGTGTCAACAGGTTTTTGAAAGGCTCATCAAAACTTAGCAGCCCTAAATCCTTTAAAGCTTTAGTAAAGAATCTTGAATATAAGAGGTGTAAAATTGCATGCTCAATACCTCCCACATACTGGTCAACAGGGAGCCATTTATCAACCAGTTCTTTACTGAACGGCATATTGCTGTTTTTAGCATCAGAGTATCTTAAGTAATACCAGCTTGAACATACAAATGTATCCATTGTATCCATTTCACGTCTTGCTTTACCTCCGCATATCGGGCAGGTAGTTTCTGCAAAAGTTTTTGAAGTCGTAATAGGAGATTTTCCTACAACAGAAAAATCCACATCTTCAGGAAGCATTACCGGAAGATTCTCTTCTTTTTCCGGAACAATTCCGCACTTATCACAATATACAACAGGGATAGGTGCACCCCAGTATCTCTGACGTGATATCAGCCAATCTCTTAATCTGTATTGAGTTTTAAATTCTCCAAAACCGTTATCAACAGCCTTTTGAGTAATAGCTTTTTTAGCATCAGTATTTTTCATACCATTAAATTCATTTGAATTTATAAGAATCCCTTCTTCTACATAAGCTTCTTCTTTGCAATCGGAAGGACAATCTGGATTCTGTATAACAACTTTTACCGGTAAATTATATTTCTTAGCAAAATCAAAATCTCTTGTATCATGGGCAGGAACTGCCATTACAGCACCGGTTCCGTATTCTACAAGAGCATAGTCTGCAGTCCATAGCGGGAACTCTTCTCCCGTATACGGATTGATACAATGAGTACCTAAAGGAACTCCCGTCTTAACCCTGTCTGTTGAAAGGCGCTCTATTTCTGACATCTTACGGGCGTTTGCTCTGTATTCTTCAACCGCCTGTTTATTTTCAGGAGTTGTTAATTTTTCTATATCTTTATATTCCGGTGCAACAACGAGATAAGTAATACCATGCACCGTATCAGGTCTGGTGGTATAGACAGGAACTTCCATCTCTTCTCCGGATGGAGCATCAACAACTTTAAAACGTAAAATAGCGCCCTGAGATTTTCCAATCCAGTTTGCCTGCATTGTCTTAACATTATCTCCCCAGCCTTCAAGTTTATCCAAATCTTGAAGCAATCTTTCTGCATAATCAGTTATCTTAAAGAACCATTGAGATAAATATTTCTTTTCAACAACACTGTCACATCTCCAGCATTTGCCGTCGATAACCTGCTCATTTGCGAGCACTGTACCGCAGCTTTCACACCAGTTTACCGCAGCTTCTTTCTTATAAGCCAGTCCTTTTTTATAAAGTTGTAAAAACAGCCATTGAGTCCATTTATAATAATCAGGCTTGCAAGTTGTAACCTCTCTTTCCCAATCATAAGAAAGTCCTAACATTTTGAGCTGCTTTGTCATATAAGCTATATTTTCGTCAGTCCATTTTTCAGGATTAGCACCGTGTTTCATAGCGGCATTTTCAGCAGGAAGTCCAAAACTATCCCAGCCTATCGGGTGTAGAACATTGTATCCTTGCGCTTTTTTAAACCTTGCGATTACATCTGTAATAGTATAATTTCTTACATGTCCCATATGTAATTTACCGGATGGATACGGAAACATTGATAATGCGTAATATTTCGGTTTATCACTGTTATCGGGAGTATGAAAAGCTTTCTTCTCCTCCCATATCTTCTGCCATCTTTTTTCTATTTCCTGCGGAAAATATCCTTCTTTCATCTATTCCTCCATTAACTATACATCCACATCGTCATCTGTTTCCGAATCAGGAGCATCAGGTTCAGCGACAGTTTTTGTCAGCTTTTCATTAAGCTCCTGAAGGGTAATTGATTTATCCATCTTCTTTAAAGCATTTAATACAGCAATTTTATAATCGGCATCGGCTCTGTTTTTAGGATTATCCATAATTTCGCCGATTTTTTGTCCTAAAATTCCCATTACAACAACTGCCGGTATAAGTATTATACTTGTTGAAAGTACAGCATGCAAATCTATAGCCCCGATTTTTACAAAACAAATCGTTCCTATTACAAGCAGAGTAATCGCTATAAAAAAACTTCTTATACTTTCAGTATATCCGCCCATTACTTATTAAGATTCTCCATATCTTTTTTCATACAGAACTGTACCAGCGTCATCTTATCAATATTACTCAGATTTACAAACCTTCCGGATATCATATACAAGCCGTTATCTTTCTTTTCTACACGAATTAATTGATATTTACATTTAATCTCCTGTTCGTCGCTTAATTTTATGGAAACTTTGTACTCTTTTTCAATATCAATATTTTCTTCTGTCTGGAGTTTCATACCACCCGCTGAAAGATCCAGAGTTCTTGCTTTATGAACGATATCTTCACTTACAAGTTCAATATCCTCAATAAACTTAATACGGGTAAACTTACGTCTTTGTAGGAATCTGTGTTTTACAGGATTGGCAATAGATATAACATTATTCTCAAGGTTTTGGATATAAGATTCAAAATACAAATAGCCGTTATCAGTAAGAGAATAAAAATCACATATATGGTTTTTTATAAGACCTTCAGGCTGATACTTTAACTCCATTCTGAATCCGTCCATTGTTACATCAAGAACTTTCCCTTTATTTGAGTTTTTAAAATCCTGAGGTACTATGGTTACCAATTGGTCTTTTTTTACAAGTTCTCTCATTTAATTATCCTTTCTTTATCTTTTTGCCAGTTCCAATTTTATCATTCCGACAGATTTTACTTTAACATTCGGACTAATTTCATTATAAGACATAATTGCAATTTGAGGATAGGTTCTTTCTACAAGTTTTCTAAATAACAATCTTATAGGAGAAGAACATAGAATTACAGGCTGATTTCCCGTTGCAGTTATAGCTTTTTCAAGTTCAATATTCATCCTATCAAACAATGCTCTCGTAAATGCCGGATCAAGAGTAACACTCTGACCGTCAGGGCTTGCTCCTTTTGCAATAGTATTTTCGACATCAGGAGAAAGTGTAATTACATATAGCTCACCGGTATCTGCAAGATTTTGCTTACAAATATTTCTTGCAAGCGCCTGTCGAACATGTTCGGTTAAGAAGTTAGGATTCTTATTAATTTTTGATTGTAAACTTATAGTTTCAAGTATGGTTTTCAAATCTCTTACCGCTACACCTTCTTTTAAAAGGTTCTGGATGACAATCTGCACATCACCGATTGTAATATCTTTCATAATATCGTTAACATAATCTTCCGAAACTTCTTTTTTAAGATTGTCGATAAGTTGTTGAATATCAAATCTTGAAACAATTTCATAAGCACATTTCTTAATAACCTCGGTAATATGAGTAGATATTACAGCAGAAGCTGATACTACAGTGTAGCCTGACATTTCTGCCAAATCTTTATCTTTAGGTTCAATCCATAAAGCAGGAAGTCCAAAAGCCGGTTCTATAGCATGGATGCCGTTTATGGTTAAATTCCCTACAGGATCTCCGGCGCACATCGCAAGGTACCTTTCAGGGTATACTTCACCTGATTCTAAAGCAACACCTTTTAGTTTAATTTGATAAGAATTAGGTGAAAGCTGCAAGTTATCCCTTACCCTTATTGAAGGAAGTACTATACCTAGATCAAGGGCAGTCTGACGTCTTATCTGCGCAATTCTTTCAAGCAAATCTCCGCCCATTTCTACGTTAAGAAGCTGAACAAGCCTATAGCCGACTTCAATTTCAATTGTATCGACATTAAGAAGTTCCATAACACTTTCTCTTGTAGCCTTTGCTCTTTTTTCTTTTTTCCCGAGTTTTTCTTGCTGTTCTTGTGCGGCTTTTTGTGCCTCAGCCGTCTGAACAAGCTCTTTTCTTTGCTTGGTTTTCAGGTAAGCAAACCCTCCGGCGCAAGCTGCAATAAGTAAAAACGGAGCTGTCGGCATGCCCGGAACGACACCTAAAAATGCAAGCAAGCCCGCTACCACACCCAGCACACGAGGGTCTGAAAACATCTCGTTTTTAATATCTTCTGAAAGAGGTTCGTCTTTACCGGTAGCACGGGAAACAATCAAACCTGTTGCTGTAGAAATTAATAATGCAGGAATCTGCGAAACAAGACCATCGCCGACCGTTAAAATTGTATAAGTATTAAGAGCCTGCTGAACATCCATTTGCTGTTGGACAATACCGATAATTAAACCGCCCACTATGTTTACAATGGTAATTACGATACCGGCAGTTGCGTCACCCTTAACAAACTTGGAAGCACCATCCATAGTACCGTAAAAATCAGTTTCTCTTTCTAGCTTGCGGCGTCTTTCTTTAGCCTGGTCTTCATTTATAAGTCCTGAATTCAAATCCGCATCAATACTTAATTGTTTACCCGGCATCTTATCCAATGTAAAACGAGCGGATACTTCAGCTACACGGGTTGCACCACCCGTGATTACCATAAAATTAATCAATACAAGAATCGCAAATATTACAGCACCTACTACGTAATTACCTCCGACAACAAACTCTCCGAAAGAATTAATTACATTTCCTGCTTCCCCATAAAGCAGAATCAATCTTGTTGAACTTACGTTTAAACCTAATCTGAACAGGGTTGCAATCAAAAGTACCGTCGGGAATGAAGAGTAATCAAGCGGTTCTTTTGTATACAAGCATACAAGTAGAATAACTATTGCAAGCGATATATTTATGGTTAATAAAACATCAAGCAGCGGCGCAGGAAGAGGAATAACCATCATGCAGACGATTACAACAAGACCTATCGCAAGAACGATATCGTTATTCTTAAGTAATTCAGATAACTTGGTCAGCCCCATTCTTTAATTAACTTCCCCTCCTATTATTGTATACGTATGCTAAGATTTCAGCAACTGCAACATATAAGTCTGATGGTATTATACCATCAATCGGTACAGAATTGTAGAGGGCTCTTGCAACAGGTCGATTTTCTACAATAGGAACATTGTTTTGCTTTGCAATTTCTCTTATCTGAAATGCCAGATAATCTACCCCTTTTGCAACCACAATCGGCGCCGGAGCCTTTGTCTTATCGTATTGTATAGCAACAGCATAGTGCGTCGGGTTTGTAACAACAACATCCGCTTTTGGAACAGCAGACATCATCCGCTGTCTTGCCATTTGCATCTGTATGGAGCGAATCCTTGCTTTAATCTTAGGATCACCTTCCGTATCTTTGTATTCGTCTTTAACTTCCTGTTTGGTCATTTTGATTGATTTTTCGTATTCGTAGTTTTGATACTTTTTATCCAAATACCCTAAAATCAACATAGCCAAACACATATTAATAATCATATTTACAAGAATAGAGCCGACAATGTGCAGAGCAATCGGGATTTCCAGTCCGACAAGCCCTATCAAATCACCCTTTCTGCTGTTTATTGCAGCATAACCGCAGGCAGCAACTATGACTATTTTCATTATTGATTTTGCAAACTCTACCATTGAACGGGGCTGAAACGGATTAAAAATTCTTTTTGCATTTTCAAAAAGCCGTCTTGGACTAAGATTCGTTAAATCAAATTTAGCTCGCTGCAGAGCAAATACATGCCCGACATCCATTCTGACGACAATAACAGCAAGAATAAAAAGCAGGACTAAAAAAGGCAGTACAATTATACCCAGATATCTGAAATAAGGATACAAAAGCCCGACAATGCTTGAGGTATCAATTGTTGCCGGATTCAGGTTTTCAAAAGTATCTCTGAGCATACTCATAATATTTGAAAACATATATTTTGCAAGCACAATAAGGATTGCAATCCCGCCAATCATGACAAGCGCTGATTCCATATCCTTACTTTTTGCGACATTTCCCCTCTCTCGTTCCTTCGTACGCCGTCGGGTGGTCGCTTCTTCGGTTTTTTCTGCCGCATCATTACTCATCTATCTGAATCTAACCCTTTTTTAGAAAATTACCGCAATTTTTGTCATAAACTGTTCTATCAAAACAGCAATATATTCCGCCATCGGCCGCATAAATATCAAGGACAACAGTAAACCTAAATATATTTTAAGCGGAATAGATACCATAAATATATTCATTTGAGGCATCATTTTTGATGTAAACCCGAGCAGAATATCAGTTATAAATAAAACCCCGAATATAGGAATAGCAATTCCCAAACCTATAGAAAATATCTGTCCTGATATTATTACTACCTGCTCAACAAGCCCCGGGGAAAAGTTAAAAACATATCCGGCTGGAAGAGTTTTAAAACTGTTATAAATAGCTGAAAACAACCATCTATGCGCCCCCAGAGTTACAAAAAGCATAGTTGCTAAATACGTATATGCCTGTGTAATAACAGGAGAATTTCCGCCTGATGTAGGATTTAATGCTTGATCTGCAGAAATACCCATCTGAATAGCAAACGTATTTACCCCGAGTTCAATTCCTGCGAACATTATATTTGCACAGTACCCTATAACATACCCTATTAAGAATTCCTTGAAAAGAATAAGGGTTAAAGCAGGTACTGAAGTCGGAGTAACAAAAGAAGTATTTGCCTGCACAATAGGGAATAATATAAATGCTATCGTTGCCGCCAGCCAGACTTTAATCTGGGCAGGAATCGGGTATGTTGAAAAAAGCGGAGCAGACGTAAAAAGACCTGACAATCTTGTAAAAATCGCCATAAAAAGTATTATATTCCCTACTGAAAACAAAACATCCAGATTAAACATTAAAATCCGCCTATTAATTGAGGAATCATATCCATAAATTCATTAGTCGTAGTTATAAAAACACTCATCATCCAGGGTAAAAGAAAGATAAGCAGTATAACACACCCAACTATCTTTGGAACGAATGTTAAAGTTGATTCCTGTATTTGAGTAACTGTTTGAAAAATACTTACAATCAAACCGATAACAACACCTACAAGCAATATAGGCACCGACATCTGGAGTGTTAATATAAACATTTTTTGTAAAAGTGTTATTACTATATCTTGATTCATTTATTACCTCACAAAACTATCAACAAGAGATTTTACAATCAAATACCAACCGTCAACCATAACAAACATAATAAGCTTAAACGGAAGTGCAATCATAGTTGGCGGTAAAAACATCATACCCATTGATACAAGCACACTGGATACAACAATATCAATTACAAGAAACGGCAGATAAACAACAAAGCCTATGGTAAACGCCGTTTTTAACTCACTTAATATAAATGCCGGCAACAAAACGTATGTCGGTACATCATTCTTATTTTTTGGTTTTTCTATTTTTGCCATTCTGACAAAAAGGGCAAGTTCCTTTTCGTGAGTCTGTTTAAACATAAAGGTTCGTATAGGTTCAATTCCCCTATCTAAAGCAACTTGCTGGGTTATTTGATTGTTCATATAAGGCTGGAGAGCTTTTTCATTAATTTCATTGAATGTAGGCGCCATAATAAAAAAGGTTAAAATCAATGCTAAACTTGTAATAACCTGATTTGGCGGTAAAGTCCCAGCTCCCAGAGCCTGACGGGTCAGAGCAAGCACAACAACAAGCCTTATGAAAGATGTTGTCATAATTAAAATACTCGGAGCAAGAGTTAGAATCGTTAACCAGATAAGAATCTGGAGTCCGTTTGTGAATTCTTGCGGAGTATTAACAGTTTGCATACCAATATTAATATTAGGGAATGTCATTGCAGCCTGTGATGGCAAAATCCCCAACAATATTCCGCCAAGTGCAAATCCCCACTTTTTAAAGTCTTTCATTTCAATATGTCCTTAAAAAATCAACTACCCCGGAAAAGTCAAAATACTCTTCCCCACTACATAGTACAATATATAGGGATACTAGGCAATCTGTTAAGTTATATTAAATGAGATTATCTTGAAATCCTGAGATGTCTATTTTCACCTTCGCCTATAGAAGTGCTTTGCAGACCGTATTGCTCAACTAACTCATGTTGAAGTTTTCGAATCTGCGTATTCTGAGGTTCCAGCTCAATAACTTCCGCTCCGTCCATAACCTGCTTTATAGCAGCTTTGACTTCATCCAGAGCTTCTTCCGTTTCATCTTTATACCCCGTATCGAAATCATTATCATATGGGCGTATATCAAGAGCATCTTTAAGCACTTTTTGGATCTGCGCCATTGAATTTGTTTTTACATAAAATATTTGAACCCTGTATTCTTTAGCGGTGTTCAATATTTTTGCACCGCCTTTAGCAAAGTTTTTATGGGCAATTACAATATCTGCATCCTCAACATTACGGGTAATTTCAAGATTGAAATCCATTCTTTCAATAAGTTTTTCAACAATAGTTCTTGATACAGCATACAAATAAACTTTTCTGAGAGGTTTATTTTGTTCACAATATTTCTGACGGGAGAATGAGAAGTTCATGCTGTTTTCTTCTCTCGATTTCTCTTCTGCTGCCGGAGGTGTTTCTTGAGGAAGTTCCGATGACATAACTTGTTCGGCTTCGACTTTTCTGATTTCCGGTCTTATCGGCCAGCCTCTTAAAATATAGTCAACAGCTTCCGCCGTGTTTTTATAAACAGCAAGAGTGTTTCTGTCTATAATTTCAATAACAACATCAAATGTCGGCTGTTTTTCTCTTTCAAGTACCGTCTTTTGCGAAGCTCTTCTTTTTGCTTCATCATCACCTAAAGTAACCGATTGAATTCCGCCTACCAGATCAGAAAGAGTAGGGTTTTTAATCAAGCTTTCCAGGCTGTTGCCGTGGGCAGTTGCAATAAGCATTACCCCTCTTTCTGCAATAGTTCTTGCGGCTTGAGCTTCGGCTTCCGTACCTATTTCGTCAACAACTATAACTTCCGGAGTATGATTCTCGACCGCTTCAATCATTATATCTTTCTGAAATTCCGGCTGCGGAACCTGCATTCTTCTTGCTGAACCTATTGCAGGATGCGGAGTATCACCATCTCCCGCAATTTCATTGGACGTATCCACAATAATTACTCTTTTGCCCAGCTCATCTGCAACAAGCCTTGCAATTTCTCTAAGTTTTGTGGTTTTTCCGACTCCGGGAGGTCCAAGGAAAAGAATACTCTTCCCCTGGGTACAAATATCTTTTATGCAAGAAATAGTTCCGGTTACAACTCTTCCGATACGGCAGGTCAGTCCTACAACTTTCCCCTGCCGGTTCCTTATAGCACTAATTCTATGCAGAGTTCCCGGAATGCCGGTTCTGTTATCATGAGTAAATTCTTGAAGATGAGATGTTACAAATGTTATATCTTCATCATTTACAGCTTCACAATTCATCCTGTCAATTTTTCCGCCGGCATGTCGAATTTCAGGGACTCTTCCTATATCCAGCACAATCTCTATAACATCATCTAATTGTTCTTCAGACAAATTAGAGATAACCTTTTGGGGCATAACCGCCAATAATCTTTCGAGGTCATTGTGGAACTGTAAATTACTTGTCATCTGTATATAAAATGCCTTTCTGCTCACGCATTTGGCTGCAAACTATTAAAGCTATCTCCTAATTTTATTATATCATATTTTTACATTCTTATGAGAGGTTTGTCACTTTTGTTAAGAAATATTAAGGTCTTTTTAAGTGTCTGAAATACGCTTATTGACTGATTTTGTAGCATAATAAAAAAGCGGGAGATAAGTCCCGCTTTTATAATACCTTATTCTTTTTATACTCCTGACTCGTTTTTATCCTTTACTTTAGCCTGCTCTTCTTTTTCTGCTTCTTCGTTTTTAGCATCTCTCTTCTGCTCTACTTCTTCATTATACATTACTGCAAATTGTTCATACAGTTCTGAATCGTCCAGTATTTCATCCAGCTCCAGATAAGCATTTTCATCAACGTTTGCTTCTGCATACTTGCCGGCATCAACTCCGTATTTCTGTGCGGTTGAAGCTGTCAGTTTATCTGAACCGATTGTCTTAATTATAAAACTTTTCAGAACGTTTGCATTAATGTTAGTTGACATAATTTTGTCTCCTTAAAACTTATTTATCTTACTTACATATATTTAAAGTATATAAATAATATACAATTTCAGAGTTTATAAAAATTGTTACAATTCTTAATAATTAGTGTAATTTCCGTTTAACCCAATTTTCAAGAACTTTTAAAGGTGAGCGGGTTATAGCAAGTGCCCACGCCGGAACATCCTTAGTTATAACTCCAACAGCACCTATATTAGCACCCTCTTCGATTGTAACAGGAGCCACAATAACAGAATTTGAACCTATTTTTACGTTATCTTTTATAACGGTTTTACTTTTTTCTCTCGTTAAAGGATTAAAGTTAGCAGTAATGGTTCCCGCTCCAACGTTTACATTTGCACCTATTTCACTGTCACCGAGATACGTCAGGTGACAGGCATTTGTATGAGATTTTATTGTTGTCTTTTTAACTTCAACAAAGTTCCCTATTTTTACATAATCTTCAAGAATAACACCGCCTCTCAGGTGCGCAAACGGACCGATTTTACAATGAGAGCCAATCTTATTTTTGCCGTTTATGTAACATGAAGGATAAATAACTGTATCAGCTCCTATTTCTGTTTCAGGGCTAATCCAGGTCGTTGCGGGGTCAATAATTTCAACTCCGTTGGTTAAATGTTTTGTTATAGTTCTGCTGTTTAAAAGTCTGGCAGCTTCAGCCAGTTCGACTTTAGAATTTATACCATATATTTCATTTTTATCTTTTAAAGTATAAACATTTGCTTTTAGCCCGTTTTCATTAGCCCACTTGATTATATCCGTTAAATAATATTCGCCCTGAGCGTTATTTGTTTTTAGGTTTGCAAAAGCCGGCATGATTTTTTCCCAGTTCAGGCAATAGACACCTGCATTAATTTCCTTAATTTCTTTTTGTTCGGAATTAGCATCTTTAGCTTCCACAATAGAATCCAGAGAACCGTCCTTGTTTCTTACAATTCTTCCAAGATTGCCGGGCTCTTCAAACAGGGCGCTCATAACTGTCAAATCAGCCCCTGTTGAGGTATGAAATTCAATAAATTCTTTAACTGAATCTGCTGTAATAAGCGGAATATCTCCGTTAAGGATTATAACTTCACCGGTATAATCTTTTAAATACGGAATTGCCATACTGACAGCATGCCCCGTACCAAGCTGCGGTGATTGTAAAACCGGTTTTGCAAAAGGATAATTATCTTTTAAATACTCCTCAACTCTTTCGGCCTGATGTCCGACTATAACAAAGTTTTCGTCGCAAAGTCCTGTTTTATTTACCGCATCAAGCACATAACCCAAAAGCGTTTTCTCAAAGATTGTATGTAAAACTTTCGGAGTATCAGATTTCATTCTGGTACCTTTTCCTGCTGCCATTATAATTGATTTAACCATATTATTTTCCCCTCTTATGAGCTTATTTTATCATAAATATTCAGAAAATATTATATATTCGGCTTTACGTTAAAAATAAATAGTGTTAAGATTAGTTTATGTTCAACTTGTATATCACATCAGCTAACAAAAATGACGGAAAGACATTCCTATCTGCGGGGATTGCGGCAACAATGCAAAGCCTAGGATATTCTACCTGTGTTTACAAGCCTATACAAACATCAGGAATTGAAATTAACGGTTTTATGCAATCACCTGATCTGACGTTTATTAAGTCTATCGATCCATACATTAATACCCATTTTTCATATCTTTTCAAATCAAACGCAGCCCCGCTCATAGCGGCAGAAGCAGAAAATGAATTTATTGATTTGGAGCTTATACATGCAGAATATGAAAGGATAATTACCACAACCGACTGTACAATTTTAGATGGTGATAACGGATTGTTAAGTCCTATTGCTCCTGCACTTCAAACAACAGATATGATTAAAAAACTGCAGGTTCCGGTTCTTTTTGTGGTAACACCGGGAGAAGATTCAATAAACGATACCTTATTATCTATTTATACGGCACAGGAAAAAGGCATCGCTATTAGAGGAGTAATTATCAACAATATAAAAGACGGTTGTTCCAAAGAACTTCTTACGTCAATAACCAGAGTTGTAGAAGAGTATTCAAATGTAAAGATACTCGGACTTTTACCTTATCTCGGGGACAAAATTATACCGGAAGAACTTATCACTGCTATCTTGAACGGTATTGATATCGAAAGTGTTTTCAAGGTCAAAATTGAGAAACTGGAATTCTGCTAATGATTATAACAGGCGGTAAATATAAAGGACGTAAAATTCTGGCTCCGGATGAAAAAATAACAAGACCGACTCTTTCAAAAGTCCGGATGGGAGTTTTTAACACTCTTTATTCAATAATGGGAGATTTTGAAGGAAAGACTTTTCTTGATCTTTTCGGAGGGTCCGGTGTTATGGGTCTGGAAGCTTTATCAAGAGGTTTTGGGAAAGTTTTAGTTTTTGAAAAGAATCCGAAAGCTGCTTTAATTATTAAGAAGAATTATCAAAATTTAGGGATTGATGTTAACCTCAAAATCGGTGACAGTATTAAATTATTAGAAAAGACTTCAATGGTATTTGATGTTATCTATATAGACCCGCCTTATGAGAGCGGTTTTTATGAAAAGATATTTCCGCTGTTAAAATCCGGAACGATGGCTGTTGCAGAACACTCTGTACCGATTATAACCAAGTATTCACCCCTGAAAGAAAAGAATTACGGCGGAAAGCTTGTCACATATTATCAATTATAATTCTTCTTTACATTCCCCCGTGTTTGGCATACACTAAAAAGGTTATAAGGGAGATTTTAAAGAAAGGGATAATTATGACAAACCGTATTTTATTATGCATAATGGACGGATGGGGCATAAGCAAAGGGTTAGAAAAATATGATGCCACAAAGCTTTCTCATCCGGTTAATGTTCCAAAACTTATAAAAGAATACCCGTCCACTGTTATACACGCAGATGGAGAATTTGTAGGATTGCCTGCCGGACAGATGGGTAATAGTGAAGTCGGGCACCTGAATCTTGGCGCAGGTAGAATCGTTTATCAGGATTTATCCAAAATAAACAATGCTATCAAAGACGGTTCTTTTTTCAAGAACGAAAAATTTCTTGAAGCAATAAACCATGCAAAGAAAAACAACTCGTCGCTTCATATCTACGGACTTGTATCAACTGGCGGAGTTCATTCATCTTTAGATCATCTTCTTGCTCTTATTCAATTGGCTTCTAAAGAAGGTTTGACAAAAGTATACGTGCACGCATTCCTTGACGGGCGTGATACACCTCCTGCCAGTGCATGCGAATACTTACAAATAGTAGAGGACGAGCTTAAAAAATATAACTTATCTCCTATAGCAAGTGTTATCGGAAGATATTACATAATGGACAGGGATAACCGCTGGGATAGAGTAGAAAAAGGTTATAACTGCTTACTCTTCGGAGAAGGTAATAAAGCTGCTTCTGCTGTTGAAGGGGTTAAAAAGTCTTATGAAGAAGGTGTTACGGACGAATTTGTTCTCCCTATAGTTGTTGGCGGAGAAGAATCAAGAATCCACGATAATGACGCTATTATCTTCTTCAACTACAGACCGGACAGAGCAAGAGAAATAACCAAAGCTATTAACTTTAAAGACTTTGACGGTTTTGACAGAAAGAAAGTCCTTCAGAATATTTACTATTGTACAATGACAAGCTATGAAGAAACTTTCACATTCCCGGTAGCATTTCCGAAAACTCACCTTGTAAATATCCTTGGAGATGTTTTGGAAGCTAACGGAATTAACCAGTTCAGAACAGCAGAAACAGAAAAATATGCCCACGTAACATTTTTCTTTAACGGCGGAATTGATGACCCGCAGCCTCATGAGACAAGAAAACTTGTTCCGTCACCGAAGGTTCCGACTTACGACTTGCAGCCGGAAATGAGTGCTTACGAGGTTTGCGAAAATGTTTTAAAAGCGGTTGAAAATCCTGAATACGGATTTATTCTTGTAAACTTTGCCAACCCTGATATGGTAGGTCATACGGGTGTAATAGAAGCGGCAACAAAAGCTTGCAAGGTGGTTGATGAATGCGTTGGTAAAATCGCAGAAAAATGTAAAGAAAACGGGGTTATTATGCTGCTAACCGCTGACCACGGTAATGCCGAAGTAATGGTTAACGAAGAAACCGGCAAACCAATGACAGCACATACAACAAACGAAGTTCCTTTCGTTGTCATAAACGGACCAAAAGGTTTAGAACTCAAGTCAGACGGAGCTTTATGCAACGTAGCTCCAACGGTTTTAGAATTAATGGGGATTAAAAAACCGGAAGAGATGACTGCTGAATCTTTGATAAAATAAATTATTAAGGCTTGAAATACCTTCTGGTATTTCAAGCCTTTGTTTAAATAGGGAGTGATATGGGAAACGCAGAAGCTTTAGACATAGATTTATCATTAAAGAAAAATAATATTGATGAATTTTTCTATAACCTTAGTGAAAATCCTAACGGGTTTAAGAATAAGGATTTCAGGTATACATTGAGCTTAATTTATCAGCTTGTGGAAGACGAGTTTGAGGGGATATTTTTATCACCTAATTCCCCTGTTAGGAATACGGATTTCTTTTTGATAAATCAGAACGGCAAACTTTCTTTCTTTGTTACACCTACAAACAATTTTCAATTCTACTTAAAATCCAAAGGTTCAATGTTCAGATTTACTCCGAAAGAGGTTAAAGGTCAGATGGGGTATGTAATGCCGCTAGATTTGGTTTTGGACTATTTTGGCGGATTTGGAGAAATTGTGGATTTTTCATCCCTTACACAGACTTTTGCATACTTTAATAAGCTTACTCATTTTGTAATGAAACTTATTGAAAAACTTTATTTTATCCCGACTGTTAAACGAAGAGATGGTGCTTCCGGCGGCTCTTTCAGAATAGTGTATGAACCTATTGTTTCCAATCAGGAATCGGCTAGAATTATTAATGAACTTGAAAAGAATATCCCTGAAAACTTGTTTATTGAAGGAGGAGAGCCAAAAGATTTTGTCGAAAACTTTGTAAGAGAATATTTAAACTATTTAATATACAAGTTTTTGGGAATTAAAGCTTACAGATTTAAGGATATTAAATCCGGTCATTATATGGTAAAGGATTTGGAGCAAAGATGTCTTTTAAAGGGTAAAGATGTTGCGGAAAATATTGCTCAATGGTTTGATGAACTGTATTTAGGTAAATATGATTTAATTCCGTTCTTTAAAGTCAGCAAGATTAGTGATGATAAGTTTGAGTTTAAAATTCATATTAAAAACCGTAAAACAGGCGAAACTATTCTCATTGATGATTTGTACCACAAAGATAAAATTTGGGATTTAGCCACAGAAGATATCGGAAAGATTGTTGAAAAACAGCTTAATTACGCACTTCGTTATATGCCGGAGCTGGAAACTCTTTTTGAGGATGAAGAGAAGCTTTCTCTTATAATGAATCTTAATGAGGTATATAAGCTTATTGCCCAGACAGCTTATTATCTGCAGAAAGCCCAGATTGAAGTAATTCTGCCGGAAGAGCTTACAAATATAATTATTCCTAGGGCCTCTATTAATGCTAAAGTCAAAGCGGCCCGCTCTGATGATTTGATGGCTATATTTAATACCGTTTCAAGCAGTGCAATTTCTCTGGATGATATTCTTGAATTTTCTTACGAAGTTGCTCTCGGAGATGAAAAAATCTCGCTGGAAGAGTTTAACAAACTTGTGGAAGAAAGCGACGGACTTATTCAATACAAAGGTAAATATATTCTTGTAGATAAAGCTGAGGGCAAAAAGCTCTATGAACAGATAATGAATGCTAATCATAAGAAAATGACAAGGCTTGAACTTATTCACGCATCAATGTCAGGTCAGCTTCAAAACTATGATTTTAACTATGATGAAGCTTATGCAAATGTTATTAAAGATTTTGCAAAACCGGTTGAAGTTACTGAACCGAAAGGTTTAACCGGAGAACTCCGACCATACCAGATGACAGGACTAAAATGGCTCTGGACAAATATTTCCAAAGGTTTCGGGTGCTGTATGGCAGATGATATGGGCTTAGGTAAAACAATTCAGGTAATAAGTCTTATTCTTAAACTCAAAGAAGAAGGTAAACTCAAAAATCCTGTCCTTGTTATTTGTCCTACAACTCTGATGGGGAACTGGATGAAAGAACTTCAGATGTTTGCCCCTTCTCTTAAAACAACAACTTACCATGGTCTGGACAGAAAACTTGACCTCAAAAATGATGTTATTCTCACAACTTACGCTATTATGAGAATAGACGTGGAAGAGCTTAAGAAAAATACATGGGGAATGGTTGTTGTAGATGAAGCTCAGAATATCAAAAACCCTGATACAGCGCAGACAATTGCAATAAAAGCTTTAAAATCCGATATAAAAATTGCTATGACCGGTACTCCGGTTGAAAACAGACTTACGGAATTATGGAGCATCTTTGATTTTATTAATAAAGGCTACTTAGGCTCAATGAAAGAGTTCCAGAAAAGTTACGCAATTCCTATTGAGAGATTTAAAGAAAAAGCCAGAGCTTCAAAACTCAAACTCTCGGTATCACCGTTTGTTCTGAGAAGGTTAAAGACTGATAAAAGCGTAATCTCCGATTTACCGGATAAAATGGTTATTAATGATTACTGCTATCTTGCAAAATCTCAGGCTATTTTATACGAAAAAACTCTTAATGAGATGATGGAAAAAATCAGCGGTTTTACAGGGGTTAACAGAAGAGGTAATATTTTTAAACTCATTACAGCCTTAAAACAGATTTGTAACCATCCTTACCAGTTTTTAAAAAGCGGCGGCACCTCGAAAGAACTTTCAGGTAAAGCCGAAAAGTGTGTTGATCTGGTTCAAAGCATCATTGATAATAACGAAAAGACTCTTATTTTTACACAGTATAAAGAAATGGGAGATTTGCTTACTAAAATTATTACCGAAGAATGCCTGACAGAGCCGTCATTCTTCCATGGTTCTCTGACCGTTCCGCAAAGAGAAACCCTTATTGAAGATTTCCAAAATAACGACGATAGAAAAGTCATGATACTTTCTCTAAAAGCCGGCGGAACAGGTCTAAACCTAACAAGTGCTACAAATGTTATCCATTATGACCTCTGGTGGAATCCGGCTGTAGAAGAGCAGGCAACCGACCGTACTTATCGTATCGGTCAGGATAGAAATGTTATGGTGCATAGACTTATCACACTCGGCACTTTTGAAGAAAAGATTGATGAGATGCTCAAGTCTAAAAAAGAACTCGCCGACCTTGCAGTCTACGAAGGAGAAAAGATTATTACAGAACTCTCAGACGAAGAAATTTACGAAATATTCTCTCTATCAGCCGGCTAGAGGGGCGGGATGTACAGGAACCGTGTAGTGTCAAGTAGTAGGTGGAAAAATGTCAAAACTCACATCTGACAAATTCTTAAAATTAATACCTTCTCTTTTTGAGATTAACTTAAATTCTGATAAAAGCGGGCAGACTATTTTCACTAAACTCGAACAGGTTATCGGGTTTGATGAAGGGTTTATTTATTTTCTCAACCCTGAAAGTTTGCAGCTAAAATATACTTACAAAACTCACGCTAACTATAAAATTAATGATACTTTTAAGCTTACGCAAAAACTTAAAAGTTCGATTTATACTTCAGATTCGGAAATTTTACTGCCGGATGCTGAGTTTATAAAAGCTGTAGGGCTTTCAGAGCTTAAGAAAAAGTCCTATATTCTTGCAAAAATTTCTATAAAATCAACAGTTTTCGGGGCAATCCTGCTTGCTAAAAAAGAAATTGATTACTATAAAGAATCCGATTTGGATTTGCTTAATGCGTCTGCCTGCATTCTATCTTATGTACTTAAAGATTTGGAACTTTCAGATGTATTTAAGATTCAATTAAAAGCTCTTAAAGACGGTATTTATGAAAAGCATGAAGCTTATAAAACTATAAAAGAACAGAATGAGAAGATTCTGGAAGCAGACAAGGTTAAAAATGAGTTCCTCGCAAATATTTCACATGAATTAAGGACGCCGCTAAATTCCATTCTTGGGTTTTCTGATATATTAGGAGCTAATCTCTACGGGAATTTAAACCACAAACAGGCGGAATATGTTAATGATATAAAAATTTCGGCTACGCATTTACTCGGAATGATTAATGAAGTCCTTGATATGTCAAAAATTGAAGCTCGTGCAATGAAAATTGTAAAAAGCACCTTCTGGATATCCAGAGCGATTGATGAGGTTTGCAATATAGTTTCTCCTCTTGCAGATAAAAAACATATAAAAATAACTAAAAATATGTCTGCCGATTTTGAAGTTTTTGCCGATTATCAAAAAATACAACAAATACTTTATAATCTGGTTTCTAACGCTATAAAATTTACTCCGGAGAATGGTGAAGTCGATATAATGGCAGCATCAAATCCAAAGAGTTTCAAGCTTGTGGTGCACGATAACGGAATCGGGATTGACGAAAAATATCACGGTAAAATTTTTGCTAAATTCGTACAGCTTGATAGTGCTTACACGAAAAAAGAAAGCTCTACGGGCTTGGGTTTAACCATTACAAAAGAACTCGTCGAACTTCACGGAGGCAAAATTTCCTTAATTAGTGAAATTAATAACGGATCAACCTTTATTGTAGATATTCCGCAGGACTAGTCGTGGATTTTTTCTAATAATACAATAGCGTGAGCTTCAATAGCCATTTTACTGCCTACAGAATCAAGCTGTTCTTTTGTTTTTGCCTTAATTGAAATATCTGTAGGAGATAAACCGAGAACAGAAGCCAGTATGCTCTTCATTTTTGGAATGTAAGGCATCATTTTAGGGGCTTCTGCAATAATATTAGAGTCAATATTATTAATCCAATACCCCTCGTCTCTTACTTTGTCATATACTTTTTCCAGCAACAGAACACTATCAGCATCTTTAAACCTGTCATCCGTATCAGGGAAAAGGGTTCCTATATCATCAAAAGCAACAGCTCCTAACAGCGCATCAATAATAGCATGAACTAAAACATCGGCATCAGAATGACCCAATAGTCCTTTTTCATAATCAATCTTAACACCGCCTATAATTAGTTCTCTACCTTCACTTAGGCGGTGAATATCATATCCAATACCTATTCTGTAATTCTGTTCAGCCATAATAAACCCTCTAAATCTTCTATATATATTATAACTCATATTTATATAAATACCACCCTTGATTGTTTAAATTTAAACAATCTTCACATTTCTTAATATTAACAAACAAAAAAGGCAATTTTTTGGAAGTTATATACTTTATATATATGTAAGAGTTATTTAATTAAGAGAGAGCAAAATTATGGCAGCAGTATACGACGCAATTGAAAGAAATAAAAAACCGGCAGGAGCTTTAGAAATTCCTGAAAATTATCATTTCTACTATCTTAACAAACAAGACAGACAAATGAGATTCAACAACGGCGGCGACCCTATTTATGCTATTTTCGATAAAATCGACCAAAGACCTCTTTCTAAAATCGCTAAAGATTTTGTTAAAGAATTAGCTGATGATTCTATCAGATTTGTTTCTACTTTACTTAAATAATCAGCTAAATAATGTAAACCCTCTCTCTTATGATATACTTTTAATATGAGAATAAAGAAACTGGGGTTAAAAAATTACAGAAATTGTTCGGATGTTGATATTGATTTTTCCGGACAAAAAACTCTTATTATAGGAAAAAATGCCCAGGGAAAAACAAATATTCTGGAGAGCATATATCTTTTATCTGATTTAAAGAGTCCCAGAACATCAACCCTCACCGATTTGATTCAATTTGGGAAAGAAGAATTTAACATAAACGCAATTATTGAAAAGAACAATACTGCAATAGAACTTGATTACTCTTATAATCAGGAAAAGAAACGTGAATTTAAATTAAACAGAGTTAAATCTACGGCGAAGAATTTTAAATCTACTGTTAAAACGGTCCTGTTTTCCACAAAAGACTTACTCCTTTTAAGAGGTGCCCCGCAAGACAGAAGAGATTGGCTTGATAGGGCAATTTCCCAGATTTATCCTGCTTATGACGAAAGGTTATCTAAATTTGAAAAAATCAGGATACAAAAGAATAACCTTTTAAAATCCGATTATATAGACGAAACTCTGCTTGATATTTACAATGAACAAATAGTTGTGACAGGTGCTAATATTATTTTTTTAAGAAAAAAATTTCTGAAAGAAATAGAAAAGATTTCATCGGATAAACACCGTGTAATAAGTGACAGCGAAGAATTCTCTTTGTCATATACCTGTCCTGAATCTGAAATAGAAAATATCTGCAGTTATCTAAGAGAAGAACTTAGAGCCAGAAGAACCGAAGAACTCGGGAGGAAACAATCCTGTGTCGGGCCACACAGAGATGATATTTTATTCACGATAAATGGATTAGATGCTGTAAAATTTGCATCTCAAGGTCAGCAAAGAACTCTGGTTCTGGCACTTAAACTAGGTGAACTGGAAATCATTAAACAAAAAACAGGTTATTCTCCTATACTCTTGCTTGACGATGTTCTTGCAGAACTCGACGAAACCCGCCAAAATTATCTCCTTAAATCAATAGATTCTGATGTACAGACAATTATCACATCGGTTGACACATTACTTTTTGAAGAAGAATTCCTTAAAGATGTTGAAATTTATTCTGTAGAAAAAGGCTCTGTTAAGAGATATAAATAGCATCAAATTTATAAGCCTCAAGAGATTTTGAAAAATAATCCGCCCTTAAACCGGCTTTTTCCTTCAAAGAATTTAAAAACACTTCTCTATCCGGAAGCTGTTCCCAGACAACAGGCAAATACACAGCCCGTTTATCTCTATCCGCAATAATTACCCCATGAGGATAAATCTTAGACAATAAATCTCTCTCATCCTTAAAATTAATACGCTCTATTGCAGAGAGGATAGAAACCGAGATTTCAGCCCTTTCAAACTCTTCCTCAGTTAGAGGTGCAAACCTGGGGTCATTAAAAGCCGAATTTTTAGCATTATCCACCAGATCTAATATAAGCGGTTTGGTAGGATATACAGAGCCTATACAGCCTCTTAACTCGTTATTAATCTTCAAAGTAACAAAAGATGCACCGTATTCAGTTAAGACAGGAGGAATTTCTTTCGGGATATATTCTTCACCTCTTAGAGCTGCGGCTATTGATTCTCGTGCAGTTCTCAAAATATATTTTGAGCAGTATTGTTCAATAAAATCATTCCTTGAATCCGTATACATAAACCATGAGCCGTAGCCGACAACTTTGTCAGTTTCTTTGCTTATGTCGCCGGAATTATACATCATTATCCTAATCATTGAGCAGTCATTGTTATTAGCAAAATCCACAAGACCTTTTATGCCCGTAAGCCCGCAAGCCTGCTCTCTCTGCATAAATTCTATTTTTCCCGTTTCAATTATAGTTGCTGTATATGTATCAATCTGCCTGCATTCCTGCTGAGTATAATAGTGGCTTAAGTCTGAAGAAATTACAAATGAAGAGTTCTCCCAGTATGTAGAAATCAAATCAGAAATCAATCTGTAATCACAATCCCCGACAAGAACCGGAACAATTCTTAACTTTCTGCCTATCTTCTTCAACCCTTTAACAAAATCAATTGCGCTTTGAACCTGAGGGCAAAACAAATTTTGAATAAACGGAAGCTGAACTTCAATAGAATGCTCTTTATCAAAGACTTCATTTGATATAAGACACGGAAACTTTTCCGCAATATCTTTGATAAGTCTGTTATTAACTTCCAAACTACCAAGAGGAGTTTCAAAATAACTATATTCAGGCAGTGCAATATTCATAAATGATTCATGATGAGATGGAGCTATTATAAATATATTCTCGCTTAACTCCAGATGCTGAAAACCAGCCATCGCAGCATAGCCGGAAAAAACTATACCGGCATGCGGTACAATAATAGCTTTGCTTTTATATTCCTCTTTTATTTCCTGTTTATATGAGTTTAAAAGGTTTGTAAGCTCTTCTGGTTTTTCAGGATAAAAACTTCCTGCAAATACCGGACTTTTATTCATAAATTTAGCCTCTCTGGATAGATTATAGCTTAATTTTTCAAGATTGAAAAGTAACAATTATTTTTAATTTGCTCGAAATACAATACTGCAAAATAAAAGGGCTTGTAAATACAAGCCCGAATATAAGTACATATCCCAATCAACAACAAATTAATATCTTTTAAAAACTAAATCAAGTTCAATGCAACGCTAGGTAACTGGTTAGCTGTAGATAACAGTGTTGCAGATGCCTGCTGTAATATTTGAGCTTGAATATAGTTTGAAGATTCTTCCGCAATATCAGTATCTCTAAGTGTAGACAGCGATGATGTCAAGTTTTGAGATTGAACATCCAGAGCTGATATTGCAGACTCGACACGGTTTTGAACCGCACCGATTTTAGTTACTCTTGATGAAATTTCATCGATTGCAGTATCAAGAAATGCTAACATTTCTTTTGCACCGTATTCATCTCCGTCTTGTAAATAGAAGTCCGTCTTATCATCATTATATTTTAATCCGGCACATGCTGCAGCAAAAGCTTCGATATTTTCAGCAGTACCCAAT
Source organism: Candidatus Gastranaerophilales bacterium (assembly GCA_944324255.1). Taxonomy (GTDB): domain Bacteria; phylum Cyanobacteriota; class Vampirovibrionia; order Gastranaerophilales; family Gastranaerophilaceae; genus CAG-196. The sequence goes on along the minus strand of CALUVM010000003.1, from coordinate 50,288 downwards.
TCGTCTGCATTACCGCCGGCTTCAGTAATCAAGTCCTCAAACGTATGACCGGCTGAAGTAGTGCCTGCAATATCACCAAACAGACCGCTTAAGCTGGCATTTGAGAACAATTCTACTTCTAAGTTGATAATACTGTTACCATCAGCATATAACCCAACTTGCAAATCAATACCTGATTCTGTTATACCAACAGCTTCATTACCATTGCCATCCATATTATATGCCATCAATTTAATGCCGTTAAATTCAGCATTAGCAGAAATTCTGTTAACTTCAGTAAGTCTTGCGCTAATTTCTGATTGAATGGCTTTTTTGGAAGCAGAACCGTATGTACCGTTAGCAGCTTGTTCTGTCAAATCTCTTACACGCTGTAAGTGTCCTACCAATAAAGAATAGGTTTCTTCTGCAGTAGTTAACAGGTCTGATCCGGTAGCTGCGTTATCGGCAGCAACATCAAGAGAACCTAACTGGGTTTCCCACAGGTTTGCAATTGAATAACCGGCAGCATCATCAGATGCATGGTTAATTTTGAAACCGGTAGTCATTCTTTCAATAGCAGTGTTTAATGAAGTTGTCGCACTGTTTAAACTCCTTTGTGCAATCAAAGACGAAATGTTTGTGTTAATTGTAAGAGCCATCTCTCAACCTTTCCGAACAAGTGCTCTTTGTTCCTTAATAAATTAATTCCCTAATCTAACGTAGCTAAAATATACTAATTAATAGTAAAAGAAGCTCTCTTCTTTAATTATCAATTTTATATATTTCTCACATACCCTTGTATACAAACATTATAGATTAACTCTATAAAAATTACACCATGCCAAAATCATATTTTTACATTTATTTACATTCAAACCTTATTTATGCTAATAATATAAATAACGGAGGTATTAATATGACAAAGGTTATAACAATAGGCAGTGCTACAATGGATGTATTTGTAGAATGCGATGATGCTAATATCGTTTCTGTTTGCACCAAGGACCATAGTTCCGATTTTATGAGTTATCCTTATGGAGCAAAAATAGATATTACAACATTTTCCTCCAAAGTCGGCGGCGGCGGAATTAATACTGCCTGTAATTTTGCGCATCTCGGATTTGATACCTCAGCTATATTTAAAATAGGGGAAGATATCTATTCTGAAGGCATTCTGGAATTTATGAAAACCCAGAATATTAAGCTTGATAATATTATAAAAAGAAATGATATTTCGACCGGTTTTTCTATAATACTTGTAAGTTTTCAAGGGGACAGAACAGTACTTGCTCATAGAGGTGCAAACGCTAAGATACTGGAAAATGAAATTAATTTTGATGCTATTAAGGACGCTGATTTCCTTTATATTGCACCGCTTAACGGCGATTCAAATAAGGTTCTTGAACCTATTGTAGATTATGCACACAAAAATAATACAAGAATTTGTTTTAACGCCGGAACTACCAGTCTTAAAAAAGGGATGGAACATATTAAAAAGATTTTATCTTCCGTGCATATTGTTGTTATGAATAAAGAAGAAGCTTCTATGGCTACCGGAATAAAGGTAAGACCTGATACTAAAACTGAAAAATTTTCTCAGGAACTTATTCATCCGGATGTTAAAGAAATGCTAAAAACGCTAAAAGTAAAAGATTATCAAATTATTGTTATAACCGACGGCGGGCGTGGTGCTTATGCATATGACAGCAAGAAATTTTACTTCTGCGAGCCTTATCCGTCAGAAGTTATATCAACACTTGGAGCCGGTGACTCTTTTGCTTCAACATTCTGCGCTGCACTTGGAAGAACAAGGCTTGATATAGGAAAATCCCTCATGTATGCTTCCGTTAACTCATCTTCCGTTGTATCAAAATTCGGAGCAACTGAAGGGTTGTTAACATTTGATGAAATAGAACAAAAATTAAAAGAGCGTCCGGAATATACGTATCTTTTGGGTTAAATTATGTTTGAATCATTTTCGCCAAATATGCTTAAAACATTTGAACTTTGTCCTAAAAAGTTCTATTTTAAGTATGTAAAAAATATTTCTATGCCTGTAGATGACGAAAAGTTTGAATTTGGTAAAAATATTCATGCACTGGCTTCTTATTATTTAAGAAAAGAAAATATTGATAAAATGGAATTATCCCTTACCCCGAACGAGAAAGAGGTCTGGGAGTATTTGAAAGGAGTTAAATATTTCGGATTTGATACTGTAGAAACGGAATATAACCTTTCTTCAAGAGTCGGAACCCATTTCTTCGGCGGCAGGATTGATGCTCTTGTAAAAGACGGGGATAAATATTATATTTTAGACTACAAAACCGGCGCAGTCCCTAAAAATGCTAAGTATGACTATCAAACAATAATTTATCTGCTCGGAGTAAGTAAATTCTTTAATACCGATAATATAACCTTTGTCTATCTCGATTTAAGGAATAAAAAAGAATTATCAATAGAACTTACATCTGAATTAAAACAAGAATACGAAAACAAACTCCTTGAAACAGCCGCTAGAATTGAGGGAGGAGAATATCAAAAGAAAAAAGATACATGTCCCTGCGAATACAAAATAATATGTTACTGATATAATTTTGGTATGAAAAATTATTTAATAGATACCCACGCTCATATAGATATGCTTGAAGAACCTTTAGATACTATTCTAAAAGAGATGGCAGAGTATGGAGTAAAAAAAGTTATTATACCTTCTGTCGAAGAAAAAACAATTTCCAGAGTTCTGGAAATTGCACATAAAAGCGCTAATATCTTTGCTATGACAGGAATTTTCCCATCAGAAGCTAGAACATATACTACAGAAATTGAATCTAAAATGGAAGAATTAGCAAAAGATAAAAAAATTGTTGCAGTGGGAGAAATTGGATTGGATTACTATTGGGATAAGAGTTTTAACGATGTCCAGCAGGATGTTTTTAAAAAGCAGATTCATTTTGCCAATAGATTAAACCTTCCGATAGTTGTGCATGACAGAGAAGCTCATAAAGATACTTTTGATATACTTAAATCCGAGAATACTAACAGCAAAGTATTATTTCACTGTTTTTCAGGAAGTGTAGAATTCATGAAAGAATGCGTTAAGGAAGGCTGGTTCATAGCTCTTGGCGGAGTTGTAACATTTAAAAACGCTGTTAAAATGAAGGATGTCGCAAAAGAAGTTCCGCTTAATAAACTTGTGCTTGAAACGGATGCGCCTTATCTTACACCGGTTCCGTTCCGGGGAAAGACAAATAAACCTGCTTATGTAAAATATGTAGCTGATGAAATTGCATCCATAAGAGAAATGCCGGTTGAAGAATTAATTGATATCACAACCCGTAATGCCGAGGAGTTCTTTAATATATGAAAAAAGAGCGCTTAGATAAATTTCTTGTTGATTTGGGGTATTTTGAGAACAAAAGCAGGGCTTCCGCTGCCATTCTTGCCGGTGATGTTATGATTGGAACGGAAGTCATAACAAAAGCAGGATTTCAAATTGACCCTGATAAAGAATACGATTTCCGAATAAAAGCCATGCCTTTCGTATCCAGAGGCGGTTTTAAACTCCAAAAAGCTCTTGATACGTTTAATGTAGATGTCAAAAACAGGATTTGCCTTGATGCAGGTGCTTCTACAGGCGGTTTTACAGATTGCCTGCTTCAACACGGTGCAAAATTTGTTTATGCTGCAGATGTCGGATACGGACAGCTTGATTGGAAAATAAGAAGTTCTGATAAGGTTAAAACTATAGAAAAAACTAATCTTAGAACCTGTTCTTTTGAAGATATTTATGCAGAAGGCGAGGAGATTGCAGATTTACTTGTTTCAGATTTATCCTTTATTTCGTTGACAAAAGTTTTACCTAACCTTAAAACGCTCTTAAATTCTGATTTTCATGAAATGATATGTCTTATAAAACCTCAATTTGAAGCAGGGAAAGAGTTTGTTGAAAAAGGCGGGGTTGTGAGAGATAAAAAGGTTCATGAAAGAGTGATAAACGAAGTTATTACCTGCATTAAAGATTTAGACTATACCATTAAAGGTTTGACTTTTTCTTCTATAAAAGGTCCCGCCGGAAATATCGAATATCTGGTTTGGTTTGCAACTCAAAATTCAGAGGAAAATATTCCGCCGGCAGAAGAAGTTGTAGAAATGGCACATCAAACTTTACTCAAATAAATCATAAAGTCTTTTTCTAATATCCTTGGCAGATAATTCTTCCGTAATTTTATTTAAATCAAGAGTCATTTGATAATACTCCGCAGCCAGAGGTTTATCCCCCATTGCCTGATATGCTCTTGCAAGGTTAAAATATGCAAGAGTATAATTAGGATTTATATTAATTGCGGTTTTAAAGTAATCTAAAGATTCTTTCGGATCACCGAATCCATCCAGATATACAACGCCAAGATTGTTTTGCGCAATTTCAAAATCAGGATTAAGCTCTATTGATTTGTGGAAAGCAACAACTGACTCTTCTAGATAATCTTTTTCCCAGAGAGCAAGTCCGGCTTTAGCATAAGATAAATAGTTTAAAGGGTCTGTTGTTATTGCATCACAATAGGTTTTAATAGCTTTATCCAAATCGTTTTCAGCCATATATAAATCACCTAATGAAAGCTGAATATCAATATTATTAGGATCAAGAACCATGCCCGCATTGAATGTGGCTTCTGCTGCATCAAAGTTTTCTTTTACCTCTGCATAAATTGCGCCGAGAGCATGACAAACAATTGACGTCCATTCCGCATCCGGATTCAACTTAATTGCTTTTTGATAATATTCAATAGCATCGTCATAGAGTTCGGCTTTAACATAGGCAAAAGCAAGTGAATTGTTATAGTATGGATTTTCAGGGTTTAATTCTTCAGCAAGCTTAAATGCAGTTACTGCATGAATTTTGTCAGCTTTTGCTATATATAAATGTCCTAGTTCATAGTAAATTTTGTCTAAATCAATTCCAAATTCCAAAAGATTATTGTAATAATCAATTGTTTCATCAATATTTTCAGGGAAATATGTCTGGTTAATTGTGGCAAGCTTTATTAAAATTTCTCTGTCGGAAGGATCAACTTCATGAGCTTTTTTATAGAATTCTAAACTTGCTTCAATGTCGTTGCATTCTAAAGATAAATCACCCATCTTCTGATAGAACAAATTGCCTTGAGAAGTTTTTTCCAAACCTTTGGAATAAGCTTCAAGTGCTGACGGGAAAAGTTTCATTTTTTCAAAAGTTTCACCTAAAGTCTTGTATGAAAAAATAGAAAAATCGTTAGCCAGAAACTTGTAAAACATCTTTATTGAAGGGCAGTCCCACATAATCATCATACTTCCCGACAAGAAATAATAAAGGAATCTGACCATGTTTTTAACCGAATGATTATGATTCTTAATTCTGTTAAAAAGAACTTTTGACAAGAATAGGCGTGGTCTTGCAGAATTCTTTCCGGAACGGGAAATTGCATAAGAAAATTCTTTTTCTGCTTCATCAAAATTTCCGTTCAAACACTGGAAATAACCGGTATAAATATGTGCATTCGGATTTTCAGGCTCAAGAGTCAACGCCGTTTTGCATTGTTCAAGCGCACCTTCTACAGTTATCTGCCCTTTTATAAGCAATAAGCTTGCAAGTCTATAGTATGACTCCGACAGTGCAGGATTAATCTTGATAGCATCAACATACCCTTCAATAGCTTTTTCTAAATCTGAGTCCTGCTGCTTTATTAAATATTTCTCATGCGCCGCACGAGCTTCTTCTAAAATTCCTTCCACACTGCACACCGGCATAACTATTGGGGTAATTGTCTGTCCTGTCATATATTCTCCGAACCAAATTATTTTTTAAAACTATATTAAGCATTTCGGCAGGGAAAAAATAATCTTTAACAATTTTAGAAGTAAATCATCCGAATAGTTTATTTTAATTCAAAATCAAATAAAAAGCGTTTCTGACTATTCAAGTGCAGATACTACTTTTTCTGCGAGTAAAAGCGCAGATTGTGGATTTTGACCCGTGATAATATTGCCGTCAGCACAAACATGTTCCGACCACGGAGCCGCCTCTTCAAAGTTTGCACCGAGTTCTCTGATTTTTGTTTCCAAAAGAAACGGTACAGCTTCGTCACGTTTTACAATATGTTCTTCTTTATTTGTAAAACACGTAACTTTTTTACCTTTTAAAATAGACTCACCTTCTTTATTTCTGGCTGATACCAATCCTGCCGGACCATGGCATACGGCACTTATGATTTTATTTTTTTCATAAAAATATTCAACAATTTCTTTAACAAGTAAGTCTTGGGTTAAATCAAACATTGGGCCGTGCCCGCCCGGGAAAAATACTGCATCATAAGTCTTATAATCTATTTCGCTTAATCTTGATGTTTCCCGCAATATTTTAATACACGAATCCCACTCCATCGGATTTGAGCAGGACATACTTCCTTCATCAACAGGTGAAAGTCCGCCGAGCGGAGATGCCACAGTCAAATCATATCCCGTATCTTTAAATACAAGATATGGCACGGCAAATTCTTCAAGCCAAACACCGGTTTCTTTAATTTCGTTATTTCCGGAAAAATTTGTTACAATTACTAATAATTTTACATTTTTCATAAAAACTCCTTTTTCTTAAGAATACGCTCAATGACTTAATTTTAAATTCCCTTATCGGGTTATTAAGTTTTGTAACAATTTTCTGAAAATATTAAAGATTTTCCCTCAAAAAGCCGTAATACATAGTAACAAGGGAAAACTATAAAGGAAAGCGGTTATTTATGGGAATGGCAGCATCACAAGCTAGATTAGGATACCTCACCTTCCGAAAAAATACAATCGGCGGTGAGCTTAACCGTTTATCCATGCAAAAAATGAGTCTTACCCGTGAAATGTCAAAAGTATCAAAAGACTATCAGGATGCTTTGAATACTAAGACCTTAAAATGGTCAAACAATGCCGGTGTTACCTATGTTGATTTAAGTTATCAAAACTTAATGACACCGAGCAATATGAACCAGCAAACCCCGTATTTATTAACTGATACATCAGGAAAAATTGTTGTAGACAGTGCATACAAAAAATATGCAGAAATGATTTCGGCAGACGGTAAAGCCGGCGGAGATTGGGAAAGTGTTAGAACCCAGGTACTTTCTTCTTTAACAGGTATTCCTGCAGAATCAATTGACAATGTTGGGAGTATGGATGACGCAACTGCTGAGAGTCTGGCAACCCTCTGGGAAATCGAAGACAACGAACCGGATATTCCTACTAAGAATACCTCATTTGAAAAACTTATCAGCAAAATGGGAAGTTCAACTGGTATTGGTTCAGGATTCTCTAAAGGTTCAACCTGGGCAGATGCATACAAAAACGGCGGGACAATTAGCTTAGGCAGCGGTGCAACAGCTACTGCCAATCTTGATGCATTGTTGACAAACATCACAAACACGCTTGGCAAATACTTATTGGGACCGGATTACGGGGTAGTTTCTGATGAGAAAAACCCTCTTTATCAGGCTTGTGATACATTTGCCAAAATTAAAGAATCAATGGAAGCCGGCGCAGATTTATCAGCAGCTACCAGTGCCGTTCAAGGTAACAGCAGCGGATACAGCGTTAATGTTAAATTACTGCTTGATGAAATTATAGGTGCATATACAAACCAGACAGGTAACGGCAGTATGAACTCTTCCGGTACAACTACATACGAATGGTATGATGTTGACTCTACAGAATACTTAGATGCAGCCGCAAAACATGCTGAATGGCAAAAGACTTATGATGAAGCATTAGATAATTATGAGAAATCTGTCCAGACTAAAAATAGTACACTTAGTGCCGAACAAGAAAGCCAGATAGACTTTTATGATACCATTTTCTCTGCAATTGCAGAAAAAGGATGGACATACAATTCCGAAGTCAGAGATACCGATTATTTAAACCAGATGCTACAAAATAACCTCTACACTTTGACAACAGTCGAAAGAAATCAGGAACTTGACCAGGACTCTAGAGAATTTGTATGGGAAAACAGCTATACTACAGATATCGCATCTAACTTCACTAATGTTTACTCCGTAAATGATAACAGTGTACAAAATGAAGCATTAGCTGAATACGAGTACAAGAAAAACATTATTAGCGCAAAAGAAACTCGTATAGATACAAGAATGCAGGATTTACAAACAGAACAAGCTGCAATTAATCAAATGATTCAAGGTATAGAACAGGTCAGAAACGATAATACCGAGAGAACCTTCTCAATATTCAGTTAAAAACCTGATATGTTTATGTTACCCTTTATAATATACTAATTAAAAGGGATAAACATGTTTGAATCGTTATCAGATAAATTACAGGATATTATTGCAAAAACTTCCGGACAAAAAGAATTAACTCAGGAAAATATGCAGGATGCTCTTAGAGAAATCAGAAGAGCCCTTCTTGAAGCCGATGTTAATTTAAGAGTTGTAAAGTCTTTTATCTCAAATATTAAAGACAAAGCTGAAGGAGAAGATGTACTAAGAGGGGTAAATCCTTCCCAGCAGCTTGTAAAAATCGTTCATGATGAATTAATTGAACTGCTGGGTAAAGAAACATCCCCGCTTAATTTGCAAGGCAATCCTGCACTTATTATGATGCTCGGGCTTCAGGGCAGCGGTAAAACGACCTCATCAGCTAAACTTGCAGTAAAGCTGAAAAGCGAAGGTAAAAATCCGCTTTTAGTAGCATGCGATGTTTACAGACCTGCTGCTATAACTCAATTAAAGACTCTCGGAGAACAAATAGGAGTTAGTGTTTATTCTGAAGATTCAAAGGACGTACAAGCAATTATACAAAATGCTATAAATTATTCTAAAGCAAACGGAAATAATGTATTAATTCTGGATACGGCTGGGCGTCTGCAAATTGACACAGAAATGATGGCAGAACTCCTTTTAATTGACAGAATATTTCATCCCGCAGAAAAATTACTTGTTATTGATTCGATGACAGGACAAGAAGCTGTTAATGTAGCCGAAAACTTTGATGCTCAGCTTGAAATAACAGGTCTTGTACTTACAAAACTCGATGGTGATTCAAGAGGCGGTGCAGCATTAAGTATTGTCTACTGTACAGGAAAGCCTATTAAGCTTACAGGTACAGGGGAAAAATTAAATGCATTAGAAGACTTTTACCCTCAAAGAATGGCAGACAGAATTTTAGGGATGGGAGATATTGTATCTCTTGTTGAAAGAGCACAGGAAGTTTTTGACGAAAAGACAGCCCGTGAAATGGAAAAGAAAATGGCAAAAGCCGAATTCTCTTTCAATGATTTTCTTAAAATGCAGTCCCAGATGAAAATGTTTGGCTCCATGGACCAGATTCTCGGAATGATTCCGGGACTAAAGATGTCCAAAGATGACAGGCAAATGATTTCACACGAAGGGGAAAAACAATTCAAAAGGATTGAAGTGTTTATCCAGAGTATGACTCCTGAAGAAAGAGAGCACCCTGAACTTATGAATTCTTCAAGGAAAAAAAGGATTTCACAAGGCTGCGGTATTCCTTTGCATGATATAAATATTTTTATTAATCAATTTGAACAAATGCGCAAAATGATGAAAGGTATGTCTGATTTAAAAAGTAATATGTCAAAGCTTACAGGCAAACTCGGAGCGGGAGCAGGAGGAAAGCTCTCAATGCATCAGATGATGAAAAATATGAGGCGGTTTAAATAAAAAATGAAACTCATTGCAGGACTGGGAAACATCGGAGATAAATACGTTTTTACAAGGCATAATGCAGGATTTATGCTGGCAGACAGCATTGCCTTGAATGCAGGGTTAACTTTTAGAGAAAATTCCCGTTTAAAATGTTTAATGACTAATCTCCGTAACGGTTATGAAGATTACCTGATTATAAAGCCGACAACTTTTATGAATCTATCGGGGGAAGCTGTCAGAGCGGTTATGGATTATTATAAAATACAGGTTGAAGATATATTAGTAGTTTATGACGACATATCCCTTGACCTCGGCAGAATAAGGTTCAGAGCGAATGGCTCCGACGGAGGGCATAACGGTATTAAATCCGTAATACAGCATCTGGGAACTAATAATATTGCAAGACTTAAAATAGGTATCGGGCCTCAGCCAAACTTACCATCAGAAGTTTTTGTCTTACAAAATTTTTCTAAAGAAGAATTGGAAATACTTAAAACAGTTTTATCAACAGCAAAAAGCGGAATCGGTTGTTTCTTTAATGAAGGAATCGCTGCCGCACAAAATCAATTTAATTAGGAGTGTGTTATATGAACTTAGCAGAACAATTAGAACAAAATGAAAAATATGATGAAGCTTATGCCGAATACAAAAAAGAGCTTCCGCACAAAGCTGGAGATGTTGAGCTTTTAACAAAACTTGCACATCTTGCTTTAATTCTCGAGAAAAAAGATGAGGCGAAAATATACTACGCTAAAATTTTGGAATCAGATCCTTCAAATATTCTCGCTCACGAACAACTTATAGATTTATTTGTACACGAAGATAAATTCAAATACTATCTGCTAAGAGGAAACTTACATTCACTGCAGCAGCAATTCAGTTATGCAAAAAGTGATTACAAAAAAGCTATTGACCACGCTCATGAACCGCAGGAAGCAATTCCTGCAAGATATCTTTATGCAGGAATTTGTGAACAGCAAGGCAAATATCAGGAAGCTATTGACGAATATTTAAGAATTTCTGATTATGACGAATCAAACCCTGCTGTTTTCTTAAAACTTGCCGAACTCTATGAAAAAACCGAAGGTCTTGTAGCAGCAATTGAGATTCTTGAAAGAGGAAGAAAAGACAGAGGATTTAAAGATTTTGAAGAAATTCTTGCAGGATATTACATAAGAAATTCTCAGCCTCAAAAAGCTCTGGAGCTTACGCAAAATGACCTTACCAGAGCAAGAGCACTAATGGATATGGATAGAAATGACGAAGCTTACGAAATCTTAGCTAGAGTTAAGGACAATAATAAAAATAACAAGCTTATTCATTCACTTCTTGCACAATATTATTTCCAAAAAGATATGACAGATGAAGCTTTTAAAGAAATTGACGAGTTTGCAAAACTTGACCCGAATTCGCCTTTGATTTATCAGATGAGAGCTCTTATTTATGAAAAAGAAGGGGATTCTTTAAATGAACATATTAACTGGGGTAAATATAATATCCTCAAAGGGGATAAAGACGTTGCTCTCAATGAATATATGATAGCTTACCAGTTTGATAACACTAATCCGGAGCTTATAGAAACTATTGCCGTTCAACTTGAGGGAATGAAAGACAGAACAAAAGCCTGCGAATTTTATGAAAGACTTATAGAACTTGAACCGAATAATGCAAATGCACTTCAAAAGCTTGCAGATTTTAGAGAATCAATTGGTGATTACGCAGGAGCATTTGAATATATAGACAAACTAAAAACCGTCGATCCTCGTAACCAGTTTGTAGCAGATAATTACGCAAGTTTTAAAGACAAATACGAAAACGGAGGAAGTTTCGCCTCCTTCTTCAAAAAAATCTTCGGAAACCGCATGGGCGGGGGGTAAATAGGGGTAAATAAGGGTAAATTAGGGTAAAGGCGAGTAGCAAAATTTACCTGATTGAAGGTTAGTTATGAAAAGTCCAAACACTATAAACCGAACCGAACTTTTAGCGCCTGCAAAAAACAAAGAAACGGCTTTCGCTGCAATTAATTGCGGAGCGGATGCAATTTATATGGGAGCCTCCTCTTTTGGAGCAAGAAAAAATGCTCCAAATACGCTTAAAGATATTGAAGAAGTTATAAATTACGCGCACAAATTCGGGGTTAGAGTCCATATTACCATTAACACAATACTTACGGACTCTGAACTCAATGAGGCTAAAGAACTTATTAAAAAACTCTATGCAATAAAAGCGGATGCAATAATTATTCAGGATACGGGCATCCTAAAAGCGGCAATAGAAGGAGAACTTCCGCCCATACCTATACATATGAGCACCCAGTGTGATAATTATTTACCGCAAAAAATAAAATTCTTTAATGATATTGGAGTTTCCAGAGTAATTCTTGCAAGAGAACTTTCTATTGAACAGATTAAAGAAATTCATAAAGAAAATCCGGATTTAGAATTGGAAAGTTTTATTCATGGTGCTTTATGCGTGTCGTTTAGCGGACAATGCTATATGAGCCAATATATTGGCGGGCGTTCTGCCAACAGAGGAGAGTGCGCCCAGCCTTGCAGAAAGAAATATTCTGTTATTAATCAAAAAGGGCAAGTTCTTGCGGATAATTATGCGCTTTGCCTTAAAGATATGAACGGTTCCAACGAAATTGAAGAACTAATCGCCAGCGGTATATGTTCTTTTAAAATTGAAGGCAGACTGAAAGATACCGGCTATGTTAAAAATATTGTATCTTATTACAGGAACCTTCTTCCTAATAAAACTTCTTCGGGAAAATCTTTTATAGAATTTACTCCTGACCCTGAAAAAAGTTTTAACAGGGGATTTACAAATTATTTCCTTAAAGGAAGAACTGATTGTTTCAATTCTGAATCCCCAAAATCGAGGGGTAAATATATAGGAAGTGTGATTGAAGTCAAAAAGGACTGCTTCAAGCTGGATTCTAATAATACGGAACTTAAACCTCAGGACGGATTATATTTTAACGGAGAAGGCTGTCTGGTTAACAAAGTCACAAACGGATATATTTTCCCGAATAAGAAGATAAATATAAAAATAGGGACTAATGTATACAGAAATCTGGATACTGAATTTGAAAAAGAACTGGCTAAACCTGTAAAACGTCAAATCGGGGTGAATATTGAAATAAAAGATAATAATATTAAACTAGTCGATGAAGATGGTTTTTCAATTCAAACAGAACTTAAAGGTAAAAAACCTCAAAAACCGCAGGATGAAACCTTTATAAGACAGTTTAAAAAGACCGGCGAAAGTGATTTTTATATCCAAAGTATAAAAATTGAATCAGAAATACCGTTCATGCCTGTTAAGGAGGTAAATGAATTACGACGGAGATTATTCTCGGAACTTATAAAACTAAGACTGAATTCTTATAAAAATGAGATTCAGAAACCGATGAAATATGTAAAATATTTTCAAGACAAAGTTGATTACAGAGCTAATGTAATGAATAAAGATGCCGAAGCATTTTATAGACTTTGCGGATGCGAGGTTAGAGAACCTGCCTTCGAGAAGAAAAGACCTGACAGACAAATCCCGTTAATGAGATGCAAACATTGTATTAAATATGCTCTAAATATATGCAAATCAGCTGAAAATATATCGCTCAAAGATGAATATGGTAATATTTATCCTTTAAAATTTGATTGCAAGAATTGTGAAATGAGTGTTTTTTCACAGGAATAATCTATTTTTATAATTCTTGTAATGCTGCTTTAAGCTGTTCTTTCTGGGCTTCTAATTCTTGTAATTGGGTTTCTACCATCTCCGGAGTCAATGTTATACCGTCTTCCCAGTACATTGGATAGAATACTCCGGCATCAGCTTTCACCCAGGTACCCGCCGGTGCTACAGATACTGATTTTAGACCACGCCACATTGCACCGTATCTGGAATTGTGTCCTAACATTTTCTGATATTTATTGCCAAATTTAGGATTCCACCAATGCGATTCAGCCGACATACCTCTTGTATATGCTTCTAATTCTCTGTTTATTTCAGGTTTTTTGCTAATGAATGATTTCTCTCGCATTGAATTTAGTTTTAATTTGGAAAGTTTCTCCAACTTGCTAATCAAATCATCATTTTCTTTACTTATGCGTTTAATAGTTTCAAGCAATGATTTATTTTTGGACTTTCTAAGCGACTTCATCGCTTTTGCTAAATCTGAAAATCCTTTATTATTTGCTAAATCATCCCAGGATGATTTTTTCCTTACTCTTTTAACTTTATTAATAATAGAAGTAATTGTTTTCTTTTCATTAGTCAAAAGAAGCTTTTGCTTAGCTGTAGTTGATGCTGTGATTTCATCATCTATATGTTTAATTCTCTCTTCAAGGCTTCTTAGCAATTCATCTTTTTTCTTTTCAAATTTATTAGTATGATAGCTTGACCTGAGTGCATTTGAAATTTTAGAACCAAATGTTTTCCAGAAACCGTTCGCCGCAACAGCAGCTTTATCATTAGCGATGGCTTTACCTGTTCCTTTCCAGGCATTAACCGTTACATCTTTAAAGAAATTAGAAATACCCTTTCCAACTGCAACAAGTTTACTGCTGCTATTTGCAGCTGATGTCCCTGAAGCAGCAGTCGAAGCTCTAAATGCACTTCCCACACCCCTTAAACCTATGGTGGATGAAACCATAGTAAATATATTTGCACCTAAATTTTGTTGTGCCTTATCTTTTTCTTCATCAGTTTTAGCTTTGCTTAATTCTACTGAACTTTTAACTACTCCAACAGTACCCAGTCCAAGTCCGACAGCCGCCAGACCATAGCCTATTGCAGGACCGACAACAGGTATAAAGCAAGCACCCACTGCTGCCGCTGTAATAAGCCCGTTTCTAAGGGCTTTCTTCCAATCCCATTTTCCGTTCTCATCATATCCGATAAGAGCTCTTCCTATATTTACAATACCTTTTCCCATATTTTTAAAGAGGCGTCCTGTTTTTTGCCAGAAATTCATATCCTTCCGGCTTTTCGATACAACTGCAGAACCGTCTTTCTTCTTTGAGGTTTTAATATCTTTTATACTTTCTTCAGTTGATTCAAGAGCCGTTTTTACTTCTTTGCGCTGCTCCAGAGCTGCAGCCTCAGCAGCTTTTCGTTCAATTCTGGCTTTATCGTCCTGAGCTTTTGCTTTTTCGTATTCTTCATAGGTCTTAAAAGTTTTACCCTTAACACTGCTGGTTTCCGCATCACCGGAAGCCTCGGAGGAAGCACTTCCTGAGCTGAAATTGCTCCATAAATTACTAAAGTCGCCTGCTCCGTTCCAGTTATAGCCATTATTACCCCAGCCGGAAATATACGGCATTTGAGACATATAAGGCATAGTAAAATTCTGCGGTATATATGATTCCCACATAGAACGATAGCTTGGAGTTGTTGAATAATCCGTCATAATATCCCAAATTTCCCTTAGTAAATTCCTCTTATTATATAAAAGTTATTTTTTCTAATGGAATTGACTAATTGTAAAGATTTGTAACTTAAATAAATTTATAAGAATACAGGAAGTTTTTAATTTTAAATTTTCTGTATCCTTATGTTTTTATGTTAAACTTATCTTATGAAGTGTGGATTTGTAACAATTATAGGAAGACCCAATGTCGGGAAATCAACTCTTTTGAATCAGATACTCGGACAAAAAATAGTTATTACAACCGATAAGGCTCAAACTACAAGAAAAAGAATAAAAGGAATCTTAACTGATAATAACGGGCAGATAATTTTTATTGATACTCCCGGTATTCATCGTCCTTTAAACAAACTCGGAGAGTTTTTAATGGATGAAGCTAAAATTGCAATTCCGGATGCTGATTTAATTCTGTTTCTTGTAGACGGTTCTGAACCTGCCGGAAAAGGAGACAAATGGATAGTTGAGAATTTATTAAAAAATACTGAAATTCCTATAATCCTTGTAATGAATAAAGTTGATAAGATTAAAAACCCGCAAAAAGTTGAGGAAAATCTTTTAAGTTACAAGCTTTTATTTGATAAAAATATTCCGGTTTTAAGAATTTCAGCTAAAACCGGAAGGAATAAAGATACGCTTATTTCAAATATTTTGAAAAAACTTCCGGAAGGAGAAAAACTTTATCCGGATGATATAGTTACAGAAGAGAGCATGAGAAATGTTGCGGAAGAAATAATTAGAGAAAAAATACTTATAAATACTCAAGATGAGATTCCGCATTCCGTTGCAATAACTATTGATAAATATGAAGAAAAAGAAGATATTGATAAAATATTTGCAACAATCTATTGCGAACAAAAAAGTCAGAAGGGAATCTTAATAGGAAAAGGTGGCGCTCTTCTTAAAACAATCGGGACCCAGTCCAGATTGGAACTTGAAGATATCACAGATAAAAAAGTATTTTTATCACTGGAAGTTAAAGTTGAAAAAGACTGGAGAAAACGGGATAAAATTTTAAAAAATTTTGGATATGTTTCCGAAAAATAGCAAAAAACATTTTTAGATGTTTTGTAAATAATGTATATACAAAAAACAGTGACGGGAGTGTGTATGAAAATTTCAACAGAGTATACAATTAGTAACAGGAGAGCTGTCAATTATAATAAAAGACCTTCCTTTAAAAGGAATTGGGCAGAACACGCAAGCTGGGGAGCTAAATATATTAAAGAAACAGGAAAAGCTGATTTCAAACTGTTTACATTTCCTGATGCGAAAAAAGTTTTTGTTGAAATAGGGAAAAAAGCTGAAAATAAATTTGGAAACCTCTGGGAAAAAATTGTTAAAATTATGGCGATTCAAGGTGCAGCCTTTTCTATAGATCAGGTTATTGCTGAAAATGATGACACCTCAATTCACGAACTTGAAAATAAAGGCGATGGTATTTTTGAAACCAGAGATATTCCTGCAGAAGAAAATTCTCAATACAGATTTGTTATTATCACTAATGATAATCAGGTAAACTTGGTAAAAGACCCGTACAGTAAGCAGCAGCCAAACATAAAAGGATGGAGTGAGATTTACAATCCGGATAACTATGAGTGGAAAAATACGGACTGGCTTGAAGGAAAAGATACAAGAAGAATTATAAGAAAGCCGGAAGAATCTTTAAGAGGATTAGAAAATCTAATTATTGAAGAAATTAATATTCCTACTCTCTCAGAAGAAGGGACCTTTAACAAGGCAAAAGCTCATATTGATAAAATTGCTGAAAGAGGTATTGCAACCGCTATAGAGCTTTTACCGGTTGAAAACACCTTTTCGAAACAATGGGGATACGATGGCGTTGATAAATTTGCAGTCAACACCAACCTTGGGACTGCCGCAGAATTAAAAGATTTAATCGATTATGCGCACGGAAAAGGCTTAAATGTGATTATGGATATGGTTCCGAACCACATGGGAACTGACGGCGATTTCCTTTCAAAGACAGGACCTTACGAAAACGGCTCTGGAGATTTTGGCAGCTTATTCAATTATGAAGGCATACATAATAGATATGTTAGAGATTTTATGGCAAACGCAGCTCTGTGGTGGGCTAACGAATTTAAAGTTGACGGACTCAGGCTGGATATGACAAAATTATGTGATTCAGATTATCTGCTTAAACAAATTGTAGCTGAAGTTAACGAACATAATCCAAAAATATTTTTAATTGCAGAAGACGGAAAAGATAACAGAGAAAAGATAACACAATATAATAAATTTGAAATGACCCATGATAATGAACTTGCTATGATTGATCAGGGTGTAGATAATATCGCATATAGACGATTCAATTCTGATCCAGGGGAAATAGGATTTGACACTGAATGGGATTTCAATCTTATGCATGCGATTAAAGAGCCGCTATCCGATCCTAATTTTTTTAATTTAGATGCTATTGACTCAGCAATATGGAACTCTAAATACAGGACAAAATTTGCACTAAGTCATGATGAGATAGGAAACTACGACGGAACCCGGCTTGCAGCCAAAGCTATGGTTTCTGAACTTGACCTGTTTAGTAAAGTTAAAGGTACAGAAGTCGGCGAAAAAGGACAGAATGCAGGTAAACTTGCCCAGTGGCTTGTAGAAAAAATCCTTTCCGGCGAATTAGATGAAATGAGTATGGAAGAACTGCACAGACAAGCCAAAGAAATCGGACTTAAAGATAATGAACATCTGGCACCAAAAAAAATTAAAACAGCTTTTGAAACCTCTAAAGCTAAACAAAAACTGTGTCTTGGTACTATTATGACCATTCCCGGACCTAAAATGTATTTCCAAGGAGATGATGTAATGGATTTATCCACATTCAAATTCTTCCGTGAATTATCTGATGAAAAAGAAAAAAGAGCCATTAATGATCCGGATACACTAAAACTATACAAACAAAAAGGATACGATACACTGGAATCAGTTGCCAGACCTCAATCCATGTTAGGAAGAATAAAGCCAAAAGATACAGCCTTTATGCAAGAATCTTATGATTATATAAAAGATTTGACCGATTTAGTCAAAAAAACTCCGGCACTGCAAAAAGGCGAAATTAAAGGTACAATAAAAGATTATATTCACAAAGTCCACGCACATATCCTTTCTGACGGAAATGAAGAATATATGGTCGTCAAGAATTTCGGACAAAGATTCCATTCAAAAGAATACGGCGTTTCTAACTTTCCTGATGGAGAGTGGATAGAAATATTTAACGGAGATGATAAAAAATACGGCGGCTCAGGTTATATCAACAGTGACAGAGATACAAATATAAGCAAAAACAATCAAAATCTAAATCTCGCACCAAATTCTCTGTTAATATTAAAAAAAGTTTAGCATTTACAATAAATCGGACATATGGTAGTATTAGAAGAACAAAGGAAAGGCAATGACAAAAATATTAAGACAGCATCATCATTCACATCCGAACCCGAAAGGGCTTGGAGTTTTGCTGTCCCTGTAAGCACTCCTTCAACCGGCTCTTTCGGGATATTCAGGTTAGTCTAAAGAGTACGGTTATAAAGGAGAATAAAAAGTGTCACTAGTCAACATAATATCAGCAATAGGAAACAATTCCAGTATTTACCCCCTTCTTGTAAGAGATTGCGGTATAGAGATTCCTGCGAAAGTAGGAATGACCTATGAACAAAATCTAAAAGATTCAAAACTTATGGCAAGAAATGCCGTAAGAGAACGTCTTATTGATGAATACGGAACCTCTGCCATCTGGCTTGGCGGAATTCCTGCCATTGATTATCTATGTAATAAAGGTATTGAAAAGCTCGGGTACAATCCTAAAATCAATCCGGATTTATTTAACGAAAGTTCAAATCAGGGGCTTAAATTTAATATAGAAAAATTTAAAAATATTGCTCCTAAAGAAATTGAAGAGATGAAAAAAGTTCTTGCAAACAAAAATACTTATGAAAAACTACTCGCAGGAAAATTCTTTCTGTCAACAGCAATTCCTGTTCTTCTAATGGGTTTTTGCCTGCCTAAAATGAATTTCGCCTTAACTGCCAAGCTAAGAGAAAAACAAAATCAGAAGCTCAAAGCCGCTGAAGTTAAACAAGTAATAAAAGGCGGAGAAAATGTATCATTTAAAGGAGCAGCGTCAGTTTTTGCAAACATGTCGACAGTTAACAAAATGGCAATAACTGACGGAGGCCTAACCGTAGGAAGAGTTGCAACCGCAAGAAATAAGTACGAAAAACTTGAAATGGCATTCAAGATGGCAGGAATGATGTTCTTAAACTTTCTGGCTCCCTGGTGGATAGCAGCAGGATTTGACAAATTATCAAATATTCTATTTAAAACCAATGTTAATCTTGACCCTAAAATTTTAAATGACAAAGAATTTATTAATGCAATTAAAACTGATACACTTAAACTGCCCAAAGAAAATATTATAGAATTTTTAGACAAAAATCCGGAAGAAAAATTCTCTAAACTGGCTGAAAAATTCTGCGGAGTAAAATACTTAGAAAACAGAATCCGTGACCCTAGACAGTTTGTTAATGAAAAGAAAATAAAAGCTTTCCAAAACGAAATAGAAAAATTCTCCCGACAAGCAAAAGAAAGCGGTGATATAGAAAAATTTGCAAAGAAAGCTCTTAAAGTAAAATCCGGCAATATTATTGCGAATGTAGCATTAAGCAGCTTTTTGCTGGCAGTAGTTCTTCCAAAAGTAACATTTATCCTGCGCAAAAAAGTTACAGGTTCGGATGCCGAGCCCGGGCTTGTGCAATAGCTTATTAAGATAATATAAAAATTTCATAAAACAGCATTTTTTTATACTATACTTGAAAAGTATTGGAAATAATGGAGAACGATAATGACAAACAGTGTTTTAGAAAAATGTTCAATTCATCCTTCAGCTGTTATTCATCCTTCGGCAGAAATTGCAGAAGGTGTAACAATCGGACCTAACGTTGTAATAGGAGAAGGTGTAAAATTAGGTAAAGGTACAAGAGTTATAGCGAATGCTTATATTGAATTTGCAGAAATAGGTGAAAATTGTACAATTTCTCCATTTTCAACAATAGGTTCAGAGCCTCAGGATCTTGGTTATAAAGGCGAACCTACAAAAGTTGTAATCGGTAATAATACAATAATTAAAGAAAACGTTACTATTCATAGAGGCGCAGCATGCGGAGATTTTACAACCAGAATCGGAAACAAATGTTTGCTTATGGTTGGCTCTCACATTGCACATAACTGTGTTCTGGAAGATGAAGTTATTCTTGCAAATCTTGTAACATTAGGCGGTCATGTTCATGTTGGTTTTGGCGCTTTTGTAGGCGGAATGAGCGTATTCCACCAGAATATAAGAATCGGTGATATGGCAATAATAAGCGGATTTTCTGCTTCAAGACAAGACATCCTTCCATACTCTAAAGGAGAAGGCAGACCTCCTGTTCCAAGAGGACTCAATGTTATTGCTATGAAAAGAAGAGGTGTTTCTCAAGAAATCAGAACTGCGGTCAATGAAGCGTTTAAACTTTTAATTTCAGAGGAATACAATACTTCTCAAGCCATTGAAAAAATCAAAGCTGAAATTCCGATGAACGAGTATATCGAAAAAATGATTAACTTTATTCAAACTTCCAAAAGAGGCGTTCTATTAAAATCACATAAATCAGGATACCAATCTTTAGAAGATTAGAAAATTATATTCATGGTCTGCATGATTGATTACAAAAATTAACAAAAAGGGTAATAATTGTACTTATTACCCTTTTTATTTTTGCGAAGCCAATTTCCCTTGCTCAGGCGGTTTGAGGCATTGTTAAGTTTTGTAAATATAAATTTAAACAAGCCTCTTGACTTTAAATTCTTACGTGGGATAATAATAATACACACTTTAAGTGTAGCCGAAACACTAAATAGCATTAAATAATAAACCCCAAAAATCATATAAACTCCTAGATAATAAACACTAAAAAAGACCATTAGGATGCAGAAAACAAAACCCACTCGACACACACCGGGTGGTTTTTTTTATATAAAATTTTTGAATGGTATAATTAACCTATGCTATTAACTTATATCGGAATTTTAGTTAGAATATTTTCAAACTCTTATCTTAATGTTTTTCAAAAACTTTTGACAAACAAAGGTGAAAAATCGTCTGTTGTAAACTTTTTTACTTATTTAGGACTGTCCGGAATCGGACTGTTTTTTATCAACAATATAACTTTTACTCCGGATATTCTGATTAATGTGCTGATTATGGGGTGTCTGGGTGCATTAGGTAATTATTTTATTATAAAAGCACTTTCCATTGGAGAGCTCTCGACTCTTGCACCGATTAACTCCTATAAGCCTATTGTTGCAATGCTTATCGGGATTTTCTATTTAAAAGAAATTCCGTCTTTTCCGGCCATTACAGGAATATTTTTAATAATAGGCGGAACTTTTTTTGTATTGGAAGTTAAAGGCAACACAAATAAAACTGCTGTTTTATATAGGGTTCTGGCTCTTATATTTTCAGGAGCTGAAGCTGTTTTTATAAAAAAAGTGATACTTCTTAGTGATATTACAAGTGCGTTCTTCTTATGGGCGTTTTCCGGATTAATTTTTTCTTCTATATTTGTCACTCTAGCCGGACATAAACTAAAAATTTCTTCTTACAAATATCAGCTTCTTTTAATACTTGCGGTTGGGGTTATGCAGTACTCGACAAACTTTGTCTTTTCAAAAATAAATGTATCTTATGCCCTTGCGTTGTTTCAACTTTCTACACTGTTAAGTGTCTTTTTAGGAGCAAACATATTTAAAGAAAGCGGTTTTATCAGAAAACTAGCCGGCTCTCTAATAATGGTCGCCGGAGCCTGTATAATAATTCTGTTTTAGCAGCAAAAGCAATCTTTATCATGATCATTAACAATCCCAATGGCTTGCAGATAAGAATAAATAATTACCGTTCCTACATATTTCATTCCACGTTTTTTTAAGTCCTTTGATATCATATCCGAAAGCGGAGTACTAACCGGCAATACATCGTTTGAGCGTTTTATAATTTTATTATCTGTAAACCCCCAAATATATTTTGAAAAACTGCCATATTCTTTCTGAATATCTAAAAAAATCTTTGCATTATTTATTGCCGAGTTAATTTTTCCTTTACTTCTTATGATATCTTTGTTTTCTAAAAGTTCATAAATCTTAGACTCATTATATGATGCGACTTTATTTACATCAAAGTTATCAAAAGCTTTTCTAAAAGCCTCTCTTTTCTTAAGTACGGTAATCCATGATAAGCCTGCCTGAAAAGATTCCAGAATAAGGAGTTCAAAAAGCTCTTTATCATCATATTTAGGAACACCCCACTCTTCATCATGGTATTTTACATAAATTTCAGATTTCTCATCTACCCAAAAACATCTTTTCATTCTTCAAGCTCATCCAATATAAATAAACCCAGCCTGCCTTCTCTAAAATCTTTAAGTATATAAATTGCGGTTCGTTCTGTATCAGCTTCACCGCCTTTTTTAACCCAATTTCTGCTTATAGCAATCTCTTCTAATGCAAGATTATCGACTCCATAATATTCTTTTACCTGAGAATACTTTTCAAGCATTGCAAGCAAAGCTTTTGCAACAGGCTCCGGAGAGTATGCATTTTCAGAAACAGAACTTACAAAAGCTAACTTAACAGCCTGAATCTGATCATCCTGACGGGTCGGAATTATGCCAGGAGTATCTAATAAATCAAGTTTCGGGTTAATTCTAACCCACTGCTGCTGACGGGTTACACCTGCTTTTGCCCCGATTTTGGTTTTAGAAGATTTCGTCAGCTTATTTATAACACTTGATTTTCCGACATTAGGCATTCCGACAACCATTGCTCTTGCGGCTCGTCTGAGCAAACCTTTTGCCATAAGAGATTGAATCTTCGGTTCTGCAAGCTCAACAGCTGTTTTAACAACAAGGTTCAGATCATTGTTTCCTTTTGCCTCTGTTATAATAACCGGACATCCCGTTTGAGCTTTCAAAAACTCAACCCACCTTTTAAGCTCCGTTTTATCAACAAGATCAGCTTTATTCAACAAAAGAAGCCTTGGTTTTTCACCCAAGAGCTTCTTAATGTTTGTGTAACTGCTGCTTAGAGGCAGTCTCGCATCTCTTACTTCAATCACTACATCAACTAAATTCAATTGTTCTTTTAGCTGACGTTCCGCTTTTGCTATATGTCCCGGATACCAGTGAATATGAAGCTTATCTTTTTTCAATTTTTTCCCTAATACGAGTTGCCTTACCAGAACGTTCTCTTAAATAGTATAATTTTGCACGTCTTACATCACCTTTTCTTAAAACAGTGATTTTTTCAATACGTGGAGAATATACTAAGAACACACGTTCTACACCAACACCCTGGAATACTTTTCTTACTGTGATGGTTTTATTAATACCTGAACCGTGTTCAGCAATAATAGCACCTTCAAATGCCTGAATTCTTTCTTTATTACCTTCTACGATTCTAACAAACACTTTAACGGTATCACCCGGATTCATCTCCGGTAATTCTCTTGTAGTGTATTCTTTCTCTAAATTACTAATAATAGGATTCATTTTTGCTATTCCTTATATTTTGACTACTGTTACATATAGATTTATCATAAGTAAAACAAAAATTTATTACAAGTAGTATCGCAGAAAAATTGTCTTATTGTTTACTTTTGTAACATTTTAATATACTATTAGGCAAAAAACAATCTTTACACTACTTAAATAAAAGGCCGAGCATGAAAGGTTAATAAATTGAAGCCCGTTTCAAATAATAATATAGCAAAAGTTATAACTTATATGACGAAAGCCGATGCATTAGCTCCAATTATTGCATTGGAAGCAGCTGTTGTCGGTGGAAGAACCTATCAGGCTTACAGAAGAGGAGGCGTAGACGAAGCAAGAGAACGTGCTATTGAAGAATCAACGGGTTCCGTAGTCTGGCTTTTCGGGGTCGGAGTTTTAAATAAGCTCGGAGATAAAATCCTTCAAAAGATATTAAAAACTAAGAATGTTAATTTTGACGTCGGAAAAGATAAACTTAGAACACCTTTTGACAATTTTGTGAAAAAAGCCGCAAATAATCCGAGAGGATTAAGCCAGACTAAAATTGCAATGCTTAAAGGTGCAAAAGTTCTATCCAGTATTATTATTGCCAATCTATTTATAGGATTTGCCGTTCCAAAAATTAATCATGCTCTTACAAACCACGCCATAGAACGTAAAAAAGCTAAGGAGCGGAATAAAGCTTTGCAGCACCATAACATTCAGCCTCAAAACGCACAGAATCCTACATTTAAAGGCAGTCCTATTAATGCGTTAAACACATTTACAAACGTAATTGAAAACACCAATGTCGGCAAATTATTATCGACCGATATAGGTATTGCCGGCGGCAGAATGTATAATGCAAGAACAGAAGAAGAAAGAAGAGAAATCGGATTCCGTGACATCAGTTCAATATACTTCTACATGTGGGCGCAAGGACATGTGGGCAACCTTCTGAACCTTATTCAAAGCGGCAGGCTTACAAGACTGAACCCTACAACTGCAGGCATTTTAGATGAACATTTAAATAGCTTTATTGAGAAAAACGGCGGCGAAATGTCAGTAGAACAGTTTAAAAAAGCTGTCTTAGGAGAAGATATTAAAAATATTAAGCTCCCTGACGGAATTAAATTTGAATCCGACAAACCTTCAGCTTTCAGCCAATTTATAAATAAATTCCGCAAGAAGCCGCCTGAAACCTTGCAGGTTGCAAAAGTCAGCGATGTGGAAACTATAATAACAGATCCGGTTATACGGGCTAGGATTCGTCAAATGTCGGCATTACAGCCGCAAAGAGCAGACGGAGCAGTTATTACCAAAAGACAATTACTGGAAGCTATCAGCGGCAGTGAAATTAATAATCATAAGCTGCTGGATAAAGCCTTCTCTGAATTTTCAGGAGGTACCAGCACTGATAGTTACAGATATATTTCCAATAAAAAACTTTACAAGCTCAAAAATTCTATGGAAGACTATGTAAAAGATATCTGTAAGGCCGCAAAAGACGGGAAAGTTAATAAAAAACTTCTTAATAAAATGAAGAGTGATAACCTTGCATACAATGGTATTAATTTTGTTGCCGGATTCTTGGTTGCAGCAGCCTTCTTATCAACATTTATCCCTAAAATTCAATACTACATAACAAGAAAAACAACCGGAATAGAAGGATTCCCGGCAGGTCTTGAAGAAGGACAAAATGTAACTTATACAAAAGCTTGACAAAATGTTAGGCTTGCCTTACAATATTCCATAATGAAATCATAATTATGGAGTAAACTTGTGCAGGAAAAGTTAACATCTAGCCTTGAAGATTATCTTGAAGTTATCTGCAATTATTTGAACGAAAACAAAACTGTTCGCGCAATAGATATTTCAAAAAAGCTGAATGTAAGCAGAGCATCTGTCACAGAGGCGCTTAAAAAGCTTGCATCAAAAGCCTTACTTCTTTATGACAGATACGGCAGTATAACAATGACTGAAAAGGGCTTTGAAGAAGCAAAAAAAGTGATATCAAAACACACCACTCTTCAAAAATTCTTTGAAAAAGTCCTGAATTTGGACACGGATGAAGCTTCCCAAAATGCTTGCAGAATTGAACATGTAATCTCCGAAAAGGCATTTGAGAAGATATCTGAATTTACAAAAAACTACATTAAATAGGCAGAATTTTAAATGAACATATTAAAAATAGCAGGCAAGTTCCTTGACCAGCCGCTTTTAGTTGCAAAATTTCAAAAAAGCGTACCGGCAATTCTATTGACAGCAGGTGGTCTTTACGGGATCCATGAAGTAAAAAAAGCTCCGGACAAGCATAAAAACCGGGCAGCAGTAAGAGTCGGAACCACAATGATGTTCACAATAGTTTCAGCACTGGCAGCACCTGCAATTACAAACAAATTATTTAAAAAAGCAGCTCCGAATATAAACAAAATAGCAGAAAACAATATGGAAGCTATTGATAAATTTGTTAAAAACAATACAGTGAAGGCTTCCGTAAAAGAAACTCTTAATAAAGCAAAAAATAAGGTACTGAGTTTTAAAGAGGTAAAAAGACTTCATGAAGAAATCGGAGACAAAAATTTTTTAAACGAACTTATTCCGGAGCCGGAAAACATAACCTCAAAAGAAATCTTTTCAGAAATCGGACGACTGTCAGTATTTGGACTTATTCCTGTTCTTGGAGGAATTGCGGGAGGAATAACGGGAGATTTCTTAAGCTCTAAAAACTGGAAAGAGAGGATTCCTGACAAAATTAAAGAAGGAGCTTATCAGTATCTGGCTAATATTTTTCTCTGTAATGCAGGAGCAGGCATGGCTCTTGGAATAATGGAAAAACTTGGAGTAAAATCAAAAGGAGTAAAAGCACTGGGCATGGTTGGCGGAATAGTTTCAACCGGCATAATCGGAGGAAGTGCAATCGCAAATCTTATCGGGAACAAAATAATTAACCCTATATTTAAAAAGAAAAGCAAAGATAACCACATTTATGCCGAAAGGCACCCTGAAGCTCTGGACATAGGGCTTCATACGGATGATATCGCAACCGTAGCTGTTATGTCAGGACTAAAATGGATTGAACCGGCACTTCCTTTTATGTATGCAATATCGGGCTACAGAGCAGGTATAGGTTACAGAAACGGGCAATGTTAACTTTTGTAAAGAAATAAGTAAGTCGTGAAATTGAGTATTTTTTTTAGACTTTATATATATGTAAACACTGAGATAGGATTTGAAAGATATGCTAACATTCACAGCTTCAGAAGAAAATCATAATACCTGCTTTAAATTCATCGGTGCAGATACAAATACAAAAACAACTCATTTGATTACAGATAATACTTCATTAATAGCACCTACAGTTTCTGCAGACGGCGGTGTTGATACTTGCAGCTTTTATTCAGGTCCTTCTGATGCAGCAATTATGGCATTCGGCGAAAGCTATGAAACAACTGGTTCAATCGCATATATGGGTGGAGAAACAAGCGGATCAATCGCTTACTCCGGAGCAGGTGAATCCTGCGGTTCAATCGCTTCAGCTTCTTCCTCTTTCTCTTCAGGAGCAAGCATGGGCGGCGGATGCAGCTATAGCTGTTAATAAAAAAGAAAAGATTTTAATTTAAAAAGCGGATTTTTAATCCGCTTTTTTTATGTAAACTTGTTGTCAAAAGATTTTAGAAATGATAGGATTTAAATAGGGAGAAGGTTTATAATGAGTGAGATTTTTAACATTACCCAGTTCTTAAAAGAAGCCGCTTTAGGCAGAGCCTCTGATGAGCATTTAAAAGTCGGATACCCGCCATTTTTAAGACGCAACGGGTTTATTATCAGAACAAGCTTGCCGGAATTAACAAAAGGAGATATTGATAATGCAATTCTTGAAATTGCACCTACTGCTATAAGGGATGCAATTCTCACAAGAATGGATGTTGACTTTATGTACGAAATAAAAGGGGTATCGAGATTCAGAATCAATTACAACCGGCAGATGGGCATGCCGGGGCTTGTAATAAGAAACATCCCTTATCAAATTCCGACTCTGCAGGAATTGCAGCTTCCGGACTTATTGGAAACCGTTATAAAGCACCAGAACGGTATTGTTCTTGTAACAGGGCCTACCGGCTGCGGTAAATCCACAACAATAGCCTCCCTTATCAACCAGATAAATATGACTCAAACCAAGCATATTGTAACAATTGAGGACCCTGTTGAATATGTATTTAACTGCCAGAAAAGTATTATTTCACAAAGACAAATAGGTGTTGATACAGCGAACTTCTCTGACGGTATAAAATATGCTCTCAGACAGGATCCTGATGTGTTGTTTATTGGAGAAATAAGAGATGTAGAAACAATGTCTGCCGCATTAAAAGCTGCCGAAACAGGACACCTTGTTCTTACGACATTGCATACAAATGATGCTATCCAGACTATTAACAGAATTGTTAATATGTTTGAAGAGTCAAACCGACACATTGTAAGAAAACAGCTTGCAGAAACTCTTCGTGCAACAATTGCGCAAAAGCTTATTTATTCTGAAGAAAAGAAGAAGAGATTTCCTGCATGTGAAGTGATGGTTGTAACCTCCACAATAAAAGATTATATTAACAAAGATAACTCTGATGAAATATACAATCTGATAAGAGATAATACTGTTGATGATATGATATCAATGAATTCATCACTTGCCCTGCTTGCTGACAGCGGATTTATCACTCAGGAAGAAGCTCTGGCAAGTTCTAACGATGAGCCGGAACTGGAAAAAATATTCAGAGGAGTATACCAGGGAACAAAGTCTTATTATGAATAATTATGTAACGGAAGCTATTAATCTGAAATCATATAATCTTAATGATGCCGACAAAATTATAGTTATGTATTCTAAAGATAACGGCTTGATAAAAGGCGTAGCTAAAGGCATCAAGAAACCTAAAAGCAAGCTCGGAGCGAGGATGGATTTGCTTGTAGCGAATTCTTTACAGCTGCTTAAGGGCAGAAGTATGGATACAATTATTCAAGCCCAGACTGTCAATAACTTTAGAAAAACAAGAGAAGATATGGATAAATTAATGCTGTCCTCTTATGTTTCAGAGCTTATTGTAAACTTTGGAGAAGGTTCGGAAGCCGCATCTAAAGAAATTTATGAACTTTTATATAAAGCTCTTAACAGAATTGCTGATTCTAAAGAAAAAAAAGATGCTCTTATAGCAGTTATAAAATTTCAGCTTAAACTGCTTTTAATAATGGGGTTCTGTGTAGAACTTGACACTTGTCTTTGCTGCAGGGAACAAATACTGGATGATGAGATGTATTTTTCATCCTCTATGGGCGGAGTTATATGTAAAGAATGTAATGAAACCCTCGGAGTTAAACTTAAAATGCATCATAAAATAAGAGATTTTTTGCTTGCAATGCTTCAATTTGACTTCGATTTTGAAAGCGATTATGACAGAAAAGCAACAGAAAAAGTCTGTCAGGTATGTTTTAATCTTTTGGATGACTATATAAAAGTACATAGCAATAAAAAGCAAAAAACACTGAAAGTTATTAAGGAGCTTGCTGTTTAATGAAAAAAGTACGGCTGGCACATTTGTATCCAAAGCTATTAAACATTTATGGCGACAGAGGAAACATCTTAGCCCTCAAAAAAAGGTGTGAATGGCGGGGAATAGAAATAGAAATTGATGAAATAAATATATCCGACTCAATAAAAGAACACGATATTTATTTCATTGGCGGAGGTCAGGACTTACAGCAAATTGAAGTATCAAAAGAACTTCAAAAGCATAAAGAGTTCCTTGCCGGTGAACGGGATAGAGGAGCAGTATTTCTGGGTATTTGCGGCGGATACCAGCTTATGGGGCATTATTATCAACCGCATAACGGGGAACGGCTTGAAGGTATAAGCCTTTTGGATGCCTATACAGTTGCAGGCGGCAAGCGTTTTATCGGAAATGTTACCGTAGAAACTGAAACCAGCACACTTGTCGGATTTGAAAATCATAGCGGACTGACCTACCTAATGGGAGAAACAAAACCTATCGGAAGAGTTGTTGTCGGAAACGGAAACAACGGAAAAGATAAAACAGAAGGAGCCCGGTATAAAAATGTTTTTGGAACATATTTGCACGGTTCTTTCCTCCCTAAAAACACTCATTTTGCTGATTATATGCTTGAGCTGGCATTAGGCGAAAAACTTGACCCTATTAATGATGAAATTGAAGAATTAACTCATAATTCACTGATTAATAAAGCATATTAAGGTTTTATATATTTACCCCTACCTATTTACCCCTATTTACCCCAGCGGCGACTTCTGCGGTTAAATTCCATTACACATTCTGCCAGTTTTTCCTTATTAAATTCCGGCCAGAAATCCGGTATTACTATAAACTCAGAATAAGCAATCTGCCAGAGAAGATAATTTGATATTCTCATTTCCCCGCCGGTTCTGATTAACAAATCCGGATCGGGAAGCTTTGAAGTATACAGGTATGAATTGACCGTTTCTTCGGTGATTTCATTTATTTTACCTGCTTTATACTCCTCTGCTATTAACGAGGCAGCTCTTGCAATTTCCGCTCTTGAGCCATAATTAAAAGCAATCTGAAGATTTACTCCGGTATTATTTTTTGTTGTTTCAACAGCATTATTTAAAATTTTCTGTAACTTTGGACTCAATTTTGAAGTATCACCGATAAAAGAGATAACAACATTATTTTCGTGCATTTCTTTTAATTCATTTTTTAGAGTCTGTCCGAGTAAATCCATTAAAAAATTAACCTCTTCCGGTTTTCTGTTCCAATTCTCGGTAGAGAATGCATATACGGTTAAATATTTTATTCCGTAATCATCACAAGCTCTCATCGTTGTCTTAAGAGCATCAACCCCTTTTTTATGTCCTACGGCAGATGGTAAGTTCCGTTCTTTTGCCCATCTTCTGTTACCGTCCATAATAATTGCTATATGCTTTAATTCATTCTTCTTTACTAATTCTTTTATATCTTCCATAACTTTCCTAATAATTTTCTAACATTCTAAATATATCAAAAACAGGTCTTTCCAGCTCAACAATATTAATTTCTTCATCAAGCTCTAAGGTAATTACAGGAATTCCTTTTTCAATTCCTGCCCAGGTACCGAAACTTCCCGGAGTCGGGTAACCTATATTTTCTTCAACCGGATATCCGATAATTTCAGAAATCTTTTGAGCAAGCATCCTGGCGTCATTTCCCCCATATTTACCCTCATATTTACCCCCGTCATAATTTACCACTTTATACGGAGAATGCAATGTCAGTATGGCTTTTGGAGTATATTTTTCAACTACATTCATCAAAAATCGTGTTTCGATTTCACTTGCCGGCTCTTTTCCGCCATAATATTCATTCTTTTCAGCCTCAATCCAGTTTTGAGAAGGAAAATTTCTGTTCAAATCCACACCGTTAGAATTTGTTCTGCTATTTTTTTGCATCCCGTCAGGGTTCAAACAAGGAATCATTATTAATTTGGTATCCGGTGTTTCTTTATAGTATTTACGAATAAGATAATCCCCTTGAGGTTCATCTCCATGAACCACCCCGACAACTAATATCCCGCCGGTGTACGGATTAAAAAGTTCTATTTCATTTCCGCCAGTAGTTTTAACCATAAGCACCTATGGTTTTAGGATTGCAATAACATAGTTATCTGTAAAATATTTATTTGCACATTCAAGCAATTCTTGAGAAGTAACTGAACGAAGCCTTTCTATAACTTCTGTTTGGTAATCAAAAGGCTTGCCGGATATTGAATAATAAGCCATTAAATTTGCCTGCTGAGAATTTGTTTCCGTTATAAACTGCTGCTTTCCAATAATATTATTTTTAGCATTATGCAATTCTTCTTCGGATACAGGAATCGTTTTAATTTTTTCTATTTCCGCTTTGAATCCTTCAATTGAAGTTTGAATATTGGAAGGCTCCGTTCCGATATAAATACTAAATACAGCAGCCTGATGATGGGTTTCGTAAGATGTCCTGACGGTATAGGCAAGCCCTCTTTTCTCTCTTAATTCCATAAACAAGCGTGAAGAAAGACCGCTTGAGCCAAGAATTGTGTTAAGAAGCATAATTTTAAAGTAATCATCACTTCCGATTGTAGGCACCAGCCAACCTTGAATAATTTGAGCCTGCTGCGCATCTTCTTTTATAAGCTCTGTATATTCCTGATTTAAGAGCTGAGGTACAGGAATTTCCGATTCACAATCTTTCGATTCAGGAATTGTACCTAAATATTTATTCAAAAGCTCTGTCACGTTTTCAGAATCTGCATCTCCGACAAAAACCAGCGTTTTTTTACTGTTTTCCAGAATCTCTTTGTATGCAGATTTTACATCTTCGGGAGTAACTTTATCTATCTCGGCAAGTATTGTCGTATAACTTGCACCATAAAAATGGTTTTTATAAATAGTTTTTGTAAACAAGTCTGAGACTTTAGATCTTGCTGAATCCAGTTCTGCATTCAACTCACCTTTAAGTTTTTCCCTTTCTTTTTCAAACTCTTCAAATGTAGAATTCTGAATAATATCGGAAAGAATTGAAAGAGCATATTCAAAATCTTCATTTAGGGAAACAAATCTAAATCTTAAATAATCATATTTCATTTCCGTATACATATCTATGGCATTCTCATCAAGAATTCCTGACAGCTCTTCAGAAGTATATTTTTCTGTTCCCTTTAAAAGCAGTCTGTTCATTAAAAGATATTCACCCGGAAATTTCTCCGGTTTTTGGATAGAAAAATTTAAAGCTAAAGCAGTCCTTGGCGTATCATTATTTTTCTTAATACAGGTTTTAATACCATTAGTTAATAAAATTTCTCTCATAGCCAAATTAAACCACAAAGAGGAAGAGAGTTCAATTAAAATTTTAGTGTAGAATTGTAAAAATTAGTTTAAATAAAAGGCATGTTCATGATAATATCTGTTTAGAGGTTTTGTAATGAGAATTTTAGAAGTAAGAGATGGTTTTATAAAATTAGAGTCCGCCGAAAAAATTGCGCTTTCGTCTTTTTTGCAAATAGATGGATTTGATAAGCAGTATATAGCGCAGGTAATTCAAGTAAAACGAGCAGGCGAAAATGTAATAGCTTATGCAAAAATTCTCTTCCTGTATGACGGGACATTAAAGAATTACGACAAGTCGCTTCCTGATAAAAATGCAAAAATTTCAAGTTTTACATTCGATATTTTAAGCAATTCTATTTTTGCGAAAAACCCTGTTATTGCAGGAAGATTTGTCTGTGAAAATATTGATATTCCTATAGATAAAGAATGTTTTAATAAAAAAACTCTTATTTGTACTGACAAACCTCAAACCAATAATTTAATATTATCAAACCTTGCAAAACAATTTGAAGGATACGGAAGAGTAATTATTATTGATATGCTTGGAGTTGTAGAAGGAAGCAAATATACAGCAGGAGTAGACTTCAGCCTGCCGCTGAATATTGAAGGCTTATCTTTTATGTACGAGGACTGCTTAAACGACACAACATCTGAAAGCAAAGCAATGATTAAAGAAATATTCCTCGAACTCGGAGAATATGCTAAGACCGTTCCGTTTTTACCGTTCAGTGCACTCAAGACCGTTGTAGATGACCTCGTTGACAAATCTCACGTGTTCAAATTGCTCGTACTGAAAAACAAACTTGCAAAATTTGATAAAGACGGTTGTTTTGCAAAAACTAAAACAGACGCTGAAAACCTTAACAGAATTCTGGAATCAAAATTTGCAATAATTGACCTTTCAAAATTAGATATGATATTTCAAAACAGATATCTAAGCAGCATTTTATCAATTCTTTCAAAACAAAAAGAACCTGTTCAGATATTTGTAGAAAGTTCTAATTTAATAAATAAAAAGAATATTAAAACACTTGTAACAAATCCGGATATCTCAGCTGCATTCATTACTCATTCACGGTTCAAATATATTAATGAAATCAAAAATTTATTTGATAACTTTATTATAGAACCTTCATTTAATGCAAATGAGGTGTTTAAGATTTACAACACATTTTTAAATTCTATGCCGAAAGATACATACCTTCTTGTCGGCGAAGGAACAAATTATATACCGCTTGTATCTAAGCTTGAAATAATAGATACGGTTGTCAAAACAGAACAAAATCAAACTGAAACAGAAACACAAAACAGTGAAAACGAACTTTCCGTAGAAGATTTAGAAAACGAAATTACAGATGAGACCATAAAAGAAGAAAATCTTATTTATCCATCTGAGGCAGAAGAATTAGAGCCTGCCGCTAAAGCTATAGAAAAGAAATCTGATGATTTGATTGAAAAATTATCAGAAGAGGTAAGCACGGCACCGGCAAATATTAATTTATTTGAAGATGAAGAAACAGAGGATAAAACTCTTCAGGAAGAAGATTTAAATCCGTTAGAAGTTGAACAAATAAATGAAGCAAATTTAGAAGAACCTGTAAACCGGCAGGAAAGCATAGAAGAAATTCATTCTGAAGATATTCCGGAAGAAACCCTGATACAAGAAGAAGATTCATCTACAGAAGATTTATCACCGGAGCTGCAGGAAGAAACCGGACCGGAAGAAATACCTGAAGTTATTGATACTGATTCACAGATATCCGAATCAGGACTTCCGGTGCAGGAAAATGAAGAACCTCCGGTTATTGAAGAAGAACCGGCAGAAGAAATAACTCTTCCTGAAGAAATTTCGGATTTCACAGGTGAAACTATTACAGAAAATGAGCCTGTACAAGAGATTCCGGCACTTAAAGAATTTGAAGATAATAACAACGAACTGGGCGTTATTCCTCTAAACGATGATAACAGTGAACTGGATGAACTTGTGGAACTTGATGCAGACTCTGCTGCTGATGAAGATACGATTCTTGTTGATCTCGGAGATGATGAAGAAAACTTATCGGATGAAGATTTGGATAAACAAATTGTAGAAGATGTTGACAAAGTATTTACTACAATGAAAGAAGATGATGAAATTTCAGACTCAGATTTAGATTTTATAGACGAGTTAAATGAAGAAAATAATTCTGATGAACTTGAAGAATTAACTCCATCAAACGGACTTGAAGAATTACAGCCTCTGGAAGAAGATAATGATGACGAAGGATTCTTAGAGCCATTAGAAGAAGTCGGCAGCTCTCAGATTCCGGAAGAAAACAGCGAAATTCTTGAAACTAAAAATTCAACAACACCTATAGTTCCTGTTTACGATGCCGATATTCCGCCTGAAGATATGGTCACAAGTGACCCGATAGAGCAAGGTGATACCGTTACACATGCTAAATACGGAACAGGAGTTGTGGAAAAAATGATTAAATACGGAACAAAAACTCTTTACTCTATAAATTTTGACAATATCGGAAGACGGCTTCTTGATCCGACATTAACC
The DNA here is from genome assembly GCA_944324255.1 of Candidatus Gastranaerophilales bacterium. GTDB lineage: Bacteria > Cyanobacteriota > Vampirovibrionia > Gastranaerophilales > Gastranaerophilaceae > CAG-196. The sequence continues at coordinate 15,154 of CALUVM010000003.1, read as the reverse complement.
GAAATTAAGAAAAGTTAATGATTTTTGAACCACCTCTTTACAAAAAGCCTTGTTATTATTACAATAATTGTACTCACAATCCTCATGTGATAAACAATTATTAATGGAGTCATTAACCATTCTTAGTTGTTACAAGCGAAAGGAAATATAAAATGGCAAATATTAAGTCAGCAAAAAAAAGAGTTCTTATTGCAGAAGCTAACAGACAAAGAAACGTAGCTTTTAAAACTTCTATCAAAACAGCTGTAAAAAAAGCCCTTGCTTTAGCAACTGATTCTGATAAAGAAGCTTTAAATACAGCTATTTCAAAAGTTTATCAGTTATGCGACAAAGCTGTATCAAAAGGTATCTTGCACAAAAATACAGCTGCAAGAAAGAAATCAAGACTGGTTCTTGCTATTAAAAGAGCTCAGCAAGCTTAAAAGACATTTTATAAAGAGGCGGGTTTTCTAAGAAAACCCGCCTCTTTATTTTACTGTTTCTTTAACAAGCATATCCCCGCTTTAAAATAATTTTTAAACTCTGCAAAGGATCGCAATGAAAACAAGGTTTTTAATATAAATTTGGGTCTTAGATAAAATCTTCTAACTGCAGATTTATGAATCTCAAAAATACGTTCTTTTGATAGTTCATGCGAGCGCACAGCAGGAATATAATAAGCTCCGTCAAAATTAAGACCATCCTCTGCAAGTTTATTAACAAGAGCATAGGCAAAAAACTTTGTCCCCGGAAGAGGAGATGCTGTATAGAAACTTACAAAATTACTGTCTAACTCAATTGCAAATTTTATAGTTTCTTCAGCTGTTTTTTCAGTTTCCCACGGCAAACCCAGAACAAAATAATTATAAATTTTTATCTTGTTTTTCTTAAGAACTCTAACAGTGTTTCTTATATTATCAAGGGTAATCTTCTTTCCGATATTATTCAGTACTTCTTGAGAACCGCTTTCAACACCGATACTTACAAGACGGCATCCTGATTTATACATAAGCTCAGCCATCTCATCATCCATAGTATCAGCTCTTGTATTAGCAGACCACGTAATTTTTAGACCGCTTTCAATAATTTTACGGCATAAATCAAGAGTCCATTCTCTATCAATATTAAAAATGTCAGACCAGAAAAGGAAATTTTTAATATTATATTTATCCACACATTCTTTTATTTCTGAAATTATATTCTCAGCCGAACGTTTGCGGACCTTAATCCCCGAAACAGGAGAGGCAAGGCAAAAAAAGCAATGAAAGGGGCAGCCCCTTGAAACCTTAATAACGGCCTGAACTTTGCCATTATCAGGTCTTCTATAAATATTATTATCTACCAGATGTCTGGCAGGAAATGGAAGAGAATCCAGGTCTTCGTTAAAAGGTCGCAGCTCATTTTTTACACCCTGAAAATTTTCCTGATAGCAAATTCCCAGAATCTCACTATCCGGAACACCATCCAGAATCTCTTTTAAGGTAAGCTCCGGCTCGCCCATAATAACATAACTTATATAAGGATGTTCATAAATTACATTGGTATTATATGTAAGAAAAGGTGCTCCTTTTACAATAATTTTAATTGCAGGAAATCGTTCTTTTACTCTTTTTAGCGAGTCCATATCAGATTTAAAAGTCGGCGTTGCAATATTAGCAACAAGATAGTCCGGTTTGAACTCCGCAGCATCTTTTTCTAAATCTCCGCCAAGGCTGTAGTCTTTTATTTTTGCTTCAAAACCAGATTCCTCGGCGATTGAAGCAAGATACATCAAATCAGTAGGCGGTAACGGAGGAATAACAAGCAGTTCTTTTGTCGGCTGCTGACACCTGTCTTCCCTGTTCATAACAGGTGAAGGAGGATAAATCAAGAGGATTCTCTTTCCCATTTATCCTTGCTCCTCATGCGGCTCAGAAATCTTTTCATGAATCTGGCTTGCAAAAATTGTTGCCACTAATAAACAAACAGCCCCGATAAAGAATGTATATTCCCAATGGTAATTTACTCCTATATCGGTAATAAACATACATTTATTTATAATCCACGAAACCAGAGTGCAGACAAAAACTTGAGGCCCCGCAATAAATATATTAAAGATACCCATAACAGAACCTTCCGTTCCCGGCTTAATAAATTGAGAAAGCATTGCAAAAGGAAGTGCACTTATACTTGCCCAGCCGATACCGGCAATCCCCATAAACAATGCTACGAGCTTAGGATTTATAGTTAAGCCCATTCCGACATAAGCTAATGCCATTGAAAGCATAGAAATAACATGAACCTTTTTGTTTCCGAATTTTACGGATAAGATTCCGATTGGAATTGCAACAAGGAAACATACCAGATTAAACAATGCAAAACATATTGAAGAAAAGTTTGTCCCTGCAAGAACTGCACTGTCAAAAGCAGTTTTCATCGTTTCATGAACATCCGATAAATCAGGAACCGCAAACACCGTATGGACTGAATACTGTGTAAAATATATCATCATACACATAGTTCCAATCCAGGTAAAGAATTGCATCCAGCATATTTTAGCGACTTCGGGAGATAGTCCGAAAAAGTCTTTCAAAGATTGTATTATATTGAGTTTTTCTTCTTGTGTTGTTTTTTCCTGAATACTGTTATGCTCTTTAATTGTTATACAAGTCCAAAGCATACCCAGAGAGAAAGCAATTGCAGCCATAATAAACTGAGCAGGAATAGACATTTCAAAGTTAAACGCCCATTTTAAAAATGGGGCAACACCTGCTGCAAAAACCGAGCCCAGTCCGATTGCAAGACTGATATAAGAATTAGCTATTGAATGCTGCTCCTGCGGGACAACATCCGGAACAAGAGCTCTATACGGTCCTTGAGCAATATTTACACAAGCATCAAGTATCCAAATCATAACAGCAGCAAAAAGCAAGGCTGACCAGACCGGAAGCTGGATATGAAATACAGAAGCAAACCAGTTTGTTATCGGGGACGAATTTGGCAATGCCCACAAAGCGAGTGCAGACAGTAATGCTCCGCCCAGAAGATAAGGACGTCTGCGGCCGAATACAGTACGGGTTTTGTCACTCAAAGCCCCGATAAGCGGCTGGACAACCATTCCGGTAAAAGGACCGGCAAGCCATATTAAACCGAATAAAAGAGGAGATGCACCTAATTCTTCAGTTACAGGCCCTGATAGAATAATTCTCATCTGCCAGGCAAACTGAAGTCCGAAAAAACCCAGAGCAAAACTAATAAATTTTGCCGTCGTGAATTTTTTCAATGCGTTCTCTTCCATAAACTTTTTCCCACACATTTCACACCATATATAAGTTTACAAACAACAAACCTGACAGTCAATACGGGTCTAATACTTTTTAATTATCTCTTCAATACCTGATTTTGCGATTCTGAATAATTCCAGCATTTTTTCATACTCGTAAGGTTCCCCTTCCGACGTTGTCTGAAAGTCTACTATTTTACCGCTTTTAGTTAATACGACATTTGAATCGACTCTGGCATGAGAATCCTCTTCATAGTTCAAATCCAATTTTATTTCATTATCAACAATCCCGATAGAAACAGCGCCTACAGGTTCAATAATAGGATTTTCTGCTAAATCTCCCGATTGCAAAAGTTTCTCTACTGCATCTTTTAAAGCTAAATACCCCCCGCAAATACTTGCAGTTCTTGTTCCTCCGTCAGCCTGAATTACGTCTGCATCTATTGTTATTGTCATTTTAGGCATTTTATTTAAATCTACGCAAGCCCTTAAACTTCTTCCTATTAATCGTTGAATTTCGTGAGTTCTGCCGGATATTTTATCACGTTCTCTTTTACATCTTGTATTGGTAGAAGACGGCAGCAGGGAGTATTCGGCAGTCACCCAGCCTCTTTCATCCTCATCAGTCATCCATTTAGGCTTTTTCAGCTCAACTGATGCTGTTACAATAACTTTTGTATCACCGAACTCAACCAAGACCGAGCCGAGTGCATTTTTAGTAAAATTATGGGTAAATTTAATTTCCCGAAGCTGATTATTTTCTCTTCCGTCTAATCTCATATAAACCTCCGTATTTCAATTTTAGCACAAATAATATTAATTAAACGGATAGAACCTGAATCAAGTTCAGGGTGACGAATTTTAACCCTCTTATCACTAATCACTCCATCACTCAGTCACTTAGTCACTTCTACTCACTATAATGACAAAAATGAACTATACTGATTCTGCATATTAGCAATAAGCATATCCATAGACTGGAATTTTGATTCAAGTTGAATTCTGTATCGTTCGACTGCTCTAGTCTGGCGGGAGATTTGATCGTCTATACGCTTAATTTTGGTTTCAAATGAATTATCAGCAGAATCAAAATAACCGGTTACAGATGCCAGTGTTGATTCAATAAGCTCTTCAACTTTAGAAAGCACGCCCGGATGAGCTTCATCTCCGACAAGAAAATCTTTCATATCAGAAGGGCTTTCCGCATAAGCTTCGAGGAATTTTTCTTTATCAAAATAAAGTGTATCAATATTTTCAGTATCGACATTGATTCCGCTTGCTGCTTCAAACGAAATACCTATAGAATCAAGGTTTCTAAAGGTTGCGTTAGCAAAACCCGAGCCGGTCATAAGATTTCTTAACTGTGTTCTGATAAGCTTCAATGTCGTTTCACTATGCAAATCTCCTTCTATAGAAATTGCATCATTAACATTTGACATTAACTCGTTATAAGCATTAATTACATCTTCAATAGCATCTGCAACGACTTCTTTGTCTTTTTCTATAGTAAGAGTAACAGTACCCGATTCTGTAACATCTTTTAAGTTAAGAGTTACGCCTTCAATTCTTGAAATATCACTCGTAACTGTATTAGAAGTCGAAGTATATCTTGTACCGTTGATAGTAAAGCTTGCATTAGAGCCTAAAGTTTGATTATCAACAGCAAGACGTTTTATTACAGAGCCGTCTGCTTTTGTTTCAGAAGTTGTAAAGCCCATGATATCAGTAAAGTTACTTGTTCCGGCTTCAATATTAATTAGAGATTCGCCGGTCGCACGGGAGGTTATAACCAGTCTGCCGTCAATACTATCCCAGTATGCTGTAGCATTAGAATCTTCACTGGAATTAATTTGAGATATTAAACTATTCATTGTAGTATCTTTATTAATTGTAAATACGGCATTACCTATAGTAAATGTACCTTCTGTAACATCACCCAGCGTAAATAACCCGCTTTGAGTCAGTACTGAATTCTGGTTAACTTTATACATTTCTCTTGAACTTGCAACTGTACCGTCTTCTTGCTTAGTAAGTCCAGCAACACCGGTTAAGTTACTTGTATCCGTAGTTGTACCGATTTCCAAAGACGAGCCGTCTGTAGCAAAGAAAGTTAGTATACCGTTTTCGAACTTCAAATCTACACCGGAAACAGAAGCATTAACTCTGGTTCTTAATTCGCCGAAAGTTTCTTCTGCATCTACTTGTATTACGCTCTTTTGTCCGTCTTTAAATATTGATAACGAACCTGATGAAATATTTACATCGCTCAATTTAGTAGAATCATCCGCATAATTTGCAGCAGAGCGGGTTCTTTCCTCATAGATTGTTGTTGTAGCCATAACAGTATCTGAACTTGCGGAATATCCGCCCATATCATCATGGAAAGTAAGTCCGAGATTTGTCATGAGATTAGAAGTAGATACTGCAGAATTAATACTCAGCTCATCAAAGCCGCTTTGAATAGTGAATATACCGTCTTTTACCGATGCGGAAATACCGACTGCGTCGAGTTTGGTAATAAGATCTCCGATAGTGTCATCAGCTTCTATAACGACAGCTCTTGTTTCTCCGTTAACATTAAATACAAGAGAACCTTCCGACTTAAGCTTAGAACCGCCCCAGTCTGAGTCAAGCTTACTGAGCAGGGTATCTTCATTGATATTATCAGTCGAAGTTGTTGTTATAGTCTGGGTTAGAGCACCGGTATAATTGTAGCTTGATTCTTTATCATTAGGGAATAGTTTATCTACGATATTAGACGCACTTGTAGCGGAATTTGATTTTGCGATGTAAGAATCACCGTTACCCAGCAGCTTGAGGACGGATTTGTCGCCATCCTGAATTAAGCTTGCTTGAATTCCGAAGGTTGCAAGGGTTTGGATAAATGAATCCAGCGTATCATCAACAGAAACCATTGCTGTATATCTGACCCCGTTATTATAGATATAGTATTCACCGGAAGTTATACCGAGCTCTGACAATTTTGTATCACGTGTAACTGCCGTATCTATAGTTGAGATTTCGACTTCATTAATATTGGAACTTTCATAAATATTTGTATTAATCCAATTAGCGGAATCTATACCGAGAATTTCAAGAGCATTAGATGCATTTCCTGAACCGGTATAATCCTCCAGAGTCAATCCGCCCTGAGATTTTATAATTAGACTTCCGTTCTGATCAATCGCAGCATCAAAGCCTTGAACAGATAATTTATTAATTAAAGTTCCGATAGTTTCATCTGCAGTAAGCAGAATATTTGTTTTTACACCGTTGTTATTGACGGTTATATAACCTTCTTCATAGTTTACGCCGTCAATATCGGCGAGTTTAGTATCCAGCGTAATATTTTGAACTGATTCGGAATGTGCAAGAAGAGGGTCCGAAGTATAAGTATTAACATACTGCCAATCAGGGAATAAGACATCAACTATATTAGAATCATTACCCAGATTAGATGATGTAATGTAAGAATTATTTTGACCGCCAAGAGAAATTGAGCCGTCAGAGCCTATATTGGCAGAAATACCATGCATATTGAGTTCAGCGAGGAAGTCAGCAACAGTAGTATTTTCTGTAATAGTTGCAGTGGTTCTTACTCCGTTTTCATAAATATAATAGGTGCCTGCAGTAATACCGAGAAGGCTGCCGTTTGAATCAAGTAAATCTACAAGCTTAGCATCTCCGGTTGCAACACTTTCACCGGTTTGATTATCCACAAGAGGTTTTGATACGGTATCATAGGTGGTTGACCAATTACCGTCAATTCCGAGCTTGTCTAATATGTTGGACACATTTGAAGTAAGCCCGTCGGTTGTCATATAACTGTTGCCGTTTCCATTGAAATATAGTTTGTTATCAGAACCTAATCCGATAGAGATATTATAAGGAGAAAGTTTGTTGGATAAGCTTTCCAGAGTGTCATCCGCACTGATATTAACAATATTTCTTACACCATCTTTGTAGACAGATATCTGTCCTGCGGTTATACCTAGATTATTACCTGATGAATCTACAAGGTCAGAAAGCTTGGTAGACATAGAAACAGTTTCTGAACCTCCTGTAGTAACGACAAGTCTGTCTGATTCCATTTCAGGAGGAATCTCGACTTCAAGCTCGTCACTTTCGTACCTATCAAAAGCTGTTGAATAATTATAATTTTTCACAGTGAAAAGGTTATCTGCCAACGAACCTGAAATTTCCATTTGCTGCCAATTGCTGCCTTTTATAGTTATAGTTCTTGTACCGGTCGAAACTTCTAACCCTAGCTCGGTAAGTTTATCTATTACATCAACTATTGTACTGTCAGAATAGAATGTTGCTGAAACGGAACCTGTTGAGCCGTCTGTTTCGGTATAAGAAATATTAATTGTAGAACGTCCGTTAATACCTAAATCTGCAAGTGTCATGCTGTCAACAGATTTTTTCTGAACAGTTAACTTCTTGGTAGATACCGCATTAAAATATTCGCCTTTATGCATAGCTCCTGTTTCAAGGTCGCCCAGATGGAAAAGGTCTTTCAACGGGGAATCATCAGGAAGCGCATTAATTATATTATTCGACGCAGCCACATTTGATTGAATATGCAAACGTCCATCGGCACCTATAGATGTCGAAATTGTTTTGGCAGCAAGAGCATTAATCAAATCACCGACAGTGGCATCATCTGCCAGTGTTATATTATTTCTGTTAGATGTACTGGAGATATCTCCGGTTGAAGTGTTCAGCATGTAAGAAATATATTCATACAAACCGCCTTTGAAGTCCGGATCAATCTCGGAAAGCAGCGTATCTTCTGTAATAGCAGTTTCTACTGTTTTATAGAGCGGACGGGAAGTTGTTGGCGGAGTCTTAATTTGTATAGATTCACTATACGTACTTCTTATGCCAAGTGCATCCGCTAATGCTCCTTTCATTAATAATCCATTTTTGCTGCCGGCGCGAAAAGTTCCTGAGAAGAGAGTCGCATCAATACCATAATCAGCCAGAGTATCAATCAAATCTTGAACAGTAGCGGTAGAAGACATTGTTACTGTAGCAATGTTATCACCATCATAATTGCTAATATTAAATACTCTTTTTGCAGTAGTAGTACCAACAACAGAAGTCAATGTTGTATCAGATGTAATCGTAGCAGATACTAAAGAACTTAAACCTGATACATCAGCCGATTGATTAAATGCAATGTCGCCGCTGGATACAGAAGCCATTCCTAAGATAGCTTCCAATTGAGAGTTTCGTATAACATTAGAAGCACTATTGCTTATTATCCAGGAATCAGTTTTGCACATTACACAGTTGCTGAGATCATCATACGAAGATTCAACCCAATTACCACAGCCCGAACAGAACCACAATGAATCTGTAGCTGTCATAAATTCATCCAGTGTCATATCTGAAGTCAAAGTTACTCTTCCTGAATAAGTCATCGCACCATCAACAGTAGTATATGTATCCACATATAGCTTATCGCCATCACCCCAGGCACGGTCCTGGAGAGGAATAGCGCCTGTCATATCCCATCCAGTAGCATCCCAGCCCCAGGTATTAGCGTATGATTTAGCACTTGTATCAAATCCAGCAGTAGATATTCTATTATTACTACTAGGAAGAGTGCTTGAACCGAGAACATACCCCACAGCAGAAGAATAAGGCGAAGAAACGCCCACGGCTATATTACCTTCAATAGTTGTTGTAGATGAAATCTGTAAAGATCCTGCAATAGCACCGGTCAAACCACCAAGACCAGTACCTGCTAATTCATATCCAAAAGTTTCTGCATACGTCGATTGCAAATTACTCATTATCAAGTTGTCTTCGACCTGAGAACTCCCTGTCATAGCACCTGAAATACCGCCGGCGAAATATTTGCCATTACCGTATCCCATAATTACAGTGCCAAGCACCGCATTTCCTTTTATATAACTGCTGCTTGCATACCCGGCAATACCGCCGAGCCACTGGTTTGCGTTTCCGTTTGACAGAGAAACTACAGAGCCGGAAAATTCCGAGTTTTCAATTGTCCCGCCGGCAGAATAGCCGACAATACCACCGGTATAACTCGTAGTAACTGAAGAAAGAATAGCCATCTCTACTGCAGAAATACAATTGCTAACCGTTGAATTTGCTAAATAACCTACAATACCACCCGCATTAGTAGTAGTGGTAGTAGTAATAGAGCGAGTTATCTGCCCTTTAACAACCAAATCTGATATGGTTGATTGACTTGTAACCGTGTTAAAAAGTCCTGAATCATTTGAATTAAGTGTAACAACATGTCCGTTGCCGCTGAAAGTAGAATTCCTGAGATTAATACCGTTCCAGGAGGAATCTGTAATTGTTATATCCTTAGTCAAATAGAATTCAACGCCGGAGTACGTCTTACCTTGCATTGCGGCTAATTGTGCAGATGTTGATATGTGTACAATTGTACCGGAAGATGATGAGCCGCTGATTTTAACAAGGGTACCGCTTGAATTAATACTATGAGTAGCAGCAGGGATATCAGCACCCAAATCCGTCCATTCTCCGGCAATCTCTCCTAAAGTTGTATCGCCATTAACCGGAGATTCAGTTGTATAAGTAATTTTACCGGTAGACGTCATTTGTCCGATAGTATAAGAGTTTGAATTAATTTTATCAAGATTAAGAACACTCAATATCGGACCAATAACAGAATTACCTGCAGATTCCAGTATAACTTTTCCGTTTTCTAACCTTCCTGTTATACCGTAAGCCTCTAAATCTTCAAATATATCTCCCAATGTATCGGCAGAGGATGGTCTTATTGTCCCGACAACTTCGCCAAGGCTGGATACAACAGTAATCGTCTTGCCGGATAGTCCCAGCTGTGACGCTGTTGTACTCATCTCCACAGGAATTTCTTCATAATAGCTGATACTTGAAAGATTGTAGTTTGTTCTAAAACTGGTCCCTGATAAAAAGTAAGCATTGGCATTTAATAAATCCGCTACATAATCATTCTGAGCATAGTAACTTGCACCGGCAATCGGAGCTATAGCATTATTCATATCCGTTATTGTATCATCTGAATTAAGAGTAATACGTCCTTTATATTTATTGCCGGTATAAAGATCTACATAATGATTATCTCCATCGCCCCAGTTACGGCGGAGTACAGGCATGCCGCCTTCCAGATTCCAGACGGAAGTATCCCAGCCATAGCGTTGAGCAGGAGAAATATAGTCAGAGTTTGTTGAGGTATTGCGGCTAAGAACACCACTCTCTACAGCGTCTGCAACACCTGTACCAACCATTGAGATAGTGCTGTAAACAATGTTACCTGATATATCAGCTTGTGCAGCTGAAGAATTTGATTGAGCAAAAAGAGCCCCATTATATGTTCCTGCAGAGCCGCCGTATAAAGACAGGTTATTAGTAACGGTTGTACCGCTACCGCCATAGAGATATCCTACAATACCACCTACATAAGTCGTTGAACTGGAAGCTGTTACCCATATATCAGAGCTCAATGTCATATTATCTTTTACAGTATTACCGCTGGCAGTTGAAGTCTGCCCCACAATACCGCCTATATATCTTGTACCGGAGCTTGTATATCTATAGCTAAGGTATCCGGAGAATTCTGACCTTTGTATAGTACCCTGATTTATATATCCGACAACACCCGCCATATAAGTTACAGAAGAACCGTTGACTTTTATCGTTCCTCCGAATACAGAATCTTCAACAGTAGAATTCTTTAAGTAATCAACAATACCGCCTATATAAGTTCTGGATGATGTGGTAGTTCTGTTAAAAGATCCGGTTACAACAAGATCAGATATTGTAGAAGAATTTGTAACAGACCCAAACAATCCGCCCTGAGTAGTAAGACCGCTTAACTTAATTACATGCCCGTTACCATTAAAATCAGAATTATTAAGATTTATCCCGGACCAGCCAGAAGAGCTCAGGCTGATATCCTTTGTCAGGTAAAATTCAACGCCGGTATACGTTTTACCAACCATTGAAGCGAGTTGAGATGTAGTTGATAAATGAACAATTGTACCGGAAGATGATGAACCGCTGATTTTGACAAGGGTACCGCTTGAATTAATACTATGAGTAGCAGCAGGGATGTCGTTTTCTATCTGCTCCATCCTGCCGCCGGCAAGTTCGCCCAGTGTAGTATTAGAGTTTGCAGTAGCAGGTTTGGAATATGTAACAGTAGAAGAGGATTGTATAGTATATTGTATGTTGCCAAAACCGAGAGCTGTTGCCACATCACCCTCAATCCGGTTTCCGTTCGTCGAATCCAGAGTAATCATTCCGTCAACCATATCGCCTTCAATACCGTATTTACCCAGAATATCCAAAAAGTCTGCGATGGTTTCAGTTCCTTTGAGGGTAATATTAGCTACAGTTGAACCTGAGGATGAAACGACTCTGAATGTTGTTTTATCCGGTGTGGATAAAAAGTCGCTCAATAAATCGCTTGAATTTGCGAGTTCGGTAGTTGTTACCATTATTGGAGTAGTAGAATACTGGTAACCAAAAACTTTATCGTTATAAGAATATGTTTTTCCTATGCCCAGATTTTCCGCAAAAATACCGGTTATATATCTTCCGTCAGGAGAAGTAAGTGTAATTCTGCCGTCTGTTGATAATTGGGCATAAATACCGTTAGCCTCTAAATCATCAAAGAAATCTTGAAGAGTATCGGATGCTAAAGCAGTTTTAGTTGCAACATAATCTCCGTTAGCATCCATAATAGTATATGCTCCAGGAGACACACCCAATTCTGAGAATGTGTTATCCATAGACGCATACTGAGTACCCGTAGATGAAGCCAGTACGGTACTTGTTAGCGAAACTGCAGTTGTTTTAGTTATTGAAGTCATCCCCAGAGCATCGGCAATAGATCCAAAAAGGGTAGCGAATGAATCAAGAGATATTGTTAGCTTTCCGTTAGTGAACGAAGCATCAACTCCATAGGATTTAATTTCACTAACTAATTCGTCCATTGTGGTTGTAGCATCAACTGTAATAGTAAAATAATTTGATAGGGCAATTGTGCCGGATGATCCTATAGAGTATCCTCTGGCTGCAATTATTTCATATACACTGGTATCACCTGTTGCCACTGCCATTCCGCCTGTAGTTCCGGCACTTCCGCTTGAATCTACTGTTGAGTGCAGACCTGTCAAAGCTTCAAACTGGGCGTTAGAAAGAGTAACACCTTCGATTTTAAAGACTCCGTCTTCTAAAGAAGCATGTGCGCCGATGTAAGAATTAATCCAGGATATTAATGTACCAAACTTAGTACTCTCATCAAATATGGTAGTACTGGCTGTATTTATAGTAAACATCTCTGAACCTACAAATCCGATATCACCGAGGGTCGTATCTTCTGTAACAACAACCTCTCCTGTTGTTGCTGAATACAAAGGATCGGAGGTAGTGTACTTACTTGAAATAACATTTGTAAACCCGAACACTTCATCTAAAGCTGTATTTGAAGATACAAGCCTTGCACCGTTTATAGTCAATTTGGAAGTTGTTTCATCAAAGGATGCTGTGATTCCTTTTGAATCAAGATAATCTATCATATCCTGAATCGTCATATCAGAATTCAAGGTTACATCTATCGTACCCTCAGATGTTTCAAATGTTGCCGTTGAATCTCCATCAGCCAGCCCTAATCCGTGCAGTGTCGTCGTAAGCGTTGCTTCAACAGTACCGGTCACTTCATATTTCAAAGACTCTGATTTCGAATGTGCAGAACCGGGTGTGATATGATCTGCAGGGATATTATCAGCACCATAAAGTTTTGATAGTAAATCCGTACCCTGAATCAAATCAGGGTTTGTTTCCGAAATAGCTCCCGTATTTACAAGATTTTGCACCTCGGAATCACTTAAAGCCGTAAAGGTCCCGCCGGTTATGGTAAGCACACCTGTATCAGCATCAATACTTGCACTTATACCCATTGCAGCATAATCATTAATCAAATCTCCGATTGTCATACCTTCGGAAATTTTTTCATAATAAACACCGCCATTGCTGTTCGTTACCTGTAAATATCCGGCTTTTACACCTAAATCTTCAACAAGTTTTGTATTAGAAGAGGCAATCTCTTCATTTACAATCGTTTCCGTAAGCGGATTTCCGGTAACAATACCTGATAAAGGACTTGATGTAAGCCCGAATTCGTCCACAATATCTAAACTTCCGCCGGTTATTATTCCTCCGGATATCGTAACGGTGCCATCATTATTTAATTCTGCATTCAATCCGGCAGATTTTAACCCGTCAAATAAATCTCCCAGAGTGCTGGTGGAAGTTAATTGAATTGTAGAAATCTCATTATCTGAGTTCTTGACTATTACAGTATCACCGTCTTTTACTCCGGCTTCAACAATATCATTCAGCAAAGTATCCAGAGTTGCTTCTGTTACTTCCGTAACCACTGTCTTATAGCTCAAATCCCCGCTCTGCTGAACATTATTGTTTACTTCCTGTTTCAGTCCGAACGCATCAATGAGATTCGTCGTACCGTCATTAGTAATTACCGCATCCTCAAGTCTGAATGTGCCGTCCTCGTCAAGCGTCGCAGAAATATTCTCATCTCTGAGAGCCTGTATAAGTTCCCCTAATGTAGTAGCTTCATCTATTTCAACATTATATACAGCATCATTAGCTTCTATAGTCAATGTTCCGGCTTTTACACCCAAATCTTTTAACAGAGTGCTCTCTTCTGCCGGCGAAAATGTAGTTTCTGAATCCGTTACCTGTAATTGTCCGCTTTGATAGCCTTCATTTACACCTTCCAGATGGAGTGCTTGAACAATTCCGGTTCCGTCTTTATCATTGATATCATTTACGCTTAAATTAGCGTTGAATATACCGGTTTCGTTATTAAAGCTGGCATTAACACCTATATTTTTTAGTTTATCAATAAAAGTTTGTATAGTATCATTCTCGGTTATAGTAACCCCGACTTCAACCCCGTTAACATTTACCCCGATATTACCGGCTTTTACACCTAAGTTTATAAGTTTTGTATCAGAAGTTGCCATGGTTGTTGAAACTATAGAGGTTGTGTATTTATGACCGCTTACAGCCTGTGTTTGCGTAGCCAGTTTATCAACTGAAATTTCATAACTTGCCTCGGCAGCCTCGGCAGTCGCTATCGCCGATAATACTGCCGCATTTGAAGATGTCGCCAGATTTTGAGCAAAAATATCCATTGAACCTACATTAAATTTCGTATCTGTTACTTTTTCCAAAACAGAACGAAATGAGGTAAAAAAGGATTTTATATTACTAAGCGCTTCCCTTGTCGTCGTAACTAAGTCTTTTTCTTCTTCCAGCTCAGTAACTTTCGCTTGCTTCAATGCTACAAGCGATTCAACCCAAGATGATGTATCTAATCCGGATGCTAATCCGCTGAAAGAAATCGTCATAAAGCTGTCCTGCGCTACTATTATTTATAATATACTTGAACTTATTACAAGCAGCCGCTAATATTCTCTTGATGGGGTAACTGCCTTGTTTTCAGAAACTTTTTCGTTTCTCACTTAATATCTATTTGTTTCCAGTTGAAAATAATGCTATGCTACTTATATAAATAGTATAGCATTGATTATATGTATTTTCAAGAGGGTGAATAATCACTCCTTATATTTTTATTTTCAGGGGATGGCACAATTTCTTAATCACTTAGTCACTCAGTCACCTAATCACTGTTCACTATCCCAATCAGGGGAGGGTACAACTAGTGAATAGCACTCCTGTCATTCTGAAAGGGCAGAAAAATTAATTTATTTAGAACAGTTAATTTTTCGCACTGTTCAGAATCTTACCAGTCGGGTATTATATTTGTGTTTTGGTAAGATCCTGAATAGATTGAAAAACTACACTTGCGTTTGTTTTTCTAATCTTTCAGGA
>CALUVM010000002.1 GCA_944324255.1 Candidatus Gastranaerophilales bacterium | reverse complement strand
AGTATGGAATTTTTGTTAGGGATGATAGACAGTCTGCGTGGGTAGTGGGTAGGTGACTAAGTGACTGAGTGACTAAGAAATTGTTCCCTCCCCTGATTGGGGAGGGTTAGGGTGGGGGGCGGTTAATGGATAGTGACTGAGTGACTAAGTGATTAAGTGATTAAGTGAAAATAAACTAAACTGTCATCCTGAACTTTTTACACCAAGCGGACTATCTTGTTGGTCAAGCCTACTAATTTATATTTACCCCTTTCAGGATCTTGCCAGAAAGCAAATATATTACCCGATTGATAAGATTCTGAACAGTGCGAAAAATTAACTGTTCTAAATAAATTAATTTTTCTGCACTTTCAGAATGACAGGAGTACTATTCACCATCTGTTCCCTCCCCTGATTGGGGAAGGTTAGGGTGGGGGGCAGTTAATGGATAGTAACTGAGTGAATAAGATTCTTTCCTTCCTAATTCGGGAAAGAAGGTTATTTCTTCTCCCCCTTGAAACTTCATGCTATTTTTTGTAGAATATACGTATACTAAGAAGAGGAATTTATAAATGTTCGAACGTTTTACCGAAAAAGCAATCAAGGTTATTATGCTTGCTCAGGAAGAAGCCCGCAGACTCGGCCACAATTTTGTCGGCACCGAGCAGGTTTTATTGGGACTTATCGGAGAAGGCACAGGAATTGCTGCAAAAACCCTGAAATCAATGGGGGTTAATCTTAAAGACGCCCGCATTGAAGTAGAAAAAATTATAGGAAGAGGCTCCGGCTTTGTAGCTGTTGAAATTCCGTTTACGCCTAGAGCAAAAAGAGTTCTGGAACTCTCCTGGGATGAAGCCAGACAGCTCGGACATAACTATATAGGCACCGAACACCTGCTTTTAGGTTTGATAAGAGAAGGAGAAGGCGTTGCTGCAAGAGTACTTGAAAACCTCGGCGTTGATTTAAACAAAGTCAGAAGCAATGTCATAAAAATGCTTGGTGATTCCAAACCTCAAACCGCATCCAGCGGAGTAGGCTCCGGCTCAAGCTCAAGTTCTTCTTCCGCAAGCAAAGTTAAAACCCCGAGCCTCGATGAGTTCGGTACAGACTTAACCCTTGCCGCATCAGAGTTAAGACTTGACCCTGTTGTTGGAAGAGAAAAAGAAATTGAACGTGTTATACAGATTCTTGCAAGAAGAACCAAAAACAACCCTGTTCTTTTAGGTGAACCGGGGGTAGGTAAAACAGCCGTCGCAGAAGGGCTTGCAATAAGAATCGTTAACGGCGAAGTTCCGGATATCCTTGAAAATAAAAAGATTATCCAGTTAGATATGGGCTTGTTGATTGCAGGTACAAAATACAGAGGCGAATTTGAAGAACGTCTTAAAAAGATTATGGACGAAATCCGTCAGGCAGGAAATGTTATCCTTGTAATTGATGAAATGCATACCTTAATCGGGGCAGGCGCCGCAGAAGGTGCAATTGATGCTGCCAATATTCTCAAACCTGCTCTGTCAAGAGGCGAAATTCAGGTTATCGGTGCTACAACATCCGATGAATACAGAAAGTATATCGAAAAAGATTCCGCCCTTGAAAGAAGATTCCAGCCGGTAATTATTGAAGAGCCTTCTATTGACGAAACAATTGAGATTATAAGAGGATTGAAACCTAAATACGAAGAACACCATAACCTTATTATCTCTGATGATGCGATTGTTGCGGCAACCAAACTTTCAAGCAAATATATTAATGACAGATTCCTGCCGGATAAAGCAATTGACGTAATTGATGAAGCAAGTTCTAAAGTTCGTCTTAAAGTCTGTACGCTTTCTCCAGAAGGAAAAGAGCTTGAAAAAGAACTTAAAGAAATTATAAGAGAAAAAGAAGACGCTATAAGAAACCAGGAATTTGAAAGAGCTTCTTCGTTGAGAGATGACGAAGCAAATATGAAAGACCGCATTCGTGAGGTTTCTGAGGAATGGCGGCGTCAGAATGATGCCAACAAACCTACTGTAACAGAAGACGATGTTGCGGAAGTTGTAGCAACAATGACCGGTGTTCCTGTAACTAAACTGACAGAAGGCGAAAGCGAAAGACTTCTTAAGCTTGAAGAAACACTTCATAACAGAGTTATCGGTCAATCTGATGCAGTTACCGCAATTTCTAAAGCTATCCGCCGTGCAAGAGTCGGCTTAAAATCACCGAACAGACCAATCGGAAGCTTTATCTTCTCCGGTCCTACCGGTGTCGGTAAAACAGAATTAGCCAAAGCCCTTGCAGAAGCTATCTTCGGAAGCGAAGATAATATGATAAGGGTTGATATGTCTGAATTTATGGAAAAACATTCAACCGCAAAACTTATCGGTTCTCCTCCGGGGTATGTCGGATACGATGACGGCGGACATCTGGCAGAGCTTGTAAGAAAGAAACCGTATTCCGTTATTCTGTTTGATGAAATAGAAAAAGCTCACCCTGATGTATTCAATATAATGCTCCAAATCCTTGATGACGGGCGTTTGACCGATGCTAAGGGCAGACATATTAACTTTAAGAATACAGTAATCATTATGACTTCAAACGTCGGTGCAAGTATGATTACAACTCAAGGCAAGTTAGGTTTCTCAACAGCGGAAACAGCTAAACAGGATAAATACGAAAAACTTAAAGAAACTGTTAATGAAGAGCTTAAAAAAGCCTTCAGACCTGAGTTCTTGAACCGTATTGATGATATTATAGTATTCTCTCACTTGAGCAAGGAAGAAATCCGTGAAATTGTTGATTTAATGATGAAAGACCTCTTTAAACGTCTTTCTGAAAGAGATTTATCCATCGAAGTTACGGATGAAGTCAAAGACTATCTTGCAAAAGACGGTTATAGCGAAGCATACGGTGCAAGACCTCTCCGCCGCTTGATTCAAAAGAAAATTGAAGATCAGCTTGCGGAAGAAATCTTGACCAATGCTTACCAGCCGGGCGATACAATTTTATTAAAACTTGTTGACGATAAGATTGTGTTCGAAAGAAAAGCCGGAGAAGCTAAGACCGAAGAGAAAAAAGAAGAAATTCCTTCAGAAGGATAAGAATACAGTTTTAAAGGCGGGCTTGTGTTTAACACAAGCCCGCCTTTAGGTTATTTAATTTTATGTTATAATATGTTTAACATATACTTAGGCTAAGGAGAAAAACAATGTCTTTAAGAAACGAACGTGTGCGAAAAGAACTTATGAGAGATATCTCAGAGATTTTAAGACGTGAAATCAGAGGTCTTGAGGGTGTTGTATCCGTTGTGGATGTTGAAGTTTCTCATGATAACTCCTTTGCAAAAGTTTTCTATAGTGTTTTAGGTTCTCCGGAACAGGTAGAAAAAGATAAAGAAATTATTGAAAAGAATACGGGCAAAGTCCGCTACGAAGTTGGCAAACGTATCCGGTTGAGAGTCACTCCGGAAATTAAATTTATTTTTAGCGACGGGCTTGAACAGGGCTCAAGAGTAATTGACCTCATTGAAAAAATTTCTAAAGGCGAAATCAAGTAAGTTTAAATAAATTTTTGAGCTGGATATTGAGGGATAATCTCATGGAAGATAAACTTTTCGGATGCATAAATATTTATAAGCCAAAAGGAATGACATCACATGATGTTGTTTCGGTCTTAAGGCGGCTTGTGGGAATAAAACAAATCGGACATACAGGCACCCTTGACCCTTTTGCGGAAGGTGTATTACCGGTCTGCATAGGGAAAGCTACCCGCCTTATTGAATATATGGCAGATGATAAAGCCTATCTTGGAACTGTTCAGTTCGGGAAAAATACAACCACTTACGATACAGAAGGAGAAATCGTCAGGACTTCCGATAAAAAAGTCTTATTAGAAGAAATAGAATCCGCACTTGAAAATTTTAAAGGGGAAATAGAACAAATTCCCCCGATATATTCGGCTATAAAAGTTAGGGGAAAAAAACTCTACGAATACGCAAGAAAAGGTGAAGAAGTAGAAATTAAGCCGCGGAAAGTCACTATTAATGAACTTCGTATAGAAAATTTTAACCCTCAAAACCGGACTCTTGAACTTTATATAGACTGTTCAAAGGGAACCTATATCCGCTCTATTGCAAATGATTTAGGAGAAGTTCTGGGCGCAGGCGGATATCTTGCAAAACTCGTTCGAATTAAAGCAGGAAATTTCACGGCAGCAAACTCCGTGAAGCTTGAGGATTTAAAAACAAAAGAAGATGTTGAAAAGAATTTAATCTCCCCTCTTGAATATCTCGATTATCCAAAATACGAATTAAATGAAAACGAAAGAGAAAAAGTTTCTCACGGAATCTCAATAAAAGTAAATTTACCGGATAGTTTAGTTGTTTTAACATACAACGATGAACTTGCTGCAATATGCAAAATAGAGAACACAAAAGCAATATTAACCAAGGTCTTTATATAAAAAGTAATTAAAAAGTCTATCCCTATTGATGGATTGTCCTAAATATGCTATAATAAAGCCGTGTTTATTAGCAAATGGAGGATATTTAATGGTTGAGAAGTATTCAGATTCTGATTTTGAAACCCTTTTAGCCAAATACGATTACAATTTTAAAAGGGGCGATATTGTAAACGGAGTCGTTTGTTCTTACGAATCTGACGGTGCTATTATTGATATCGGAGCTAAATGTACGGCTTTTGTTCCAAGCTATGAAGTATCTTCCGATAAGAAAGCCAAAGTTGAAGATGTATTAGAAAAAGGGAATTCTTATGAATTCTTAATCACTCAGGATTGTGATGAAAACGGCAAGTTTACACTTTCTTATAAAAAAGTTCATCTTGCTCACACCTGGGCAGAACTTGCAAAAGTTAAAGAAGCTGATGAAACAATCTCCGTTACAATTTCGCAGGTTGTTAAAGGAGGTCTTATCGCCGATATTTCAGGGGTTCAAGGATTTATCCCGCAAGGTCAGCTCTGCGCCAGAGAAACTATATGTAATGTCGGCGACAAGCTTGATGTTAAAATTCTGACTTTAGATAAGTCACAAAATAACTTAATTCTGTCTAACAGAAAAGTTTACGAAACAAATATGGCTGAAACCCGTAAGAATGTATTCTCACAAATAGAAGTAGGACAAATTGTTAAGGGAGAAGTCGTAAGAATCACTGATTTCGGAGCTTTTGTTAATATTGGCGGAGTTGATTGTCTGCTTCCGCTTTCTCAAATTTCATGGAAATGGGTTGAACATCCGACAGACCTGCTAAAAGTCGGGCAGGAAATCAATGTTGAAATTATTGATGTAGATTATGACAAGCAAAGAATCAGCCTGAGCCTTAAAAATACTGAGCCTGATCCTTGGATTAAAGCAGAAGAAGAACTTAAAGAAGGAGATATCAAAGAAGGTATCGTTACAAGAATTAAAGCTTTTGGAGCTTTTGTAGAAGTTCTTCCGGGTGTTGAAGCTCTTCTTCCTCAATCAGCCCTCGCTGAATATCAAAACCAGAACAATTGTATTCTCAAAAACGGGGATAAAATCAACACCAAAATTATTAAATTCAATCCAAAAGACAAACGTATTTCTTTAGGATTACCTACGGATGATACTCCAGCTGCTGAATAACTGATTTAACAGCTTCGGAATCAAGCCCTACAATATTTTCAAAACTTCCTTCATACTTATCTAAAAAGTCTGGAGGAAGTTCTTGTATTCCATAACTTCCGGCTTTATCAAGCGGATTGAAATTATCTATATAATAATGTATTTGTTCATCCGATAATTCTTTAAATCTGACATAACTTGTAGTTGAAAGAAGTGCCGCTCTGTTTGTTTTTGTATTAATTCCGCAAATTGAAGTAACTACAAAATGAGTTCTGCCGGAAAGTGATTTCAGCATATCAAATGCACCCTGTTTATCTTTGGGCTTACCCAGGATTTTATTATCCAGAACTACAACGGTATCTGCTCCTATAACCACTTTGTCATTATCAACCCTTCTTACTACATCAAGAGCTTTTTGAGTTGCTAAATCTTCAATAATTTCATAGGAAAAAGAGTCTGTTTCTCTTTTTTCTTCATAGTTTGAAGGTATTACTTCAAACTCAAATCCGGCTTCTGTCATTATTTGCCTTCTTCTTGGAGAATTTGAAGCAAGAATGAGCTTAGGCATTTTTCTTTCCCTCCGGAGCCATTAACATATCAAAACCTTTTTGGGTATAACCTTCTAATGTAAACGGTTTTTTCTTGATAATAAAATTATTATAATAATTTTCCCTGAAAAAGTTTAGATTTTTATTAAAATCTTTCATAACCTTGCCCCAGCATTTTAAAAATGGTTTTTTCCAATCAATTATATTTCCGGTGCTGTTATCAATTACCAGTTGAGTTTTATCCATTATAAATAATGTTTTTCCGGTCATCTGTTTATTGTCTGCTACTTTTTCAAAAATCATCCTTGTATCAATAAACCGGTTTTTCTTACCTGATAATTCTTTAATAATCGTAGTACTAAATGTTCTGCCGTTATCTTTTACAATCGTTTCATTATTCATACGTGTAAGCAGTATTTTCATTGAATACATTTGAGCTGTATTTAACGAGTGTACTTTTTTACCAAAATTCATTTGGTTTACTTTTTGTATTTTCATTTTTTGGGGTCCTCTTAATATCCGTTTGTAATAAACTCTCTGTTACGGAATCCGGCACCAAGAGATTCTGCTATTTTTTTGCACTCATCTTCATTAATTTTATGACTGGTATCAAACCCGGTAACAACACTTGCTGTAACTTTAATTCCGGCATCAGAGCAAGCTTTTATAAAATTTTTAACTTCTTCGTATGCGTTTTCTATCTTTGGATTACATATCTCATTATATTCTTGAGCATTGTCGGAATTAAGACTAACCGATGCTTCATCAAGAAGGGTTTTAAACTCTTCGGCTACATTTGTTTTATATATAGCATTGGCATGTCCGTTAGTATTAACTCTTATTTTTATATCCGGATAATTTTTTCTTAAATATTCACAAAAAGATTTCATCATATCTTTTTTCAAGAAAGGTTCTCCATACCCGCAAAAAACCACATTTTTAGCAGACGGGAACTCTTTAAACTGATTGATTATATCCTCAAGTGTATAATTATCATCATGCCACATCTCTGCACCGCATACATCATCTTTTTGGCATCTCAAACAAAAGACGCAGGAATTTGTGCAGGCATTTGTAAGATTTACATACACCGTATCAGGATTCTTTTCACCGGTTATTGAATAAACTAATGTATACATAAGATTATTATATAATAAAAAATCTTTTCAGTTTAAAATCGTGATAAAATATCTTTGTTATGGAACAATTGTTTTCAAATAAAATTAACATACTTAAAGCACTTGCAATATTAATTGTAATATCCGGACATCTGGAATTCTCTTTAATACCGATGTTTCCGCCTTATTCTTTTCAGGTGATTTTATTCTTCTTTATTGCAGGAATGCTTTTTAAGGAAAAATACGGGTTTATAGAATATTTTAAGCGCAGATTTAAAACCTTGATGATTCCATATATCTTGTACTGTATCACATATCTTGGAATAACATCTGCAATAGCCCCTGTTGTCGGAAAATTCTGGGGAATGGATATAAGTTTAAGAAACGAAATACTAATTCCGTTTCTTACGGGGCATCAGCTGGATTTGATTTCACCTTTGTGGTTTGTTCCCCAATTATTTACCACGCTTATTGTTTATAAGATTTTAAACTATATTAAACTTAATACATGGTTCAGAGCGATAATATATTTAATATTTGTTTTTATTGGGATTCAGATGGAACCGTTGTGCGGAAATCTTTATATTCTATGGTTTGCAAGGACATTGTTTTCGCTATTTTTTGTCCATCTCGGATATCTGTTTATACATAAGATTGAAGGTAAATTTGATATTTTTAATTATAAAATATTATCCGGAGTTTTAATCTTGCAAGCTTTTTTGTGGCTAACCAACGCAGATTATACCCCCTCTGACGGAATTGGATTAAGTTATATCCTTGTTTGGGCAGATTTTGACCACTGGCTGGCACCGGTTTTAACCAGTCTTACCGGAATATGGATAAGTCTTTTTGTTGTAGAAGTTTCTTATAACTATGTTAAAGATTGGAAATTCTTGCACAAAATAGGACAAAATACCTATCATATTATGGCAAACCACCTTCTTGTATTTAATTTTATAACTTATACAATTCTTGCTATTAAAGGAATTCCTTTTGATATAAGAAATGCTCACGATATTTACTGGTTCTATTGTCCTATGAAAACAACATATTTCTACTTTATTGCAGGTATAATTATTACGACATATCTGGGTGAATTTTTTAAATTTATAAAGAAAAATTTATGTACGAAAAAATTTTAGAAAAACTCTCACATTCAAAATTCAGGAGCAAATTTAAGCTCTCTGAAAAAGATAAGGCTTATATCCACACTAAAGGACTGGACATAATAGAAGAGCACGCAAGAGATTTTATTCTAAAAAGAATAGCACCGGCAATAATTCCCAATGACGGGAAACAGACTCCAATGAAAAATCATCCCGTTTTTGTTGCACAGCACGCAACAGCTTGCTGCTGCAGAGGCTGCATTGAAAAATGGCACCATTTTAAAAAAGGGGTAGAATTAACTTCCTCCGAGCAGGATTATCTGGTCAAACTTATTATGGAATGGTTAAAAAAACAACTTTAAAATGTTACATATTCTTAGCAATCAAATACAATAGCTGAAGCTGCTTTAAATTACAGGAATCCATTATTTTATTTATCTTTTCTTTTATTGCGGATTCCGATTGTAAATAATCATTATCAAATAAATCCAGAATAGTGCAGTCAAAAATTTGGAGCAGTTTGTTTAAAGTACTTAGTTTCGGAAACGATAGCCCTCTTTCTATCATTGAAACCTGGCGTTGGGTTATTCCTAATTGTTCGCTCAGGTTTTCTTGCGATAACCCGAGCTTCTCCCTGTATATTTTGATTTTAATCCCGAAAGTTTTCTTTAATTCGCTATCGTTCATTAACTGTCCTTTTTATTTATTATAAAAATCTTGCCGGTTAAATGAAACATTATTAAATATTGTCGAATTTAAAGATTTATGATATAAAATATTGTACAATATGATATTAAATATCATTTATAAACCACAAATACACTATTTTATATTCAAAAGAGATTTGTTACATATTATGAACTCACCCAAAATTTCAATTATCGTACCGGTATATAATGTAGAAAAATTTTTAGAGCGTTGTTTAAACTCACTCATTAACCAATCCCTGCAAAATATTGAAATAATTTGTGTAAATGACGGCTCTAAGGATTCCTCCCCAAAAATACTTGAAGATTTTGCCCGGAAAGACAAAAGAATAATTGTAATAAATCAGGAAAACAAAGGACTTTCTGCAGCCAGAAACAGAGGATTGGAAAAAGTCAGCGGAGAATATATAGGTTTTGTAGACTCTGATGACTGGGTTGACTTAGATTTCTTCGAAAAATTATATAATGCCGCAAAAAATAGCGATTGCGATATGGCTGCAAGCGGAATGATAAGATTAAAAAAATTTGACAAAAAATTTCATCTAAAATTTGAAAAAGAAATCATAACCGATAACCCTAATTTGAAATTTGAACTCTGTGATGTTCCTGATATGTCCTATTTGTGTAATAAAATATACAGAAAAGAATTTTGGATGAGAAATAATTTTCAGTTTGAAGAAGGAATAATATATGAAGATGTTATTCTTTTTCCGCAAATTTTATTTTATTCTAACAAATTAGTTACGGTACCTGATACTTACTATTACTACTGGCGGCATTCAAACACATTAGTCCGGAATAAATCTAAAAAAGCTAACAAAGATTCTGAATACGCACACAAAAAAGCCCTGGAATTTATTAAAGAGCATAATATTGATATCTCATCCCATGAACCTGTTACAAAGAAATATAAGTTTTTAGGTATGACCATTTTAAAAATCAGAAAAAAAGGTAATAAACAAACCACATCTCTTTTTAATATTATAAAGTGGTAAACCGAATAAAATGTAAACAGTTTGACATGACTCAAATTTTCGTGTCTAATAGTGTATGAAGTATACTTTTTTTATTGACTGGGAAGGGATTTATTTAAAAGCTAATGTACATTAAGCAGCTCGAAGTTGACAACTTTAAGTCGTTTGCAAACAAAGTCGAAATACCAATGCTCAAAGGATTTACTACTATATCAGGACCGAACGGCTCCGGTAAGAGTAATATTATAGACAGTATCCTTTTTGCGCTCGGACTTTCAACATCCAGAACCCTTCGTGCTGAAAAGCTCTTTCATTTAATATCAACCTACAACAAGAGAAACGAGGCTTATGTTAAAGTAACTTTTGCAGAAGCCGGAGAAAACGGAGGAGATGGCGAATTTTCTGTAGCAAGGAGAATCAGAAAATCTTCTCAGGGGTTTAACAGTATTTATTATCTTGATGATAAAATTGTTACCCTCTCTGATATACATTCAAAACTCGAAAAATACAATATTACCCCGAACAGCTATAATGTTATGATGCAGGGCGACGTTATGTCTATTACAAACTGCACCCCGAATGAACGCCGCAAAATTATTGATGAAATCGCAGGCGTAGCAGATTTTGACAGAAGAATTGAGCAGGCGACAAATGAGCTTGAAACTGTAGAAAAACGTGTTGTAAATTCGACTCTTATATTAAATGAAGTAAATACCAGACTTGAACAGCTTAAAGAAGAAAGAGAAGTTGCTCTTAAGTACCAGAAGCTTAAAGACGAAAAAATCGGTCTGGAAAGTCAAATTAATACGGTTAAATTCTTTGATATCAGACGTAACCTTGAAAAAGCTCACGAAAATATCTTAGAATTCACTAAAAAGAAAAAAGAAGAAGAGGTCAAATCCAAAGACTTAGACGAAAGATTAAAGCTTATTCGTGAAAAGTATGAAGAAATTTCTAACACAATAAAAGAAAAAGGGGAAACCCACCAGATTGAATTAAAACAACAGGCGGAAGAAATTAAAGGCGCTATCGCAAGAAAGAATTCTTCCATAGTTTTTGCAGACAAGCAAATCCAGGATAACTTGAAAACCATTGAAAATACCAAAAACGGTATAGAAACCCAGCAGGGCAAAATTAAAGAAGCCGAACTAAAGATTTCTCTCACTCAGGAAAATATAAAAGGAATCGAAGCTAATATTGAAGAGCAGAAAAAAATTCTCCATAAGATTCTTGAAGATATGTCAGGCTTAAATGAAACTGCCGAAAAACATATCGAGAAAAGAAACTCTTTAAGAAAAGCTCTGGAAGATGAACAGGACAAAGAAACTAAGCTTATTCAAAAACAAGCTCCTTTAGAAGCAGAACTTTCAACAAAGAAAAAGCAGCTGGAAGAAGCAAGGGGTAAATTAGAAGAACTAGAAGCATTCAAAGCTAATTTTTCCGAAACAAAATCATCTAAAGAACTTTTGATTGAACAGTTAGCAAAAGAACTTGACGATTTTAAACTTATCCTTAAAAATACATTAAATGAGTATGATAAGACTAAAAACGAAATTTCGGACATGGACTACGACCTTCAAGCTGCACGCAAGAAGATATACCAGCTTGAAGCAGCTAAGCAGGCAAACGAAGAAGCTAACCTCGGACGTGCGGTTGATACCGTTGTAAACGCAAATATCCGTGGGGTTCATGCACCTTTGATGAAACTCGGTCAGGTTGATGAAGAGTATTCTACTGCGCTGGAAATAGCAGTTGGCGGCAGAATGGCGCATATCGTTGTTGACGATGAACACGTTGCTTCTACCTGTATTGAGCTTTTGAAATCCTCAAACGCAGGGCGGGCAACTTTTATTCCGCTTAATAAAATTGTTAAATGTCCTAAGAGTTTAAATCTTCCAAAAGAAAAAGGGGTTATTGATTTTGCAATCAACCTTATTGATTTTGACGATGAATATCTAAATGCTTTTTATTACGCAGTAGGTGAAACCCTTGTAGTTGAAGACCGCTCTGTTGCCAACAAGCTTATCGGTAAATACAGAATGGTAACACTTTCAGGCGACCTATTCGAAAAATCCGGCTCAATTACAGGCGGTACAGTAAGAAAAACCGGACTTAAATTTTCCCAAAACTCTGACAGTGAAATTGATACGTTTAAATCAAGACTTAAGGAAATGGAGTCTAAATACGCATCGCTCATCTCCAAACGCTCATCATTAGAAGAAAAGATGGAAGATGTAAGAGGAAAATACTCTAATTCGACTACAGAATTGAGCAAAGCCAAGCTTGAACTCTCCAGTCTTGTCACAAATTTTGAAAATACTCAAAAAAATATTGATGAAAGATTAGAATTTATTAAAACCACTGAACCTGAAATCACAAATATTGAAAAAACTCTGGATAAAATGGAATCTGAACATATTGAGATTTCAGAAAAAATGACAAATCTGCAAACAGAAATTACAGAAGTTGAAAAGCTTATGAATGATGCAGATTTAAAAGACCTTAAAGAAAAAACATCCGGTGTAGAAGCCGAAATCAAACGCTATGAAAAGAATATGGCGGATGCTAATAATGAAATTGAAGGCTTGCATCAAAGAATTGATTTTATTAATACAACAATAAAAACCCACAACGATACTATAGAGCGCTCAATCCAGACAAACAAAGAACTTGAGCTTGATAAAGCAAAATTCGCAGAGGAAATCAAAGGACTTGAGTCACAGTTAGAAGTTTTAGACGAACAAATCAAAGAAATTACCGAAAAACTCGGAGAACTTCTCAACCAGAGAGATAGTATTAATAAAGATTTAGTAGACTTAGAAACACAAAAGAATCTTAAACTTTCCGATATTGAAAAAATCGGAGAGCAAATAGAATCCTTCAAAGCCCGTCGTCGTGAACTTGAACCTCAGCTTGAAGAAACTAAGAATATTCTGGAAGAAGCAGGCGTAAATATTAATGATTTAACTCCGGTTGAAATGTCGATTGAAGAAATTACCTCAAAAATTCAAAGGCTCCAAAAACGTATGGACGAGCTGGGCGCTGTTAATATGAGAGCATTAGAGGATTACGAAAGAGTTTCGGCACGCCAGCAGGAACTCCACAGCCAAATAGAAACCCTTAGCAGCGAAAGAGCCCAAATTCTGGAAAGAATGAAAGGGTATGAAGATTTAAAGAAAGAAACCTTCCTTAAAACATACAATGCAATAAACGAAAACTTTAAAGATATATTCCATAAACTCTCTGACGGCGAAGGAACTCTTTTGCTTGAAAATGAGGAAAATCCGTTCGCAGCAGGTCTTGATATAGAAGCACAGCCTAGAGATAAGAAAAAACAGCGTCTTGCCGGTATGTCCGGTGGTGAAAAAGCCTTGACTGCGTTATCTTTTGTGTTTGCTATTCAAAAATACATGCCGGCACCGTTCTATGCATTTGACGAAGTCGATGCCAGCTTAGACGGAATTAATGTTGAAAAACTAGCCCATATAGTCCAAACCCAGGCTCAAACAACCCAATTTATCGTAGTCAGCCACCGCAAACCTATGATTGAATCCGCCAACAGAACAATCGGGGTAACCCAGAAAGAAAAGGGAATCTCCAAAGTTACAGGTGTTAAACTCAGAGATTAGGCAAAGAGGCAAAGGGGTATTAATAAAGGGATAATCTTTAGAAACAAAAGGATAAATATAAATAGTGAATAACGTCATACAGGTTCAAAATTTAATATACGAAATCCGTGGTATCAAGGTAATGCTTGACAGCGACCTTGCCAAGTTGTATGGAGTTCCTACAAAAAGGTTAAATGAAGCTGTTAAACGTAATATAGAACGTTTTCCGGCTCATTATATGTTTCAGCTAACAAAAGATGAGTTTAAAAACTTGATATCACAGAATGTGACCTCAAACTTGAGGTCGCAATTTGCGACCTCAACGAGAAGCCATGGCGGACGACGCTATATGCCTTATGTTTTTACTGAACAAGGAGTTGCAATGTTGTCTTCTGTTTTGAATTCAGAAACAGCCATACAAGTTAATATTCAAATAATTGATACTTTCGTAAAAATGCGGCAATGGGCTATTGAAAACAAAGACCTCGCAAGACGTGTAAGCGAGCTGGAACACTATTTTATAGAACACGCTAAAGACTACAAAGAAGATATGATGGAAATTCATCAAGCTATTGATTTACTAATGGACAGAACTAAGCCGGCTAAGATTGGATTTAATACTAAAAATGAATAATTTAATTCAAGTTCAAAATTTAATATACGAAATCCGTGGTATCAAGGTAATGCTTGACAGCGACCTTGCCAAGTTGTATGGAGTTGAAACATTCAACCTAAATAAAGCTGTTAAG
The DNA here is from genome assembly GCA_944324255.1 of Candidatus Gastranaerophilales bacterium. Classification (GTDB taxonomy): domain Bacteria; phylum Cyanobacteriota; class Vampirovibrionia; order Gastranaerophilales; family Gastranaerophilaceae; genus CAG-196. The sequence continues at coordinate 149,062 of CALUVM010000002.1, read as the reverse complement.
AGAAATTTTCAAAGATTTCCTAAAGATTTTATGTTTCAGTTAACAAAAGAGGAATATGAGTCTTTGATATTCCAAAATGGAATATCAAAACCCAAAAGAGGCGGAAGAAGGTTCATGCCCTACGTTTTTACTGAACAAGGAGTTGCAATGCTCTCAAGTATTCTAAATTCAGAGCAGGCAATACAAATTAACATTCAAATTATGAGAACTTTTGTTCAAATAAAACAATTTGCACTTGAAAACAAAGACCTCGCAAGACGTGTAAGCGAACTGGAACACTATTTTATAGAACACGCTAAAGACTACAAAGAAGATATGATGGAAATTCATCAGGCTATTGATTTACTAATGGACAGAACTAAGCCGGCTAAGATTGGATTTAATACTAAAAATGAATAATTTAATTCAAGTTCAAAATTTAATATACGAAATCAAAGGCATCAAGGTAATGCTTGACAGCGACCTTGCCAAGTTGTATGAAATTCCTACACACAGGCTTAATGAAGCTGTAAAACGCAACATCAGCAGATTTCCTTCAAACTTTATGTTTCAGCTTAGTAAAGAGGAATACGAAAGTTTGATATCGCAAATTGCGATATCAAAAAAAGGGCGGGGCGGAAGAAGAACAATGCCATATGTCTTTACCGAACAGGGTGTTGCAATGCTCTCAAGTGTTCTAAATAGTGAAACCGCAATCCAAATAAATATACAAATTATGAATACATTTGTTCAAATGCGGCACTGGGCAATTGAAAACAAAGACCTTGCAAGACGTGTGAGCGAACTGGAGCACTACTTTATAGAACACTCTAAAGACTACAAAGAAGATATGAAAGAAATCTATCAGGCTATTGACTTACTAATGGATAGGACTAAGCCGGCAAAAGTAGGTTTCATAAAAACAGAGGATAAAAAGAAATAAAATTTAAAGTAAAATAATAATGGGGTATGATAATACTTTAACCAAACCTGCCTCACAAGACAGGAATGAAGGAAAGATATGGCAGTAAATAATATAGGACACTTAAATATAAAAAATGAAACTCCTGAACAAATTATTCAGGAAGCAGAAGTTGACGGTATAGAAATCCTTGTTAATATGGCAAAACAAGGAAAAATTGACCCGTGGAATGTAGATATTGTGGAAGTGACAGATAAATATCTGGCACACCTTTTCCAATCAAAGGCGCGCAATCTTAAACTTACAGGCAGAACACTTCTTTTTGCAGCTATACTCTTAAAACTTAAATCCAATGTGCTGGAAGGTATCGATATTATGGATTTTGAACCTCAGCATGAAATGGATGAATTAAATTACGATGATGATTCTGAACTTGACTACGGCGAAGATTACATCCCGACTAGCAACGTAATCTCTATTGATGAAGTCTTGCAGAGAAGAACCAGTGTAAGATTAAATCATAACCGTGTTGTTACATTGAGAGACTTAATCAGGCAGTTAGAATTTTACGAAATGCTTGATAAAAAGCAGTCCCTCAAAAATGCCCACGAACGTGCGAAGAGGAGAGTTCAAAACTATGCCAGACTCTCTCCTGAAGATATCGTTAATCTTGCTCATGATGAATATATAGAAAACGGAGTCCAAAGGCTCAGAGCAAACCTTGAAGAAATTCTTAATCGTCAGGATAGAATTGAACTTACTGAACTCACTCTTCTTGGTATGGATAGAATAAGCGCCTACGTTTCACTTCTTTTCTTAACAGTGGACAGTGACTATGATTTGGTTCAGGACGAATTCTATTCCGACTTGTATGTGGTCAAGTGCCCGCACAAAGAACCGGAAGAAAATCAGGATGAAGATAATATTTTTGATGCGGTAAATAATGTACAAAACGTATTAGGAGACAAAGATGACAGAGCTAAAGTCCAGAGTTGAAGCCGTTTTGTTCGTAACCGCAAAGGTGCTTCAAATAAATGACATTGCACAAATTCTAGAAGAGGAGCCTGAAAAAGTAGAGGAAGCTCTTCTTGAACTAATTATGGACTACTCTTCCAGAGAAGGTGCTCTGGAAATAGATGACGAGGATGGCTATATTTTACAGGTTAAATCCGAACATCTTGATATAGTAGAAAAACTTTGTCCTGTAGAGCTTAAGCCACCTGTATTAAAGACTTTAACCGTTATAGCACTCAAAGAACCTATAAGACAATCCGTTCTAAAAGATTTAAGAGGGTCAAATGCCTATGAACACGTTCAAGAACTGCTTGAAAAAGGGTTGATTTCAAGGCATAAAGATAAAAACGGGCGTTCTTTTAATATTAAAACGACCCCTAAATTTGCAGAATATTTTAAGCTAAAAGGCGATATAAGAACACTGGTTAAGACCCTTAATATTGATAAGGGTGTTAAAGATGACTAGAAAAAGTTTTCTTATTGTTCTGCTCTGTTTTCTATTGTGTCTTTTATGGTATAAAAACACCCATCAAGCTGAAATAGCATCTTATCTGGGAGATTATTATTTCAGAAAAAATAATATGCAAAAAGCACAAACTTATTTTGAAAAGGCGTTTGAACTCGGACTTAATGATCCAAAACAAAGAGATTTGTATGTAAATTCTATTATTAATTCTCCCATGGATACGGATTCTCAGCAAAAACTGGTTAATTTTATTCAAATACCGGCAGATGACGGTGCGAAATTGAAAACAGAATATTTTCTTTATGATTTTAAACGGGAAATTCATAGAAAATATCCTAAAAATTACATAAGTCAGGCACCTTTCAATCAAAAAATTATCCGCTGGGATAATATGCCTATAACATATAACTTTGTAAAAAACGGTGAAACCCCTGAATACTTTGAAAGAGAAGTAGAAAAAGCCTTTACCGAATGGGAAAAAATAACAGACCATAAACTTTTATTTTCCAGAGAAGAAAAAAATCCTAATATAATTATTTCTTTTAATGAAAATAATCCGGCAGATGTTGAAGCAAAAAAATATGTCGTTGCATACACCATTCCGGAAATTGAAGGAAATATTTTAAAAGGAATGGAAATAAAATTTTATCTCAAAGAGCCTAATGATGAATATTTTTCGCCAAATCAGGTCTATAATACCGCCCTTCATGAAATAGTTCATGCTCTGGGATTTATGGGACATAGTTATGACCGTGACAATATAATGTACCTGAGCAAGGACTCTGTTTCTGTTATGAAAGACTCGAGAGAAATCCCGACAGAAGCTGATATTATGACTGTAGAATTACTTTATAAAATAAAACCTGACATATCCAATGTAAAGAAACCTACAGGGGAATACATACCATATCTGGTTTTAGGTAATCAAGAAGATGTAAATACTGCTAAAACCAGAGAGGCTAAACACTATATCAGAAAGGCTCCGGCTCTTCCTATAGGCTATATTGACCTTGCAGAGAGTTATGCCGCAAAAAAAGAATACCCTAAAGCCATCAAAGCCCTCGAACATGCTGAAAGACTTGCTAACACCGATGATGTCAAGTATATAGTCTATTACAATCTTGGAGTGATTTATTATTATATAAACAACCTGGAAATGGCAAAAACATATGTAAATAAAGCACTTGAATACCAGAACACCGAAGAAATTAATTATCTGCTGGCTGAAATCTATACAAAAGGAGAAGAATACTCTCTTGCAATAGATAAATATAAGGAGCTTCTTGTACAAGACCCATCAAATATTGATTATACAATTGGTTTAACTAATATTTATGTAACCAATAAACAGTTTTTCAAAGCCAGAGAAGTCCTGAAAAAACATTTTCAAACAAATCCGCAAAACAAAACCAATCCACGTTTTAATTCATACGGAATATTAAAGATGTTTATATAAGCTTGACTCAAAGACTTTTTTATTATAAACTTCAGACATGCCGAAGTATAGTGCTATGGTATGCCTTGCTCGGAATTGTACAAAAAGCGGGTGTAACTTGATGTATGGAGTTTTACAACCAAACCTCTTGTTTAACCCTCGAAAGGAGAAAGAAAATGCCAAAATTAAAAACTCACCGTGCAGCAGCAAAAAGATACAAAGTTACTGCAACAGGTAAAATCACAAGAAGACATGCAGGTATCGGACACTTGCTTCAACACAAGTCAGAATCCAGAAAACGTAAGATTTTTGGAGATATTGTTATCTCTGAAACCCACGAAAAACTGGTTTCTAAAGAGTTACCTTACAAGAAGTATTCAAGATAGGAGTGTTGAACAATGAGAATTAAACGTGGAAATGTATGTCGTAACAGACACAAAAAAATATTAAAGCTTGCTAAAGGTTTTAAAGGTGCAAGAAGCAGAATCTTCAAAGTAGCTAATATTGCTGTAATGAAAGCTCTTAAATATGCTTACAGAGATAGACGTGCTACAAAACGCAATATGCGCAGACTTTGGATTGTCAGAATTAATGCAGCCGTAAGAGAACAGGGCTTGAGCTACTCAAGATTTGTTAATGCCTGCAAAAAAGCTAACATTCAAGTTAACAGAAAGATGCTCGCAGACCTTGCAGTAAGAGATAAAGAAGCTTTTGCTATGGTTGTTGAAACTGCTAAAGCAGCTTTATAATTAATATGTCTTAAACAAAAATACCGCCTGAAAAATCAGGCGGTATTTTTTTATGAGAAAAAGGAGGAGAAAATTACATATCATAAACGAATCTTTGCCCTGCTGTTCTTTCAACAGCATCCTGCTTCATAGCTTGAGAAGCAAAGAACATTTGTTTTGCATAGCTTTGTATTTCTTGATTATAGGCTTTCTGGTCAAAAATATTTTCATATTTTGCAAGATAATCTTCTATAGGATTTACAATATCTGTTACCATACCGATAGCAGTATCTGCAATCTGTTGTAAAGTCCTTTCACCCAGACCGAGCTCAGCCATTTTTTCAGATAAAGTCAGGGACAGAAAATTCTTCGATTCAACAGCTTCTCTTGCTTCATTCTGGAGTTTTGTTTCCATTCTTTCTTCTGCAATAGCGTGCTGTTTAGTCGGATCATACGTATTGTGTTTATACGTTTGTAGGAATGTATTTAAGTTAAATGCTTCTGCCATATCCTTTAGTCCCTATTTCTTGTAATAAGGTTATCGGCATTTTTGTCAAAAACTTTAGAGATTTAAATTAAAGTTTTACAATTCTTTACAAACTAAGGTTATGGGAAAAATAGATAAATTTACCATTTTTTGAATCTTTTCCGCATATTCAACGCATTAATATCCCGGCACATTAATTCCGTATGAACCGCTCAATGCCATAAATCTCCCTGATGGAGAAGATTCTTTTAAAACCCTTGCTGAAGAATTTGTTAGAACGACTTGATTTTGCACACATTTAAATCCTTCATCAATAAATCTTTGTTCATACCTTTCACCGGAATTTGTATATTTTTTTGACCGGACAAAAAGACCAAATTTTTTATTGCGTTTCTTTATCTGGTCAGAAGCAAATGCCAGAATGGAATTTATATCTAAATCTATCCAGGAAGATTGAATCACATCGACAATATAATTTTCATTATCGGATGTTTGAATATTTACGCAGCCGGTTACATTTTTAGTTTTTCTATCCTCAATTATATATTTGTATTCGCTATAGTATGAAAGCCCTTTAAATATACTTTCTCTAAACTCTCCCGCTTCTCTGCCCAAAAGCGGTCTGAAATGCGGAAGCAAAGATTCGTTATACAAAGTTGCCACCACCTGAGAATCTGAATTCTTAAACGGACGAAATTCTTTTTTATCATATTTTTCACCGGGGAAATGCTCTACCCGCCATAATTTTTCATAAGAAATCTGGCTGAAACCGCATTTAGAAACAAACATTGTTAATAAATCCGGAAGATAATCATCAACTTTTACAAGTACGGAAATTGCTCCCATTGCTTTATATTTTGAAACTGCAAATTGCACAAGTTCTGTTGCTACATCATAACAGTTCTCTTCAAAAAACAGCTTCTGTATTTCCACTTTTTTCTGTCTGCATCTTATAGGAGCTACCGTTATTAAACCTTTAATAACTTTTTTATCCTTTAAAACATAGGATTCCGGTAAAAATTTCAATTTCAACGGCAGCAGATGATGAAGCGGAATAAACGGATTAAACATTATGTGGTTAATATATGTGTCATTAGCGCTGTTATTCAGGAAAGAAATCATCTCCTGCGTACTTTTTTTATCAAAATAATAAAGCTTCCTAATCTTACTCATAAAAAAATTATAACGTTATCAAGGCTTTGTTTCAAGCTTTGCAATTCATTAAAAAATTTGTTAAAATTAAAGTATAAATTAGGAGGTTATATGTCGATTGATGATGCTTTGGTCATGATTCTTGCCGGAGGTGAAGGCAAGAGGCTTTTTCCGCTTACTCAGGAAAGAGCAAAACCCGCAGTACCATTTGGAGGAAGATACAGAATTATTGACTTTGTATTGAACAACTTTATTAATTCAGGATTCTTTAAAATAAAAGTTTTAACCCAGTACAAATCAGATTCATTAAACAAACATATAACCCGGGGCTGGACACTGTCACCATTTTTAAATCAGTATGTTGATTTGGTTCCGGCTCAAATGAGAACCGGCGGCAGCTGGTACAAAGGAACTGCAGATGCAGTGTATCAGAACATTTTCCACATTCATGACGAAGACCCTGATTATGTCTGTGTTTTTGGCGGCGACCATATCTATAAAATGGATGTCTGGCAAATGCTTAAATACCACAAAAATAATAATGCAGATTTAACCATTTCTGCTATCCCTATTCCTATCGAAGAAGCAAGCGAGTTCGGAATAATTGAAGTTGATGAAGATTGGAGATTAACCGGTTTTGTAGAAAAACCCCAGACCCCGCCTAAAGCTATGCCTAATAATCCTAATATGTGTTTGGCATCTATGGGAAATTATATTTTTGATAAAGAGGTTCTTGTAAATGCTCTTGAAGAAGACTCCAAAATCGGAGCTTCTAATCACGATTTCGGGAAAAATGTTATTCCAATGCTGCTTGAACAGGGGAAAAAGATTTATATATACAATTTTTCAGATAATGAATTTGAAGGTATGACTCCTAAAGAAAAAGGCTACTGGAGAGATGTAGGAAGTATAGATGCATACTGGCAGGCAAATATGGATTTACTGGATTACGAACCTGAACTTAACCTATACTCAAAAGACTGGCCTATAAGGACATTCAACCACAATTATCCGCCTGCGAAATTTATCTGGCAGGAAGGGGACAGGGTTGGTATGGCAACAAACTCAATGGTTTCGGAAGGCTGCATTGTATCCGGTGGTATGCTTTCCAGATGCGTACTTTCACCTAAGGTAAAAATCAACAGTTATTCTCAGGTATCCGACAGTATTCTTATGGAAAATGTTAACATTGGAAGGTATTCCGAAATTAGAAAAGCTATTATTGATAAAAATGTTGACGTTCCGCCTTATACCAAAATAGGCGTTGACCGTGAAGATGACTTAAGACGAGGTTTTTACGTATCGGAAGGCGGAGTTACCGTTGTACCTAAAAATGCAATTTTGTAACAAAACTTATTAATTCAGGCAATTTTCTGACATAAAATTCCTTTATAGATATATAGGGGAATTATGGATTATTATGTCAGAGTTAAGTATTACAGCAACAGATATTAAAAAATCTCTTGACACGATGACACTGCAAGAGAATGGCGACATCGGCGGATTTAAAGAAAATATCTTTAATCCGTTTACAATGGGTTTCTGCGCATTAGGAGCGGTGACTGCTTATAGAAATAATACCGGATTATATCTGTCTAAATGTAATGATAGAGCAACAAGACAATATTTACGCAAGCTTATTGAAATCGATAATGCTTATCTGAATAAAATGTGTACATCCAAGAATCTTGCAATTGCAACAAGAGCACAACTATTAAAAGGTCAAATAAATATAGCTAAGCGAAGAGGATTAACCAAAGATTTGGCTGAAAATCTGTTAAAAGAATTTAATCTGCTGTCAAAACAGTATCACAACGGGTTTAGCAAAGTTTTAGCTACGAAAGCTTCCGGACTTCACAGAGCCTGGAAAACTCAAGGCGGAATAATGATGATGATAATGGGCATCGGAGCAGAACTCTTTAACATTATTCCGGCATTTAAAGAATCTGCCGGCAGCGGAGTTAAACAAACCGGAAAGTCAATCGGTAAAACCATTCTGAACACAGGCGGCTGGGTTGCAGGAGCCGCCGCAGGTGCTGCAATCGGTTCTCTTATACCCGGAGCGGGAACGGTAATCGGCGGAGCTATCGGTGCAATTACAAGTTTCTTCGGAGGTTCTCTCGGTATGTTCGGAGCCGATAAGTTGTCGGAATCTGTCGGACTTACTAAAAATGAAGCAACAACTATCGCAAATGAAAAACAGGAACAAGAAAATATAAAAATTGCCGATAAGCTGGTTTCCGGAGATGTAAACTCACTACAGTTATTCGCAGACAAATTTAATACCTGGGTTACAGAAAACAACATCTTTGATGAAAATGGCAATGTAAGAGAAAACCTTTCAAAAGATATAAAGAAAGAATATGAACAGATATTCCAAACAGCAGCAGCATTGGGATTGACTACTGCTTAGGCTGATTATTTTCTTTTTCATTGTCTTCAAACCAGATAAGAGTAATCGGCTGAGGTATTGTAAAAGGATTTAAGGTCAGCTTGTCATATTTATTAATTTTTTTATTTAGTATTTTAAAAAATTGATATGCTTTCATACCTATATGGTTACATTGATGCTATTACGTTAAATCACCAATACCGGTGATTTAACACTGTTAGTTATTAAACTTTATATTTAGGATTGGTTTATTATTTTCTCCTCGCATATGTGTAACATAACCATCCTGAATAAGTGTGCAGATAATACCTGCTGCCGGATAAACATTGTGATGCAATAAAAAAAGGGGCTTTGCAATAAATTGCAAAGCCCCTTTTTACTAATTAATTAAAACCAGTTACAAAAATCTTCATTACATAGATTTTTTTCAAGTTCATTCATAATATTTACCCGTGTCATCTCATAAGTTACAGGTGTTATAGAAATTTTGTTATTCCTTACAGCCGCAATATCTGTAGATGCATCCTCAGGCTCATTTACAAGTTCACCTGCCATCCAGTAATAAACCTTGCCTCTCGGGTCAACTCTTCTTTCATATGCATCCGTAAACATTCTGCTTCCGAGTTCGGTTACTGCAATACCTGCAATATCCTCTTTTTCCAATCCCGGAACATTAATATTCAGAATTGTTTTCGGCGGAATCTCATATCTGTCAAGCCTGTTTAGAAGCTCAGCAATAAACTCGGCGGTAAATTTAAAATCTTCATACTCGTTTCTCATACTGGCAAGAGAAGTTGCAATACTCGGATAACCCATCATGGCTCCTTCCATTGCACAGCTTACAGTTCCGGAATACAAAATATCAGCTCCGAGGTTAGGTCCGTGATTAATCCCGGAAATTACCAGATCAGGTTTTTCCTCCGGTGCCAATATTGCATTAATAGCAAGCTTTACACAATCCCCCGGAGTTCCTGTTGTCATCCAACAGCGTCTTGCACCATATTTGGGATCAACTTCCTCAACTCTCAAAGGCGTGTGTAATGTCAATGAATGTCCGGCAGCACTTCTTTCTCTGTCAGGTGCTACTACATAAACATCATGGCATGGGGCTAATGCTTCAATTAACGCACGGATACCATTAGCCAAAATTCCGTCGTCATTGGAAATAAGAATTTTCATCCAGTCGTCCTCTTCAAAAAAAACTAATAAACACTTTACCTCATGATAACATGATTCAAATGTAATGTATAGTGGGACAAGTACTGCATTACCCATAAAAATATTTACAAAAATTTACAATTCTCCATGCCGCACATTTTAAAGGTTTTTAAGCGGATGTTGTTTACTATGCTGATGTTTTTGTATTTAATTTATCTTTTTGAAGTAAAGTTTCCTAATACGAAAAAAACATTCAAAAATTCGTCTTAATATTTCCTTAACATTAAGCAATCTGATAGCAATTTTGATTTTGCCCCGCTTTTAAATATATATCTATGTTGATATAATCTAAGTATTACATTAGAAGATATGTGTATGATTAGCAAAATTGGTGTAGAAGACAGAAATCAAAATAACACATACTCATCCCGCCGAAATATAAAAGATCCAAGCTTTAAAAGCGGTGGCGGTGTGCTTTCGCTTGCAATCAGGGGGATTCAGGAATGCGAAAAAAACCCTATGATTAATGTTGCAGTTGTTGATATGTTATCAGCAATTCTCCCGAGAACTTTTGTAGAGTCCATAACAAACTGGTTTGCAGGTTTTGAAGCATTTAGAAGAGAATCTTCCGGACTTATTGTAAACTGTCTTATTCCAAGCTTTATAACAATGGGAGTTGCTTCCATACTAAATAAGTTCATTATGCCTAAAAACACCAATATGGCAGGATGCTGGGCAGACAGCAGCCTCATTAAACAGGCTGCAGACTATTACACAAATTCGGATAAGCCTGATAAAGTTAAAGATTCATTAAAGAAAATTATTGAAAATATCAGCGGTTTTGACGGAAGTAAAGATCCGCAAAAATTCAAAGATATACTTACAAAAGAAGAAATTGAACATTATTCGCAAAAACTTCGTGAACTGACTGAATCAAATAAAAGTAACAAAGATATCAAGAAAAGCGTAAAAGAGATTTCTACAGAAATAATTAAGAAAACACATATCGCTGAAAATATTAAAGTTAAAGGAACAACCGGTGATGTAAAAGCTTCAACGGTAAACAGCCTTTTAGAAGATTCCGTTAAATTCTTCAAAGAATTTAGAAAAGCCGGAAAAGAAATCAATATGCAAGAATTTGCACAAAAAAGCAGAAGACTGGTTAAGTCAAAGAGTATTCTGGGGCTTGGAATTGTTCTTCCGCTTGCTATATCAATGCAATATATCAACAGATGGATAACAAGTAAAATCTCCGGAGTTAAAGGTGCTCCTATATATGAGGATTTTGGTAAAAATACAAAAGATGAGGCCAGTGAAAAAGTCGCTCAAAAAGCAACGGAAGGTTTATTAAAACAAAAGATTATATCAATTTCATCTATGCTCGGGGTTTCTCTGCTTTCTATGATGAAAATGCCTAGCTGGAACATGATTGAATTTAAGGGAATGTTCCCTACAATGGATCAGGCAAGGATTATTTCGACAGGAACCTTCGCTTCCCGTATGGCAGCAGCAGAAGACAAAAATGAACTTGCAGAAGCAACCGTCAGAGATATTGCAACATTTGCAAGCCTCTACTTCCTTGGAGATTATGCAGCAAAAGCAACTGCTACAATTATTCAGAAAAAAATGGGAATAACTTTGCTTAACGAAACTAAAAAACTAGATAAAGATGCTAATATACTCAGAAAATTCTGGCATTGGGTAAAAGATATCAACATAAAATCTTCTGATGAAGTAGTGAGCAAAACCGAAGAATCACTTAAAAAAGCCGGCAAAAAAATAACTGCTGAAGATAAGAAAATTATTGAAAAAGAAATTAAAAAAGCAGTTAACTTAAGGTCGGCTTGCCAAGCAGCTAACTTAGGTGTATCATTAATACTGCTCGGTCTTGTTATACCTATTTTTACAAGAAGCAATACCAAGAAAAAACATGCCGAAGCCCTTAAACTGGCCGAAGAACAATCGTCGTCGAACAAAACTGCCGCCGCACCGGCTGCGGAACGAACATCCTCAAAAGAAGTATATAACAAAGCTTCTTAGAATGTGACGACAGTATTTAATTAAAGGTGAACAAATGAAAGTACAAGCAATTCAACAACAAGATAATATACAAAATAATAACCCTACTCAATTTAAGGGAGCAGGAGATGCTTTCCTCAGATATTTAGCAACAAATCAAGCAGTAGGGGCTAATGGCGTTGACCTTTGTTTTATGGTTACTCCAAGAACCGCAAGTGATATGCTTGGAAGAGGACCTCTTGCAGGTTTTGAAACAATGAGGCGTGAAGCTATGGGTACAGTTAACGACTCATTAATCGGTGTATACGGTATGGCAGCAGGAGGTATTGCCGCTGCAGCTATGGGCTTTAGTAAAAAATACGGTGCTAATGTTAACAGTATTTATGCAGCTCCGGAAACATTAAATATTCTTGCAGAAAATAAGGCAAGTCAGCTTAAAAGCGGAAAATCTCAACTTGATTATCTTAAAGAAACTCTAAAAAATATAAAAGCATATAACCCGACTGCGGCAGGAGCAGATGAAGAAGGTTATGTAAAACTTTCAAAAGAAACCGTTGATAAAGCAGCTGAATTCCTTGACAAAGCTATTAATGAAACCAAAGAATCAAAAGAAGGTTTATTTAAAAAATCAAAATTTGATGTTTGGACAAAAATTAATACCGAAAACTCAAGAAGCCTTATATCAAATATCATAACAAATGATACCGGCGCACAATCACAATATATTCTGGAATCTGCAGATAAAAAGATTTCCAGCAAAACAAATCTGGAAACATTGCTTAATGACATATTTAAAGTATCTGATAACTTTAATAAGGAGAAAATTAAACAGTCCTTTGAAGAACAGATTAAAGCAGGTAAAGGTATTCGGGATAATGCTTATATTAAATCCCTTACAAAATTCATGAAATCTAAAGCAATCGGCGGCTTTATTTTAGGTTCAGCTGTAGGCTTATCTGTTCAACCGATAAATATGTATATAAGTAAACTCAAAACCGGCTCAGATGGTTTTGTCGGCGTAGAAGGCAGAAGCAAAGATAAAAGTGCCGGATTCTTCGGGCTAAAATGTGCAAGTGCAGCCGCTTTCTGGGGAATGGTTATGGCTACTATTCCGTCAGGATTTAAAGGCTTTATGGATAAAATGGCATTTAAAGGCTTCTGGCCAACTATTAATCAGTTAAAAGGTATATATGGTTTAACCATTGTATCCAGAATCTTATCTGCAAGGGACAAGGATGAATTACGTGAGTCCCTTACAAAAGATACTCTCGGCTTCTTAAGCTGGCTTGTGCTGGGTGACTTTGTAAATAAATGTGTTGCAACAGCTCATGACAAAGATGTAATGAACTTCAGACTGGCTGATAAAGATAAGAAAATGGTTCAAAAGATATTTAACTCTTCTTTAAAAACCAGGGACGAAATTCTTATCGAAACACTTGCTAAGAATGGTATTTCCACTACCAGAGAAGAAGGCGGTAAATTGTTTGCCAAGTCGTTTAAAGAAATGCTGAAAGATCTGGATAAACTTTCACCTGAACTCAAGAAAGCAACAAGAAAGAAATTAAATGTTCTCAATAAAGCACAGCTTGCAGGATATTTATTCTCCGGTCTTGTTCTCGGACTCGGTATTCCAAACTTAAATATTTATATTACAAATAAACTTGATGCAAAAAGAAAGGCAAAAGCAAAGGCTCAAGCAGCTATAGCATCATAAACGCATAATGTCTGTTCAGAGTTCCGTTCTCTTTTCTGTAAGAGAAAAATTTGTCATTGTTACATGAAGTACAATACGGACAAATATCTATTTTGCTTATTCCTGCTTCTGATAACTGACGTGCATTAATAGCTTTCAAATCAACATTTATTCCGCTATAAAGACCGGCTCTGTCAATTACAGTAGAGAGAAGTTTTTCTTTAACCTCTTCACCGACTTCATAGCAGCAGATTGAAATTGCAGGTCCAATAACTGCAATAATATTTTCCGGTTTGCTTCCGAAAGCATTTTTCATTTTTTCAACTGTAATAACTCCGATTTTTGAAGCAGTTCCACGCCAGCCGGCGTGAGATACTGCCGCAATATGGTTTTCTGTATCATAAAACATTAAAGGTGTACAATCCGCAAACCTAAAATACACTGCATCTTCCGGTTTTGAGATAATTATCCCGTCGGTATCCGGATATTCTAATCTTTCGTCTGCAATTTCCACATTAGAACTATGAGTCTGATTCGGGGTTAAAATCCTTACAGCTCCGATTTTATCAAAATCAAACCCTTCTCTTGTGGTAAAAAAGTGGTTTACATTATTAAGATAATCACTTTTTAAAACCTGTCTTCCCAGAACTTTGTCAAAATAAAACATAGATATAGTTTAGCATAAAAACAATATAATTATATTAGAAAATATATTAAAATTTCTTTGCGAAATATTTCTTTAAGATTTTTAACCCGCAGTTTTAGCAGTACACTCAATATACTCCTCTTGAATTTACCCTCCTGAATTTGCCCCCTTGATTTACCCTCCCCCCCCTGAGTTTACCCCTGAGTTTACCCCTGAGTTTACCCCTGGATTTACCCCTGACTTTACATTTTTCCCTGTTTTTGTTACGATTTTAAGGCAAATTAGTTTTTATAGGGAGATGAAAAGAATTGAAAACCAGAATGAAATCAAACAATTGCGGTGAATTAAATTTAAGCAATATTAATGAAGAAGTAACTCTATCAGGATGGGTATCGACCGTCAGAGATTTAGGCGGAATTCTATTTATAGAACTTCGTGACAGAAGCGGGTTTTTCCAGCTTGTTGCGAATCCTCAGATTAATCCGGATGTACATAAAGTTTTTGAAAAAGTCAGAAGTGAGTATGTTATAACCGTTAAAGGAAAGGTTACAAGGCGTCCGGAAGAAACTTATAACGAAAAATACGCAACCGGTCAGGTAGAAATGTATCCGGAAACTGTTGAAATACTTTCCGAATCAAAAGTTTTACCTTTTGTTCTGGGTGATGAAAATGTTTCTGAAGATGTCAGATTAAAATACAGATATCTTGATATCAGAAACGAAAGAATGCTTAATAACCTGAAAACAAGACACAATATTGTTCAGGCAGTAAGAAATTATCTAAACGGACAGGATTTTCTGGAAGTTGAAACACCTATATTAATTAAAACGACTCCGGAAGGTGCAAGAGATTACCTTGTACCATCAAGAGTACAACCGGGGAAATTCTTTGCACTTCCGCAATCACCTCAAATTTTCAAACAATTATTAATGGTTGGAGGAATTGAAAGATATTATCAAGTTGCAAAATGTTTCCGTGATGAAGACTTAAGAGCCGACAGACAGCCTGAATTTACTCAGATTGATATGGAGATGTCATTTGTCGAACAGCCTGATGTTATAAAAATGGTTGAAGGGCTTCTTGTTGAAGCATTTAAAGCCGCAGGTGTAGAAATCAAACCTCCGTTTATTCAAATGCCGTGGCAGGAAGCAATGGACAGATACGGTTCTGACAAACCGGATACAAGATTCGGCTTAGAACTTTTTGATATCGGGGATATTATTCTTGAATCTAATTTTGATATCGTTAAAAACACTTTACTTAACGGCGGAATCGTCAGAGGTATAAGAATTCCTGGCGGAGCTAAATATTCAAGAAAAGATATTGATGATATCACAAAACTTGCAGTATCATTCGGAGCAAAAGCTCTTGCTAACATTATTTATAATGAAGACGGAACTGCTAAATCTCCTGTACTTAAGTTTGTAACAGAAGAACAGGCAAAACGTATACAAGAAAGAGCTCAGGCTGAGCCTGGAGATATTATATTCTTTGTAGCAGACAAGCCAAGCCTCGTTTACGATATTATGGGAAGATTGAGATTACATTTCGGTAAATCTCTCAATCTGATTGACGAAAATAAACATAACCTGTTGTGGGTTGTTGATTTCCCTATGTTTGAATGGTCTGATGAAGAAGGCAGATACATGGCAATGCACCATCCGTTCACTTCTCCAAACCTTAACGATTTAGACAAGCTGGACAGCGGAGATTTAGGCAAGGTTAAATCAATTGCTTACGATATTGTTTATAACGGAACTGAACTTGGCGGCGGCTCTGTCAGAATCCACTCAAGTGAAGTTCAAAAGAAAATCTTTAAGGCATTAGGACTAACCGAAGAAGAAGCAACCGAAAAATTCGGATTTATGGTTAATGCCCTTCAATACGGGACCCCTCCTCATGCCGGTCTTGCAATTGGTCTGGATAGATTAGTGGCACTTTTGTGCAGAACCGATTCCATCAGAGATGTAATTGCATTCCCGAAAAATGCAAGCGCAAAAGACTTGATGAGCGATGCTCCGGGAGAAGCTTCCCTGCAGCAGCTTAGAGAACTGCATATTAAGAGTACAGTTGTTAAGCAGTAAGCAATAATAGAAATAAAAAAAGACCTGTTTTAAACAGGTCTTTTTTATTTCTTTCCGGTAAACATTTCCGCTATCATATTCATTAAAGAATAACCGGGGCACTGTTCTTCCATTTTTTCCAAAGGTTTTTTCTCAAAACTTTCAGGTTTAATTTCAGGCAGTTTTGGCTTAGAACACTTCTTAAGCTTAAAGAAAAGTTGTTCATTACTTCTCCTGCATCCAAATATTTTTATCATATTTATTGTTTCCCCTTTTTTACAATTTCAGCCAGACAACGCCGTAAGGTGCAATTCGAAGGTGCATGGTTCTGTTTTTCAACGAAATATCGACCTTTACATCATCGCCATTTATAAGGTTTTTCAAGCTTGTTATCCGTTTCCCGTCCTCTTTAAAGACTATGTTTACAGGAATTGTAATTTCTGCAGTAAGTTTTTCTCCGGACAGGTTATTTATTACAAGAACTTTTTCATCGCCAAGACTTCTTACATAAGCAAAGTTAGCCGGATTCTTTGTTTTAACAAGGGTAAAATCTCCTCTTGTCATAGACGGTAAGCTTTTTCTTACTGCAATAAGGTTTTTAACCTTTTTATAAACCTCACTATTAAATTCATAATAATTCATAGAAGAACCGTAAAATAGTTTAGCAAGAATCGCACCTCTATGTATATCCCGGCTGTCAAAATAGCTTAAAAGACGGAACTTGCTGAATTTATTTCTTTCAAAACGAGTTTTGGCAGACTTTTTAGCGTTTTCAAAATTATTCCTTGCTCCGATTTCATCACCGTAATAGATAACAGGAATTCCCGGAAGAGAGAGTAATATTGAAAACGCCATCTCTATCCTGTCGGGATTGTTATCAAGGAAGTTTGCCATTCGTCCGCTGACTCCAAGCCCTTTCCTAAATTCTGCGCCTTTGGAAATAAGCGCATTGTAAATAATTTCTCTGGTCTGCGGATCAATCATTTCAAGAGTAAGTTCATCATGCACTCTCAAAAATATTGCCCAGCTTGTACTTGGAGGGGTAACAGGCGTTTCTTTATAGGCGTTTATAAAATATTGTTTATCACCGGTGACAAGAGAAGCCCAAATTGCAGGCATATACGGGAAATGATATGCAAGCTGAAATTCATCCGTTCTTTTTATAACCTTTTCTTGATTATTGATTGTTGTTTTAAATCTTCTTTCTTTACCGAAATACGGCAATATATCTTTAGGATACTGACAGGCTTCTGCTTGAATAACGGTTCTTGGTGCCGTCATTTGTATATAGCTGCTGATTAATCTTACAATAGCATGGGTTTTAGGAAGGTTCTCCGCATTTGTACCATTCTCTTTTGAAAGATAAGGAATTGCATCCAGTCTAAAAATATCAATACCTAAATTTGTCCAGAAATTAATTGTATCAAGGCAGTAGTATAAGACTTCCGGATTTTCCCAATTTATATCAGGCTGGAACGGATAAAATGTATGATAGACGTAGAGTTTTTTCCCGTTTACGGTAATTTCTCTCCAGTTGTTTTCAGTTATTTCCGGAAACATAAGCCTTCTTTTGGATATTTTGCCGTCAGGTTCTTTATACTCTACAACTGTCCCGATTTTTTCATCAACATATTTTATATATTCAGGCATTTCTTCTCTTACAATAAAATAATCAGCCCTGGAAATATCACCCGCCAGAAGTTCTTGAAACCATTCATGCTGGTCAGAAAAATGATTCAGAACCAAATCCGCTTTAATTTTAAAACCGTATTCACGGGCTTTCTTGATAAAATCCATAAATTGAAGAGTACCGCCCAAATCCTGTCTTATATTTTGAGGGTCCTTAACATCAAATCCCGCATCGCTCATCGGGGATTCCATTACCGGAAGAAAATGTAAAGTTGTTACCCCAAAATCTTTTAAATAATCAAGCATTTCTTCCGTATCTTCAAATTTATTCGGCTTTTCTGGAGAAGTAACACCAAACTGGTCAACGTAAAACATATAAATAATTTCGTCTTTGTACCAGTCATCAGCCCTGTTTAAATCATCTGACTTCAGTTCTGCCGGACGTGCTTCTATTGCTTTTTGAGCAATTTCTATAACCTTGTTATAGATTTCTTCAACCTTTTCTTCACCGTAAATCTGTTCTATACAGTCGTGGATTTCTGTTTCTATTTTCTTAGGAACAATTATTTGCTCCTCTTTAGTTATTGACTGTACAGAATTTATCTCATCTGCAAAAACACAAAGATTTGAGAGCATAAATGCTGTTATTATAAAAAGCGATAACAGTTTTTTCATACCTAAAACATCCCCGAAAAAATTATAACATAAAAGCGTTTTGAATTAACAAAACGCTTCTCGCTGGGGAATGTAATAAATGGTATATTTTTGAGTCTATACCTCAATAAAGAGTCGTCTTCCGACGATATTTGGCTGGTTGTTATAATAGCCTGCAAAATACCCGCCGGCTACAGGTCTGTTCTGTCCGTATGTAGCAAACGGATTTTCGCTGTTTGAATGAACAAACGGATTTGAAGAAGCAAAAGGATTAGAAGATTTCCTTTCTGCTGCTCTTTTAATACCTCCTGTCTGTACTGCCGGAGAGGAGGTTAAAATCTTTAAAAAATTAGAAATTTCTGACATATTAGTTAAACCTTTCTAAAAGGGTATTAATAATTTATTTCTATAAGTCAATATTTTTATCGGCGCTCTTATTCAAATCTTGAATTATTTTTAATAAATCTCAACCATTTAGAGGGGATATCACATTATCATCCGGTAGAATAAACATTCTGCCGGTAAAATAAAAGGAATTAAGTATTCCCTAATTCCCTTATAAAACGGAGTTTAACTAATTATTTTTAAAAAAGTTTAAAGAAAATATATCAAACCGAACCTATTTCCCGCTGCCAAGCACCCTATTGGGTTGCCATTTCCATTGCGGATTGCAGGAGTTCTTTATTGGTCTTGATTAAAGCATTAACCAATTCCATCTGAACCTTTGCCATCTGGTAATCTGCCGCATTATTTTTGAAATCCGTATTAGCTTGTTCTAACAGTCCTGAGCGGATTTCACCACGACCGACTACAGGTTTTCCGGATTCTTCGGTTTCTACAAATCGTCCATCTTTTATTTCATATAACCCTTCAGGATTATGGAAATTAGCTGTTGCAATTTTATAAAGAGGCACCGAGCGGTTTCCGCCATCGGCTTTACCATAGATTGTACCATCATTTTTTATTTCATACTCATCATATTTTCCGAGAAATTTGCCGTTGTTCGGGTCAATCCAGAGCTTAATATTAGTTGTCGGAATACTCATTGCTCCGCCCTTCAGGGCAGTTTCCTGAAACAGGTCGGCATTAATGGATTTTGTGCCGGACATAATTTCGCCTTTATCATTAAGAATATAGCCCTGTACCGTTGAACCGTCAGCAGCACGGTAAACGCCTTCACCGTCGAATGTAAATTCGCCCAGTCTTGTATATGAAACTTTTCCTTCGGGATTTCTTAACACAAAGAATCCCGTACCCTCAAAGAACAGGTTTTCGTTAGAAGTACCCGGCGTTGATTTACCCTGCCCGAAATTTTTTACTGCATTATCAATTACAGCACCGCTCAAGAAGGTTTTAAAATTAACTTTGTTTTCTCTATAACCCGGAGTATAGATATTAGTAAGGTTATCTGCGAGAACATCCATCCATTGAATAGTGGCTTTTTGGGTGTTAATCGCGGTTGTGTACATATCATTCATTGTCACGTTCCTTCTTTTTGTTTTGTCGTTCCTGTTCTCTTGAATTACGCTGGTTTAATTCATCATATTCAATATTGTTATCATCAAACCTTTGTCTCAAAAGAGGGAGGTTTTCTTTGAGATAAGCTTCTGCCACTTGAGAGCTAGGCAGAAAATCCGCAGATATTTTTCCGTCCCTGCTTATTCTTATAATGACAGAAATATTATTGTCAAAATCTATTCTTACAGGTTGATTCTTTTCCATTGCTTTTGCAAGCATATCTGCTAAAGACTTAGAAACATGAATGGATTTTTGAGCTGCTTGCGGAGCAAGTTTGGTCATATCAGCTTCGCCATTTTCAACAAGATTTGCAAACACTTCTACATCTGCTTGATTCATAATAACAGAATCGTATTTAACAACATTTTCAACCGTAATTCCTGTTTGTTTATCAACCCTCTTAACCCCGTCATTACGTTCAACGGTTTTAGTTTTAACCGGAGTTTCAGACATAATTTTATTCTTGTTTGCAAGCGCCATATTTTCTGCCATAGTAGAAAGAATTGCAGCTTCTTCGGCAAGATCTTTTTCGGACATAGAAAGATTTTGATTTGGATTATTCTGCGGACTGTTGTTCATAAAAGACGAAAACGGCTGCCCGTCGCCCGAAAAATTCATATTCGGATTCATTTGAGGCAGAAGGTCTTTATTATCCTGAATATTAAAATCGTTGTTAATCAAAGTATTATCTTCCTTAGGTTTGTTATCGGAAGGAAGCACCTCTTCCTTTAACGGGGGAGAAGTTATATCCTCTGTTTGGTCTACTTTTTTATTAAGCTCCTGCACAATAGAATTAAGTCCGTCAAAAGCTTTATTCAAATCTTCTTCACGGGATTCCGTATTTTCATCTTCAGGTAGAGTCGAAGTGTCTTTCAAAGATTCCTCTTCTTTAATTTCTTCTTCAGTATCTTTTTCGGGTTTTACTTCGGAAGTTTGTTCCTCGTCTGCTTCTTCTGATTCGTTCACATTTTCCGTTTTTGTAAGTTCTTTATTATCAGTAATTTCTTCAGCGGCAGATTCTTCTTTTACTTCTTCTTTCTCTGTTTTTTTCAACTCTTTTAACTCATCCGAAAACTTAACGGAAGTATTTTGAGAGTTTCTGGATTGGGAAGTATTTCTTGTTGAATTTGTTTTAGAAATATTAGGAGATTCTATGTTCATTTTCTTGTCCTATCATATTAATTTCATCTTCTTCAAGTAATTTTTTAAGCTCAGCTTCTTCATCTTCTTCCTGTTCTCTGTGCTGAATAAAGAACCTCTGGACGCCGATTTCGGAAAACTGCTTAAGTTCCTGAGCTTTTTCTTCTTCAAGATAAGCTTCTTTTTGTTTTTCTTTGTGTTTTTCGAGTACTTTAACAGCTTGCTCAAGTTTAACGAGTTTCATTTTTTCTTCGTCAAGAATTGCCTGCAGCCGTTTTCTTTCCTGCTCTAAAGCATCCGCCTTATCCCAGAGATGATGGAGGTATTTGTCGTAATAATCCATCATTCTGAAATCTGCAGTTTTTCTGTTTTCAATTGTTTGTTGGATTTCAGCATTATTTGCCCTGATATTTTCTTCTGCGACATAAACCGCATGCTGCGCTTTTTGTACTACCAGAAGCTGTTCCTCTTTTTTCCTTATACGGAAATCCAGAATTTTTTGCAGTCTATATCTGAAGGGCATAATACATTCTCACATTTTGTATTATTACAGATTTTTGCCGATACCAATACATCTATTTGTATGATTAATGAGGAAAATAAAATAGTCAAAAATTTTAACTAATCATTCACTACACTCCAACTTCTATTCACTATTCACCAGTCACTATCCACTATCCATTAACCGCCCCCACCCTAACCTTCCCTAATCAGGGGAAGGTACAACTAGAGAATAAGTACTTCTGTCATTCTGAAAGTGCAGAAAAATTAATTTATTTAAAACAGTTAATTTTTCGCACTGTTCAGAATCTTACCAGTCGGGTAATATATTTGCTTTCTGGCAAGATCCTGAAAGGGGTAAATGTATGGAGTTGAAACGCAGCAATGCTCCGCACGGTGTGAAAAATTCAGCAGGACAATGAACCCCTCAGCTACACTCTCTATCGGGGTTGAACACAGGCTTTTAGCCCCCCATGGGCAAAACAATCTTGGGGAGCGGATTACAGACCTATTCATTTTCTTTAAAAATCTGCTCTGCATCTTCTTTCCGTATAATTTATTGCACATATCCGTATATTATCTATATTCCACATTTTAGAATTTTAATAACACTTTTGGAAAATATCGTTACAATTGTTTACAAAGCGATAATGTGAAAAAAGTCAAAACGACAACTATTAGAACTTCTTCAAATCTGCTTAAGGTGTGTAAACGTCAGGCCGTGTGCGGAATAAATCACAGTCTGACGAAAAACCGTTCCCCTGAATTTACGGAAAAAATTAAAATTCTTCTCGTAAACTCCAATAATATACATCCTTCACTTTATACTTTGTGCTAAAATCAAATATAGTTTAGAGATTACACGGAAAGGATATAACATGCTAAGAGCCGGAATTGTAGGACTTCCAAATGTCGGAAAATCAACTTTATTTAACGCACTCACCGCAACTAAAAATGCGCAGAGCGCAAACTATCCGTTTTGTACAATCGAACCGAATGTAGGCGTTGTAACGGTTCCGGATGAAAGACTCAAAATTCTGGCAGACTTATGCAAATCAAAAGAAATTATCCCGACTGTTATAGAATTTGTTGATATTGCAGGTCTTGTCAAGGGCGCAAGCAAAGGTGAAGGTCTCGGCAACCAGTTTTTACATAATATCAGGGAAGTTGATGCAATAATTCAAGTCGTAAGATGTTTTGACGATGAAAATACAATCCACGTTGCCGGAAAAGTCGACCCGATAAGCGATATTGAAATTATTAATACTGAACTTGCACTTGCAGATTTAGCTTCGGTCGAAAGACGTGCTGCAAGAATTTCAAAACAGGCTAAAGGCGGAGATAAAGAAGCTCTCATAGAAGACGGCGCATTGAAAAAGTTAACAAAACTCCTCTCTGCCGGTACTTTCATTAATCTTAAAGAACACTTCACAGAAGAAGAAATTCTTGCAATAAAACCTTTGAACCTGATGTCCGTAAAACCTGTTATATATTGCGCTAACGTTTCTGAATTTGACCTCAAAGACGGAAATAATTACACAAAACAGGTTGAAGAGTACGCTAAAAGTCACGGCGCACAAACAGTAATTATCTGCGCACGTATAGAAGAAGAACTCGTTGAACTCGGTGATGAAGGCGCTAAAGAATACCTTGAAGAACTCGGAGTTAGTGACAGCGGTATTGATAAAATGATTAAATCCGTATATAGCCTGCTTAACCTGATAACATTCATAACAGCAGGCGAAAAAGAAACACGGGCATGGACTATTATAAACGGGACAAAAGCCCCTCAAGCTGCCGGTGTAATCCATACCGATTTTGAAAAAGGATTCATCAGAGCAGAAGTTACAGCATACAAAGACTTTGTTGAATGCGGCTCATATACTGCCTGCAAAGATAAAGGGGTTACAAGACTTGAAGGCAAAGATTATGTAGTACAAGATGGGGATATAGTCCACTTCAGATTTGCTACATAAGTTTATTTTTAATCACTGCGTCTGACGGCATTCACAACCCAGCCGTCAGAACGGAAATGTGCATAATGATTTTTCCCTAAATACTTTTCTGAACTCTTGCCGCCATGTGCCAGCCAGTTTTCCAAAATGGAAAGAGCTTTTTTAATAAACTCGTATCCGTATTTTTCAACTAATGAGCCGTATTGATTAGGAGTGAGTATTACAAGGTTTATATCCGGAAGCTCAATTCTGTCAAAAGGTGTACTCTTAGGACGTCCGCCTTTTTTACCGTTATATTTACTAATCAATTGTCTGTTGTGTATTATCATATTCTGTTTCCTCCGGAACCCCGAATCTTCTGACAAGTTCTATTACAGTTTCTTTCATACGGCATTTCATATTAGTATTAGAAAAATAAATCTTATATAAATTGCACTTGAAACATGAACACCCGATTCTATAGCAGTCAATTGCTGTCGGTGTCCAATTCTTCGTAGTCGTTTCACTGCAAGAAACATTATACTTGTAATTCATTTAAAAAAACTTCTCCTCCTGATAAGCCGAAAATTAAGGGTGGTTGTATTATGTAAGATTTGACATTTGTAAGATTATATGCTTTAATATCATACATAAGCTTACAACATATTACATATTGTAAGATGTTATCATACAAATGTCAAGTGGAAATTTGACAAATTTAGATTGATTATGAAATTAGAAGAACTTTTAACCGTTATTCCTAAAAAAACAGGTAAATATATAAACCAGTCTGCACTTGCAGAAAGCTTAGGTATAACAAGGCAAACTGTCAGTAACCGGATAAAAAACGAAAGTCAGGTTACAATAGATGAGCTTAAAAAAATTGAAGAATATTTTAATATAACACTGTTTAATGACACTTCCGAAAGCGAAGAAAGTCTTGTCTATATAGATTATTATACAGATGTTTTTGCAAGCTGCGGAAGCGGAAATATTGTATTCTCGGAAGAAAAAATTAAACTTCCGATTCCTGAAATTCTGATCAACGGGTTTTCTAAGCTAAAAGAATACTCAATGATAAATGCTGCCGGAAATAGTATGGCGCCTACAATTGACAGCGGTGACAAGCTTATTGTGGAACACTGGAAAGGAGAACAGATTCAGGATAATAAGATTTATGTTTTCTGTTTTAATAACGAAATATTTGTTAAACGTTTATCAAAAAATTTAGACGAAATTATTATAAAATCTGACAATCCTGAGTATAGAATCCGTACAATAAGCGGAAATACTGTTAACGAACTCACTTTAATCGGGAAAATAGCCGGAGTTATTAAGAATCTGGGATAATTTACAAAATTGACTTTATAAGTATTTTGAAGTTAAATATTGTCTATGAAAATGATACTTTTTGGCGCAAATGAAGTCGGTTCAATGATAGCATCCGAGTTTTACGCCGATAATGATATAACAGTAATAGATAATGAAGAATACAAGTGCGATGCGTTTAACAAGCTTGATGTAAGCTTTGTGGACGGAAATGCATCAAATATTGAAATCCTTAAGCAGGCAAACATAAAAGATGCTGATGTTTTTATCGCATGCACAGATTCGGATGAATTAAATATAGTTGCCTGTCTTACGGTAAAAAAGATGAGCAAGGCTTGTACAATGTGCTTTGTTAGGAAAGAAGAGTATAAGTCTTCTTTAGGTATTACAAAAGATGCGGAATACAATTTCGGATTCTATGTAGATTATGTTATATGGCCGGAAGAACTGCTTACTCAAGAAATCTTCCGTATTATAACTGTCGCAAAGGCTCTGGACGTTGAACACTTTGCCGGAGGAAAAGCAAGGCTGTTAGAATATAGAATCGCTCCAAATTCAGTATTGGTAAACTCTATGATTAAAAATTGCGAGTTTCCAAAAGATACCTTGATTGTCGGAGTCACCAGAAATAGCGAACTCTTTATCCCGAGCGGCGAAACTGTACTTCATGAAGATGATAAAGTAATATTCATGGGACTTTCAAACTCTCTTGATATTTTAGCCGGTAAATTTTTCCACGAAAAAGAGTTTGTTAAAAAAGTTGCAATAATAGGCGGCGGCAACGTCGGGCTTAAACTGGCTAAAAATCTGGAAAAACTTAAGCTCGATATTAAAGTTATCGAAAAAGATGAAAAAAGATGCGAGTTATTATCGGAAGAACTCTCCTCTTCACTTGTCATAAACGGTGACGGAACTGATTTGGAACTTCTGAACGAAGAAGACATAAGTTCTTCTGATGTAGTGGTCAGTGTTACGAATAATGATGAAAAGAATCTTCTTTGTTCGCTTTTAGTCAAACAGCTGGGTGTAAAAAGAGTTATTTCAAGAGTCAGCAAGGGAGCTAACGTTTCTTTGTTTGAAAAAGTTGGAATTGATATTGCAATTTCCACAAAAACAGCATCACTAAATGAAATTAAAAATAACTTATGTGATACAAATATCGACATCCTTGCAACCGTTGAACAAGGTATGGGTGAAGTTATGGAAATTGAGCTTCCGGAAAATTATCAAACTATAAAGATTATGGAACTTAAATTACCTGCAAAAGCAATTGTCGGGGTTATCCAAAGAAGAAACAGAATAATTATTCCTAACGGCGCAACCCAGATTATGAGCGGAGATAATCTTATAATCTTTACTACAGGTGCTAACGCTCCTGCTATAAGAGAATATTTTAAGGTGGATTAATGCGACTCAGTTATCTTGCATATACTTTCAGTCTTTCAATAATGTATTTCAGCGTACTTCTTCTTGTACCTATTTTGATTGCACTTTATTATCACGAAACATCCGCCATTTTTCCGTTCTTTTTTGCGGCAACAGCTGCTTTCTTAATCGCTGTTACTTTAAAAAAAATCGTACCCGGAGCGTCGCAAATTAAAAACATAAATGATATTAAAAAATCTGAAGGTATCTGCACAGTAACTTTTTGCTGGCTGCTTGCAGGTTTGTTAGCGGCAATTCCTTATATGTTCTTCGGGTTTTCGTTTATTGACGCTTTATTTGAATCAACCTCCGGAATCACAACAACAGGTTCTACAATATTTGTGGATTATAATTTCCCAAAAGCTCTTTTCTTCTGGCGCGGTTTCACCCAGTGGATAGGCGGTATGGGAATTATCGTGTTATTCGTGGCAATTCTTCCGCAGTTCGCTATTGCCGGAAGACAATTGTTCTTTGCAGAAGCTCCCGGACCTACTGAAGATAAATTCACCCCGAGAGTCAGAAATACTGCTTCCGCTTTGTGGAAGGTTTATCTCGGGATGACTATTCTGGAAATAGTTCTTCTGAGAATAAACGGAATGAGCGGTTTCAATGCGATGTGTCACTCTTTTTCATCGGTATCGGGCGGCGGTCTTTCACCAAATTCGTACAGCCTTGTAGGTTCAACAAATATAATTTTATGGATTATGGCTGTTTTCACTTTCTTTGGCGGAGCAAGCTACAACTTGCAATATAAAGCCTGGACAAAGCTTAATCCGCTTGTACTTTTTAAAAGTGAAGAATTTAGAGTCTATTTCTGGATAACTGTCGGAATCGGCTTACTGCTTGCTCTCTCTCTTGAAATTCATGAAGGCTACGGTGTGTTCAACAGTTTAACTCACTCATTCTTTAATGTCTGCTCTGTTATATCTTCATCCGGATTTTGCAGTGTAGATTTTGCTAAATGGGATTATATAAGCAAAGTCCTTCTGTTTATTGCAATGGCAACAGGAAGCTGCGCAAGTTCAGCCGGCGGCGGAATTAAGATTATGAGGTGGCTTTTGATATTTAAGATTATGAAAACCGAGCTTACAAAAGTTCTTCATCCGAAAGCAGTTTTTAATATTAAAGTTGAAAATTGTACGGTTCCAAGAGAAATCTTGTATCAGACCCTTATGTTTGTTTCATTTTACTTTGCAATTTTGATATGCTCGACTCTTGTAACTGCAATGATAGAAAAAAGCACTGTAATAGGGCTTACGGGGACGGTAAGCTCCCTCGGGAACATAGGTCCCGGATTAGGAAATGTTATAGGACCTCTGGGAAGCTACCAGAGTTTGAATATCTGGACAAAGATTATATTTATAATCGACATGTTTGTCGGACGTCTTGAACTTATTCCGTTCTTAGTTTTATTCCAGAAGGATTTATGGAGTTTTAAATAAACTCTCTTTTATGCTAAGATGAAATAAGAGAGGTTAAGAATAATGTCAGTAAAAAAAGTTGTAAAATACGGAACAGAATCCTTAAGGCAGCCGTCTAAAGAGGTTCATAAAGTTTCTCAGAAAATAAAAAATCTTGTTGAAGATTTATTGGATACAATGTATGCCCAAAATGGCGTAGGGCTTGCAGCTCCGCAAATCGGAGAAAATTACAGAGTCTTTGTTATAGATGTTTCTACGGGAAATGAACCTTTAAACCCGATGGTTTTTATAAACCCGAAAATCATTAAAAAATCCGGTGCTATAATAAGCCATGAAGGATGTTTAAGTTTTCCTGAAGCATTTACGGATGTTAAAAGATACGCAAATGTTATGATAAAAGCTCTTGACTCTCACGGACGGTCTTTCGTATTGGAAGCAAAGGACGGAAGTCTTTTAGCCAGAGCGATTCAACATGAATTTGACCATCTGGACGGAATTTTATTTATTGATCACGTTATAAACAGATTTGAAGCCGACAAAGTCCTTCAAGAACATAATCTCCCTCCGGTTGAAGTGGATAAAATTCTTGATGAGCCGGAATTAACAGCAGAGATTGAAGAGATTAAGGCAAAACAGGTAGAAAAAGAAACAAAAGAATCAAAAGAGAATGCTTAATATAGTTTTTTTCGGAACCCCTGATATAGGGTTAAAGTCACTTGAATACCTATATAACTCGGACAAGTTTAACGTGCTGGCGGTTGTAACCAATCCCGACCGTCCGTCGGGCAGAGGACATAAGCTGACCCCGAGTCCGATAAAAGTTTTTGCACTTGAACATAATATACCTGTTTTCCAGCCGAAATCTATTCGCAAGGAGCCGGAAATTATTGAAGCTTTAAGGAATTTAAAACCGGATTTCTTTGTAACTTTTGCTTTCGGGCAGATTTTATCTCAGGAAGTCCTTGATATCCCGAAATACGAAACTATAAACCTCCATGTTTCGCTTCTGCCGAAATACAGAGGAGCTAATCCGATACAAAGAGCCATTATTAATGGTGAAACAGAAACCGGAATCTGTACAATGGTTACGGAGCTGGGGCTTGATACCGGTCCTATTTGCCTGACACAGCCAATTGAGATTAACCGTAATATGAATTGCGTGGAACTTTTTGAAATATGTTCAGAAGAATCGCCAAAACTGTTAGAAAAAACTCTTCTGGGTATTGCAGACGGGACTTTAACACCGAAAGCCCAGTGTGAAAACGGAGTTTGCTATGCAGATAAACTTCAAAAAGAAGAATGTAAAATTGACTGGAATAAATCAGCTTTAGAAATTCATAACCTTGTAAGAGGGGTTTATAAGTGCCCCGGAGCATTTTTTGAATATAACGGCAAGATTATTAAAGTTATGGAAACAGAAGTTATTAATACTTCTTCAACCGGAAATATCGGAGAGTTTATAAATATCTCAAAATCAGGAATTGATATTCAAACAGGAAAAGGAGTACTTCGCCTTCTTAAAGTTAAACCGGAAGGTAAAGGCGAAATGTCCGCAAGAGATTGGTCAAACGGTCTTTGCAGAGAGAAGTGATACGCTTTCGGCTCCGCCTTTCGCTATAGTTTCAGAAACAAAGCTCCTGTAGATGAGCTTTTGCTTCTACCCATTCTATTTTATTTTATTTCATTTACCCTCCCCCCCCGGTACGAGTATGTATTTTTTTTATCTTGTAGTAAAATATTGTTATGAAAAAAGCTTTATTAGGGACAGTCTGTTTTTTAGTATTCTCGGTTTCAATGCCTGCTTTTAGTGCTTCAAACGGCATGTTTGCTCAGTATTACAACTCTGCTCAGAGTTATCTGGCACAAGGGCAGTATTCTTCAGCTATTGTAGATTTCAGAAAAGCCTTAAGAATTAATTATATGGATAATTCTGCAAGAATTGGACTTATCAATTCTTATCTTGCAAGAGCAACTTATTATGCTAATCAGGAAAAAAATTATGAGAAGGCGGCAAACGATTTCAGAAGCGCACTTTTTTATTTAAGGATGTATCCTACAAAAGAACAAACCGTTCAAAACTCTGCTGCAATGATAGCTTCCGCTAATGAGAATTTAAATCAATGCTTAAATGTTATGAGTTTTGATAAGACTGCAGCCTCCAGATATAAAGAAGCCGAAGAATTAAGGGCAATCGGAAACTTTTCTGCCGCAGCGTTTGAGTTTTCACAGGCTGCGCAGAATGAAAAACTTTCCGCACAGGCAAACGAGCAAATTGCAGATTTAATGAAACTCCTTGCTAATGAGCCACGTTCTGCTGACTATTATAAAATGGCTCTGGATGTGGCACCGTCAAACGGAGCTTTACGAATGAAATATGCAAGGACTCTGGACAAGCTGGGTAAATTTGATGAAGCGGTTGAACAGTATAACTTTGCTCTTGCAAACAGCAAAGGAGATATGGAAATCCTCTACGCTCTCGAACGAATTTATTTAAAAAAACTTGCCCAAACACCATCCGATGCAGAACTGAATGCAAATATCGGTGCGATAAAGCAAGCACAGGGCGATTTTGAAACAGCATTAAGTTATTACGGTAAAGCTGAACAGCTTAATCCGGGAAATGTTAACACAAGACTCAACGTCGGTACCCTTTTCCAGCAAAGAAAAGATTTTGCAAAAGCTATTCAGTCATATGATTCAGTCTTAACTCTTTATCCTGATAATGTTCAGGCAAATTTATATAAAGCTCAGGCTCTTTCTGAGATGGGTAATAAAAAAGAAGCTTTAACTCTTTATAAAAAAGTTTTATCTCTTGATCCGGCTAATCAGACAGCAAAAGCTGAAATTGCAGGTGTTATGGAAGCTGCAATGTCACCGGATGAATATATTGAATATCTGGCTAAAAATTCACAAGATAAAACAATGCAGAATATGCTTTACGATTACGCTTATAAACTGCATAAAGAAAATAAACTGAATGATGCTATTAAGGCTTATCGTACGGCTATATCAAATGGTACAACAAACGTTGATGCATACGTTAACCTTGCAATATGCTATGCGGCAATTAACGAATACGATAGTGCAGCTGAGATTCTTAATACGGCAAAAGCTAAGTTCCCTGCAAATAATCTTGTATTAAAAACCTTGCAGGATGTCCAGAAAGATTCTGCCTCAACAGTTCTTTCAGCAGCCTCCGAAAGCTATGAAAACAAGGATTACAATAAAGCGTTACAGCAATATTTAGCAATAACACCGGCGACAGAAGACTCTATGCTGGGAGCTGCGGCATCTTATCAGGCTTTAGAGAATTACGACAAAGCTATTGAGTACTACAAAAAAGCCGGACAGCTTAACCCTAAGAATGCAGAGATTCCTTATTATATCGGATATTTGTATTCAGAACAGCAAAATTGGATGGAAGCTGAAAACTATTTAAAAAAAGCTGTCAGCATGAATCCGCAGTCAGAAGCTAAAAATTTATTGACATATGTATTACAAAATTATTCTCTAACTTCTCTAAATCAGGGGATTGACCTTTTTGAAAAGAACGATTTTCAATCAGCTTTAACCAAGTTTAATGAAGTTATAGCAAAAGAAGCAAGTAATGCATATGCTTATTACTATAGAGGCTTAATCTATGATGAGCAGAACAAAAGACAGCTTGCTATTAATGATTATTTAAACGTACTCAAATATTCAAAAGATTTGCCGATTGCAAATTATATGCTTGCTGTAGATTATGATACTTTAGAAAACTATAAAGAGGCATTCAAATACTACAATATATTTATATCAAGCTACACAACTGATGATGAATACCTCAAATATGCAAAATCAAGGGTGGAAGAATTAAGACCGTATGCAGGTTAAGGAACTAATTAAAAGCAGGGTGTCACTTGCCCCTATGGCAGGAATAACGGATTATGTTTTAAGATCTCTGATAAGAGAGCATTCAAAAACCTGTCTTTTAACTACCGAAATGATTAGCTCGGAGGCTTTGAATCAGGTTAAGGATGTTGATATAGTTGTGCGTGGAGAAAACCATTCACCTATTTCATATCAGTTGAGCGGACACAAACCGCAGATGATGGCAGATGGGGCTAAACATCTGGAAAGATTTGCCGATATGATTGATATTAATATGGGATGCCCTGTAAATAAAGTTGTTAAAGGAACTGACGGTTGTGCACTTATGCGAAATGCAGAGCTGGCACAGGAAATTGTAAAGACTGTTAAATCCCAAATTACAATCCCGCTGTCGGTGAAGTTCCGGCTCGGATATACAATGGACGAGTTGAATTATGTAGAATTCGGACAAAAGATGCAGGAAGCGGGAGCAGATTTTATAACAATCCATGGACGCACACGTTCACAAATGTACGGCGGAAAAGCTGATTGGAAGAAAATCGCAGAACTCAAGAAAAATGTTGATATTCCGGTTTTTGCAAACGGAGATGTTGTTTCAATAGAAACAGCCGTTCAATGTCTTGAAGAATCCAAAGCTGACGGAATTGCAATCGGACGTGGGGTTTTAGGGGATGTTACCTTAATTTCCAGAATAGAAAAGTATCTTCAAACCGGTGAATACTTGCCTCCGCCAAGTTTGGAAGAAAAAATTGAAGGCATAAAAAAACATCTGATGAAAGAAGTAGAGTTTCGCGGCGAAGATGTCGGAATCAAGTTTGTAAGGAAATTTTACCCTTATTATGTCAACGGTTTTCCGGGGGCTTCAAAATGCAGAGGAGAACTGGTTCTAATGGATAATATTAAAGAAATTAATTCACTATTGGATAAAATACTATGTTTGGCTTAAAAAACGGCGGGCGGTTCAAGAATTGAACCGTCCGCTTTGCTTATGTTGATTGATATTTAAGCCGCCTGCCATACTATATCACGGATATTTTTACCTTCTTTAATATTTTTTAACATTGCTTCGTATACTGTTTCATTTCTATGTTTCCAATCAAGGAAGAGGTCTGAATCAAGTTTGTAAAGCTTTCCGCCTTCATACATACCGGCAAGTTCACCGTTAACTATTTCGAAATCCTTACCGCCAACTGTATATTTTCCTCTTACAGCTGATAAACCGTCCGGAGTTTTGCCTTCAGCAATAGCTTTCAATGCTTTATCAATTACGGAATTTCTTTCACGGGCTGCATTTACCACCGAAGAGTCAAGGCCGAATCTGTTTGTTGTAACTGATACTAATTTAGGTCTGCTAGTGCCTGACTGAATAAATCTTCTGGCTACACCGTCATTATAATCCCAGAATTTGATTTCTTGTAAGTTAGCTGTTGTTGTTTCGCCTTTCTTAAGTTTTGCTATAATTTCTTCTATAGTTTTCTTATAATCTATATCAGCTTGTTCGACAGGGTTGTTCCATTTATCAATGTTATTAACTCCGCCTTTTTCATATTTGAGGATTTTACCATTTCTGAAGACGAAATTATTTCCATCATGTTCGAATCTCAATTCGTTAACTCTTATACCGTCATCTGTAAGTTTCGGAATATCTCTTGAAATACCAAGCTTATCAAGAGCAGCAACATCACGGGCATCAATAGCCTGCCTTCTGTCAGGAACCTGTGCAACCCAGTTACCGGAAGAGTTTTTACGAACCGTAAATCTTGTAACTACTTCTTTTTTAGCTTTTTCTGTTGCTTTAGTAGAAGCAGAAGCAGCTTCAGAGCCGGTCAACCCTTTCCACATTTGTCTGAAACCTTCTTTGATTCCTTTTTCACCGCCTTTTTTATGAGCTTTATAAAGCAGTGCGGCAGCACCTACTGTAGCCAAACCGCCAAGTACTAATCCAGCACCTGATTTTTTCTTTTCTTCAGGCTGAGTTGTTACTACAGGAACGGAAGGTGTTTGTGTTCCTGTTTGAGTTGATTGAGCAGCTTTCATTGCCTGCGCTGCTTGTGCCATATTAGCGTTGTATGATTTATATGCCTCCATAAAATACGGATCATAAAAACCGTAACCGTAATTTCCCATTCCGCTTACTGCTAATGAATCTGTCATTGAAGTGCCTGCCTTTCTAAAAACCTTATTTTAAATTAACCCTTACCCATGTAAAGTTTTTTAGAATTCAGAAATTGACATGTTTTCAGTCATTTTGTAACATTTCTTAACATAATGCGTATATTATATTATTTTACCTTATCGTTGCGATTCTTCGGCTAACGCCTCAGAATAACGAATCCAGGCACTTATTTACTTATTCACTTAATCACTTCTATTTACCAGCCACGAATTGTCTTACAAGCGGAATCTTCCATATCAGTAAGCCCGTCATAATTATTATCAATTCCGTCAAGACAGGAGCCGATAGAATCTCTGCCTTCAGCACGGGCATTGTATTTAAGCCATTTATTATCAATTTTGTTCCACTGATACAGAAAAAATTCCTTATAAAACTTTGTTATTTCAGAGTTTTCTATAACTACAAGATTCTCGTCATTTCTATTTTCACCGCTGTATGAAAAGTTCATTGAACCTATAACTGTATACCTATCATCAATAATCATTGATTTTGAATGCATTTTCCCCGCATAATTTTCTGTTTTAACAGGAATGCCGGCATTTCTCAGAACATTATGTTTTGAATATTTGCCGGAAGCATTGAGCGCATCTATTATTATTTTAATATCAACCCCGCGCGTTTTTGCCTGCATAAGAGCTTCAGTAACCTTTTTGTCCGTTATTAAAAATGTCGGTATATAAATATATCTTTGTGCAGATTCAATCAACGGAATAATCGCATTTTTTAAAGTTTTATCCTGAGGAGAAAAATAAAACCTTAATTTTGTACCGGATATATTCAGGCTCTTATTTCCATTGTCCGTTTTTGATGTGTGAAATTTCCCGCTATACATTTGCTCAAACTCTTGTTTATAAATATCACAGGCTTCAGGAGATTTTATTACAACAATACTGTTAGTATTAAATCCGGACATATCCGTATGCGAAAGATTAGAAGAGCCGGTTATCAAGATTTTATTATCAAAAATATAAAATTTGTTATGCATAATAGAGGCTGATTCCTGAGAATTCTTATCACACGTATTATCAGGAATAATACGTGTGATTGTATCGGTGTTTTCATAAATATTACCGCCTTTTGAGTCGACATCATAAACAAGCCGAATCTTTACCCCTCTTTTTATTGCATCCTGAAGAGCTTTCTCTATTGACGGGACAGTGGAATACCCGTATATTGCTATATCTATAGTATTTTGAGCGTTATTTATATTTGATAGAATTTCACGACAAATATCACTGCTGCAATTTCTGTCAGGCTTTAATTTTACAGTCAGGTCAGAAAAATAAATTTCAATATTCCCGTTATCAAACCTTAAATCAGGAGAACGTAAGACTGTCGGATTTAAAACCTTCCTGCGTAGAGATTTCGGAATATGAGAATACCTTAAGACAATATAGTTTTTAAGATAACGAACCTCTTTATCTTCGGGTTTATAAACTTTATCCGTATCAAGGTCAAGCACTCTGTAGTTTCCACGCCTTATTTCTTTCATGCGCATATCAAAAGCTTCCTGGTTATAGGGTTTAGAGTTATATAGACAAAACCCGGAATACAAAAATTTCGTTTTATAGCTGTATTTATAGAAAATTAAATCGTCCCCTGAAAGAAAAACTCTTCTTCCTTTTATAAGATTTTCTGCCCATAAACCGGAAATATTACCAAGGACGAAAGCCTCTTCCTCCGTAATACCAATCATTTTAGCAAGCTTTTCATTACGGGAACTAAACGCCGGGTCAAAGGTTTCAAACTCTTTAAGTTCAAATAATCTTCCGGAATCAAGAACTATTTTGTCCGGACTGATAATCTCTTGAACTCGATATATTTTATCTTTTGGCACAAGAAAAATAAGAGAAAGAACAAACAGGATTATGATAAAAGATATACTAAAAATCCTTTTCAACATAATTGGTTATCTCATATCCAAGCTGTTCTATTTTATCTTTGAGTTTTTTATTCTTTGTAATTAAGTATTCAGTAAAATGATTATCAATTGTCCCGTCCTCATATCTGCAAGGATGAATAAGGGCTTCTGCAACAACCTTTTTATACTTTATAGCCATAAGCCCGTAAGCAACGGAGAGGCTGTCCATCATAGAAGTATAAGTAACGCCTATAATATAATCATTTGTTTGAAGTCCGTATTTATGAACCGTAGCTTCATTAAAAACCGTGAAAAAGTTTAAAAGAGCAACTTTAATCAAATTTACGGGATATTTAAGATTAAGATGTTTATGAATATCCGGAACTATATAAGGTTTTTCAAACTGGGTTCTTACTTGATTAATTCCATATTCTTTAGCAAGACGGCAAACCAAATCAAAAATCGCCGGAATAGAGTGTACATGTACATGTGAATCTATATGACTTACAGGGGTTTTTGACATAACTTTTTCTATCTGAACTCTAAACTCTCTTTCAACCTGTTCCAAAAAAGAGCTGTCTTTCTTATTAAGTGATTTTAGAAGTAATTGTCCGTATGAATTATTAAAATTCCACTCAGAATCCACAAGAGAAGAAACATCTTCACAAAGAGATTGTCCTTCAATAATATTCAAATGAATTCCTACTCCTAAATCCGGACATTGAGGAATAATAGTATTAACCGCCTCATCAAATGCCTTACCGTTTGCAACAAGGCTTGCACTCTTTAAAATTCCTCCCTGATAGCCCTCTAACACTGCCCTGTTAAAAGCCGCAGACATTCCGAAATCATCGGCATTTAGAATAAATTTCCTGTCAGTCAAAAATAAACTCCCGTATTGTATTTATGATAGTCCTATTATATTATAGGTATGAGAGGAATACAATGTTTAAGAAAAAAACCAAACTGGCAATTGTAATACCCTGCTATAATGAAGAGCTGGTTATTGAAACCACTGTAAAAACCCTGCTCGGGATTCTGGATGATTTAATAAGCAAAAATAAAATATCTTCGGACAGCTATATTTATCTTGTAAACGACGGTTCAAAAGACAAAACCTGGGAAATAATAGAAGATCTTCACTCTCAAACCCCTGCAAGAGTTAAAGGCTTGAAATTTGTCCGAAATTACGGGAATCAAAAAGCCCTGATTGCAGGACTTCTCGGAGTAAAAGAATTTGGATGCGATTGTGCGTTAACCATTGATGCAGACTTACAGCAGGATGAAAATTCTATTGAAAAGTTCATTGATGAATTCCACAATGGTGCGGAAATAGTTTCCGGTATTAGAAATGACCGTAAGACCGATACAATTTTCAAAAAAATTACAGCTCTTTTCTTCTACAAACTTATGAATCTTATGGGAGTAAAGATTCCGCCAAATCATTCCGATTTCAGGCTTGTAAGTTCAAGAGCGTTAGGAATTTTAGAAAGATATTCCGAGAGCGAACTCTTTTTGAGAGGCTTTTTCCACGAAACAGGGTTAAAAACAGCGTATGTGCATTTCGACGTAAAACCCCGTGCGGCAGGAAATTCAAAATTTAATTTCATTTCACTTACGAGTCTTGCTCTTAACGGAATAACTTCATATAGTATTGTCCCTCTCAGATTAATTTCTGCAATCGGTCTGATAACGGTATTTATTATGGCTTGTGTAGGTGTGGACGCTATATGTGATAAATTATTCCGTCACGATGCACCCAGCGGATGGGCAACTCTTGTTATGTTAATTATATTTATAGGAGGTTTCCAGATCTTCTGTCTTGGTGTTATCGGTGAATATCTCGGACAAATTTTCAGCGAAGTTAAAGCCCGCCCGAGATATATAACAGAAAAAGAACTTCTTTAACATTTGTAACAATTAGGCAATTTCCTGACTCCGAATGTTTTTATTAATATATAGGGAAATTTAGAATTAGGAGACTTTATTATGGCAGTCGGAGCAAGGGATTATATTGACAAGCTTTTAGTCAAAAAATATGCAGACGAAAAGGTTGATAACCATGATTCAATGGAATCTATGGTAGATCCGCAAAAAATGCTTGAAGCGATGAATGATGTTGCAATGATTCAGAGAAATATGTTTGTTCTTTCTCAAAAACTTTCAAGCGCTTGCTATGCAATTAATGCCAGAACAGCAAGATACAAAAAAGGGGTTAACGACTAAATCACCTTATCTACTACTACTTTGTGA
Organism: Candidatus Gastranaerophilales bacterium; assembly: GCA_944324255.1. Taxonomy (GTDB): domain Bacteria; phylum Cyanobacteriota; class Vampirovibrionia; order Gastranaerophilales; family Gastranaerophilaceae; genus CAG-196. The sequence goes on along the minus strand of CALUVM010000002.1, from coordinate 111,197 downwards.
AGCCCTTTCGGATGATCGACATTCCGTCTAAGCTTTAGAGCTGTTTCAAGTGCAAGGAGCTGCAATATAACAACATTTGCAAACAGCTGTTGAATTTCGTTTTCACATTCAACATTTATGTTAAAATCAGGCTTGAGCTGTGCGCCGGAAGGTCCTATTATTCCGAGAGTCGGGTGATAGTCTTCTCTTATTTTGTTAATATTATTAATTGAACGCTCAGAAATCCTGTCCACGGCAATATAAATCATTGTTGCTTTATTATTTAAAACAGCAACATGTCCGTGCATAAATTCACCTAAAATTGCTGCACTTATATTTTTGTAAGAAGTTTCTTTAATTTTCAAAGCACCTTCTTTAGCGAGGGAATATGAAATTCCGTCCGCAGTTATTACAATTGTATTCTCTTTTGAAATATGTTTAGCAAATTTCCTTATCTCGTCTCTTTGGGCAATCGCTTTTTCAATAATAGCCGGCAGATGGAAAAGAGATTTTTTATAACGCTCAGTAACACTTGGCGGCTCAAGATTTTCAATAAGTTTGAGCGAAATAAGAATTAAACACAACATCTGTGAAGTAAAAGATTTTGTAGCTGCTATTCCCTGCTCAATACCTGCAAAACATGCCGCATGATAGTCACACATTTTCCAGATAGTAGACTCTTCATTATTTGTTATACATAAAGTCGGGAGATTAGTTTCTTTCTTAACCCTTTCAACAGACTTAAGAGTATCGCTTGTTTCACCGGACTGGGTTATAAAAATATAAAGAGTATTCTCATCTGTGGGAATAAGATTCTTCAACAGAAATTCACTTGAATAAATAGCTCTGGTTTCTATTTTAGAAATTTTTTCAACCAAATCTACCGCAAAGCGTGCACAATGATAAGAAGAACCGCTTGCAACAAGTACAATCTTCCTTATATTTTGAGGTAAATCCAATTTTATCTCGCCGGATTCAGGATCAATATATTTCATCAAAATATAAGGAACTATGGATGACTGTTCTTTAATTTCCTGTTCCATCATTGTTGTTTTTGGTTTAAAAAACATTTTGCGCCCTCTCATTATATGCAGAATTATAAAATGACTATACTACTATAATAACATATAACTTAAAGATTACATCTTATTAATAGATATTTATAAATCCGGGTCTGGCAACTCTTATAATATCGTCTTTAAACTTTTCATACTGGTCTTTGTCACAATAAACTCTGCCCGATACCATCTTTAAATTCGGCGGAAATTTTGTAATTGTTGAATTAAACAGAGGATTCTTATTATTTAAAATCAAATCCCCGTTAATAATTGCCACATTCTCAAGAAGAGCATCTTCATCAATTCCGAGGAAGGAATAAGGTACAGTAATTCCGGACTTTTTATTCAAAAGGAATTGCGGTCTATAACTATCTATTGTGTATTTATCTTCTCCTGTAAGTATTAAATCTTTTCCCAGCATTCTGAATATAGATTCTGTATCATTATCTTTAATAGCTTTAGAAAAGGTCTTTCCGCTGACCGGATCAGTTTTAAGAAGAGTATCCGCTATCATAATCTGCTGCAATGCCTTAGGACCTTCACTACATATTGCTGACTGGCATTTCAGTCCGTTGGTGCGTAAATATTCCTTTACATTGCCTATTTCATTCAAAGGAATAAAATTATTATTTTCCGTACCTTGAATCTGGTCAATTTTTCCTCTTGCGGATGCCATTCCTATAAGAGGTTTCCAGATTTCTTTATCACGTTTTAAATAAACATGAAAATCTCCGTCTTCAAGAGCTGCTTCGGCTTTATCAAGGCTTGATCTTGTACACCAGTTTTTATAACTTAATATTTCAAGAGCTGAAACATTTTCATCTTTATGTTGAGGATCTTTTTTTATAGACGGTATTCTGACCCAAACCTCATCATTATCTGACAAACCTTTTTCCATAAGCAGGTTATCTCTAAGTCTATGGGTATACATTTCAATAAACGAAGTATGGTCATAAACTACGGCTCTAAATTTTGGTTCAATATTTTTAAAATATCTGACCGTTTCATCAAGAGCTTTTATATCAAACGGCACTGGAATATGCCTGTTATTCACCTGAAGTTCACTGTTTACGGCATTCCAGATTACAAAACTCAAAGCTTTATCTGATTTTATATCTTCAACAAGCTCTTTATATTTTCCTGCATCTTTATTTGACTCGGGATTTTCTAAAAACTTCTGCCATTCTCTAAGCCTTCCCGCTCTGGCTTCATTCACCTTATCTGCGCAATATTCACGGACATCTTGCGGGATATAGTTTTTCCAGGCAATTTTTAACGGATTAGCTTCCTTGTACGGACCAAAAACTTTATTCAGCATAAATAACTTTTCCATCGCTTTGGATATATTTGCAGCAGATAACCAGCTCCCGTCAAGCTGCCATTTTTTTGTATTATTGTTAATCATTTTAGCAGCTATAAAATCAAAAGAAGTTCTATACTGGGAACCTTGCGACATTCCGGTAAAATTAAGCGGTTTGGAACAAGCATGCATAGTGTGATTGTAATATCCAAAACTATGTAAATTTTGAATCATTTAGTAGACCTTTCGTCTTTAGAAAAGTTAGCTGATAGTAGAATGAAAACCCGTAAAGAGATTTTTTGCATAGTATACGGCGGTTTGTTTACATTTTTTTACAAAAAATAAACACGTAATAATTGGATTTTCTTAAAAACTCTAACCGGCAAATTAAATTAATCTTAAATTGTGATTTTTTTCAGTTCTCATTTGTTTGAGTTCATCAATTCTCTTACGTGCAAAAACAGCATCCTCTGAGAACTGTTTTAATTCCAGAAACTTTTTATAATACCTGATTGCATCAGAATAACGGCCCAGTTTGTCAAAGCTCATAGCGATACCGAGGTAAGCTTTATAATAATCAGGATTTCTTTTAACAATCTGGAAGAAAGTCTTGGATGCTTCTTCAAAATCACCCATTCCCATGAGCATTGCGGCTTTGTTATAATAAGCTTTTAAAAACTCCGGATTTGTTTCAATAAGTTTGTTATAAATCATTAATGACAAATCCGCTTCATCAACGAGTTCATGTGCTATAGCGAGTTGTATCTGCGCTTCTACATTCTCTTTATTTAAAACAATTGCTCTTACAAGCTGAGGAATGGCACATTCAGGTCTGCCGTCCGAAAGGTAGCATACTCCGAGTTCATAAAAGTATTCGTCATTCTGATCGTCAATCTTTATAAGTTTGGAAAGGTTTTTGATTGCTTTTTTATACTCTTTTAAATATTTGTAAGAAAGCGCCAAACCGAGATATGCTTCTTTATGAAACCTATCCATCATAATAGATTCAAGGTAGGTTTTAACTGATTCCTGATAAGACTTTGCAAACCTTAAAGCATCCGCTTTTATGCATAGTTCATAAGAGCGTGACCTTTTAGGCGCTGTAACCGTAGTTACTGCTTTTGCAAGATTTTTTTCTGTATTGGAATCTATTTGCATAATCCTCTCCCGATTCTATTCTACAGAACCGGAAGCATGAAAATAACGACTAAATGGAGGATTTTTTATCGGATGCGATTACCCCTTGGTCAAAAAATCCTGTTTATACGGAACTTCTTTATTAGTAAACCCCGTTCTTACAATATTCCTGCCAAATTTTGCTTCAAGTTTATCCAAACTCTTTCCGAGGTTTTCATTTTTTTCCCGCTTGGTATTATCATCAAATAAAGCAAGCTGCTCGTTTGTGTTGGGATTAAAATTATCTAATACTATTCCTACACTTCTATAAAGAATCTTTTTATCAAATATTTTTTCTAATTCAGGTATTGCAGCGTTTGAAATCTCAAACTCAAAATCTGTCGGGTGTTCAAGATTAACTTTTTGATATAGAACTCTAAAATCCTTTGTTTTAAGAATTACCCCGATAGTTGAACATTTGCAGCCTGATTTCCTTAGCTTTCTGCAAGCAGCGTGTATATGAACCATGAGTTCATTTTTCAGATAGGTTAAATCCGATGTAAATTCAGGAAACGATTTTGTATCACTTATGGATTTTGGAGCCGAAATCTCTGTCGAAACTTTATTAATCATATTTCCAAGGAGTTCATATTTAACCTCAAGCCCGTTTTTCCCGAATCTGCTCTTTAACCAGACATCATTTTTCTGTACGTAATCATAAGCAGTTCTTATCCCGTGACCTCTAAGTTTTGGAGCAAGTTTTCTTCCGATACCCCAGATTTCTTCTATGTCGGTATGTTTGAGAAGTCTTGTTATTCCGCATCTTCCGGTTACACAAATATGGTCAGGCATATTCTTGGCTTTGTCAGATGCGAGTTTTGCTAATGACTTTGTCCTGCTTACTCCTATTGAAACCGGAATAGATGTTTCTTTCAGGATAAATTCCCGTATATGTTTTGCAAGCTTGTAATAATTCATTTTGTACAGTTTTGAAAGCCCTGTCAAGTCGACAAAAGCTTCATCAATAGAATAAACTTCAACATAAGGGCTGAATTCTTTTAACAAAGACATAACTTCTGATGAAATTGTTGAATAATTATAATGATTAGCATTTATATAAATACAATCCGGAAACTGCTCTGATGCCATAAACAGAGGCTGTCCCATCGGAATACCCATTTGTTTTGCTTCTCTGGAGCGTGCAATTACGCAGCCCCTGTCTCCCGAAACCACACAGACGGGAAGCCCGTTCAATTCCGGATTAAGCTTTCTTTCACATGATACAAAAAAGCTGTCACAATCTATTAATGCTATATATTTTTGTTCCTGCATATTCATTCGTAGATATAACTTATTGTCCTTGATTTTGGATTGTAAACTTTTTTCAGAGGAAGGATTTCTAACAAAAGTCCTTCTCTATATTTTTTAGCATACCATTTTAAAAACCTCAAGGCTGATTTTATATCTGAGGTACGAAATTTAACTTTTCTCTCTTTTCCCCTAAGACGGGTTATTCTGAATAAATATTGATTATGCATTTTTATGATTAATTAATATTTGTTATATTTTATTCTTGCTGATTTCTTTCTCTTTTTTGCGATGAAAAGAGAAAGAAATCACCCCAAAGAAAGAGAAACCCGCATTGCTGCATTTTCTTTTCAGAAAATGCCTATTTTTTATCCTGCAATATAATCACTTATTAGTGAAAAATTTTCCAATTTAAAAAAATAATAAAAATATCCAATAAAAAGCCCCCGAAAAAACGGGAGCCGGATGTTATAGTGTTAGTGGAAAAGTGAAGAAAGGTTTTTATTAAAATCTGAAAAAGATTCCGCTGTTAAAGGTTGGACCGTAGCATCCGTAATGCGGATTATACCTGCAGTCAATCCAGTTGAATCTGTAATCTCTGTATGGGAACTTTCTGTATGTTCTAGGAGGTGGCGGAGAGCCGTAAAATATTACTGTTCTCGGGCTGTGATGGACTCTTCTTATCCCTGTTTTTATATCGGGAGATTCTCCTGAGGAAAAAACATCATCCTCGACAGTCGACACAGTGTTTGTCTGAATACTCTCAACCTTTGATTCCGCAAAAACCGGAAGTGATACAATCATAGCTATTATCGCAAGTATTGGTAATATTCTTTTCATACAATAACACCTCCGATTCATGATTATAACGAAAACGAAGGTGTTATTGTTCATTTTATTAAATTGATTTCAGAAACTTACCAATTTGGAGTTATACTTACTTCCTGGCAAAAAAATACTAAAAAGGGTAAATATGGTGTGGTGTTGAGACGCTACACAACTTCACACTACATTTACCCCTTTCAGCATCTATCAATGCCGGTTTGTCGGTCAGACATACTAACCCACCCAGTAAACCGAATCAAAAAGGAGAAAAGCGTTTATAGAACTTTTTACGAGCTTTATTCATATCTTTTTCCAATTGACTTATATCTTCAACTTGAAATTCTTCTAATATTTTTAGACCCTGTTCCTGTCTTGGTCGAACATATTTTTCCATAATATATTCTTTTACATTCTCTTCTTTTTCAAAAGTATCAGTTTTTTGAATATTGTTATATAAAACAACACCACCAAGTAAGCTGCCAGCTGTAACAATCGGAAACACTATTTTCTTTACACCTGGGGTTTATAAAACTTTTTTTGTAATGTTCATAAACTACCTTCTTTCTGCAAAAATTACACACATAAAAATTAAGTAATTTTATTAGACAAAATTGCTTAATTTTTAAGTTTTTTTACAGAACATTCAATTCATTTAAATTTATAAATTTTCTAAATAAAAAGGACAATAACAAAAGTTATTGTCCTTTTTATGGTGGGCATTAAGGAAATTGACCCCCAACCCTCACATTGTAAGAATTTTATTCTAATATTTATTTAATTATAACCCAAACTGTATCGGGTCTTGTTCTTTCCTTTCCTGATTTAATTGTCTATAGGTATCAATTTTAATCATTAACTCATCTGTCAATTTTTGCTTCTCATCATTGCTTAAATTGAGTGTTGAATTATTAAGAACGTTCTGAATATCATTTACTGTAAAATCTAGCTTAGCAAGTGCAACTAACTCATCATTAGATACAACTCCATCAGCTAATGCAGAACTAAGAACTCCTTTTATAGACTCTTGTTTATCTGCTTTCTTCTGTTCACTATTTACTCCCTTAGTATTATCAGAAATTTTAATAAGGGAATCTCCATTTAGATTGATATTATTAGACATAATTCACTCCTTTCATTTGTTACAATAGTCTTACCCTATGTATATCGGCACAAATTCAAAAAACTTTAATACAAAAAGGCAAAATTTTTCTATTTCAATCTCTTCTGTTCTGGAATATATTGGCTTTCATCATATTGTAAAGATTTTTATTTTTGCTTAACAATTTGTTACAATCTGTTACAAATATCTTTTAAAACCATACTTCACCTAATGATATTAAACAAATCATGGCAAAAATAATGTTTTAACATATTAAATGGATACTTTATTATAGGGTTAGAAAACTTCGCTTGGATTTTCTTCACGCTTGAATAGTTTCGCAAATAAACCCTCGATTCAATATTGTTCAATATTCTCGCAACCCAGACCAGCTCACTTTCGTTTGCGTCGCTTGTCCAGAAAACTAGCGAACTTCCAGGTCAAAAGTTCTCGTATTTAAACTCATACAAAATAAACAGGGTAACAAAAGTTGTTATCCTTTTTATGGTGAGCTTAAAGAAGCGTTGTTAGAACTTTCTATAAAAGAATTTTTAGATGAAATTTAAAATTTTAATTTTGATTTCATAATTTATCAAATCAACAAAATTTATGGATAATAAGCTTGTGGGACATTGAAAAAGTAAACACAGGGTAAAAGAAGCTCTTTTCTTAAGGAACAGACCGACAATTATTATGTAGACCTCGGGTTAGTTCCCGACTAGAAAGGAGGCTAATATGAGTGATTTCAATTTAAGTTTATTTTTAATCTTATTGATTTTATGCATATCAAGAACGGCTCTTACTAGAAAGAATAAGAACCGTTAGACCTCTTACAGAGCTTCCGATAGCTTAGGAAACTATCACCCTGTGTCTTTATTGTAAACTATTTTTACCAAATTTCAACTATTATATTAAGATTTTTTATCAAAGTTAGAAATTTTGATAAAAGTATCTATTTGTTAGAACTTTTAAAGCAATAAAAAATAGGTCTTAAGACCTATTTTTATAATGGTGGGCGTTAGAAGACTCGAACTTCTGACCCTCTCCTTGTAAGGGAGACGCTCTACCAACTGAGCTAAACGCCCGCACACCATATTTAATTTTCACTTTGTTCAGTTGGTAGAGCGTCAATATCTTTATTCGCTCGGCTCTGCCTTTCTGAACCCTTTGCGGATTATCTAACCTCGTCGCCTCGCTTGGCAACTGAGCTAAACGCCCGCACATCATATTTAATTTTCACTTCGCTACTTGCATTTGAGGCTATGACATAAATCAGAGATTCATTTACCCCCGCCCGCACACCTTGCAGCAAGACTTATATTAACCTAAACAGATTTTATTGTCAAATCTCTGTTTAATAATCTGATTAACGTATTTAAAAACCGGTACAAATAATATACAATACTTGAAGAAGAAAGGAGTTTTAGTATGGAAATAAAAGTTGTTGAAAACAGCAAATCAATCAACTGCGACTTGCTTGTAGTGAGTATGTTTGAAGGCGAAAAAACTTCTTGCGAACTTGCTAACAAATACGCGGTTGAAGAAGATAAATTTGAAGGTAAATTTGGAGAAACTTATCTGCTTCCAACGTACGGAAATGAAGTTTATAGAAAAGTTCTTGTACTGGGATTAGGTAAGAAATCCGAATTTACCCCTGACAAAATGAGAGAAGCTGCAGCTAAAGCGATTAAAAAAGCTATGCAGATTGAAGCAAAAACAGTTGCTTTTTCTCTTGACGGAATTGAATTTGATTACTCAGAGCAATTCACAATGGGAGCTTTAATCGCTGATTATTCTTTTGATAAATATAAAAGCGAAAAGAAAGACAAAAAGGTTAAAGAAGTCTATGTTCAGGCAAACGAAACTATGGTAAGAAAAGCTGAAAAGATTGCAGCAGCAATGAGTTTTGCAAGAAATCTTGCAAACGAACCTGCCCAGTATGCGACTCCGACAGAACTTGCTGCGATTGCTTGTGATTTGGGGCTTGAAACAAAGATTTATGACAGAGAAGAATGTGAACATATGGGAATGGGCGCTTTCTTAGCGGTAGCAAAAGGCAGCGCTCAAGAGCCAAAATTTATCCACATGAAATACTCTGTTGAAAACCCGAAAAAGAGAATCGCAATCATAGGTAAAGGTATAACTTTTGATAGCGGCGGATTGGATATTAAACCGCCTTCATCCATGCTTACCATGAAAGACGATATGTCAGCAGCAGCATGTGTACTTGGTGTAATGAGTGTTATAAAAGAATTTAACCCTCAGGTGGAAGTCCACGGAATAATTGCAGCTTGCGAAAACATGCCGGGCTGCAGCGCATACAAACCGGGTGATATTTTGACTGCCAAAAACGGAAAAACTATTGAAGTAGATAACACCGATGCAGAAGGAAGACTAACTCTTGCAGATGCTTTGTGCTACGCCTGCGAACTCGGTGTTGATGAAGTTGTTGACCTTGCAACTCTGACAGGTGCCTGCATGGTGGCTCTCGGTACTGCTGCAGCCGGTATTATGGGTAATGATGATGAGTTTGTTTCAAAACTCATTGATACAGCTCAAAGAAGCGGCGAAAGGTATTGGAAATTGCCTTTATGGGAAGACTATTTCGAAAGCCTTAAGAGCGATATAGCTGATATGAAGAATACCGGCTCTCGCTGGGGCGGGGCTTCTACAGCAGGATGTTTCCTCCAAAAGTTTGTTAAAGATGTAAAATGGGCTCATATTGATATAGCCGGAACAGCCTTTTTAGATAAACCGCAGCACGAGTTTATCAAAGGTGCTACCGGAGCAGGTGTGCGTACACTTTTGAACTACATTCTTGAACAGTAAATAGATGGTATGAAAATAAAATAAGTGAATAAGCCGCAGGACTTATTCACTTATTTTATTGAAAATTTTTCTGGATGATTGCTATTAATGCGCAAAAAATGCGTAAATGAATATGCAATTAATACCCAAGTGTATAATCGGTATGAGCCAAAGATATAGGCAGTTTGATAATTCTATACCGGTATTTATATAACTAAATAAAGGTTTATTTTTTTGCTCCATTTCTGAAATTGCAGATTTACCGAAGTATTCTGTAGTATCAATATTATTAATAGAAGATTTAACTAAGATAAATATAAATAATGCGCATACAAAAATGAGTATCCAGGCAGGAAATTTACATAGCTGAGATATAAAATCGTAAAATGCGATAATACAAAAAATACTGATGCAAAAATTAAAGATACAAAAATATTTTAATGCTTTCATAAAGTCTCATTACTTCTTTTTAGGTATTCTTCAATAAACCCGTCAATATTTCCGTCCATTACGGAGTCAACGTTCCCGACTTCGTAGCCGGTTCTATGGTCTTTTACCATTTTATACGGATGGAAAACATAAGAACGAATCTGGGAGCCAAAATTAATATTTACATTTTCTCCTTTTAGTTCAGCAAGCTTCTTTTCATGCTCTCTTTGTCTGATTTCAAGGAGTTTAGAAGCCAGCATCTGCATGGCATTTTCTTTGTTTTGAAGCTGCGATCTTTCCTGCTGGCATTTAACCACGATTCCTGTAGGCTTGTGCAGAATTCTTACTGCCGTTTCTACCTTATTAACATTCTGTCCGCCGGCGCCTCCTGAGCGCATTGTATCAATTTCCAAATCCTCAGGCGGAATTGTTATTGTTTTTTCATAATCCGGAATAATCGGAGAAACTTCGCAGGAAGCAAAACTAGTCTGGCGTTTACCGTTAGCATTGAAAGGAGAAATTCTTACAAGCCTATGCACGCCTTTTTCTGCCTTAGCATAACCGTACGCATATTTTCCGGTAATCTTGATTGTTGCAGACTTAATCCCCGCTTCTTCTCCGTCAGAGCGGTCAATAAGCTCGACCTTCCAACCTCTTGATTCTGCCCAGCGGGTGTACATTCTAAGAAGCATTTCCGCCCAGTCCTGCGCATCCGTTCCGCCCGCTCCGGCATTAATCGTTAAAAAAGCGTCCGCTTCGTCGTATTCTCCTGATAGCATTTTTTGGATATCGTATCTATCGAGTTCCTTTTCAAGTTCGCTAAGAGAAGGCTCCGTTTCTTTAATAAGCTCTTCATCCCCAATTTCGTAAGCAGTCTGGGCATCATCAATTATAGAATCCCATTTTTTAACCTGCTCTAAAGTGTCCTTTATTTCTCTTGATTTCTGTCCCAATTCTGTTGCAAGCTTCTGGTCAGCCCAAACTTCAGGACTCTGGAGTTTGGTTTCAAGTTCTTTTAATTTCTTCTCCAGACCGGCAAGGTCAAAGACACTCCTTATTTTTATTTACTCTTTGCTTCAGTTCTTCTAAATTCATTTTCCTATTAACTCAACTACTTTTTTATGAATATTCTCTATTGTATCAGAAGAATTTATAACTTTAACCCTTTGAGGTTCTTCTTTTGCTATTTCTAGAAAGCCTTCACGAACCTTTTTAAAGAACTCAATCCCTGCTGATTCCATTCTGTCTTTATTCTTGCCTACACGAGCTTGAGAAGTTTCTATATCAACATCAAAAACAATTGTTAAATCCGGTTTGAGTCCGCCGGTTGCAATGGCATTAAGCTTCTTAATTTCTTCTATATCAAGCCCTCTTCCGTAACCCTGATATGCGACAGTTGAATCCGTATGTCTGTCACAGAGAACAATTGTACCTTCTTGAAGAGCAGGTTTAATAATACAATCAACATGCTGCGCTCTATCAGCCAGAAATAAGAAGGATTCGCATCTTGAAGAAACCTCTCCTTCATAGTTAAGCAAAATTTCTCTTATTTTTTCACCCAGACCTTTAGAACCCGGCTCTCTTGTTAAAAGAGTTTTGTACCCTTTTGAGCGGAGATATTCATCAATCAGTTTAATCTGGGTAGTTTTTCCGCAGCCATCCGCTCCTTCAAATGTTATAAACATAGAATCCTCCCTTCTCTATTCTATTAAATAGACAGAATGTTTACAACCCTATTTTCTGATTAAGGTTGAAGTGATCGATTAATTTAACAAGGGAGTTAATCTCTTCAAACATAGTAAAAAATTGCTTCTCATCACTAACCGGTTTAAATACAGACGCAACAGAAAATAAATCTTTATTGGTTTCTATACCGAGGATTAATTTATCCTGATAAAAAGCACAGGAGATTTTGCCGCTGCCAAAAGCTGTTTTGACTTTAGTCAGTCTTTCCATAAAAGCCGTAGTGAGTAGATATCTTGCTTCTACGTCATCATCAGTATAAACATCAAATTTCTTTTCAAAAACAACATCCTCCAGCGTCGTATGGTGAAGTTTAAAATCTCCTGACAATTTAACAAGAGAATCCGGCTTAACAATAGTATGACCGGTAAAGCTTTTATTCATTTTAAACTGAACAAGCACGCCATCCCATATAGTACGCTCTCTGGTTCTGCTGCGGCCTTCACTATCTACATCATGCACTATTTTTGTGTATTTTACTTCCGCAATTTCAAGCGGAACGTCTTCTACTGAACCGGTAAACACGTCATCAACATAGTATTTTGAATATGATTCAATAAGTCCGACTCTTCTTAAGATATCAGCAGAAGAGTATTGACCGTAAGACCAGGTAAGTCTGCCGAAACATTGACATAAAATTGGCATAACTTTTTCTTTTACTTTATTTTCAAAGAACTTTTTTATTACAGTTATAAGAAGAGTTGAAATAATTAGAGCTATAATACCTGCTGTCCATGCAGAGGAAAAATCAATTGTACTTAAATTCGTTGTACCTGCCGGTGCATATACGAAAAATGCGTGTATCCCACCGCCTATTAAAGCCAGTACAGGCATTATAAATAGGAAAATCGTAATATAAAAGTAAATTTTTCTTTCTTTTTCAAAACCTTCTAAGATAGGCACACAAACTGTTCTGAATTTTTCATAAAATTCATTTCTAAAACTCTTTTTTTGTTCTTCCATTTTCTGCTCCGCAAGTTATTTATTTTAAAAAGTCTGCTGCATTAACCGGTTTTGTTTCAGCTTCTGCAACCTGGAAGAATTCCTGACGTTTTACACCAATCATTGCAGCAATCATAGAAGAAGGGAAAATTTCAACTGCATTATTAAGTTCAAGAACAGCTGAGTTATAGAATCTTCTTGCTGCTGCGATATGTTCTTCAACTTCATTATAAGTCTGCATTGCAGTCATCATTGTCTGGTCTGATTTTAACTGAGGATAATTTTCTACAGCTACCATAATTTGACCCATTGCATTTTTAATCTGATTATCAAGTTCAAGTTTTTTGCCGATACTGTTCATATCATTTGGAAGAGCCATAGCCTGGGTTCTTAGTTCTGTAACTTTTTCCATCAACCCTCTTTCGTGCTCCATAAACTTTCCTGCAAGGGTCAATATATTCGGAATCAAATCATATCTTTTCTTTAGCTGGACACTTATACTTGAAAAAGCTTCCATAACTTTATTTTTCTTTTGAATTAATCCGGCATATATACCGTATACACCTAAGACTATAAGGACTCCTAATACTATTAATACTAATGTTGTTGTGTCCATAAAGCTTCCTTTCTTTTTATCTATCAAATATATTTTAACACTTGCTCTCTTTTTAAGAATCAATTATAAAGAGTAGATATTTCCGTAAACCCAGTATGTACGAAGAACTTTTTTGACATAATTTTTTGTTTCCGGATAAGGAATCTGTTCTACAAATTCATCAGTATCGTTATAGATAAGTTTAGAGAACCACCCTGTTACAGAGCCGATTCCGCCGTTATAGGCAGAAATTGCATATAAATCTTTGTTTCCTAAAACCTTCTTTAAACTTTCATAATAAATGCTTCCTGCTTTTATATTGTTTTCAGGATTATAAATATCACTAGGAAGTTTGTTGTTTTGAACTATTTCATTATATGTAGCCGGCATCAGCTGCATCAAACCGCCGGCACCGGTCAAACTCTTTGCGTAAGGATTAAAGTGACTTTCTTCCTTTACAATTGACTGTAAAATTATAGGGTTATTATTGCCCTTATACTTGTCTACGGTTTCAAAATAGTGAAGAGGGTAGATAAGCCTCCATCTTAAATCTGTAAACGGTGGTTTTACGGAAAGTTCTTCCATAGCATTTCTTGCCAGTATCGCTGAAACTGTATAGTCTTCTTTTTGATAAGCTATCCAGCTCTGGATAAATTTATCCTGTTTACAGAGTTCGCTTACTAAATCATAATCCTTAAGAAGAGCGAGTTTGATAACTAAATTCCTTTCAAGAGATTTTTTATAAGGAAAAACAACAGGCTTCGGATTCATATCAAAGAAAGGAAGCGCGCCGTCATCTTTATAGAGGTTATAATTTGCTCTATAGGCATAATATGTATCAGGATACTTTTCTACAACCTGTTTGTAATAATTATTAGAACTTTCATAATGTTTAAGTTTATTTGCTATTCTGCCCATATAATAAGTTACAGCGGGGCTTGATTTTATATTAGGAAATTTTTTCAGATGCAAGAATCCTAATCTTTGCGCATCCTGATATTTTTTATGCAGATATTTTGAAATAAAAATGTTATAAAGAGCTTCTCCCGAGAACTGTCCGTTAGGGTATTTTTCATAAAGTGTTCTGTAGCAGGCTTCTTTAACATTATCCGGCGTTACTTCATTACAATTCAAATAAGAGATGTAATCCGCTCCGGTAGATGTATAGTTTTTATTTACAAGAGAAAGAATACCTTCCTTTCTGGTCGGAAAAGAGGATATATAATTATCTATAACTTCTATAACATCTTCCTGTGCAGAGCTTGCCGCATGGTCTTTAAGTCCGATTTCTGTATAGTATTTTGCCTTATCTTTATTTCCTAACCTGTATTCATTTTTAGCAAAATCCGTCCAGCTTTCGGCAAGAGTTGTTTTATTCAAAAATAATTTAGCTTTCTCATAATCTCCGTTAGCATAGTATGCTTTTGCAATCAATAAGTTATCATAGTTAGTTAATTTAGGCTGCAGTTTCTCAATTTCTTCAATAGACTTAATTGAAAACCTGCCGTCCGGAGATTTTTCTATGTAGTTTTTAAAATTAATTACCGCTCTATCTATAGCTTTAGCTTTACGTTTGGAGTTCTGAGGCAAATTTTGCAGTTCTATTAAACCCAAATAGTATTCCGAAGCGATTGCATAGTCGCTTGTCGGATGTTTTTTTATAATATGTTTAAAATGTTTTTTTGCTCTTTTATCTCCAATATCAAGCATCAGATTTGCCATATTGTATTCGCTGATAGGTACAATGCTGGATTTGGAAGATGAGCGGACAATTCTTTTATACTTCTTTATTGCCAGCTCTTTTTTCCCCATATTGGTTGCGCATCTTGCCTGCCTGAAAAGAGCCGATGATTTTAAGCTTGAACCTGAAGGAATTTTACCGAATTTCTGGTATGCGGTTTCATAATCACTTGATTTATAACTTTCAAGCGCTGCCTGATAGGCATTAATTCCTCTGCTTTCCGAGGAAACATTATTATAGGTGAAATAACCTATACATAAAATTGCCAGAGCGATTACTATGTATAAATCGTATTTTTTTCTTCTTCTTCTCATTTAAATCTTTTCCGGTTTTTGTATCCATTAGGGCAAGGTAATTCCCCAAACACTATTCTAATATATTATCATGCAAAAGGAAAATCCCGTAATAAAAAATTACATTTTATCTCCTAAAAAATTTGTTTTGCAGGAGAATAACTGCCGGTCTAATCTTGATATTTTGTTATATCATGAACTCTTAATGCAAAATAAGGACTTGATTTTCCGGTTTCTTTCAAGAAGAGAACGAAAGTATCATCAAAGTTAAACAACCTCGGAATCAATTCTTCCGGAGCCGGCAAAGAACAGGTTGCAACAGACATTGCAGCTTCACTTTTTAATTCAACGCCTTTGTTATTCATATCAAATTTTACGGTTTCCATAGCTTTATCTATGTATAAATTTGTACCTTTGATTCTTTTGTTTGTAACTTCGTCAAAAATCTTTTCTTCAGAGAATTTAATGTTAGGAACTTTTAGTTCATCATTATCTTTGAATCTTGTTATACCCTTAAAAGAAGCCTGCTTCTTTAATATATCCTGCCAGAGATAATTGAAAGCTTTGTTAGAAGGTGTTTTATATAAATAGACTTCATCCTTATCTTTAGTTTTAAGTTTTACCGCAAAATCATCCTCAGAATTATAGAAGAGAACCTCTACACCGGAAGCTAATTCTTTATTTCTTTTTGAAATCCCAAAATAATCAGCTTCTTGATTTTGACCAAAAGGAGCTTTCTCCAGCACCTCAAATTCATTTATGAATTCAAAATCTTTTTTTAGCATTGCATAAAGAAGTAACTTTTCTTCTTTTGGATTCCATTCAATCTGGTCAAGAATATCACTTGTTTCATTAAATTTTCTTTTAATAGCCTTAGCTATTTGTTTTTTTGTTCTTTTAGTAACTTTACCGGTCATTTTATAGTATGAATTGTCGGATAAATCTGTTTCGGTAAAGGTTTGCTTATTAAGTTCCAGAACAGAAGCCGGAGTTCCCTCTCTGAATCTTACCGGCATATGGATAACATTATCAATAAATTCATTCCATACAATTTGAAAAGTTCCGACCCAGACTCTGTCCTGCGCGTTACTCCGTGACTGCATTGTCGGCAATACTTC
The DNA here is from genome assembly GCA_944324255.1 of Candidatus Gastranaerophilales bacterium. Lineage (GTDB taxonomy): Bacteria > Cyanobacteriota > Vampirovibrionia > Gastranaerophilales > Gastranaerophilaceae > CAG-196. The sequence continues at coordinate 94,843 of CALUVM010000002.1, read as the reverse complement.
TATACCTGCAGCATAGACCGATGCTGATGATAAAATCATTAAAGATAAAAATGTAATAACTAATTTCTTCATAACAAAATTCTAGCAGTAATTTATTTTAATTACAAGGTGGAAATCGGATAATATTTAGTCATTTAATATGCTGAGTATACCGGAAAATTTAATGTCTGGTGACTATTCTCTCCCCCCACTTTATGTTAGGATATTTTTATGAAAATAGATTCCTTTAAAATTGAAGACTGGATGAATAAATATTGTCCGATAGCAAAATATGATTTAACTTCTACCTGTATTGCGCCTTTATCGGTTAATAACCTCTTTTCCTTTGATAATTCCCGTGAAATATTCAATACAAATTTAACTTACGGAGAAATACAAGGGTCTGAAAGGTTAAAAAAAGCAATCCAATCTCTTTATACAAATCAAAAACAGGAAAATATAACCGTCACTCACGGAGCCATCGGAGCTAATCAGCTTGTTTTCCTATCACTTTTAGAAAAAGGGGATGAAGTTATCTCGATTCTTCCTGCATATCAACAGCATTATTCCATTCCTGAATCTCTTGGAGCAAAAGTGAAAAAAGGTTTTTTAAAAGAAGAAAATAACTGGCTCCCGGACTTGAAAGAACTTGAAAAAACTGTTTCAAAAAAAACAAAACTTCTGATTTTTACTAACCCTAATAATCCGACAGGCTCTGTAATTCCGGATAACATGCTTGAAAAAATTGTTGAAATAGCTAAAGAAAATAATATTTGGATACTGTCCGACGAAGTTTACAGAGGCTTAAATCTTTACGGGAATCCGTATTCTAAATCAATTGCCGATATTTATGATAAAGGAATCAGCACAGGCAGCATGTCTAAAACATATTCTCTTCCGGGTTTAAGAGTAGGATGGATTGCGGCAAGAGAAGATTTAACAGACAGAATTATTACGCATAGAGAATACAATACAATAAGTATGAGTATTCTTGATGATTATTTTTCTTCAATCGCTCTTGAAAACAAAAATGCAATTTCAAAAAGAAATTTTGAAATAATGCGCAACGGGGTGAATATTCTTAAAAATTGGCTGAATTCTGAACCTAATGTAAACTGTATACTTCCTCAAGGCGGAACAACAGTTCTTATAAGATACAAAAAGAATATCCCGTCAAAAACTTTGTGTGAAAACCTTTTAAAACAAACAGGCACTGCCTTGCTTCCGGGAAAAACCTTTGATATGGAAGGGTATTTAAGACTCGGTTATTGTGTTAATGAAAACGTATTAAAAAACGGGCTTTTGTGTTTATCTGATTATTTGCTTAATCCGATGTCTTAACATATAAAAAAATCTTTTTATAGAATTTTTAGGTGCAAACTGTTCTATAATACTATTTCTCCACTCCTTCTGAGTTATCCTGTTCGGAGCAAAGTATCTGGTTAAACCTCTTGTCTTAAGGGACTCTTCTATTGTTCTTCCCGGCTCAAGAGTCGAACCTTCAAGAAAATAGGTTTTATAGTATGCTCTGTATTCCTGTCTGGTAAACGGGAGTTTTTCATGCACTTGCACATAGCGATAGCTTTCTCCAGTTGTATCTCCCGCCTCAAATCTTTTTATAACAAATTCTTCCGAATTTTCTTTAACGATTTTATCAATTTCTTCTTGAGATTCATTTTTAAACGGATAATAATGCAGGATTGTTTGATCAAAAAAGCAAAACTCGTTTCCTCCGGAACGTTTCTCCGGAGTTCCCCATAACCCCTTAAAATTAGTATTGTTAGAATTTTGAACCGGCACTATCTTCATTTGTTACATCCTTATTAGACTTTTATGTAATGTGTTATCCTGTACAATAACCTTTTAACAGGATTCTTCGGATAAACCGCTTCGGCGATAAGTCCTTTTAGTTTCCAACTGCTGATTCTGTTTTTGTTAAGAAATTCTTTTAGACCGTTTTGTTTTAAATAACTCTCAATACTTTTAGCCGGTTCCGACTGTGAACCTTCAATAACTTTTTTAGACATATAAACATTGTATTCTTTTTCCGAAAAAGGAAGAGTATGTGTTTTTACAGAAATGTCATTATATGTATTATCAGCTTCAAAATGGAAACTGTTTTGCTTTACAATCTTTTCAATACTTTCTTTCGATTCATCCTTAAAAGGATAATAATGTTTTACTATTATCGTATTAGATACAGGGTCACCAGCATACGCCATAGATTCAGACCTGCCCCATAAACCTTTAAAACTGTTTGAACTATTTTTTTGAAACTGATAAATTTTTGTGTTAACCGGTAATATTTTCAAAATATACCTCCTTAAATTTAAAATTTAATTACACGCTGAAACGGGCGAAAGAAATTCTTTTTAACCGGCTTTTCAGGCAGTTCCGGTATTAAATATTTATTTAACTTTCTTGATTTCAATATTTCATAAACAAATTTTTCAGTTCCGCTAATTGTATTTTGCGCAAGAGCAGCTGCTTTGTATGCCAGATACTCTCTTCGGGTAAAAGGAAGTTTGTAGTGTACTTTTACGCTCTTTGAATAATCAACAGCTTTTCCTCCTGTTTCAAACCAGGAAGCGGTATATTCAAACGAATTCCGTTTTACAACATTTTCTACAGATTCTTTAGACTCATCTTTAAACGGATAATAATGCAGAATAATATTATCCATAGAATAGTTTTCTTTTCGGACAGAACGGGTTTGTGTATTCCCCCATAATCCACGAAAAGCAGGTTTTTTCTCTGTGACAGTTTTGTTAATTGGTAAAATATGCATACTTATAAATCCCTTTTTGAATATACTACCACTAAACAAAAAAGGGATGTTTAAGGTTCTGTAAAACTTTTACAATTTTTTACACTTCTAAAGTCATAAAACTATTTTTGTAATTATTTATTGAATTCATTAACTCAAGAAATTCTTTATATTTAACGGAATGCAGAGCTTTAGATATTTCGATTCCCGAAATAAATGTAATCTTGTATGTATTTTCGCCTCTTTGAAGAATTTTTATCATGCCGGAATCTTCAAAGATTTCAAGCAGAGTTTCAACAACTTCTTCTGTTACACCGAGAGCAGAGGCGGCACGGATTAGAGTAAAATCCCCGTCATAATTATGACAGGCATATTTAATCATACCGGAAAAGTTCTTTAAAATTCCTTCTTCATCGGTTTTATTATTTTCGTAATTCATATAATGAATAGATGAGGCGCAAACCTTTTGTTTCAAACTATCCATAACATCATCCGAACACGGATAGTCAAAGAACATTAAAACGTCATTTTTATGAGCGTTATTTCTTCCTACAATACTGTTTGTAATACTTTCATAAGGCTTAAGACTCTCAATAATCCTCCTGTCTTCAGCAAATACCGAAATCCCGAGTTTAGAATTTTTGATATAATCATTAACCTGAGCAAGTATATTTGTTTTTTTTCTATGATCATACACTTTTATTTTAGATTTTTCTTCCTCTTTAAGAGCTTCAGAATGAATATCTTTTATAATAAGCTGAATATCGGTTGTTCCGTTAAAAGTATTCAACTGAGGGGCAAAAGCTATATCCAGTCTGTCCCCCGCAATAAGCGGGATATCGCCTCTTGACCACCAGACGCAGTCTTTCGCACCATTTGGGGTATCAATAATAAGTTTAAGATGGTCTTTGTTTGAACCCATTAACTTTTTTTGTTTTAAAATCTGATTTTTAATAACAAACGTAGGAGAAGGATTGGAAGCTCCAAAAGGTTCAAGCTTCGATACTTCCTCCACAAGCGAAATATCAATATCTTTCGGTTCAAGCTCCAAATCTATTTCAAGAGAAGGATGTAAGTTTTCACCGTTAAGCATCTCGTCAATTGTTTGATTAAGAGCTTTTTTTACAGTTTCAAAAGAAGCTTTTTCTTCACTGAACGAAAACCCGCCTGCTAACTGATGCCCGCCAAAACCGTCAAGATACTCCGAAATATTGGAAATAATTTCATAAATATTAAGTTCCTTTACCCCTCTTGCAGAGCAGCGGTATTGTTTGTCTTCTTCGGAATAAGTCATAATAAAAGCAGGTTTGTAGTATTTTTCAACAAATTTAGAAGCTACAATTCCTACAATTCCGACATGCCAATCTTTATTAAACAAAACAACCGCATTATCTCTCATTCCTGATGATTGCCAGATTTCATCCGCCTGAGCAAAAGTCTCGCTGCACATTTCCTGACGGAGCTTATTATAATTTTCAAGAGTAATAAGAGCCATTTCAATTTCTTGCTTGTTATCTGAACACATTACTTTCAGAGCAGCATCTACAGTATCAATCCTTCCGGAAGCATTAATTCTCGGGGCAATAGTAAACGCCACCTGTTCGGAAGTCAAACCGTTTTCCACTCCGACACCTGAAATATCAAGCATCCTTTTTAATCCGTAATGTTTTCCTGATGCTATTAATTCAAGACCTTTTGCTACAAAATACCTGTTTTCACCTATTAAAGGTACTAAATCTGCTATAGTTCCCACTGTCACATACGGAAGAATCTCATAGCTGAAATTCAATTTGTCATATCTTTCCAGAACTCCCTGCGCAAGTTTGAAAGCAACCCCAACGCCCGCAAGTGATGTAAGAGATTCTATCTGGCGGGTTGTTAATTTTTCATCCAGCGCATTCATTGCTTTCGGGTTAATTATTGCATAAGCTTCCGGAAGCTCATCCGGCGCCTCATGGTGGTCTGTTATTATAATATCCCGCTTGAAAGAATTAATAAATTTAACTTCCTCAATATTGCTTATACCGTTATCTACGGTAATAATAAGTTTTGGTTTCTTCTGGCTCAAAATTTTTACAAGAGCTTTAGAATTAAGCCCGTGACCTTCTGTTTCTCTGTTCGGAATATAATAATCAACAATCCCGCCCAGATAAGTAAGCGTTTTCAAAAGAAGCGAAGTTGAAGTAACTCCGTCAGCATCAAAATCTCCGTATATCAGGATATTTTCTTTTTCGTCTATTGCTTTAACAATTCTCTCTACGGCTTTTTGCATATCGCAAAAAGCATTCGGATGGGTCAACGTTATCTCAAGAGGATGCAAAAACTCCCGCTTTGCATCCCCGGAAACTATACCTCTAACCTCTAAAAGTCTGTCCAGAAGAGGTTTTTTACTATCGCTATTTTCTATTATCCATTCTTTTGTACAAGACATGTCATTTGTTCCAATACTTCAATTGCTTTTTTAAGCTGAACATCATCTTTTGCTTCAACATTTTCTTTCGTTAATTCTACCATAATATCAGGAGTAATTCCCTTCTTATGGATATCATTACCTGACGGAGTCAGATATCTTTGAATTGTAATATTCATACCGGCTTCATCCGGAAGCTTGTTGATTTCCTGAACCAGTCCTTTTCCAAAAGATTGTTCTCCGACAATTGTGGCTCTATGATTATCTTTTAATGCCCCGCTCAAGATTTCGCTTGCCGAAGCAGAACCTTTGTTAATAAGCACAACTATCGGTTTTGAAGTAACCTGCTCCATTCTTGCTTTTGTTGTGTTTTTATAGTGATCTCTGTCTACGGTGCTTACAATAACTCCATTTCTTAAAAGCATATCCGAAATATAGATTGCATTAGTCAGAAGCCCGCCCGGATTTGAACGCAAATCCAGAATTATTCCTTTCTTATCAGCAGAATTATTTAAAAGCATTTCAACTTCCGCTGCGGCATTTTTACTTATAAAAGAACTTAATCTGATATATTGAATATCATTAGGAATTTTACTTGTTTCAAAGGGCGGTTTTGTAGAAACGGATTTTACTTCAATCTCATCCCTTACAATACTATATGTTTTATTTGGAACACCCTTCCTCTGGATTAAAAGAGTAACCGCAGTTCCTTTTTCACCTCTGATTTTATCGGCAGCAGCATCAATACTTATACCTTTTGTACTTTCACCGTTAATTTCAAGTATCTGGTCGTCTGCCAGAAGTCCCGCTCTTTCTGCGGGAGAATCCTCAAGAGGTGCTATAATAACCAGATTACCGTCCCTTATACCAATCTGGGTGCCGATACCTTTTAGAGAACCCTTTATAGACTGTGTTTCTTCCGAAAACTCTTTCGGCTGTAAAAATCTTGTGTACGGGTCATTAAGGCTTGCCAGCATTGTATCAATTGCTACATAAGCATCTTCATTGGTTTTAAGTTTGTTTTCGTATTTATATCTCCATTTATCCCAATCCTGACAGTTATTAGTCGGGTCATAGTATTTTTTGTTAACTATTTTCCAAACATCATCATAAAGTTCTGCAGGGGTTGCCGCTAAAGATGCTCCGCAAGATATATATAAAGCTGCTATTATAGCTAAGCCCGGTTTTAAAAATCTTTTCATATACCACTCCTCTTATTAGAAAAAAGCGCTTTTCTATTATAGTACACAATAAAGAAAAGTTTTTCAAATTTTGTCAGAAGTTTATCAATATTATTGCAGGTTAAAAGAAATAATTATCAAAAACAAAACATCTTCTATAGTTATGTCCTGTAGTTTTGTAACTAAGATTTTCTGCTTTCTATCCCCTCCTATTACTCATTTTTATTTCCTCCTCTCTTGATGTGGCAAAAAACTTTTTTAGTGGTTTTATTATAAATATGAAAGGGATATTTTATGTTATCAGTCAATAAAGTTCAATCAAATCCGGCTTTTACATCAATGCAGCGTTTTAAAGCCATAAAAATGATTCCGAACATAACCTGCGCATGCTGCGGACAGAAAGTTATAACCCCTGAAGTCGCAGACAGAGCCTGGGGAGCTGTAGCAAAGCCTCTTTCAACAGCTGTAAAAAAAGGTGCTTTTAGCAATTTAACAGAAAATTTCCCTCAAGTAAGTATTCTATTAAAAAGCTTTGCTGAACGGTTTCCAAAGTTATCACTGGACAGAATTATTTATAATGATGAAAATTATTTAGAACTAAGAGCTGCAGCAGTTGCTGATATTGCAAATTCAGAACCGGTGAATGAAAAACATCCGAATCCAAATATGGCAGCAAAGAAGATATTATATGATATGCAGGCTGCTTCAAGGAATTATTTAAGAAGCTCTTCCGTTGTTATGAAAAGGTTTGCAATATTTAAAGACAGATTGAATGGTTACAAGAAAGATATTTTTGAGCAGTTTCAAATTTATGCAAAAAAATATCCCCGCAAGACTCTTTCTGAAATTGTTAATATGGATGAAATATACAAATTCCATAAAATGAAAGATTTTCTTCAAAGAGCTACAACAAGAGAACAGCTGGATTATCATTTCGGAAATATAAAGGATATTATAACAGCAAAACGTCCTGACCTTGCAGAAAAAACCGATGAGCTTAAAGAAACTGCCCTCGATATATATGCCGAGGGAAGGGATACACAAAAGCATCTGGTTAAAATGAAAGAATTATATGAACAAGCGCTTAAAGAAAACGGGCTTGAAAAATTAAAATGGAAAGTTTTTGAAGAATTGGAACAGGTTCCTGAAACATTTACAACAGTAGATTCATTTATGGTCTATGCAAAAGACCATAAATATTCAGACGGAGCAATCCTTGCATCTTTAATAACCCCTTCTATGACAAGCTATGAACACATTATCCCAAAATCGAACGGAGGAAAAGATACTCTTTTAAATGGTATCGTAATGTGCAGAGGATGTAATCTGAAAAGAAAATCAATTCCTTACAGCGAATATATAAAATATCATCCTGAAATGGTTTACAATACACAAAAACAAATGGACATGATTTCTCAATATATATTGAACGGAAGCTTGCCTGCAGAGTTTGAATTTTATCCTGTTAAAACTTCCAGAACTCTGTATAATTATTCTGCCGGAAAAATAAATGTGAACGTAGAAAATTATTGTAAAAAAGCCCTTGCAAAATCCGAACGAAGAATGGCAGAAAAAAATGAAGAACTGGAAAATACAAAAGATTCAAGAGATAAAAATATAAAAAGAAAAATGGAACTTGAAGAAGAGATGAAAAATATTTCCCAAAACATTAAAAGTTTAAATAACAAAGTCAAAGACCTCATCTCCGATACCCATTATGAACAGTCTTTACAGGACAATCTTAAAAGCTATTTGACGGAAAAGAAATAACTAAATCGTCATTAAAAGTTCTCTTATAACCTTGGTAGCTACTGCTGTTGAAGCTCCTGATGCATCATAATCCGGTGCAAGTTCTACAACATCTGCCCCGACGATGTTAAAGTGTGAAAGATACTTAAACCATCCGATAAGATCGTTAAACTTCAACCCTCCGCATTCCGGAGTTCCTGTTCCGGGCATAATTGAAGTATCCAGCACATCCAAATCTACGGTTATAAAAATATTCTTCTTTCTCAAACAGTCTAATTCACTGTAATCATAAATTTGAGTATTATATTTTTTCATTAAGTCAAATTCTTCTTTCATGCCGGAACGGATTCCGATTTGTTTAATATTTTCAAAACCTATAATATTTCCAACATGTCTTATAACGGCAGAATGAGAAAGCGGTTCTCCCAAGTATTCCTCCCTCAAATCAGTATGAGCATCAAAATGTACAACTGCTAAATCACTGTAAAATTTTGATACAGCTTTTATCTCAGGTAAAGTTACAAGGTGTTCGCCTCCGATACCAAATACTTTCTTTCCGTCTTTATAAATTTCACTAACATTTTTTTCAATTAAATCAAGAGATTTTACGGTATTACCTAGAGGAAACTCCAAATCTCCCGCATCATGGAAATTACAATCTTCTAGGTGTTTATCAAAATAAGGAGAATACTCTTCCAGCCCCCAGCTTGCCAGTCGTATCTGCTCCGGAGCAAAGCGTGAACCGGGTCTGTATGAAACAGTTCCGTCAAACGGCAGTCCGAGCATAATAATTTCTGATTCTTCATAATCGGGATTTTGCCCCATCCAATTTCTGTCTAAAAACGGTCCTGATAACATCATTCTTTCTCCTTTTTTGTTAATTGTAACATAAGAGAATATTAAATCCTTTTTTACAAAACAATTTTTTCTTATAATTACAGCGGACTAATTCTAAAGTATTACTTCTTTACATTTCTTTACATTTTATGAAACCCTTAATTTGAGAGCATCTTTGTCTGAGTGTCTAATATTTTAGTATTAGATTTTTAATAAAAATATTGATTATATGTTATTTTGTTGATATAAATTTATGGGGGCTTTATAGTCCTTTAGTAGTACACATAAAAAAGGTTAGAATTATGACATTACCAAATGTAGCCTATTTCTCAATGGAAATAGCAATGGATCAATCTCTGAGCACATACTCAGGAGGTTTAGGATTTTTAGCAGGTTCACACATGCTTTCAGCAGGGTACTTACAAATGCCGATGGTTGGTGTAACTATGTTATGGTCATACGGTTACTATGACCAGCGAATCGACCATTCAGGAAACGTTGAAGTAGCTTACATCAGAAAATATTATGATTATTTAACAGATACAGGAATTGTGGTTGATGTTGATACTTTCGGCGAAAAGGTTAAGGTTAAGGCTTACAGAGTTGAACCTGAATTATTCGGAACATGCCCGGTTTATTTATTAACAACCGATATTGAAGGTAACAGTGACTGGGCTAAGAGCATTTCTCATAAACTTTATGACGGAAATGAAAAAATCAGAATTGCACAGGAAACAGTTTTAGGTGTTGCCGGTGTAAGAGTTCTTCAGGCAGCAGGTTATAAGTTTGATGTTGTTCATATGAACGAAGGTCATGCTCTTCCTGCAGCATTTGAACTTTTAAGACAGTATAACGGCAATCTTGAAGAAGTTAAAAAGAGAACAGTATTTACAACTCACACTCCTGTTGCAGCAGGTAACGAAGTTCACTGGGTTGATACACTTCTTGAAGGCGGCTTCTTTGCCGGTGCAACACGTGAAACAGCTATTCAATTAGGCGGTGAAAACTTCTCTTTAACAGTAGCTGCTTTAAGAATGTCCAGAATTGCAAACGCAGTTTCTCAGCTTCACGGGCTTGTTGCTAACAAAATGTGGGAATGGGTTGACGGAAGATGCCCTATAAGAGCAATTACCAATGCTGTTAACCTCCACTACTGGCAAGACCCTAGAATGCATGGAGATAAATCTTTTGATGAACTTCTTGCTGCTAAACGTGAAATGAAACAAGAACTTTTCAAATACGTTGCAAACGTAGCAGGTAAGAGATTTGATCCGGATGTATTAACAATTACCTGGGCAAGAAGATTTGCAGATTACAAACGTGCATGGTTAATCTTGATGGATAAGGACAGAATCAACAAATTGCTTGATGAAAACAAAATCCAGATTATCTTTGCAGGTAAATTCCATCCGGATGATGTTATGGGCAAAGAAATGTTTAACAAACTTCTTAATCGCTCACACACATTGAAAAATGTTGTTGTACTTCCTGGATACGAATTACAATTATCAGGCATGCTCAAACGTGGTACTGACGTATGGTTAAATACACCGCTCAGACCGTTTGAAGCATCAGGTACTTCCGGTATGTCAGCTAATGCTAACGGTGCTATTCACCTTTCTATCTATGACGGATGGGCTGTTGAAGGTACATTTAACGGCATTAACGGATACACTGTTGAATATCCTGGTCTTGACGATGAAATGCCTTGGGAAGAAAGACACTGGAAAGACCATGAATGCTTGATGGATATCATCGAAAATCAGATTATTCCTACTTACTACAATAACAAGCAGGAATGGGCAAGATTAATGAGACAGGCAATCAGAACATCTGAAGCTTACTTCAATTCAGATAGAATGGTTATAGAATACTATAACAGATTGTACGCTCCGATTGCTCACGATGATGTTTCAGCAGGCGAAAAGAGAAAAGAAATGAATATTACAGAAACACCGACATTTGATGCCTGGACATATTCAAATATCAAATAAACTTAAAGTGTTGAATTAATTAAGCGGGGCGGATGCAGTGCATCCGCCCCGCTTTTTATAAATTCCTGTTACAAAAATAAATAACTTTATCAAACTATTTTCTTAGTGTAAAATAAAGGAACAGAGTTGGAGGAAGAGATGAATTATCACAATATAACAAAAGATGATATGCTAAACGGTGATGGATTAAGAGTTGTATTATGGGTTTCAGGATGTCTGCATCACTGTCATGGATGTCAAAACCCTATTACCTGGGATGTGGCAGGCGGGATTCCGTTTGACGAAGCAGCAGAGAATGAACTTTTCGAAGCACTCAAAAAACCGCACATTTCCGGAATAACTTTCTCCGGCGGGGATCCTTTGCACCCGTTTAACAGAGAAGAAGTTTTCAGGCTTATTAAAAAAATAAGACAGGAATTGCCTGAAAAAACAATCTGGCTTTATACCGGATATGAATGGGATGAAGTTAAAGATATTCCGGAGATTGCAGATATAGATGTAGTTTGTGAAGGCAAGTTTGTGCAGGAACTGTTGGACAATAAAAAACACTGGGTGGGAAGTACAAATCAGCATGTTGTTGATGTAAAAAAATCACTTGCGGAAGGAAAAATTGTTGACCACAACTCGTAATCATGCCGGATGGCTGTTTTTCTGATATAATGTTAGTGGAAAGTGTAGGTTATCAGGAGGAAGTATGAAAGATCGCAGCAGTAATGTATTATCATTACTTGAGGACAAGACTAATATATATGCTCGTAAAATAGCTCTCGGGATGAAAACAACTTTTGGCTGGAGCGAATTAACTTATGATGGCTTAGGCTTGCTTTCAAGAAGACTTGCAGCATATCTTGTAAACGATTTAGAAATACAGAAGGGTGAAAAACTTGCAATTTTATCCGAATCCAAACCGGAATATGGCGTTTGCGTGTTTGCATCAGTTATTGCAGGTATGATTACCGTTCCTCTGGATATTAAACTTACTATTTATGAATTGACTTCCATTCTTTCTGATTGTAATCCATCTGTAATGATGGTTTCACAAACATATATGGATAAAGCTCTTGAGCTTCAAAAAGCGGTTCCTTCCATAAAACATATTATCGTAATGGATGAGCAGCCTGTATCCAACGGATTACAGAGCATTTACACCTTGCCTTTGAATTATACCTGTAAATGGAGACATCGTTCTAAAAATTCAAGAGCATTCATTATTTATACATCAGGAACAACAGGTCAGCCAAAAGGTGTGGAAACGACATTCGGAAATATTTTTGCCCAGCTCAAAGATTTGAAGGTTTTACTGGCTGAAATATTCCCTAAAAACAGAGATATGAGGGTTTTATCCATATTGCCGATGAATCATTTATTTGAAATGACCGTCGGATTTTCGACTTTCCTCAATATGGGGCACACCGTCTATTATACAAAGAGCCTGAAGCCAAAAGATATTTTAAACACTATACGGGATAAAAGGATTCACTTTATGGTTCTTGTTCCGGCATTCTTAAGACTTCTCAAGACGGCTCTTGAAGCAGAAATAAGAAATGCTCCTAAATTCTATAGAGAAACATTCCCTATAAGATACCATATAGCTAAGTTTTTACCGTACAGGTGGCTTAAGAAGCTTATGTTTAAGCGCTTGCATGATTGTTTCGGATGCTCTTTCAGAGCTTGTTTGTCCGGCGGCGCACCTTTTGATTTTGAAGTCGCTAAGTTCTTCAGGAGAATCGGTATTGAAGTATATGAAGCCTACGGATTAACAGAAGTAAGCCCTATTGCGACATTGAATATTGAAAAGAACAGAGATTTACGCTCTGTAGGGAAACCTCTTCCGAGCTATGAAGCTAAAACAGACCCTGATACAGGCGAATTGCTTTTAAAAGGTCCGTCCGTAATGAAGGGATATCACCATCAACCTGAATTAACAGCAGAGGCAATCGACCCTGACGGCTGGTTCCACACCGGTGATATAGCCAGAATTGATTCTCACGGCAGGGTTTATATTACAGGCAGAATCAAAAATATGATTGTACTGTCAGGCGGAAAAAAGGTTTTTCCTGAAGAAGTTGAAGCTGTATTAGAAACAAGCCCTATGTTCTCCGAGCTTTGTGTATTCGGTGTTTCACGTGAAGGCGGAGCAAAAGACGGAACAGAGGACATTGCAGTGGTTGTAGTTCCTTCGGATTCTGTTAAAGAAAAATATAGCGGAACCGATTTGGAAGATGCTATGAGAGATGAAGTAAAACGTTTGTCCAAGCGTCTTGCCCCATATAAACGTCCGATTAATATTTCTGTACTTTATCAGGCTCTTCCTAGAACCGCAACAAAGAAAGTTCAGCGCAAGAAAGTTAAAGAACTGATTCAGGCATAATATGTACGAAGAATTAGAATCTATACGAGAAAAGTGCTTAGCGTGTACGAAGTGTCCGTTGAGTAAGTCCAGACATAACATCGTTTTTTCCGACGGGATTCCTAACAGTAAAATTATGTTAATAGGAGAAGCACCCGGATTTTATGAAGATCAGCAGGGAAAGCCTTTTGTCGGCAAAGCCGGTCAGCTTCTGGACAGGATTTTTGCGTCCGTAGGTTTTACAAGAAAAGATATTTATATCTGTAATACCCTTAAATGCAGACCTCCGGATAATAGAAACCCGCTTCCCGAAGAGAAAGAAGCGTGCTGGGAGTATTTAAAAGCCCAGATTGATATAATTCATCCTAAAATAATCCTGCTTTGCGGAAATGTTGCAGTTCAATCAATTCTGGGAAATATCGGCGGTATAACAAAAATTCGCGGGCAATGGTTTCAGGGCAGTGAAATTGTACACGGGGCTAAGCTTATGCCAATATTTCACCCTTCCTACCTGTTAAGAAACGATACCCGGGAAAAAGGCGGACCTAAATGGCTTATGTGGCAGGATATTCAGGAAATAAGACGGGAATATGATAAACTTTAAAATTATAATGTCATTATGAAAAATAAAAATTCTGATGAAAAATATATGAAAATGTGTTTTGCTCTTGCAAAACGAGGTCGTGGACAAGTTTCGCCAAATCCTATGGTGGGATGTATTGTTCTTAATAAAGACGGAAACATTATATCTAAAGGTTATCATAAGAAATATGGTGAAAATCATGCTGAAAGAGATGCTTTATTAAAACTTAAGAATAATGAAGCAGACGGCGGCACTTTGTATGTAAATTTAGAACCTTGCTCCCATTACGGAAAAACTCCGCCATGCGTTGATTTAATTATTGAAAAGAAAATAAAAAAAGTTGTTTTCGCAATGAAAGACCCGAATCCCAAAGTAGACGGAATAAAAAAATTAAAAGCCGCAGGAATTGAAATTACAGAAGGTGTTCTGGAAGAAGAAGCCCGATTTTTAAACAGAGTTTTTATAAAAAACATAACCCGTAAGCTTCCGTATGTTGTATTAAAAACGGCAACAACTTTTGACGGTAAAATAGCTTCAAGAACGGGTTCCTCAAAATGGATAACCTCATCAAGCTCAAGAGAAGAAGTTTATAAAATGAGAAAAGAGTTTGACTGTATTCTTACCAGCGCAAATACGGTTATTGCTGATAATCCTCGCATGGAACACCGGTTTAAATGTATATTAGATAAGGATTTAAGAACTGATAAAACTGCTCTAATCTACAAACAGGGTGAAATTTATATTGCATCCAAAGATAATACCCCTCTAAAAGAAGGAAATCTTGATTTGAAATCCGTATTAGAAACCTTGTATCAAAAAGGAATTTGTTCTGTATTTGTCGAATGCGGAGGAAAATTGGCAGGTGCATTTTTAAAAGAAGGTTTGATTGATGAAATTTATCAGTTTATAGCGCCCAAAATCCTCAATGACAATGCGGGATTTAGTGCTTTTGACGGAGATTATATAACGGATATTAATCAGGCTAAAAATTTAAAGATTTATGAAGTAAAAAAAATAGCTCCTGATGTACTATTTAAAAGTATTTTATAATTCTTTAGAGCGATTGAGAAAACGCAAAATGGTGTTAAAATAACAATATATTCCGATTATCAACTGTTTAGAATTGAAAGGATAGTTATGACTAACGATATACAGATGAATTCTATGTCGCTAAATTCTCAATTATTACAGAGCGCACTTAATACCGGCAAACAAATAAGAGAGATGGCTCCGGCTCAGCCCGTTGAAATTAAAGCTGCGGAGCAGACGCAATCTGACAGAGTATATGCTAAAGAAGGCGACGATAATTATAATTCAGAGATGGATGCGAACGGTGACGGCACTGTAACTTATGATGAATATATGGCATACTGTGAAAAGAATGCTGTTTCCCAGTATACCGAAAATCCGGGACTTACGGTTGCAGAGAAAGTACAGAACCCTGAAACAAATATTTTGAGCATAAGACCTATAAATATAGGTAAAGCTCTCAACACTTATTCATCAGCTGAAATTCATATGCCGAACGCTTTTGTGGCAAATGAAGCTTAGATAAATTCAATACAAACCCGTTTTGTTACCCGTTTAAAAAGTAAAATTTTGTAACAAAAAGTATATACTTCTCACACAAAAAATCTTTATTAGATTAAATAGAAGTATGGTTTGTATTGTGTTATAGATTACAGAGCGGATTCTGATTGAGTCCGCTTTTTATTTTATAAATTTTGATATATTACTCTGTATAGAATTTGCTCTTATTATGTATTTGGAGAGCTGTTCATATTTATCAATATTTTCACCGTACGGTATATTCATTCCGATAAGTTCGTCCACATTTTTATTTATGCTCTCAAGTTTTGATAGAGATTTTTTCAGCTCGATAGCAGAAGCAAATTTTTTAGGCATCTTAGATATACACGCTTCTGAAAACGAGTTTATAGCTTTTTGCAGAACGGACAAATTGTTTTTAAATTTATTCCCGAAAAGATTTAAAATTCCATCACTTATTTTAGCCGGCAGACTCATATCATTATACATTTTAACAAGGTTCTCACGTTCGGCTTTAAGCTGGATTTTTCTTTCTGATAAAGATTCTATCTGATTATAATCATAGATATCTCTTGCCGACTGAATTCTGTTATCAAGTTCTTTTAACTCTTCTTCAATTCTTGCAATTTTATACTCAAGTTTAAAAAAATCATCGGACACTTCTTTATAAGCATCTTCTTCCAGAAGATGAGAATCATAATCATTCAGCCTGCGCATCGGCTCCGGCGGGAGGATTCTGGCTCCTTCCGCAAGAAAAAAATTCTCATGTTCGGCATCCGAAAACGGATTTATTCCCGAAACCTCAAACCTGTCTGAATTATTCCTTCCCATACCACGTATTATACTAAAAATTTTGTCTTACATCAATTGAGCTTGAATTTGATTTTTTAAAATCTTAGCAGGATAATAGTCCGGCAGTATTCTCAAACACTCATCAATATGGTATCTCGCATTTTCATATTCGTTAAAGTTAATATAATATTTTGTATACATAAAATGCAATTCCGGATCATTATAGAAAAGTTTTTTTGATTTATCCATATATTCTTTTGCAGCTTTGTACAATTTATTTTCATACATAACTCTTGCTATATATTTATAAGTTTCATTATTAATATCAGCCAAGATCTCCGCTGCACCTAAAAATTGTTCCACATAGTCTATTTTTTCATTTTTCAGAAGAAATTCTAAATCTATTTCCAGAAAATTTCTTATTTCAAAATAAGAAGGATATTTTTCAATATACCCTGTAAGAATATCAACCAGTGCCTTTCCCCACCTTGCACGAGGGGAGTTAAGAGAACAAAATATCTCTTTAGCGCTTATAAGATTATTATCCAGAATCGCTAAATAAGCATGTTCCAAACTTCCGGGTGAAAAAGTCACCTCACTGTTATCATCACTAAAAAAGAACATATTTTACTTATCTTTATTATTTTTCTTTATGACAATAGACTTGGACTCTTTTCCTTCATCTACAATAACTTCTTCTTCCGAAGGTTTCGCAGTTTTTATATCGTCGTTAATCTTAATATTACTATCTTTAAGCATTGTAGCAACAGAATCAACGGTATTAACTCTGGTTTCTTTTCCGATTAAGTTTGCAAGCTTAATTTGGAGATAAATTTCTTCTCTGTATATTTTTACATCCTTATCAGCTTTAATAGCAACCTTGCAAACGCCATTTTTAGCTTCGACAATAGTGATTTCAATATTGTCGTTAATCATGATTTTTTGACCGTTTTTTCTTGAAATTACAAGCATTTTTGTCCTTAACTATTTTTCTTAAAGAGCGGGAAACTTATATCATATCCCGAACCTGATAGAACAACCTGCCCTGCCAGATTTTCATCAACATTGAATACAAGCGGAGCAAGCAGATTTATTGTTGTTCCCTGTGGATTGTCCTGCGGAATAGAAGCAATATTCAAAACCAGAATACTTTCTACATTTTTTATTTTTAATAATTCCACAACGTTATCTTGCAAATCTATTGAATAATCCAGATTTAATCCGAAAATCGAAACAACAGGAAAAGCCAGAGCCGGATCATCAACAGCTTGCAGCCATTTAAAAAAGTTATCTTTCTTTAAATCCAGTAATACAAATCTTTTTAATTCATTGAAACCAATAATAGGAAGTACAAAGTTAAAAACCCTGTTGTCTTCTATTTCAATTTCACCAAATCTAAGTGTATTTATTTTCATTAAATTACAATCCTAATGACATGTTATTAGTTAATAATGCCTGTATTAATTGAGGGTTCATAGAAGGATTCCCGACAAGCATATTCATCATCTGAGCTTCTTCCGAATTATTGTTAAACCCGCCTGTTAAGAGCGACAAGTCTGAAGCATAGTTATTTGAATAAATATTACCTAAACCTGCTCTTTGAAGAGTTCTCAGAGCTGCAACGATTTCATCATTGGTAGGAACCGCACTGCTAAAGTCTTTGTATTCTTTAAACTCAGAAGCCGGAATATCTCCGTTTCTGTTGATTTCCCTCATCATATTTTCTATTTTTAGTCTTTCATATTCGCTTTTAACTTCATCTGTTACAGAAACATTTTTGCTTCTTATGAATTCTTCCAATGGTGAAGAATAGGTTGAATCCTGGCATTGATCCGGATTTTTAAGGCAAGTTTTACCTTTTAAGGCATATCTGCCGAGGTTTCCGTTTGGAGAAGTCAGCGCTAATGTTTTATCATAATTAGCGATTGCTTCATTTTTCTTGCCTAACTGTGCTGATGTCATTGCAAGATAGTAATAGGCAAGAGCATTTGCCGGATCTTTTTTAACATAATCGTTTAGTTTTATATAGCATTCGGAATAGTTTCCGGCTTTATACAATTTTATCAGCCCTGAAAGTTCAGTTGTCGATGTTTGTTTTGCGCCGACAAAACCTGCTGTTGAGAATAAAATCGCTATTGTTAAAAGCATTAAGAGTTTCTTTTTCATAATAATCCTTCTTATTTAAACCTTCTTATATAATACACCAGAGTTTATAACTCTGAATACATCATATAATTGAATTATACACTATATTTATACGGATAACAAGGTGGGTGTCAACAGAAAATCGCAAATTTCCTTCTCCAGCTCAATTCCATAGATAGCATTTATTTCTTTTATAAAATAACAAGGACTTGTAACATTAATTTCTATAATTTTATCATCTATAACATCCAGTCCTGCCATTTTGATTCCCAGAGAATTTAATTTTTCAGCAACAGGTTCAAAGCTTTTTATAACAGATTCCGGTAAATCAGATTTCACAAGAAAATTATCATTATGGGTATTAAACTTGAAATCATCTGTCCCCGGAAGCTTCTTAACGGTATAAGGAAGAACTCTGCCGCCTAATGTGAGCACTCTGTTGTCACCTTTTTTAACATCGGGTATAAATTCTTGAACCATAGCAAGAGTTGTTCCGTTATTGGTTAAAGTATTAATAATAGTTCTTGTATTAGGATCACCTTCATAAAGATACATTACCCCTGAGCCAAAACAGCGGTTTAAGGGTTTTAGTACAATTTGCTTATGTTCTTTTAAGAAGTCTTCAATATCTTTAAGTGAGCTTGTTACAATACAATCCGTCATATATTCACTAAATTTCAAACTGTGAAGTTTTTCATTAAAATCTCTTATCGCTGCAGGTGAATTGATGACAGCCGGTTTCGTTACAAAATCAAAGACATAGGTCGCATTAATATAATCTATATCAACAGGGGGATCCGGACGGAATAGAACCATATCAAAATTATCAATCAATTCTTCATGAATTACATCTTTATAGCAGATATTTTCTTTATCAAGAAAACTCTCATAACATTTTGCATATGCTCGCTTTCCTCTTAGCAGCAGGTTTGAAATTGTCGTTATCTGAACTTCCTGACCTCGTTTTAAAAATTCTTTTATCATCCAGAAATTTGTGACAAGATTATTAAATTCAAAATATTTAAGTTCTATTTTATCAATTATAAAAAGTATTCTCATTCTTTTTGCTCCCCGAAGATTTCCCCCTAAATACTAGCACTAAGAACAACTTTCTACAAGCTGTCCTTATTACTCAATATAGATTTTTTTATCGGAATGGATTATTATATATAACTATGAGCAAGAAATTTTATAAGAAGAGTAAGAGGGAAAGTTTTTTTTCAAAATTTATTAATCTGGTACTGACACTGGCAGTTGCCTGTGCTATCAGCTCGCAGGTCTGTACTGCAGCAAATAATAACTTAAGAATCGCTCAGGTAAGTGACGCTCATTTTTCAACTTTCGAGAAAAATACTTCTTATAAATTTCTGGAAAGTTCTGCCGCTTTACTTGATGATGTAATATTTCAAATCAATACTTCCGGAGCGTATGATTTTGTAGTATTCACCGGTGATTTAGTAAACAAGCCTAAAGAAAGTGAATTAAAAAGTTTTATCAAACATACATCAAAGCTTATCTATCCCTGGTATGCTATTGACGGAAACCACGATATCGCAATAGACGGACCTTTAACTAAAGCTGCATTCAGAGAAATTCTGCATAATTCAAATAAACAAATACCTTCAAACAGTAATTATTATGCATTCTCTCCTAAAAAGGGATTTAGAGTAATATGCCTTGACAGTATAATTGATACAAGAATTACAACCAACGGTGAAGTTCCGGAAAAGCAGTTAAACTGGCTCCAAGACGAACTGGATAAACATAAAAAAGATATTATAATTATTTGTATTCATGTACCCGTTGAAGAACCTTACAGCAGTCCGGACCATAATCTTCTGAATGAATCCGAAGTTAAAAAAATTTTAAAAACTCATAAAAATCCTGTTATAGTTTTGCAAGGACATTATCACACAACAAAGGTTAAACAGGACGGAAATATTCTCTATGTTTCTACTCCGTCGCTTGTAACATATCCTAACTCTTTCAGAGTAGTTAATATTAACTCAAATAAGAAAAAGGTTATTGTTGATGTATTTTTAAAAGAAACCGGTTTAAAAGATATACAAACCAGATCAAAACTCAGACTGTTAAATTCTTCCCTTACCTATGGAGAAGAAAAAGACAGAAATGCAACCTATGAGATGAAAAAATATAAGGAATAAAAGATGAAAGAATTCAAGATTAAATTTAGAGGCGTTAGAGGAAGCTATCCGGTTCCGGAAAAAGATTTTTTAAAGTATGGCGGAAATACTGCCTGTGTTGAAGTAAGAGTCGGCGGGCATCTTATAATTCTTGATGCCGGAACAGGTTTAATAAGTCTTGGAAACGAGCTTATGCAAAAATATATTGAATCCGGAACAACAATTACAGACCGGACTCCGGTTAAATGCACCATCCTTTTGAGCCATATCCACCTTGACCATATTCAGGGATTCCCGTTTTTCAGACCGTCCCATCTTTCATCTACAAGAATGTCCTTGCTGGGCGGAGTAAACTATAATGAAACCCTTGAACAGGAACTTGCAAAACTTTTGTTTACAAAATCTTTCCCTCTTGATTTGGGGGATATTGCGGCAGACTTAAGAATCAGAGATTTAAATGAAACAAATTATGTAATATTTAAGCAGGGAGAAGAATTCCCTGTTATAAAAAGAGTAAATGAGCTTCAAGAAGGCGATTTTACCGATGAAGATGTCGTTATAACCTGTTATAAATCCTATGCTCACCCGCAAAACGGTGTATTTATTTACAAAATCGCTTATAAAGGCAAGACTCTTGTTTATGCGACCGATAAAGAAAGTTATCCGGGCGGAGATAAGAAATTGATTAAGTTTGCTAAAGGCTGCGACCTTATTATACATGATGCTCAATATTCTACAGAAGACTATTTAAGTATTTATGTACCAAAACAAGGTTTCGGACACTCAACGTTTGAGATGGCACTTGATTGTAAAAAGCAAATTGGTGCTAAAAAAATGGTATTTTTCCATTATGACCCGGGATATAATGATGAAAAATTAGACTTATTAGCAGAAGAATATTCTGATGAGAATGCAATTATGGCATATGAAGGACTAGAAATTTCGCTTATATGATAAAAAGAATACTCACGGTACTGTTTATAGCTGTAATAGTATTTTGCTCGGGCTATAAAAAACCTGACAAGTACGTAATTCGTGCTGAAAAAGATGCTTTTTATCATAATAATGTGGGCTTAAATTACCTTAAAGACAGAATTTATTATGCTGCCATTCAGGAGTTTAAAATTGCGATATCGCTTTCGCCATCAACGCAGGCTTCTGCAATTTTTTATAACAATCTTGGAGAAACATATATCTTTATCGGATATCCGGAACAGGCAAGACCGTGTTTTGAAGATGCAATAAAACTTTACGGATTAAATTTGCAGTACCATAAAAATTTAGTTAACTGCTATAAATTACTCGGGATAACAAATTCCAAAATAAAAGAACTCCGGACGTCCAATGACCCTTTATCAAGAATCCAGCTCGGTCTTTTGTATATAGAAACCGGCGAAACCAGAAAGGGGATTAATACTCTGGACGAATTCTGCATGTCAGAGCCGGACTTACTCATCACTCCTGCAGTCAGACAATATTTAAGAACTGTAGTCGGACAATAACTATTCTCCGCCAATTTACCTATTTTTATAAAAATTGTAAAATTTTGTAAAATATATTGGCAAATATATTATTTATGTCTTTTAATATAATCAATAACAAATAAAACCAACAAATATTAAGGAGTGTATTATATGAAAGTAAAACCGGTAAAACGTCAGAATGTTCTTGTTAGATTAGCAAAAATAAGCAAAGCTCAAAAACAGGCGGCGAAGGCAGCTGCAGCAGAAGCAAAATTAGCAGCGCAAGCAGCACAGGGAACGGATACGTTTGTAAAACCAGGCTTCAAAGCTAAAATGAAAACCCCGAAATTCAGAAACTGGACAATAGGTATTGTTGCAGCATTAGGCGCAATAACAACGGGGGCAATATTCTCCAGACCTAAGACATATGATGCACCGCTGGCAGCGCGTATGCAGGCTTATGCGGAGTATAGAGATTATACACAGAGTGAGGCGAATTCTTTTGTCGATGATTATATGACCAGAAGCGCTGGTTATCAAGAACATCGTGCAGTAAGATCGCAAGACTGGTTTGATTATCAAGCTTTTATGGACGTACTGGAAGATAATGGCTTTGAAGAAGCTTCAGATACAGTGTCTAAGGATTTACCGTCCTTTTATACAGATGAGCATAATGGTAAAAAAATATTGAATGAAAAATTAAGATATTTGCGAAATAATATGACGACCAGAGAATATCAGAAATTTGTAAACGATTCGGATTTTAAGAGTGCTATCAAAGACGGCATTCCATACTATAATAATGTTCTGTGTCAGTATACTCTTGACAGTATAGCTTTTAGAAAGTATCTGGACAAAACAGGTCTTGTGCATAACCGCGGAGTTATGAGAGATTTTGAAAATATTTGTAAAGCTATTAAACCGAGATACTATGATTATTTCGCCTGTTATAATTTTCACAGTTACAGACCTTTTTATGAGATAGATAAAGACGGACTATTGAAAAAGGTAAGACGGCCATATTCATTTTTTAAATAAACAAAAAACCGGCTTAGCCGGTTTTTTGTTTATTTAGTTTCAGTATTAGTTTTTCATTTGCGGGTATAGCCGTCTTATCATATCATCAATAACTTCGCTTATTTGATAATTGCCTGTCATGAACCAAATATTAATAGCGTTCTTCTTGGAAGAGAATCTATCATTTATCCCTTTGATATCTTCCCTGGTGACTTTTTCCCTAAAGCCCTTTTCAGCTTTATTAGCTGTTTCAAGATACGCCGCAAGTACTCTATATTCTGTTGTCTTTTCCAGACCCATTTCGGCAGCCTTTGCTAAGAATGCATTAACTAAATTGACTACCAGTTCTTTTGTTATATGCGTGTTCTTTCTGCTATCATCTGACATTTTTTCGATAATGCCTTCGATTTTATATCTCTTTTTATTTCTGACGGCATTCTCATTAAGAGATGAATGTTCAAAAGCACCATCGAAGAATTCAAGAACATTATCTTTGTTAATTTTTTGGAGAACCTCAGCGATCTTTTCTGTATCCTTTTTGCTTGTCCATCCGCAAAGTTTTCTTGATACCTCTATGCCTTTTTCCCTAATATCTACAAGTTCTTTTACTTCTTCATCAGCAGCTTTTTCAGCAGCGGCTTCTTCTTCAGCAATTTTTTCATCATGAGCTGTCTTGATATCATCTGCATCAACTTCTTTCAAAGCTTCTGCTGAATATTTGCCGTTAGCATTTAATACAGGGTCAGTAAGTTCATATAACTTTCCGTCTTTAATTATAAAGAGTTTTGCTTTTCCGTTTTCGCCTGTCGGGGTTGTTTCTCTGTAAACAGTTTCCCCGCCTTTATAAGTTTTACCTTCAAGAGTTTCAACTAAACCCTCGCTTTTAAGGTATTCAATCTGTTTTTCCGGCGTATCGCCAAAATCTTCATCATCGTTACCGCCATCGTCATTGTCATCGTGTTTTATAGCGGCATAGTTAACTTTTTGAGCATCAATTTCTGTTTTAGAAAAACCTTCTGCTATTAGATCATCTTTGACATCATCATCAAACAGTTCATTATTGAAGAATTTACTGTCGATTTCACCATAATATTCATCAGCTTCTTTTTCAATTACCTTTATTGCAGCCCATCTTGTTGCAACATAAAGATTATCAAATGCTTGAACAAATGATGTTGACATATTCTTATCAAGTTTTTCATATTCAGTAGCTAATGTTGTGATTGCGTTATTAAGATTATCGATTTCTTCTCCTTCAAGCTGGTTAGCTAAGTCTTTTGCTTTATTTATTAATGAGAGATAAAGCGGTTTAACAAGACTTGTTTTTATTTCTTCTCTGGATTCATCTTTAATCTTGCTGTCGTTGTATTTATCTGCAATGTAAGCCATAATACGTTTGTTGCCTACATTGAGGTTTCCTTTTTCACTGTTCCAGCTGCTGATTAAATCAAGAATGTTTGTATCAGCGCTTTCAATATCAAGAGCATCAATTAAACCGTTGCTGATTCTAGGATTGCTGTCGCTGAGCTCATTAATTGCACAGACTAGAGCATTGAGCTTAGTATCAACATCTGTTGCAGTATATTCATAACCGGCGTCAGTTAATTGAACTCTGAATGAATTTTCAGCACCGGACTCTCCGTTTACGCTGGCATCCATATTCTTAACAAGATATTTTTTAATATTTTTATCATCTATTTTATCATATGCTTTCTTTAATGCATTGAACTTATCTTTCCATTCGCCCTTAGAGTTTTCATTATCTGCTACTATTGCGGCATTAATAATATCTTTCTGAGCAGATGTAATTTCTTCAGCATCTTTCAACTGCTTCATAAGAGAAAGCAATTTGTTATATTTTCTCTGGTACTCTATCTGCTCAGCAGTCTTGGTTCTTTCACCTCCAACAGAGCTGCTGCTTCCGCTGCCTGTGAAATTACCCCACATTTTGCTGAAATCCATATTACCGAACATATTGTTATTGGATCCGCCCCAGATAGTATTACCGGATTGATTAAAATTCCACATAGTCTGAGCGACTGAATAGAATGGATTTGTTAAATAATCATTACTTGTTCCATTAAAGAATGGTGTAAAATTATTCATACTAAATACAGGATAATGATACATCATACTATTTGCCAGATTTTTTGTACCAAGCTGGTTCCACATAATATTCAATGAATTCATAGGATTAGTGCTGCACATCTGGAAGTTTATGAATGATGGCTGCCATCCTGTAAATCCTGTTGTCATAAATGGAAATGTCATACTCATTTATCCTCTTAATAGTTCTCGTTATATATATAAAGTATTTATGTTTTCATGAATTGACTTTTTAAAACATGAAGTTTACAAAACTTAATATCATGGAAATACATGCTCCCGCTGGATTAGAGCATGATTTAATTGAGTAACAATTTATTAATATATTACAGATATACTCTTGTAATAAACTATTTATATGATATAATAGAGTGTGATTATGGAGGGAATATGGCACGAGTATTGATTTCAATGTCTAACGACTTTCTAACCAAAGTAGATAATATAGCTAATTCCGAACAAAGAACAAGAAGTGAATTGATTCGTGAAGCTTTGAGAGTATATATTAAACGTAACAAGATTTCTAATAATCTTAAAGCAGAAGAAAATGCTACTTTATTAACCGAACTTTTAGGCTAATTCTCTTTGTGCCATTGTTTTATTAACCTTTGCCGGTCTTATTTGGTGTGTAAATTTGAGGATATATTAAGTTTTGTAAAACTTTTTGTACGACATGTACCATGATTACAAAATTTATAGTAGCATGCCATGTATCAACTATCCCCAAATCTCCTCCCAAAATTATTAGAGAAAATACTTAGACTGGCTTCGTAGTAAGTCAGTTTTTTTTGCATTAGCCGGTGCTACGCACGTAGACCTTCTGTCGGGAGACAATAGAAAAACTCCAAAATTGAACTATCTCTGCAAGGTCTCCCTCTACTGTATAACTACAGGTTCGGTGTTTCCATACATAGCTACGCACACAGACCTTCTGTCGGGAAACAATAGAAAAACTCCAAAATTGAACTATCTCTGCAAGGTCTCCCTCTACTGTATAACTACAGGTTTGGTGTTTCCATACATAGCTACACACGTAGACCTTCTGTCGGGAAACAATAGAAAAACTCCAAAATTGAACTATCTCTGCAAGGTCTCCCTCTACTGTATAACTACAGGTTTGGTGTTTCCATACATAGCTACGCACGCAGACCTTATATCGGAAGATAGTAATTAAACGGCGGGAGCGATGCAGCTGCATCGCTCCCGCCATATTCATACCCTTTATTTTATTCTATGATAATTTTTCAATCAGAATTGCATGTTTGGTCGCAAAGCCTTTTCCTCTTGAAATAATTGCAGCTTTTAACAGTGCATTCAAATCAATAGGAGTCAATTCTCTAAAATTATTAGGGAGTCTTAATGACCAGTTCTGATCCCCTGATGTTCCCGGACGATTATAAACATCTTTTATCTGGAAGAAATCGGTAAAGAATATTTGAACATTTTTAGCCTTAGATGCAAAAATCTCTGTTAATTTAACAAACTTCAAATAGTCTTTATCCTGAGTCAGTCTAACAATAATATCATCTTTATTATCAGCTTCCGCAAATAAATCCTCAACAAGGTTTTTAGCATGCAAATAACCTTCATGAGTGTTTATCATGCTTTCTGCCCACATTTCAATCGGCAGATTGTCATGAGTTCCAACCATATTCCATACATTTTCCGTAATGTTTTTACATCTGTACGGATGTTCCGGTTTTTCCGGCACTACAAACTGGGTAAGCCGCATACCTTGAAGCTCATATTTTTTCATTACCGCATCAACAGGGTTTGTAAGAGTTCCTAAATCTTCGCAAACAATCGCATTCTTATCCATGCCACATTCTTTTGCCGCTGCAATAACTATTTTTTCTATTAATCTTCCGTAAAGTTTAATCTGCTCATCAGAAAGAGTCTTAACTCTTTTTTCTTTATCAGCTTCCAGTGTCTGGTCTAAATCCTCGATACGTGCAATGGCATACCTTGAAAGTTCAGGATGTTCAGGAGAAGAATAGAGTCGTCCTGCACCTTCTTCGCACATAGGCTTTTTACCTGCTTTATAAACCCAGGGGTCAATAAGCCCTACAATGTGGTCAATTCTAACCCCGCCCGGATTTTCTTTGAACATCTTCTTGTAAAGGTTTTTCATCAAAACTCCGCCTTCACCTAAAGAACCGTCTTTATTAAACATTTTGTCCGGATCCATTACAGGGAATCCCCATGCCTGCCCATCTTTTGAAAAATAATCAGGAGGACAGCCAAGATACCATCCGTCAAGGAAAAGTGATTGATATGCCCAGGCATCTCTGTCAGAAAAAGCAACCTGTCTGTCTGCAATCATTTTAATACCTTTTTTAAGTGCAAACTTCTTGGTTTCTTCGTTCTGCTGCTCAAGCACAAACTGGCAGAATTTATAAAAATCAATTTCATCAGCGTATTTAGACTTAATTTCTTCAATACGTGATTTATAAAGTTTTTTCTCCTCTTCGTTTTTCGGGTTAAGCAGGTTTTTATCGGTTTCGTTCGTCCAGATATACCAGTAATCTCCGTTATTTTCTATTGAAAGAGCCTCATATAAAGAATCGTTTGAAAGCCAGAAATCATTTTCTTTTTTAAATTTTTCAAACTCTTTTTTAAGTAATTTTGTATTTTTAAAATTATTCCACGCTTCTTTTAAAGCATTCATTTGAGAAATCGAAATATAAGAATAAGCTGTTTTACCTTTATCCCTGTTAGGATTTTCGGCAACTATTTTTTTGAATGTTTCCTCCGATAAAATATGTCCCCATTCCTTTTCTGTTAATTGTTTAAGGTCAATAAACAGCGGATTTCCGGAAAAAATTGTCCCGCAATACGGAGAAGGGTCTGAAGATTTGGTTTTGCCCGCAGGACCTAATTGAAGAGCATTGAAATACTGTGATGCATAATCAATTAAATCATGTCCGGCAGCAGAATTAAAAGAACCAAAACCGGTATCCTCACCCTCTTTTGATGGAAAACTGCTTCCATGTATAATTAGTGCAAAATTCTCTTTTCCAAGAGCCTTAAGAGCCTCAGAAATAACTTTTGTATCATCTTTTTTTAGTAGTGATATCCCGACCATAAAATTACTCCTTCTTCTTTACCATAAGAAGTGTATCATGAACTCAAAGCCGATTCAATCACGGATTTGAAAAGAATGAATTTTTTAAATATAATTAAATTATGAGAAGAGTTATATTACTGTTATTGCTATTTTTAATATCAATTCCGTGTTTCGGAGCAACTGCAGAAGATTTATCCAAGCAAGCAACAGCGTTTTACATAGATAACAACTATAACAGAACAATGGATTTAATCCTGCAAATTGATGAAAAAGAACGTTCTGCGCAGGATTGGCTGCTTTTGGGTAATATTATGGCTGAACAGGGTGAACGTGATAATGCAGTATTCATGTACCAGAAAGCAATAAATACAGATAAAAAGTTCTACAAAGCTTACTATAACCTGGCTAATATCTATCTTGAAGATAACAAATACAATATGGCAGTTGATAATTATAAAAAAGCCATCTCTGCAAACAGAGAAAACGCTTACCTTCACTATAATCTAGCCTGTGCATATATAAAACTCGGAAAAATCAAAAAAGCTAAATCAAGTCTTTTACAAGCAATTACCCTTAAACCGGATGTTCCGGAATTCCAATATAATTTGGCTTATGTATATAACAGCCTTAATAAACCTAAAATAGCTCAAACATATCTGGATAATTATAATAAACTCATTGCCAGAATTAACGGTGAGGGGTAAAGGGGTAAGTGTAAAAGATGGAACGGGTTTAATCAACATGCCCTTTATGCCGCCGGACAAGATACCCGAAATACATCTTTATATTGCTTTCGCCGGTTCAGATTAAATCTTCGCCCTTAATAAAAGTAAAAGCGATAATTGAACATCAATTACCGCTAAATTATGTGTGTGTATTATATTATAGAAAAACTTATGCGATTGCGCTAAATTTATTATTTTCGGCATTAGATCTTTCTCTAACCTTAAGCTGGTTGAAAGTTCTGTATAACTTATAACCGAGAGAAACAAACGGGTTAGTATCAACAGAGTCAGCCATTCTAGCGTATTCCTGATTCTTTTCGAATTTTACTGCTGCATTCGGGTCTCTGAGCATTAAAATAGCGTTTTCTGAATTAACCCCTCTTGTTAAATTATTCTCTCTAAAGTTGATATTATTTATATTATTAATTCTTGTTACTTGCATAATTATCACCTCTGTGATCTTTCTTATTAAGTGTTTTTCTTACACTTCATTTTACAATTTCATTATGTATCATATTTAAAATTTTGTCAAGGGGGTATGTGAACTTTTGTAAACAAGCTCAAAGTTGTGTAATTATAGGGTTTTGCGCATAAAGTGCCAAAAATACACTTAAAAATAGCCGGGGTGGTTACCAGTCATTCGGTGTATTTTTTACACTAAATGGCAAATATAGCATGCCTGCTGCATGTATTGTAAATTTTGTTTAATTACTTCTCTTTCATTCATGCTTATGCTAGTATAGAGTATGCGGGGGAGAAGTATGCGCCAAATAGGGAATCCTAACAAGAACAGGCTTTTTTCTGAACGCCTTATGTGGCTTCAGATAGTTTTTGTTATTCTTATTGCTCTATTTGTTATCTACCTGTTTGCCGTTCAGGTGCTTGATGTCAGACATTTTCGAATCAAAGCGAAAAACCAGCGCAGAGCCAATTCCTTTGTTATGCGCGGCAACATTTATGACAGAAACGGCATTAAACTCGCAACGGATACTTTGTACTACGATATCTATATAAGACGGGATGATATTGACCACAAGCCTGAAGAACTTGCCAGAATGCTGGCTCCTATTTTAAAAATCTCACAAATGACCCTGCTTGAAAAGATTAATCAAGATGTTCCTTTAATTTCCCTGAAAAAGAACGTGGACAGGCACACGAGAGATCAGATTGCAAAACTTAATTTACGTGAAGTTCCGATGGATAAAAAGAGTATCCGAACATACCCGCAGGGCACTCTGGCAGCTCATGTGCTCGGGTATTATAATTTTGATGCCGACGTAGCTTCCGGAGTTGAATTAACCGCAAAAGACAAGCTGGAAAGTGTTTCTAAGACTTCTGACCTTGAAGTCACCCCGAAAGGTAAGGTTATATATAACATAACAACAGACCCTATTGCAGCTACTAAACCTATAAAAGGACAGGATGTTACATTAACTATTGATGCTGCGGTT
The DNA here is from genome assembly GCA_944324255.1 of Candidatus Gastranaerophilales bacterium. Taxonomy (GTDB): domain Bacteria; phylum Cyanobacteriota; class Vampirovibrionia; order Gastranaerophilales; family Gastranaerophilaceae; genus CAG-196. The sequence goes on along the minus strand of CALUVM010000002.1, from coordinate 64,535 downwards.
CAGCATGTATGCGAAAAAGCTCTAATGAAATCTATCCAGAAGTTTAAAGCTTTGAGAGGTGCTGTTATTGTAACAAACCCTAGAACCGGAGAAATTCTGGCATATGCTGTCTATCCGTATTTTGACCCGAATAATTTTAAGTCAGCAACAAGTTTTCAAACAAAAAATTGGACGCTTACGGATGTTTTCCCGCCGGGTTCTACTTTTAAAACAATTACGGTAGCTTCAGCTATGGAACTGGGTAAAATTAATAAATACACAAAAATCCACGATACCGGAAAAATTAAAGTAGGTTGGTGGACTATTAAAAATTATGATTATAACAGGCATCCGAACCCGGGTATGATTGATTTGGTCTACCTTTTTGAGCACTCAAGCAATGTCGGCTCAGTTCTTGTGGCACAAATGATGGATAAAAATGAATACTACGGAATGCTTAAGAAATTCGGATTTGGTGAAAAAACAGGAATAGACCTTCCGGGAGAGTCGGTTGGTATCTTAAAACCGGCTGCCAGATGGGATACGTCAGACCATGCATCTATGGGTTACGGCTATGGCTCTTCCGTAACAGCTATACAAATGGTTGCGGCAGTATCCGCAATTGCTAACGGCGGAACCTGGATTACTCCGCATGTTATAAAATATTCTCCTGAAGAAGAAGCTATAAAAATAAAAAAAGTTCAGGTTATGACTCCTGAACACGCAAGAGCTGTTACAGAACTGCTTACAGAAGCTATCAACAGAGGTAAAACTGCCGTTAAAATGGATAACTTCAATGTTGCCGCAAAAACCGGTACTTCAATAAAACCAAAAGAAAACGGAGCCGGATACACAAATAAGCTTTATACCTCTATTGTAGGGTACCTGCCGTCAACAGATCCGCAAGTTTTAATATATGTAATTGTTGATTCGGCTCAAGGGGGAGAAATTTGGGGTAATACTGTAGCTACACCTATTTTTAAAGAAATAGCAACTCAGATTACACATATCCTGAATCTTCAGCCTGACAAAATAAGCGGAAGAACCGTAACAGTTAACCAGGAATTTTAATTTAGTGAGGTTATTATGAAAATCAGAAATTTAATTGATGAAATTGACTACATAGAACTTGTTAATCTGGAAGATATGTCATACGAAATAGAGGGCATTTCATACAATTCCAAAAAGGCAAGACCTAATGACATATTTATATGCCTGACAGGAGAACATGTTGACGGTCACGAATACGCAGAAGAAGCTGCCGCTAACGGTGCTGTAGTATTTGTAGTAGAAAGACGTTTAAATATTGATGTTCCGCAAATTGTTGTTTCATCAACAGAAGAAATGATTGCCCGAATTTCAAGCATTTTCTATGGTAACCCTTCCCGCAAATTAAATATAATCGGTGTTACCGGCACAAACGGTAAAACAACCGTTACACATCTTATACAAAAACTTTATGAAGCAAACGGACAAAAATGTGCACTGATAGGAACTCTTGGACATAAGTTTTCAAGCGATGACTCTTATCACGATGCTAAACACACAACCCCGCAAGCTCCGGAACTACAGGATATCCTGTTTAATATAAATGAAAAATGTATAGATAATGTAGTTATGGAAGTAAGCTCTCATTCTCTGGTACAGCATCGGGTGGACTATGTAGACTTTAACGGAGCAGTATTGACAAACCTTACACAGGATCATCTGGATTTTCATATAACAATGGGAAATTATTTTAAAGCAAAAGCCCTATTATTTGCCCAGCTTGTAGCAGGAGATTTCGCCATAATAAATTCTGACGACAAGTATGCAGATGCATTTATGGGCGTCATTTCGCCTACTGTAAGTACTTATACCTATGCTGTTAACAAAGATGCCGACGTAAGGGCAAAAGATGTAATTTTTGAACATGACGGAGCATCATTCACCTGTGTTGTCAAAGGAAAAGAATATAAAACAAAACTGACTATGAACGGAATGTTCTCTGTTTACAACATTCTGGCAGCTATAACTACAGCACTTGCCCTTGATTTTGATATAGAAAAATCTATCCGTGTTCTTGAGAAAATCCCGGGCGTTGCAGGAAGGTTTGAAATCGTTGTTAATAAACCTACAGTAATTGTTGATTATGCCCACACTCCTGACGGATTGGAAAATGTTCTTAAAGCTGCCAGAGAAATCACACCTAAAAACGGACAATTAATCTGTATTTTCGGCTGCGGAGGTGACAGAGATGCTACAAAACGTCCGCAAATGGGAGAAATTGCTGAAAGATTAGCTGATAAAGTTATTGTAACAAGCGATAATCCACGGTCAGAGAATCCTCAGCAAATTATTACTGATATTTTAGCCGGTATTAAAAAAGTTAACGATGTTATTGTTGAACCGGACAGAGAACTTGCAATAAAAGAAGCTTATAAACTTGCTAACGCAAATGATGTTGTTCTGGTTGCAGGAAAAGGACATGAAGACTATCAAATACTTGCTGCAGAAACAATTCATTTTGACGACAGAGAAAAGGTAAGAGAAATATTTTTGGGAGATTAATTAATGGAAACTCCTTTAATGATTGATCAGCACTTACACGGGGCTTTCGGGATTGATTTCAATAAAGCCTCCGGAAGTGATGAAATCCTATTTGTAGCGGAAAATTTGAAAAAAATCGGTATCGGAGGTTTCTTCCCGACTCTTGTTACGGATTCTGTTCAGAATATAAAAAAACAGATTCAAATTATTAAAAAAGCGGCTGAAAGCTGTGATTCAATTCTCGGCATCCATCTTGAAGGAATTTTTATTAACCCTGAAAAAAAAGGTATTCACAATTCTGAACACTTTATGGAGCTTACTATTGAAAATTACCGCAAGCTTGAAGATGATTTTATAAAAATTGTTACTCTTGCACCGGAACTTGATAACGGCTTAATTAACTATTTAAAAGAAAAAAATATAAAAGTACAGGCAGGACATTGTACAGGAGGGGATTTATCAAAAGCAGACGGTGTAACACACACTTTTAATGCTATGTCCGGAGTTGTTCATAGAGGTAAAAGTACGGCTCTTTCAGCACTTATTAATGATAATCTCTACACAGAAATCATCGCTGACGGCGTTCATGTTTGTGATGATGCGCTAAAACTCTTTTTTAAGTCGAAACCTGCTGATAGAATTCTGCTTATAAGTGATGCCCTTCCAATAACATATAGTGATATTAAAGAAACAACTTTTGCAGATTCTAAAATCTTCTATGACGGAATAAAGGCTACTTCTGCCGATGGAACAATAGCCGGAAGCACCACCCTTTTAGACAGAATAGTCAAAATTTTAGTACAGAAAAATTTATTTAACCCTGTATTTATAACCAACACATACACCTACCATAATATAGAACCAAAAGGCAGAATTCTATGGAATGATGAAGGGAATATACTAAAAGTTACATCTTAATATAAGCTTTCAAAATCTTATTGGAAATCGTATCCTCAAACGCCTGCTGGATATCGTCAAACTTGTAAACCGTCGTCATCCCTTTGACATTTACTTTCCCTGAAACAAGAAGGTCAAAAGAATCCTTCAAATCAGCCGGAGAAGGAGAGTAGCTTCCCATAACCGTGAGTTCTTTATAATAAATATCATTATTAGGATAACCCGCATTGTTAGGTGTACTTGAAAAAACAAGAATTTTTCCGCCGAGCCGGATAGTTTTAAGAGCCACGTCTATTGCTTTATCAGCTCCTGATGTCATAAATACCGCATCTACTCCAAGAGATGAAGTTTTCTCTCTTAATATTTTATCAAAATCTTCTAAATCTCTTGAATTGTACGCTTCAATTCCTAATTTATTTCCGAGTTCAATTCTGTGTTCTAACAAGTCGCATCCGTAAACCTTTAATCCGTGCGCTCTTAAGGCTTCTCCCATCAATAGCCCGATTGAACCTAATCCCACAACAAGAACTTTATCTCCATCCTGAAGGTTACAGCGCTTAATTGCTCTTATACAGCAGCCTAACGGTTCATAAAAAGATATTTCTTCATCCGTCATTGTTGAAGGAACTTTATAAGCAGTATTTTTCAAGTGTTCTTCCGATACAAAAACTTTTTCACTAAACCCGCCCGGAATAATATTTGTTTCTTTAAAATGAGAACACATTGAATAGTTTCCGTGCTTACAGTAAGTGCAGTTAAAACAAGGAATATGATGAGAAGTAACAATTTTATCCCCAATTTTAAAATCCGTATCCGTATTTACTTCTTCAATTAGGGCAACAATTTCATGACCTAATACGGCACCGTCTTTTACAATTTTGTGTTTGAATTTTACAATATCAGACCCGCAGAGCCCGCATCCGAGAACTCTTACAATAGCACCTTTCTTATCTCCTAATGTAAGTTCATCAATTTCTTTTAAAACAATTTTATCCCCGTTAACCTGTGCAGTTTTCATTTTTTATTCCTCTGTTTTTCTGATTTCAATTTTATCCTTTACCCCTTTACCCCTATTTGTAGTATTCAGGGTTTATTTTGGCGAACTTGGTATTAGCGTAAAAATACCTTAAAATCTGATATGCATTATATCCTTTTTTAGCAAGGTTATTTGCACCGTACTGGCTCATTCCGACACCATGCCCGTTTTTTCTAATCCCGTCATCAAAAGACGGTACAGATTTCAAAAAAGCCAAGTCTTTTGTCCAAACCTGCCCTGCTGATTTTGTCTGACCTCCGGCAGCAGCAGAATAATATGCCGGAATAATTTTCCCGTCATATATTAAGACAATGCCCTCGGTTTCCTTGACGGCATCGTTGGTTTGAGATGTTTCTGCCGTAGCCCCGCCATATGCCTGATCTTCGGGAGTATCTTTTAAATCATACCCGTCTTTGGCTCTTTTGCCGAGATTTGCTATAGCATAGCTTCTTGCGGCTATTGCTTGAGCTTTATGAGCATCATGCTCCCAGCTTGACGGCATTTCTGAAGGAACTACTCCCTGAAGATATTCTTCTATTTTTATATCATTAATTACAGTTAACCCCAGTCCGGTATTTTCAAGCATAAAGTTACCTCGATACCATTTCCTTTTTACACTTATAAAACCATTCTCACGGGGTTTTATGACAATTTTATTAGAATTAATCTTTTTAAACTGACCGTCGACTTTTATTGCAATAACCTTTCTATATGGTTTGAACTCATACCCTTTCATTTTTTCCATAATAAAAACAAGTTTATTAGTATTACAGTCAATAATTTCCGCATCAGTGGAAGAGCCGATATAAGTTCTGCCGGTGTTGGTCTGCAGCCCTATTTTTATTGCAAAACACGGCTGTATAAAAATTATTAGAGCTAAAAATAAAAGAAAAAATCTTTTCATCCCCATAAGAATATTATACATCAGAAAAAGAATGGAACCAGAAAGACTCAGATAGCAAATTATATTTTCTTGAGTTTTAAATAATTTGAAAGGTGGTAATAATGAATAATTTACAAATTTCTCCGGTAAACTTTCAGAGTAAAAATCCTTCCGGTATAAAGAAACTGGTTATCATGGGAGAAAAACGGGGACAAAAATTGGTATGCTGCTATCAGGGACAGCCATTAGAAAAATTAACCGCACTCGGATACCATGTTATTGAAACGAATAAAGGAAATAAACGTTTAATAGATTCCTATGTTCTAACCAACAAAAAAGGTCTTGATACTGAAACTGTTGCAGGTATGTTAGAGAGAATGCAAAAATATGTCGGGGACCAGTTTAATATGGTATTTGAATTCTACAAACATGCAACAAAAGGATAATAAAAACTTTTTTATCCTTTAAGCATAACCATGAGCACAGAAATATCAGCAGGCTTAACTCCTCCGATACGGGAAGCCTGAGCTAAGTTTTGCGGACGGACTTTTTCAAGTTTTTCACGGGTTTCGGTTGATATATGCTTGATTTTGGAATAATCAATATTATCTGGAATCTTGTATTTTTCAAGCTTTTCGGCTGTTTCTACCTGCTGTTCCTGCCTTTTTAGATATCCGTCATATTTTATTAAAACCTCTACTTCGCCTGTTATATCTTCACTCAGGTCAAGATTACGTGTTTTTTCATCAAGTTCTTTAAAAATTTCGTAATTAATGTTAGGACGCTTGAGAAGTTCTGAAAGACGCATGCCACGGTCAATATGCTCTTCGTATTTTGCAAGAATTGAATTAACTTCATCTGTCGCAGGAACTTTTGTTTCCTTAAGCCTAGTCATTTCTTTTTGGATATTTTCCTGTTTAGTTTTAAAACGATTAAACTGCTCATCATCAATTAATCCGATTTTGTGACCGAGTTCGGTTAACCTTTCATCCGCATTATCCTGTCTTAACAATAACCTGTATTCGGAGCGGGAAGTAAGCATTCTGTAAGGCTCTTGAATATCTTTTGTGACCAAATCATCAATAAGAGTTCCGATATAGGATGAACTTCTCGGAAGTTCAAGCATATCAGATGAATTAATATAATTTACCGCATTGATTCCGGCTATAAGTCCCTGTGCAGCAGCTTCTTCGTATCCGCTTGTACCGTTTATCTGACCTGCAAAGAACAATCCTTTTATATCTTTTGACATAAGAGAATGCTGTGTCTGAATAGCCGGAACATAGTCATATTCAACAGCATAAGCCGGTTTAATAATGTGCGCATTTTCAAGCCCCGGCAAAGACCTTATCATCTCCACCTGAACGCATGCCGGCAGGCTTGTTGAAAACCCTTGAATATAAACTTCATAAGTATTCAGCCCTTCCGGCTCAATAAATATATGATGGGAAGGATTTGATGCAAAACGAACAATTTTATCTTCTATAGACGGGCAATAGCGGGGTCCGACCCCTTGAATAAGCCCTTGATACATAGGAGATTTATCAAGATTTGCCCTGATAATATTATGCGTATCTTCATTTGTTCTGGTTAAGTAACACGGAACTTGTTTTCTTACAGGACGATTAGGTTTGTAGGAATAAAAACTAAGCTTGTCATCCCCAGGCTGTACGGTCATTTTGGAATAATCAATTGTTCTTTTATCGACTCTTGCAGGTGTTCCTGTTTTTAGTTTCTTTGTCTGAATTCCGTGTTCTCTGAGCCATCCTGAAAGTCCGATTGCAGGCATTTCACCGAGCCTGCCGCCAGGATAGGACTGTAAACCTATAAACAATTTTCCCTCAAGCGAAGTTCCTGTTGTCAGAATTACCGCACGGCAGGAATATTCTATCCCGTATTCATCTACTGCGCCGGTAATTACCCCGTCTTTTTCTCTTAAACCTGTTATACAGCATTGTTTAAGCCAAATATTCGGAGTGCTTTCAAGAATATGGCGCATATATTGAGTGTATTCTTTTTTATCTGACTGCGCTCTTAAGGCTCTAACGGCAGGACCTTTTGAAGAGTTAAGTGTTTTCATCTGGATATAAGTTGCATCGGCAACTTCTCCCATAACCCCGCCCAGCGCATCAATTTCTCTCACAAGAGTTGATTTTGCCGGCCCGCCTATAGCAGGGTTGCAAGGCTGAAGAGCGATATTATCCAGATTAAGAGAGCACAACAAGACATTACATCCAAGCCGTGCAGCACTAAGAGCGGCTTCACATCCTGCATGTCCTGCGCCTACTACTATAACATCAAATTTGTTATTTAAGTAACCTGCACTCATGATAAATTAGCTCTGATTAAATCCATTTCGGTTTTGGCAAGAATTTCATCAAGCTTGGCAGAATCTTTTACACCGCCCTGTGCAAAGTTTGGTCTGCCGCCCCCGTTAGCGCCTGTTGCTCTTGAAATTTCACCGACAAGTTTTCCGGCATTTATACCTTCTTTTACATAGTTATCAGAAACTTTTACAAGAACTGTTTTATCATTCGCTAAGATAATAATACTGTTCCCTAACTTATTTGCAAGAAGTTCGGCACCGGTCTTAATTGCCTCGGCATCAAAATCTTCAACTTTTGAGATAAACAGCTTACCGCCTTTAATATCTTGAGCCTTGGAAATAAAACTTGCAAACTTCAATCTTGCCTGTTCTTCTTTTAGTTTTGAAACTTCTTTCTGGAGTTCTTTATTTTCCTCAGCTAATTTCTCAACTCTTTCAAGAACTTCATCTGTATGAGCTTTGAACCTTGATTCAAGAGCGTTTGTAACCTTGATTTTGTTATTTATATAATCAAGAGCCGCCTTTGATACAACGAGTTCAATTCTTCTTGTACCGGCTGAAATTGCACCTTCGGAAAGGATTTTAACCAATCTCAAATCTTCGGTGTTTCTGGCATGAGTTCCGGCACAGAATTCCATAGAAATTACTTCTTTTGCTTCATCTTTATGCTTACATCCGCAGCCGCCTCTTCCGCAGCATTGATGTTCACCTTCACCGTGATGATGGTGGTGGTGTTTTTTGCCTCCGATTGAAACTACTCTTACTTCGTCTTCGTATTTTTCACCAAAGAGAGCTGTAGCACCGGTAAGTTTAGCTTCCTCAATACCCATAACTTCTGTATTTACCGGAAGTTTTTCACATATCCATTCATTCATAAGGTTTTCTGTCTTTTCAACCTCATCAGGAGTCATCGCACGGGAGAAAGTAAAGTCAAATCTCATTCTGTTTTCCTCAACCTGAGAACCTGCTTGCTTAACTTCATCCCCTAAGACTTTTATTAATGCTGCCTGCAAAAGGTGAGCTGATGTATGGTGAACTCTGATTTCTTCACGTCTTTTGATATCTATTTGAGCAAGAACGGTATCGCCGACATTAATTTCACCGTTCACTATCTGACATCTGTGTACAAAAAGATGATTTACCTTGAATGTTGTAAGAACTTCGGCTTTCAGATTGTCGTTAGTCAAATACCCGCTGTCTCCGACCTGTCCGCCGCATTCTGCATAGAAAGGAGTTTTATCCAGAACAACATCTGTATAACCTTCTCCTTCAATTAGCGCAAGAACTTTTGCTTCGCATACGTTTTCTTCATATCCGATAAATTCAGTTGAACCGACCTGTTCTTCAACTTTTGCATACTTAATATCACCGGTTACGGAAATTTTTTCTGTTGCAGCTTTTGCACGGTCTTTTTGTTCCTGCATAGCAGCTTTAAACCCTGCTTCATCCGCTTCTAAGCCGTTTTCCTGAGCAATTTCTTTTGTAAGTTCAAACGGGAATCCATAAGTATCATAGAGTTTGAATGCACTTTCGCCGTCAATATTTTTCTTTGCGGAAATAAATTCATCCAGCATTTTATATCCTCTATCAAGAGTCTGTTTGAATCTTTCCTCTTCTTTTTTAATTGTATCAATAACTTTAGCCTTATTCTTAACCAGCTCAGGGTAAGCTTCTCCGTAGTTATCAACAACAACATCAACTAATTTATAAAGGAAAGGAAGTTCCATGCCTAAGATTTTTCCGTGTCTTAAAGCACGTCTTAGAATCATTCTAAGAACATAGCTTCTTCCTTCATTACCCGGAATTACTCCGTCAGAAATAAGGAAAGTTACGCATCTTGCGTGGTCTGTGATAATTCTTAAAGAAATATCTGTTTTTTCGGACTTTTTATAAGGAACTCCGGACATTTCGGAAACTTTATCCAGAATCGGTTTTAACAAGTCTGTTTCAAAGGTTGAAGCAACCCCCTGGCAAACCATTGTTATACGTTCCAAACCCATTCCAGTATCAACATTTTTCTTTTCTAAAGGAGATTGGTTTCCTTCTTCATCCTGATAAAGTTCTGTAAATACAAGGTTCCAAATCTCAACCCAGCGGTCGCATTCGCAGGTATCAATCCCGCAATTATCAGAACACTTGTATTGCTCGCCTAAATCATAATGGATTTCAGAGCAAGGTCCGCAAGAACCGGATGCCCCCGGAGGACCCCAGAAGTTATCTTTTTTGCCTTTTCTTTTAATTCTTTCTGCCGGAACTCCGATACTTCTCCAGATTTCAAAAGCCTCGTCATCGGTTTCAAAAATAGTTATCCAGAGTCTGTCTTTATCAAGCTTAAGAACTTCTGTTACAAATTCCCACGCCCATGGAATAACTTCTTTTTTGTAATAATCACCGAAAGAAAAGTTCCCGAGCATCTCAAAGAAGGTATGATGTCTTGGGGTTCTTCCTACATTTTCTATATCAGAATCCTTTCCGCCGGCTCTTGCACATTTCTGGCAAGATACAGCACGAGGAGGATCATAAGGCGATTTTACAATCCCTAAAAATATCGGTAAAAACTGCAGCATACCTGCTGTAGTCAAAAGCACGGTCGGATTATCCGGCACTAAGCTTGAACTTTCTACAATTGTATGTTGATGTTTGTCTTTAAAATAATTTAAGTATAATTTTCTGATTTCATTTCCTTTAAGCATAATAATTCCCTTTAAATATTGTGTTTGATTTTATTATATATCAAACAAGGTTTAATATTTTTTATACACATTGATAGCCGCTAAATATTTGCAAAATCAATCAAAGCTAAATTTCAATTTCGCCCTGCCGGTAAACAACAGGAGTTTCTCCGTTAAAACCGACAACGGTTGAGGCTCTGCCTTTTGCGCTAAATCCGTAATCAGGGATTACAAAATCTGCCTTATCGCCTATATAGTTCACAGCCTCTTCATAGGTTAAAGCAGGAGGCTCGCCGGAAATATTTGCACTGGTTGTTGCAAGAACTCTTCCTTCTATCCCTCGGCAAAGTTCTGCAAATATTTCATTATCCGGAATTCTTATTCCGACAGTCGGCATATTTGAAGTCATATAATCCGGCGTTTTAGAACTTTTATCCAATACTACGGTTAGGGCACCCGGAAAGTATTTCTTTATAAGTTTTTGTCCTTCTTTAGGGATAGGTTGTTTTAGATAATCAAAAAGATTATAGACTTCATCTGACATTAGTATAAGCGGTTTGACCGCTTCTCTATGCTTGATTTCGTAAATCTTTTTAACGGCTTTTTCGCTTGAAGGCAGGCATCCAAGCCCCCAGACGGTATCTGTTACATATGCTATAACTCCGTCATTTAACAAAATTTCATTAATCTTTTCAATATTTTCTATTCTTTTCATACTTCTTTTATACCACAAGCAAAAAGAACTTGAATGCATCTTTTTACATAAAATGATGTGTTTACGTATGTATTTTTAATATTGTGTATTTCTTTCTCTTTGTAGCAAAGCAAAGAGAAAGAAATACACACAAAGAAAGAGAAAACCGCATTGCTTTCAATGCCCTTCGGGCATTAAACTGAATGGCTGTTGCAGGCAGAGCCTGCACTCTTATGCTCGCTATAGTGTCCTCCGGACACACGCTCGCAGTTAACCCACCCCGACGGGTTCTGCTTCGTTTCGCCCTGGCGAAAATTCGCTCTCCTTCTAGGAGAGCGAAAAATCAGGCATTTTTCGACAGAAAAATGCAGCAATAAGTGTTTTTCTTTCTTATCCAAAGTTCTTTCTTTTTTCATTCTCAAAAAAGAAAGAACTTTGGTGCAGGGTACGGGGCGGCATTAGCCCCGATACAAAATTCAGGTTTTTACATCATTTTATGTAAAATGTTGTGTAACCAATCGGGGTTAGAGGTAAATACCTCTAACCCCGATTTCTCTTTTCTCTCTGTTCATAAAAAGAATTTTATATTATAATTATTCTATTAGGGAATAAGAAGATAAAAAGGAGGGATTTATGGTTCAGCAATTTAATACACCGCAAAAAACAAGACAGGCTGTAATATTATTTTTAAAAGGTTCAGCAACTCCGATTGTAATGTATTTTGACAATCCACAGGCAGTTTATGCAGAACTCAAACAGCTTATGAAAAGCCCTACTCCTGTACTTGTTGAAAAGGAACCTATCGGACCTATTAAAAAACTTTGCTTTGTTTCTACTCAGATGGCAGGCCTTGTTCTTCAAGAAGAACCGTACGCATAAACTTGAAATGGGTAAATGATATGCACAAAATAGAAATTGAAGACATTGAGCGAGAACCTGATAAAACTCTAGAATACGAGTTTGATGATTTTATGCAGGAATTTAATACAAATATTCATGCAAATTTAGAGTTTAAATCATTAGGAGAATTTATTGAAGTGTCCGGAAACGTATCAGGAAAACTGAAATTAACCTGCGACAGATGCCTTAATGAATTTGATTATGATTTAGACATTGATATTGATGAAACATTCGCAAAACGAGCTCTGCAAGATGAGTATTCACAAGAGTTTGAGCTGAAAAACGGTCAGTTTATAACCGACCTGAACGGTGAAAAAGAAATTGATATTTATGACTTATTGTATCAATCTGTAATATTATCTTTACCAAATAAAAAAGTTTGTGGTATAAATTGTAATGAAGGAATGTTTGCGTCCGACGAAAACAATCAGGTTCATGATAACAGGATGGACATTTTTAAAACTATCAAGATTGAACGCAAGGAGTAAACACCTTTTTATCGGGAAAAAACAAACCGAAAATATAAGTAGTACAACAAATTAGAAAGGTATAGGAAAATGGCAGTACCAAAGAAAAGAACAGGGCATAGCGCTCAAGGAAAAAGAAGATCAAACTGGAAGGCAACTAAGCCGACTACAACTAAATGTCCGAACTGCGGTTCAGTTATGTTAACTCATACTGTTTGCACAGCTTGCGGTCAATACAAAGGCAAAGTTGTTTCAAGAAAAGCTGAAGGCTTTGTAGAAGAAGTTAAAGCTGAACCTAAAAAGGCAGCAAAAAAATCAACTAAGAAATCAACTAAAGCAGAAAAAGCTGTTGAAGAAAAAGTTGAAGAAGTAAAAGAAGCTGAAGTTGTAGAAGAAGTTAAAGAAGAAACTCCGGCTGAAGTAAAAGAAGAAGAAAAAACAGAAGAAACAGTTGAAGAAAAGACTGAAGAATAGAGGGGAAGATGACAAGAATAGCTATTGATGCAATGGGCGGAGATCATGCGCCTTTTGAAATAGTTGCAGGTGCTGTGTGGGCTGCGGCAGAATATGGTGTAGCTCTTGAATTAGTCGGAAAACAAGACAGAATTGAACATTGTCTTGAAGTTATCCAGCAGGAAGGTTTCCTTTCTGACTGCGGCAAGGCCGGCAGAAAAAGAAGAGTAAGAATAGATGTAAAATCACTTGATATCAAAATTACTCACGCATCTGAAATTATAGAAATGGGTGAAGCTCCGGGTCAGGCTATTCGTAAAAAGAAAAATTCCTCAATAGTATTAACGGTAAATTCGGTTGCAACAGGAAGCTCTGATGCTCTTGTTGCAGCAGGTTCTACCGGTGCTGCTATGGCATCAAGCTTATTTGGGTTAGGAAGAATCCCGGGAATTGACAGACCGGCTATTGCAGTTACTCTTCCTACGATGAAAAAGCCTATTGTTATTATTGATGCAGGAGCTAACAGCAATTGCACACCTCAAATGCTTAAACAATTTGCTATTATGGGTATGACTTTTTCTAAAAATGTCTTAGGAATAGAAAGACCTCGTGTCGGAGTTCTTAATATCGGAGAAGAAGCAGGAAAAGGTAACGAGCTTGCACAAAGCACTTATAACCTGCTTGAAGAAGAAAAAGAAAAATTCAATTTTATGGGAAATATTGAGGGAAGAGAATTATTCCTGAATTTGTGTGATGTTGTTATATGCGACGGTTTTGTCGGAAACGTTGTATTAAAAGTTACAGAAGGAACATCTTCACTTTTATTCAAAATGATTAAGAGTGAATTTAAATCCGATTTCTTAGGAATGGTTATCGGTCTTTTAGCAAAACCGTTTATGAAAAGAATTTACGAAAAGATTAATTACGAAGAGTTTGGCGGAGCTTTATTACTTGGTGTAAAAGGTATTACCGTTATCTCACATGGAAGAAGCAATGCTTATGCTATTAAAAATGCTGTAAGAGTAGCAAAACACGCAGTTGAAACTTGTGTAAATGATAAGATTCTGCAAAGCATAAGCGAATAATTGGGATATAGGAGCAAAAAAAACAATGATAAAAAACGCAATACCTCTGAAAATTGCTGGTGTAGGGTATAGTGTTCCAGAAACGGTTATAACTAATGATGATTTAACAAAATTATACGAAACCTCAGATGAATGGATTTACACAAGAACCGGAATTAAAGAAAGAAGAGTTGTTTCAGGAAACCAAAACGCTATAGATTTAGGTTTTGAAGCTGCAAAACGTGCTTTGGACAAAGCGAAATTGAATCCTGATGAAATAGATTTAATTATAGCAGCGTCTTCAGCACCTCCGGATTTATATCCGGCAATTGCATGCCATATTCAAGCAAGACTTGGAATTTCAACTCAAGTGCCTGCGTTTGATATCACCGCAGCCTGTACCGGTTTGATATATGCCTTAAGTATCGCAAGAGGGTATATAGCTTCCGGCATGTACAAGAAAATTCTTCTTGTTGCAACTGACAATAATTCCCGTCTTGTAAACTGGGAAGATAGAGGAACTTCTATTCTTTTTGGCGACGGTGCAGGGGCTATGGTTGTAACTGAAGCCGAAGACGGTGTTGATGATGTTATAGCGATTGATATCAAGTCTGACGGAAGTCTTGGCGATTTAATCGAGCTTTCTTTTGACGGTAAAAATTGTCCGCTTGTTGAACAATATGAGCCTAAACCTCAGGGAATCAGAATGAACGGAAGAGGGGTTTATACATTTGTTGCTAAAGTACTTCCTCACTATGTGGATGAACTTATAAAAAATGCCGGCATGAAGGCTGAAGATATTGATTATCTTATTCCTCATCAGGCAAATATTAGAATTATTCAAGCTGTTCAGGAAAGACTCGGGTTCTCTGATGATAAAGTCGTAACAAATATAAAATATTACGGTAATACTTCCGCAGCTTCCATTCCATTGGCTCTGGCAGAAAGTGTTGAAAAAGGAAATGTCAAACTTGGAACAACCGCCGTGCTCTGCGGTTTCGGTGCAGGCATGACCTGGGGCGGAGCTATTGTAAGATTGCGGGAAGGTATTTGCTAGGGGTAAATTTTCCCTGATATCATATAAGCAAAGCAATCCAAAATAAGATTAATAATTATTATCGATAAAAAACAAAAGGAGTATAATATGGTTAAAAAAATCGCATTTTTGTTCCCGGGACAGGGATCACAAGCTGTTGGCATGGGAAAAGAATTGTATGATAATTATGAATCAGCTAAAGATATCTTTGACAGAGCTGATATGATTTTGAATAAGAGTATCACAACACTTTGTTTTGAAGGACCGGAAGAAAGCCTTAAGCAAACCGTTAATACTCAGCCTTGCATTGTTACAATGTCTATCGCAGCAATGGAAGCTTTAAAGTCCGAATTGAATATAAATCCGGATTTTGTTGCAGGTCACTCTTTAGGAGAATATTGCGCAATGTATGCAGCAGGAGTTATGTCGCTTGAAAATACTCTTAAAGCCATTCAAAAACGTGCAGACCTTATGGGAGCTACTACTGGCGGTTCAATGGCTGCTGTATTGAATGCAAGCGAAGAACAACTTAAAGCTGGTCTGGCTGAAGGTTCTAAGGTTGGTTATGTTGATGTAGCCAACTACAACTCTCCTGCTCAGGTTGTTATTACAGGAGATAGCGAGGCTGTTAAGGCAGCATCTGATTATATGCTGGCAAACGGTGTCAGAAGAGTTGTTCCGCTCGCTGTTTCAGGAGCATTCCATTCTAAATTTATGGAAGGAGCGGGAAAAGAATTCGCTTCATTTATTTCAAACTTTGAATTGAATAATGCATCAATTCCTGTTATTACCAATGTTGATGCTCAAATGACAACAAGTTCCGAAGATTTTAGAGCAAAAATGCCAAAACAAATTTATTCATCCGTTCACTGGACACAAACAATTGAAAAGATGATATCTGAAGGGGTTGATACATTTATAGAAATCGGACCGGGTAAAGTTTTAGCAGGATTAAATAAAAAAATAGCTCCGGAAGCTTCTGTTTATAATGTCTTTGACAAAGCTTCCCTGGAGGCAACAATTGACGCCTTAAAAAATGAACTTGCAGGTGTATAGCAATGAAGGACAAGTTAATATTTTTTATTATAGTACTTGTGTTAGCTGGAGGCATGGTTATTTTTGGTTCTGAAACAAAAAGTATTGTATGCAGCAACCGAAATAAAACTTGTTACAGTGTTACAGAAAATAGCCTGCTGCAAAGCAAAAAGAAAGGCTTTGTATTTGACGTAAGTCATAAACATGAAAATACTACCAATGATTTCGGAAATGAAACTGATTTGGGACATTTTGCCTGCAAAGCCCGCAGAACAACTATTCATGAAAATTCCAAAACATCAAGTAAAGTAAGATATTATCTTGTACCATTTTCTCAAAGACATGGTTTGAAATTCTCAAGACCAAAAGCTTTGAATCACTATTCATCACTGGCGGCTTGCGAAATTGATAAACAGGCACTGGAATCATATCTTAATTCTGACGAAACTGAAGATTTTGTTTACCAGACATTAGGAAGCCATATGAGCTTCTTATTCTACATAGGAGCAGGGGTCCTGTTATTATTGGGCTTTTATGTACTGTTTTTCGGCAGAGCAATGACTCCGGAGGAAGCTGAAAAGTACAATGGCTTACCCCCTGAACAGAAAAAAGCTGTATATGATAAAGCAGTCGGTATAACAAATAAGTTAAAATCTTTTGATTCTCTTACAGGAGGAAAAATAAGCCAAATTGAAAATGAATTGAAAGATTTTAATAACGAAGATAATAAATAAAAATTAATGTACAAAACAAAAACCTGATAGTATAGGTTTTAAGGTATAAAATAAGGAGATAGATTAATGACAGAAAGAAAAATTGCCTTAATTACAGGCGGCTCAAGAGGGATTGGTCTTGCATGCGCTTTAGAACTTGCTAAAGCAGGATGCGACATTATTATTAATGATATTTGCGATGCTGAAAAAGCACAACCGGCTTTAGATGAAATCAAAGCTTGCGGAGTTAACGCTTATTTTTACAGCTTTGATGTATCTGATGATAAAGCTGTACAAGAAAATGTTGACAAAATGGTTGCCGAACACGGTAAAATTGATATCCTGTTAAACAACGCCGGTATTACAAAAGACGGTCTTTTTGTAAGAATGGATATGGAACAATGGGAAAGAGTTATCAAGATTAACCTTACAAGTGCATACTGTGTAACACATGCTGTTATTAAATATATGATGAAAGCCCGTCAGGGTTCAATCATCAATATGTCAAGCATTGTAGGACGTCACGGTAATGCCGGTCAGGCAAACTATTCAGCTTCTAAAGCAGGTTTGATTGGCTTGACTCAAACTCTTGCTAAAGAATTCGGTTCACGTGGTATTAGAGTTAATGCGGTTTGCCCTGGATTTATTCAAACTGCAATGACTCATGACTTAGCAAATATTGATGAGTATTTGAAAGCTATTCCGATGAAAAGACTCGGTACTCCGGAAGATATTGCAAAAGTTGTTAAATTCTTAGCACTTGATACTGATTATGTAACAGGTCAGGCAATAGAAGTAGCCGGCGGTTTGATGATATAATCAGGGTAAAAATACCATAAATAGTAGTAGGGTAGATTTTAGTAAGGTAGACTAAAGTCTACCCTACCGCTACTACCTGTCCTACAAATACCCGGAATCTATTCACTAATCATTATTTACTGCCCGCTAATAAAAACTGTAACGTTTTTTTAAGTTTATTTGCAAAATTATCTTGAAATAGTATAATTTAGTAGAATAGTGTATAACACATAAATAAGAGGATGAAAGAAATGAGTACATTTGAAAAAGTTAAAAAAGTTGTTGTAGATCAATTAAGCTGCGATGAAGCTTTAGTAACTCCGGAAGCTAGCTTCACTGCTGATTTGGGTGCTGACTCATTAGATACAGTTGAATTAGTTATGGCTTTTGAAGAAGAATTCGGTTGCGAAATTCCTGATGAAGAAGCTGAAAAAATTCAAACAGTTCAAGATGCAGTTAACTACATCGAAGCACACTCATAATAAATTTGATTAGATTTATATAAGAGGGTGAGAATTCTAACTTTTTTCGCCCTCTTATTTATTAGGGGAAAAGTAGATGATGACAAAACGTAGAGTTGTAATTACAGGGATGGGAGCTGTAACTCCAATAGGTATCGGAGTTGAAAATTTTTGGAATGCTCTTTTAGCCGGAAAAAGCGGAATTTCACTTATTGAATCAATTGATACGGAAAGACATACCGTAAAAATTGCCGGTGAAATTAAAGATAAAGATTTTAATCCTGAAGATTATCTTGATCCAAAGGATGCAAAGAGAATGGATAGATTTACCCAGTTTGCTATGGTAGCAGCAGACGAAGCTATTGCAGATTCAGGTATTGATGAAGCAGGTATTGACCCGTATAGAATTGGTGTTATCGTAAGTTCTGCTGCCGGCGGATTTAAGACATTTGAAAAGAACCATATTGCTATGATAGAAAAAGGACCGACTAAAGGTTCTCCGTTTACTGTTCCGATGCTGATTGTAGATATGGCATCAGGAAGAATTTCTATGAAGCATGGCTATAAAGGTATAAATAAAGCTGTCGTATCAGCTTGTGCTACAGGGTCACACTCAATCGGTGACGCTCTAAGATCAATCCAGTACGGTGATGCTGATGTTGTTGTAGCCGGAGGCTGCGAAGCTACAATTACAACTCTGGGGATTGGAGCATTCACGGCAGCAAGAACTCTTTCTAAGAGAAATGATGAACCTCAAAAAGCATCAAGGCCTTATGACAAGGACAGAGATGGTTTTGTCATGGGTGAAGGTGCCGGCGTTCTTGTTCTTGAAGAATATGAGCATGCTAAAAAACGTGGTGCTAAAATTTATGCAGAAATAGCAGGATACGGTCAGACAGCTGATGCTTATGATATGGTTGCACCGGATCCGGAAGGCAGAGGTGCTATCAAGTCTATGGAACTTGCACTTGAAGATGCAGGTCTGAAGCCGGCTGATATTGATTATATCAATCCGCACGGTACAAGTACAGGTTTAGGTGATATTGCTGAATCTCAAGCTATTGCTAAAATCTTCGGTGACAAAGAACAGAATAAAAACCTTGTTGTAAGCTCAACCAAGAGTATGCACGGACATATGTTAGGTGCTACAGGTGCTGTAGAAGGAATTGTTTGTGTTAAAGCAATTATGGAAGGCAAGGTACCTCCTACAATAAATCTTGATAATCAGGATGAACATGTAGCAAACCTTGATTATGTTCCGCACAAAGCAAGAGATAAGAAAGTTCATGCAGCTTTATCAAACTCTTTTGGATTTGGCGGTCATAATGCAACTTTAGTATTTAAAGAAGTGTAGAAGGATAGATAAAAAAAACGGGTTGGCAAAATGCCAACCCGTTTTTTTTTATTATTGATTTATAAACTCAAATAATAATCTTTAAGCAGTCTGGCATCTTCTTCAATATTAGGACTTTCACACACGACAGCACCTTTAATATCAAAAGCTTTGAACGCTTTCAATAAATCTTTGTAGTTAAAATCGGATTCAACCAGATTAAGGTGTTTCTTTTCACCCTTATCACCATAGTCAATTCCTGCAATATGAGCATGAAAGTTATCCAGAGCTATTTGCCCTAATTCTTTTCCAATTTTTTCAAAAATTGCAGAAAATTCATCATAAGTATTAACAATACCGTTATATCTGGCATGGAGATGTGAAAAATCTACACAAGGGAGGACCTGTTCAAACTCTTTTGAGAGTCTTATGATTTCTTCTAAATCACCCCATTGTGTACCTTTGCCGGTTGTTTCAGGTCTTACCCAGATATTATTGCCGGATTTCTGGAGCGAATCTGTTATAATTCCCATTTGCTCTTTAATCTTGTTAAATACTGTTTCTTTATCCTGTCCAAGATAAAATCCGGCATGGAACGTCGTACTGTAACCGCCTAATGATTTTGTCGTTTCAGCCGTTTCTATAATCCTTTGTACACTTGCTTCAATCTTTTCTTCTTCTCTGGAATTTAAATTCACATAAAACGGCGCATGCGCTGTTATAACTTTTTTTGAAGAACTGACAGCATCACGGCTTTTATCAGATATTCTGACTCCGTGGACAAATTCAAGCTCCAAACCGTCAAGCCCCATTTCATCAAGGATTTCAAACCCTCTTTCATATCCCTTATTTCCTGCACTTAGCGGTACACCTGCCGTTAAAAAATATAATTTGTCCATTTTATCCCCTTATTTGTTGAGGTAAAACTCTCAACCAATATTTACTCCCGTAACTATTTAAACTCTTCTCCGATTTTAGGATTAACTATTCTGATAAAATCTTTACTATCGCCGATAAAGAAACTGCCAAATTGAAGTACTGTAGGAGCTATAAGTCCCTTTGATGTTGCGATAAAGAACTTGTCATCTTCTATTTTTGCAACCGTACCGGCAGGATGAGGGATACAAAAAGCATCAGACGCTACTTCTGCCTTCATTATCTTCATCAGATTCCCTCTGAATATTGTACTGGCGAGAATAAACGGGTTTAAGGCACGAATAAATCTTTCAATTTCCTCTGCAGTTCTATTGTAGTTAATAAAAATATCCCGCTCCGATAAACCTCTGCCTGAAATAAAATCTCCCTGCGGCTGCTTTATTCTCGGCAGCTCCTGAACTTCATATGCTTGCAGCACTTGAAGAAGAAGCTCTATCCCGATAACGTTCAGCTCATTAAAAAGAGTTCCCATTGTAGCTTTAGAATGAATATGATAAGGTTTTTGAGCAATAATATCGCCTGTATCAAACCTTTCATCCATAAAATGAATCGTTACTCCGGTTTCGGTTTCGCCATTCATTATCACTCTGGAATAAGGGTTTCCGCCTCTGTATTTAGGAAGCATGGAAGGATGAACATTAATAAACCCGTCTTTTGTTGCTTCCATTAATGATTTAGGAACTTTATAGTTAAAAGAACAAACAACTGCCACATCAACATTTAAGTCTTTAATTTTTTGAATTAGCTGCGGCTCATCCAGTTCATCATACTCAATAAAATTAAGCCTGCGGGAAAGAGTATAATCTCTAAATGCCTCATACATATTGTGGTCTTTTTTAGGTCCAAGAACCCCCACAATATTTACTCCTGCCATTAAAAGTCCATCCAGCCCGATATATGCCATATCAGGTATTCCAACAAAAAGTATTCTTTTTTTGAATGCGGTTCTGTTAAACATAATCTTTTGCCATCTCAAGTATACCTGAAATTTGACAATTTAACAATGCAGATTATTGAAAGAACTAAATACTGTAAGCTATAAACCTGCAAAGTTCAATTAGTTTTTCAGGATAAACCCCGATTAAGACTGTCAGAATCGCACAAAAAACAAGTACAAACTTTTGAGAATACGTTGCTTCCAGCATTTTTACCAAAACATTTCCGTCACATTTTCTAAACATCGGAGTAATAAGTTTTAAATAATAATACAGCGCAACTACTGTTAAAATCAATAACGCTATTAAGAACGGAACAAAGATTAAGCCCGAATTTGCTATTGCAGAGAATAAATAGATTTTTGCAACAAAACCCGACGTAATAGGGAATCCTGCAAGCGCAATTACAGACAAAGCATAGCTTCCCGCAAGGAGTTTGTTTTTATGGAAAACCCCTATAAAATCTTCAACATTATCGCCGAGAGAATTTGATTCCGCTGTATTTAAAAACGCAAAAACCGCTATATTCATTAAAGAATAACATATTAAATAGAATATAACCGTAGAAAGATTGTAGACAGAAACAAGGCTTGCAGCAAGCAGAACATAAGAAGCATTAGCGGATGCCGAGCATGCCAGAATAACTTTTACATTCTTTTCTCTGATTGCATAAGTATTTGCCCAGAGTGCCGTCACAAGAGAAAGAAGAACTATTACAAAAGTAAGTTCAAAACTGCTGCTTAAAGGAAAAACCAGCAGTCTGCATATGATTCCGAAAAGAGCAAGTTTAGGAATCGTGGACATAAACGCAAGAACCGATGTTTCACATCCCTTGTATACATCAATAATCCAGTTTGCAAACGGAAATACAGCGAGCTTGGAAATCAATCCCAGAACTGTTAAAACAGATGCAAACACATAGATTAAAGAGGTTTCTCTTTCTATAACAATTTCATAGATATCCGAAAAATTCAAAGAAGAAGTTATTCCGTAAAGATAAGATACCCCGAAAAGAAATACTCCGCTTGATACGGCGCTTGTTATAAGATATTTAAAAGCGGCTTCTTTTGAATAATACCCTTTTTTTGCACAAATAAGAAAATATAAAGGGAAACTCAAGAGTTCAAGCGAAATAAATAAAGTTAAAAAATCATTAGCAGAAACAATATTTACGGCTCCAAATACCGCTGTAAGAAGAACTGCCTGAAAAGTATACGCATTCTGCTTCTTTTCCCTTATCAGATTCCTTGTCAAAAGTACGGTAAAAAAGCCGCACAAAAGAATCACAAACTGGAACAAAAGCGTATAGCTATCGGCCATAACAGACCCTTTAAACCCGAAATACTGGGGCTCTGTCTGAACTGTTGTAAGAAGAACTATACTCAAAGAAATTCCGATTGCAGAAATAAGCCTTGAATATTTATAGCTTCTGGGCGACAAAAACATAGAGCATAGAATCTGAATAAGTATAAATATTCCCAAACAAAATTGCGGTAATAATATATTAAAAATATCGTTTATCATACTTTATTACGCTCCTACAAGGTTCAAAACTGCCATCGGGAACAGCCCGAATATAATAAGACCTGCCATTATTGAGGCAAGAACTATAAATTCATGCACCGAAATATCATTAATCTTTTCAAAACTCTCACTCATACTTCCAAAGAATCCTCTGTGAAGGAATTTGAGCATATAACAGGAACTTATTATTAATAACGGCAACGAGAATATTGAAACGAATTTCAATAAATCTCCTATTTCCGAGAAGAGAGCGGATATCATTGTTAAAATTTCACCTACAAACGGAGCGAATGCCGGTACACCTATTGAAGCTAGCACAACAAGTGTTGCAAACCCGAAAAGACGCGGCATCTTTTGCGCAATTCCGCCCAGTGAATTTATATCACGGGTTTTGCATCTTAAATAAACTATTCCGCATATCATAAATAATCCGGAAGTCACAAGCGCATGCGCTACCATATGGAATACTGAAGCCGAAAGTCCGAGCTGATTATAGGCACATAACCCCAGAAGAATAAGCCCCATATTTGAAATACTTGAGTATGCGACAATTCTTTTAATATCTGTCTGAGTATAAGCAACAAATGCAGTATAAATTATGTTCACGAGCGCAAACACTGCTAAAATCGGCGCAATACTCATAAATGATTCCGACAGCATTTGATAATTAAACCTGTAAATACCGTAAGCACCGGTCTTTAGCAAAATTCCGGCAAGCACCATACTAACAGGCGTCGGAGCATTTGTATGCGCATCCGGAAGCCAGCTGTGCAGCGGTATTATAGGAAGTTTCACACCAAAACCGATTAAGAAACATACCGCTATTAAATACTGGATTCCGTCAGGAATCGAATTATCCATAATATTTAAAAAGTCTGCCGAAAGGATTCCGTTTGTAACATAGTTATAATAATGCAGAAGCAGTATCCCTAAAAGCATAAACATACTGCCTAAAAAAGTAAATAACACAAATTTAACCGCTGATTTTTTATGGGTTTCGCTATAATCAATTCCCCAATCCCCGCCTATTAAAAAATAAGCAGGAATAAGTTCAAGTTCCCAGAACATAAAGAACATAAACATGTCAGCAGATGTAAATATACCTAAAATCGCCGACATTAACAGAAGGAGCATAGAATAATAGAACTTGTGGTTCTTCCTTATATTAATCTTGCTTGATATTGAAGAAAGCAGGAAAACAAAAGAAGTTAAAGTTGTAAGTATCAAACCGATTCCATCAAGACGGAACTGGAATTTTATCCCGAGCGACTGAATCCAGTCAAGTCCGAAAAAATGAATCTGGCTCTCATAAGGATTAGCACCGTTATAGAATATGAGCATTAGAATCATATACGCAAAGTGAAATCCAATAACTCCTTTGGCAAATCGTCTTATAGATATTTCATTACTCGTAAACAGAGGCGACATTATAAGAAAAGATGCCGCAAGCGGTAAGAATACTAAAAACGGTATTGATAAGAATATTTCCATATTATTCTCCCTATCCTCCTATATAACTCAGCATAATAATATAGGCTATTATTAAGCAGCTTAAAATTAATGTAACAATAATAAATGCATACGCATTATAACTCTGAACATTTCCGCTCTGGGCTTTCATATCCAGACGGGAAATCTTTTTAAAAGTAATCGTAATCATTCTGACAGAAGCTTCGATTATATTTTTTTCAATCCAGCCAGTTATTTTTACAAGGGATTTTGAGCAGAATATAACCGGTTTGTAGTTTGAAAAAACTTTCACTTCCAGACTGTTTAAAATACTGCAAAATCCGTCATAGAGTTTTACAACAGTATTTGAATAAAACTTGTCCAGATAAAATCCGTTATATGAAAGCGGATAAAGTACAGGAACTTTCCAGAAAGCTTTTTTTGTATAAAGAATATAGACAACAATCCATGCAGTTAACGCCGCCCAGAAAGGTTCTGCAACTTTATATTCAACATGGGTTCTCAAATACCAGTATAGCCCGATATTCATTATTATTAAAAGAATATATGCAGTGGTTTTTATCTTGTCCGGCATGGTTTTAATTAAGCCGTATTCGTGCGATGTTACGAGTGCAATTCTTGTAATATAAAAAGCGGTTAAGAAAGCTATAATACAAAAAATTACCGAAACAACAGGGTTTAAATTCAGATAAATCATCTCTTTAGCTGCCATGCCTGCTATAAACATTCCGGAAAGCGATAAACCGCCAAGCAAAAACAGAATAAAGCTGAAATAATTCCAGCATTCTTCCTTATCCGGAAGGGTTATAAATAAAAGAGTCTTAATAAAAGCGTGTGCCGCAAAGAAAGCAACAGCTGCTTTAATATTTAACATGCCTGCAGCTAAGAACATTAATCCCAACTGGGCAGAAGTTGAATAAGCAAGAACCTTTTTAGGATGATTCTGGCTTGATGCACAAATTGAACAAATAATTGCTGTAATTAATCCTATTAAGACAATAATTTTTAAAGTTACACCCGCAAGAGTAAAGAACGGTAAAAGCCTTAATAGTATAAAGACTCCTGCAGCAACCATCGTTGCAGAATGTAATAATGCACTGACCGGAAGTTTTGCCTCCATAGCGTCCTGAAGCCATGTATAGAAAGGAAATTGAGCAGATTTAACGGCAGCTGCAACAATAAACAGTCCGCAGATAACTAGATATAATCCGGTAGGTGCATACGCATAAAGTATAGTTGAAATTGCATTCATATCCACAAAAGAAAGGGATGTGAAATTTACGTTTCCTGAATATGAATACAGAAAATACGAGCTTAAAATAATTCCTGAAATAAGTGCTGTATCTCCGATTCTGTTTATTATAAAAACTTTTCTTGAAGAGTCTGATTTCTCTTTTTTATTATACTCAAATCCGATTAAAAGATAAGAAATAACACTCACAAGTTCCCAGAAAAAATATGTCTGAAACAGATTAGGGCTAAATAGTAAACCTGCCATAGAGAAGTTAAACAAATTTAAAAGAGCATAAAACCTGTAACTTTTCTTTTCATCTTTCATATACGATATAGAAAACATCTGTACAGCAAAACTCACCAGAAACAAAACCAGTGCAAATATAAGTGCTGCTCTGTCGGCATGGATTCCGATATTGATAACAAAATCTTCTATTCTTAAAAACGGTATCTCGTTTTCCAGAATTCTTCCCGAATCAAGCTTCCACAAAGCACTTCCGCATAGCAATGCTCCCGCAAGAGATGAGAACAAAGTCAAAACATATATGACTCCTTTATTTACATAAACAGAGAAGAATCTTCCGAGCATTATTATTAAAAATAACCACAGAGGAAGAAGTAAGACTAAATATATGTTATCTAAAATTAAATCTGCCAAAGCTATAAATCTCCATATTTTTCAATGTTTTCAGACTGTTTTTTGCTGTACATCAGATAGAAAATATAAAGCGCTACAGCAAGTTCAACCGCACCTATTGCTACATAAAACAAGGCCATTATGTATCCGTCGAGTTTTGGTATATCACAATAAGTTGCAAAAGTAATAAAATTAATATTTACACCCGTTAAAATAAACTCTATTGAAATAAGAACTTTTATAACATGCTTTGAAATTACCGATCCGGCTATTCCGATTACAAAAAGAGCCAGTCCTAAAAACAGGTAATGATAAACCGTAATTTCACCCATCTTAGCTTCTCTCCTTTCTTTTAAACATAGTAAGAGCAACTGCAATTATCGTAAGAATTAATGATACAAGTTCAAATGCCCATACATATCTTGTAAAAATCCCCGATGCAAAAGAATTCATAACTTCATACGAATTTGTTTCCGCAGGAACTGCATAGGTAAAACTGTCAGGCAGAATAACAAACGAAGTCATTAAAAGATAAATAATTGCGAGAATAAAAATACCTCCGGTCAAAAATATTAAGTATTTTAAAAACGAACTTTTTGTCCTTTTTTCATCGGTAGATATTTTTTTAAGATTGGTAAACATAACCGCAACGCCAAGAATGACCGGTACTGCGACACCGTAAATCGCAATTTGTATTATTGCATTGTATTCAGAACCGAGAACATAAAAGAACATTCCGGCAAGGAAAAATACTACGACAGCAGAAAGTATTGCATGCATTATATTTTTAAGATAAATTGTCAAAATTCCGCACAGAATCATAACTACAGCTGCCGGATAAAAAACTACCGGATTCTCAATTCCGTTCATCGGCACCTCCCATCGGGTAGCTTAACACCAGATTTTCTCTGTTATCAACCCCGAGTTCATACTCTTTAGACATTTTAACTGCACTATGCGGGCAATAATACGCACAATTACCGCAAAATATGCATTTTTTTAAATCTATTTTATAAAGTTTGTTTTCCCTGTCTATGGTTATAGCTCCGGAAGGGCAAACTCTCAGACAAATTCCGCATCCGAGGCAGTTTTCAACAACAGGTTTTCCCCGAAAATTCTCCGGCGGAATATTTTTCTTTTCCGGATACTCTAATGTTACCGGCCGCTTAAACAGATGCTTGAATACTATAAACATACTTAATAAGAGGTATCCTATTTTTTTAAACATATCCCCCTCCTGTTAAGTACTTAAAAATTACCATTAAAAAGAAGTTCAATATTGATACCGGAAGCAATACCGCCCAGGAAAATTTTAATAAATCAAATTGAGCCATCCTCGGGAATGTTGCTCTAATCCAGATTATTACAAAAATTATAAGAAAAGTTTTGGCAAAGAGCCAGAATGCCTGTTCAAAATAAACCATTACTCCGCTTATTTCCGGAGGGAAAATAATAGGACTTAAAAATTTACCCAGCGGAGATAAAAAACCTCCCAAAAATAAAACCGCAAGAAGCAGAGAATTAGCAAAAAGCATTGCATATTCACTCAAATAGAAAATAGCAAACCTCATGCCGGAATACTCCGTATTATACCCGCAAATAAGCTCACTTTCAGCTTCCGGCAAATCAAACGGACAGCGGTTAAGTTCAGCTATCATACAAATAAACGTAATAACAAAGCCTATAAAACACGGCAGGGCAAACCAGCCTAAAACTCCGAGCCTTGAACTTTGTGCATAAACTATTTGAGTAAGATTTAATGAAGAGCCTAGCACAGCAACCGACAGTATACAAAACGCTATAGGAAGTTCATAAGCTAAAATCTGGGCAACGCTCCTCATTGCCCCGAAAAGCGAATACTTATTATTACTTGCCCAGCCTGCAAAAAGTATACTCAAAACAGGCATAGCACCGATTACAATAAAGATTAAAAGATTTGTTTGGAAATTCATAAAAGTAAATTCCGAACTGTACGGAATTAACCCGAGAGCAATCATAACAGGAACAAATATAATAACAGGAGCAAGGTTAAACAAAAATCTGTCTGCGCCTTTCGGAGTAATATTTTCTTTACATAAAAGTTTAAAAGCATCCGCAAGAGTCTGTAAAATTCCCCAGAAACCGACTCTGTTCGGTCCTTTTCTCTGAGTAAACCATCCGAGAAGCTTTCTCTCAAAGAGAACCAGTGCCAGCACAACCACAAGCAGAGCCGCAAAAATTATACAGCAAGGAATAATATAAAAAGTTAAATCCCCGAATAGCTGCGGGATATTGTGTTTTGCAAGAAATTCTATGTATAAAAAATACAGATAATTCACTTTACTTATCTACCTCCGGTAAAATTATATCCAAAGACCCGCTTATCGCAATTGCATCGTTTAAATAAGCTCCTTTTAACAGCTTCCTTAAAAGATTGACCGAATAATAAGAACCCGTTCTCCATTTGAACCTGTATGGAGTTTTTTCTCCTGTTGATTTTATATAAACTGAAGCTAACCCTCTCGGAGCTTCTATTTCCTGTATATATTCACCCTCCGGAAGAGAGAGTGTAAAAGGATTAAGAAGATTCTGGTTCAAATCCTTCTCTGATTTTAGTATTTCAAGCGCCTGAGATATGATTTTTATACTCTCTCTTATTTCCTGAACCCTTGCCCTGTATCTTGTATAAGAATCACACCCGTCAAGAACAACCGGCTTAAATTCAATACCTTCATACAAATAATCCCCCGATCTGAAATCAAGCTCAACTCCGCTTGCCCTCAAATTTACCCCCGTTATTCCGAAATTGAATGCCGTATTTTTATCTAAAATTCCTTTATTCTTTGTTCTTTGTATAAATATCGGGTTTTCAGTTATAAGTTTTTCGTAATCATTAACTTTTTCAGGCAGGATTTTTAAAATCTCTTCAATATCCTCTAAAAACTCGATATCTCTTCTAACCCCGCCGAATACAAAGTAATTATTCATCATTCTCTGTCCGGAAACCTTTTCAAAATACTGCAAAATAAGCTCTCTTTCTCTAAAAGCATAGAAGAAAGGAGAAACAGCACCCAAATCCATAAGAAAGGCTCCAATCCAGAGAAGGTGAGATGCCATACGGTTAAGCTCAAGCAGGATAAGTCTTATTGCTTTTACCCTTTTTGAAAGTTCAATATTAAGAGCCTTCTCTACAGTTCTGCATAAAAGCTCCGAATAAAAGAATCCGGCAAGATAATCTATTCTGTCAACAAGAGGTAAATACTGAATATAAGAAAGTTTTTCCGCCATCTTTTCCATTCCCCGATGAAGATAGCCGATATCAGGTTCACAGGAGAGAATCTTCTCCCCCTCAAGCTCAAGTATAAGCCTCAAAACCCCGTGTGTCGAAGGATGCTGAGGACCTAAATTAAGTTTGAGTTTATTCATTCCACTTTAACCTCTCATCATTCTCCTGATAATCCTTTCTTAGAGGATGTCCGACCCAGCCTTCGGGCATATAAAGTCTTTTTAATTCCGTATTTCCTATAAATTTTATGCCAAACAAATCATAAATTTCTTTTTCGTCCGCAACTGCAGATTCAAAAACAGATGAAACACTCTCCGTTTCGTCTTTTACATTTATGGACAGAAGCAAGTCCTCTTCATCATCGGGAGAAAAAAGCCTGTAAATCAATTCAAAAGAGCCATCCCCGTTATCAGTAGCTATAATTTCTTTCAGCATATCAAAGTGGTAGTTTGTTTTAATAAAGTCTACCGTTTTTAAGAGATTAGAATTAATAACAATTTTATCCCCGTATAATCTGCAATCACTGAATATATTTTGGAACTCTGCCCAGTTCATTTTCTACCTGCTTTCATATATTAATAATACTTTTAGTTTTACAAAACTCCTAATTTTGTTACATTAAATTCATCCGTTAACAAACCGCAGGATTCGCTAAGAGGAGATGAGTGTTTGTTTGTAAAACTTTTTCTTTCAAGAATAGATTCTTTTTTTATATTGCTTTGTAATTTTCTTATCGCATCCAATAAAGACTCCGGTTTCGGCGGACACATAGGAAGATAAATATCAACCGGAATAATTTTATCAATCCCTTTTATCACTGAATACGAGGTTTGTGCAAACATTCCTCCGCCGCAGGTGCATGCTCCCATTGCGATAACGTATTTAGGCTCGGGCATCTGCTCGTACAACCTCAAAAGCGCCGGCGCCATCTTGTGGGTAATAGTTCCGGCACAAATTAATAAATCCGCCTGCCTTGGAGAACCTCGAAAGACTTCCGAACCAAACCTTGCAATATCGTTATTAGAAGCAACCGTCTGCATCATCTCTATTCCGCAGCATGATGTCGCAAAAGTCAAAGGCCACAAGGAATTTGCACGACTCCAGTTTAGAATATAATCAATTGAAGTAACAATTATATTCATCCTAAATCCACCTCAACATTTTCTTTTTTATTACAAAAAATAAACCTATAAGAAGCAGACCTGCAAATATAAATGCCTCAATTACCGCAAATAAGCCTAATGAATCCATACAAACCGCAAACGGATAAAGAAAAATAGTTTCAATATCAAAAATTAAAAATAAAATTGCATAGTTAAAATATTTAACATCAAACTTTATTCTTGCATCGTTAAACGGCTCTAAACCGCACTCATAAGTAGTTGTCTTTGTATCGGATTTTTTCCGGTATTCACATATGAAACCGGCAGCAATCATCGCTATGGCTAAAAGCGTTGAAATAACTATAAATACAGAAATACAAATCAGTTCTTTCAAAAAGTTTCTCCTAAGATATATTCTCTACTAAAAAATTTTCTGTTACAATAGAATTATTATACAACATTATGATGAATTTATGCGACAACCTTCTATAATTTTAATAATTACAATTTTAGCAATTTTTATAAACCTTCCTGCCTGGAGTGCGGTTAAGGGAAAAGTCGATTACGTACCGCCGATTGATTATTCTCAAATATCGGAAGCCGAGCTGGAGCTTAATGCAAGGTCATATTATTTTCTTGCAATGCAAAGCAATTCAGATAAAATCACGGACGAGATGACAAAAGCCCTTAATATGTACCGCACCTTGCAGAATATCGACCCTAAAAATGAATCATACTGCGTAAAACTCGGAGCATTGTATGACAGAATTAATCAGGATAAATACGCAAAAGAAAATTTATCCAGAGCAATAAGTATAAATTCAACCAACCCTGAACCGTATTTTTATTTCGGAGAATACTACTATAAACGCTGCGAGTTTAGAAAAGCCCTGAAATACTATAAAAAAGCCTATGAAAGAGGGTATATGGTGCATTATGAAACCCTGTGCAGGATGGGCGATATTAACGCAAAATTTGGTGATACAAGAGCCGCTCTTGTATATTTTGAAGCCGCATACAAACTCAATCCGAACCCTGAACTCGAACAAACAATTACATTTTTCAAAGGCAAAGATGCCGAAAATCAGGTTTTTAACTCAAATACCAGAATCAGAGGTTAAAGGGGTAAAGTGAAGGGATAAACAAATAGATTATATCCTTCACCGACTCATAACAGATAAATTATATTTATCTGCCGCTTCCGGTATATAGATAGCAGGATTAATTTCCATTCTTAAATAAAACTAAGTGCGGGGAATGCTAAAGCTTTCCCCGTACTATAATTTAACAACTTCTGCTATTGAACAACTGCTTCATAACAATCCGAACAAATTGTTTCGTATCCTGTATGTTCCCCGAGTTTACGATATTTCCAGCAGCGTTCGCATTTTTCGCCTTCCGCTTTTGCTACCCAGACAGTGATTCCATCTTCAGTGTATTCATTCAGAACACCGTCAGGAGCTTTGTCAGTTACGTAAGCTTGAGATGTAATAAAGATATCCGCAAGGTCTTTTTCGTTCTGTTTCAATATTTCAGCATCATCTGATTTAACAAATACTGCAACTTCAAGCGAACTTCCTACCTTTTTATCTGCTCTTAAAGGTTCAATAGCTCTTGTTACTACTTCTCTTGTCTTTAAGATTTTTTCAAAATCTTTTTCAAGTTCAGGATTTTCCCATTCTTTATTTGCTTCTGCCCAATTTGCCAGCAGAATGCTTTCCAACCCGTCTCTCTGACATTCAGGAGTATTCTGCCAGATATCTTCTGCCTGATGCGGCATTACAGGAGTGAGAACTCTTACAAGAGCTTGCAGGGTTTCATAAAGAACGGTCTGGCATGCTCTTCTTGATAAAGATTTTTTTCCTGCCGTATAGAGTCTGTCTTTTACAATATCAAGATAGAACGAGCTTAAGTCAACCGCCGCAAAGTTTTGCAAACACTGGAAGTATTTATAAAACTCATAGTTTTCAAATGCAACTGTTACTTCTTCCACAAGTTTATTCAATTTGTGAAGCGCAAACTTATCAATCGGTTTTAAATCATCATATTTTACATAATCAACAGCAGGGTCAAAATCAAATATATTACCAAGCAGGAATCTTGCTGTATTTCTTGTTTTCTTAAAGATTTCCGCAAGCTGTTTAATAATATTGTCACCAATTTTGGTATCGTTTCTGTAATCCACGGAAGCTGCCCAGAGTCTTAAAATATCGGCACCGTAATTTTTAATAATGTCATCCGGTCTTATATAGTTGCCCAGAGATTTTGACATTTTTCTGCCGTCTTCTCCAAATACAAAACCGTGGGTTAAAACTGTTTTATAAGGTGCTTTACCCTGAGTAGCGATTGAAGTTAGAAGAGATGACTGGAACCAGCCTCTATGCTGGTCAGAGCCTTCCAGATACATATCAACCGGAGTATGTCCAAGCTCTTCCGAGCGTTTTTCTACAACAGCTCTCCAGGTAATTCCTGAATCAAACCAGACATCCATAATGTCCTGTTCTTTTCTAATATGTTTTCCGCCGCATTTAGGGCATACAAAGCCAGCCGGTAAAAGCTCTTCCGGTGTGTGTTTTACCCAGGCATCAGAACTTTCTTTTTCAAATATTTTTGCAACATTTTCTATCGTTTCATCCGTAACTATAGTTTCTCCGCAGTCTTCGCAATAGAATACCGGTATCGGAACCCCCCATGCTCTTTGACGGGAAATACACCAGTCTGTACGTCCTGCAACCATGTTAGAGATTCTGGCTTCGCCGCTTGCAGGTATCCATTTTACCCCTTTAATTGCCTCAAGTGTTTCATCACGGAATCTGTCTACTTTAACAAACCATTGCGGAGTAGCTCTGTAGATTACAGGATTTTTACATCTCCAGCAGTGCGGGTAAGAGTGGTTAATTTCAGAAGCCGCAAGCAAAGCTCCGCAAGCTTCAAGCTTATCTATAACAATTTTATTTCCTTTATAATATGGAACGCCTTCTAAATCTTTATCATTGACAATTTCTGTCCAAACGCCTTTGCTGTCCAGAGGTGAAAATACTTCAATATTATATCTGCACCCGACTTCATAGTCCTCAAGACCATGTCCCGGAGCTGTATGGACAGAACCGGTACCTGCATCAAGAGTAACGTGTTCGCCCAAAATAATAGGGGATTTTCTGTCATATAAAGGATGTTTTGTTTCCAAAAGTTCTAAATCATTACCGGTACAAGAACCTATGACATTAATATCTTTTTCTTCCCAGCCGACACCTTCAAGGAAGCTTCCTAAAAGTCCTTGAGCTGCTACATAAACATCATCCCCGTATGTGAAGAATGTATATTCAAATTTAGGGTGCATACTGATTGCCATATTTGAAGGAATTGTCCAAGGAGTAGTCGTCCAGATGACCGCATAAACATCTTTTCCTTTTGTATCAACCAGCTTGTTAATCTTTTCAACCGATTCCGGTGTGAATTTGAATCTTACATAAATAGAAGTTGAAGTATGGTCAGCATATTCAACCTCTGCTTCTGCTAAAGCTGTTTCGCAGGAAGCACACCAGTAAACAGGTTTTAAACCTTTTTCTACATACCCTTTTTTGTACATTTCTCCGAAAACTCTGACTTGTTCTGCTTCAAATTCAGGATTAATGGTTAAATAAGGATGTTCCCAATCTCCCCAGACACCGAGTCGCTTAAATTCCGCTTCCTGACCTTTAAGATTTTTATGAGCAAACTCTCTGCATTTTGCTCTAAGTTCAGCCGGAGTAAGGGCTGCCCTTCCGCCTTTTATATTTTTTACCACCGCATTTTCAATCGGGAGTCCGTGTCCGTCATAGCCCGGAACATAAGGAGCATAAAAGCCTCTCATAGATTTATACCTGATTAAAATATCTTTAAGAATTTTGTTTAAAGCTGTCCCAACGTGGATTTTCTCTGAACTCAAGTACGGCGGGCCGTCATGGAGTACAAATTTATTAACCTTATCTCTTTGAGCTAAATTTTTCTCGTATACATTTACCTCATCCCAGAATTTTTGGGTTTCCGGCTCTTTTTTAGTAGCATTAGCTCTCATCTCAAGAGTCGTTTGCGGTAAGTTTAAGGTTTCTTTATATTCCATCTTTATCACCCTTTCTTAAATCCTCAATCAAAAAATTATGCAGTAAAATCTTTCTGGAAACTTACATTACTTTCGGTTTTGCCCAGAGTATTGGTTTTAGCACTTCTGTTTTTAATAAATTCGTGCATTTTATTATAGTCAAAAACATTTTCCCATCTTGCAATAACAACTGTCGCAACGCAGTTCCCGATAAGATTGACAGTGGTTCTTCCCATATCAAGAATCTGGTCGACACCGAGAAGAATTGCCACCCCTAAAATCGGAATATTAAAACTGGTCAGAGTTCCTGCAAGAACGATTAATGAGGCTCTCGGAACACCTGCGACACCTTTTGATGTAAGCATAAGAGCAAACATTATAACAAGCTGCTGTTCTAAAGATAAATGAATTCCGACCAGCTGAGTCGAGAAAAGAACAGCCATTGCGAGGTACAAAGTTGAACCGTCGAGGTTAAAAGTATAACCTGTAGGCATTACAAAACTTACAATAGATTTCGGTACGCCGAATTTTTCCATAATAGACATAGCTTTCGGAAGAGCAGCTTCCGAGCTTGCAGTCGTAAATGTTAAAAGTGCAGGTTCTTGAATAGCCTTTATCAAACTGCTGAATGATATATGCACAATTTTGCACACAATAAACAAAACAATAAGTACAAATACTGCAAGCGCCACATATAAAGAAACTATTATCTTTCCGTAATTAAATAAAATCTCAATTCCGTTAGACCCGACAGTATAAGCAATTGCCCCGAAAATACCCACCGGTGCAAAAACCATTACATATTCGGTAAACTTAAACATTATTGTTGAAACAGAATTTAAAATATCAACAACAGGCTGAGCTTTTTTCCCGACAGCACAGATTGCAAGAGCGAAAAATATACAAAATACAACTATCTGAAGCAGGTTCCCGTCAGACATTGCCTGAAAAATACTTGTCGGAAACAGACCCAGAAACATTTCTCCAAAAGAATTGTGATGGGTAGAAGATGCCATTCTTGTAATTTCGCCAAGCCCTATATGCTGAGAAGCAATACTCACCATTCCTTCTCCCGGCTTAAAGAGGTTTGCAAAACCAAGACCGATTATAAGAGCAAAAGTTGTTACAACTTCAAAATACGCAACTGTTTTTATACCTAGCCTGCCGAGATTTTTAACATCGCCATGCCCAGCCATTCCGACAACCAGTGTCGCAAATAAAAGGGGAGCAATAATCATTTTAACCATTCGCAAAAATACTTCCGCAAGGACATGAGTTCTTACGGCAAAAGATGGGAACAGCCAACCGACAAGAATTCCCAGCGCAAGCGATATGAATATTGCTATTGTTAATCGTGAGTGTTTCAATATTTTTCCTTTTTGTACAAAACGGAACAATCAGCCCCTTACAAGAGTCAATTATACACTAAAAAAACTTAAGACAACAGATATAGGTTTTTCAATACTCCAACTGCTTTCTCTTATAATTATACCCTGCAATTTTACCGGCTAACCTAATTACATTCTCTCCTCCCGTTCCACCCTATTATTTTCATTCTTTCCTATTTTCTCCCTATTTATCCCCCCTTTTCATTCATTCCCCCCCTTATTTACCCCTTCTCGCTGCAGTTTACTTTTAATTTAGGATTA
Source organism: Candidatus Gastranaerophilales bacterium (assembly GCA_944324255.1). GTDB lineage: Bacteria > Cyanobacteriota > Vampirovibrionia > Gastranaerophilales > Gastranaerophilaceae > CAG-196. The sequence continues at coordinate 28,426 of CALUVM010000002.1, read as the reverse complement.
TGATAGAATTACATTTATGAAAAGAAAACCTGTAATAGCAGTAGTAGGACGTCCAAATGTCGGCAAATCAACTTTTGTTAACCGCCTTGTAGGAAGGCGGCAATCTATAGTGGATGATTTACCGGGGGTGACAAGGGACAGGATTTATTTTGATGTCGAATGGCAGAACAAGTTGTTTACTGTTATTGATACAGGCGGAATTGTACCGGGTGATGAAGATGAAATTATGGTTTCCATCTATGACCAGGCAAAAATTGCCTGTGAAGAAGCCGATAAAATAATTTTTCTTGTAGACGGGATTGAAGGAGTAACTCCTGTTGATGAAGATATTGCTAATATTTTAAGACAATCCGGAAAACCTGTTTTCCTTGCGGTTAACAAAGTAGATTCAGGGAAACAGATTACAATGTTGAGTGATTTTTATTCCCTGGCAATAGGCGAGCCTATTGCTATTTCTGCCCTGCATGGTTCAGGCGGAGTCGGAGATTTGCTAGAAGAAATTACTTCAGACTTTGAAGAAGATGAAAATAACGAAGAAGACGGCACAATTAAAATAGCGATTGTAGGACGCCCGAATGCGGGAAAGTCTTCTATAGTAAACTCGCTGCTGGGCGAAAAAAGGGTTATTGTTTCGGACATTTCCGGCACAACCCGTGACAGCATTGATTCAAGACTAAAGTATGAAGATAAAGAGTTTGTAATTATTGACACTGCAGGCATAAGAAAAAAATCTAAAGTAACCTATGGTGTGGAAAAATTTGCAGTAGACAGAGCCATCCGCTCAATTAGAGAATGTGATGTAGCTCTTATGGTAATTGATGCGGCGGAAGCTGTCAACGGAATTTCGGATCAAGATAAAAAAATTGCATCAATTATAACTGAAGCCGGCAAAGGAATGGTTATCGCTATTAACAAATGGGATTTAATTGAGGACAAAAAATCAAATACTATAAACAAATTTGACGCAAAACTTGCAAATGAAATCCCGTTTCTGGATTATGTTCCTAAAATCTATATAAGTGCTGAAACAGGGCAAAGACTTAACCAGATTTTTACAAAGGTTATCGAAGTTTATAATGAATCTACAAAAAGAGTTTCTACAGGATTGTTAAACAAAGTTATTAATGAAGCTTATGCACTCAATCCGCCTCAAACTATCAGAAACAAAAGGTTAAAGATTATGTATACAACTCAGGCTGCAATACAGCCTCCGACAATTCTGCTTTTTGTAAATGATGAAAACCTTTTAAAAGACCATTATAAAAGGTATATAGAAAACAAAATAAGAGAGGCTTTCGGATTTTTCGGAACACCGATAAGGATTTCTGTTAGAACAAGGGCTGAAAAGAAGAAATAAGATTAGAAAAGCGGGGCGGTTTAAAAACCGCCCCGAATTATTAATTAATTTAAATTTTCAGTTAATAACTTTGTTACAAATGAATCGAGTTTTGCTGTTTCTTTTCTGGTAAATTTATCCTCGAGTAAGATTACTTCAAACTCTTTTACAAGCGGAGAATCTTGACCGTATCTGTCAGCAACAAAATCTTTAAGTGCAGTTGCAATATTTCTCATCAAATCTTGTTTTTCCGGATTCCACTCTGTACGCATCTGTTTGAAGAATGCATCTCCTCTTTCTTGTAAAGAAGATGGCATTGCCATAAACATGCTAAATATCCCATATGAGAGGAGATCTGTATTATTCATCTGAACCCCGCGTGCTTCCTCATAACCACGCAGAAATTCCAGAACATTTTCCGGGGTAATTTTTTCCAGATTTAATTTTACAATTTCTTCACTGTTTTTCCCAGTTAATCCTATCAATCTTTTAGCGACTTCACCGCCGATATCTCGAGCCTCTTTAATTTCTTCAGCGCTCATTTTACCATCATCAGGTGTTATATTAGTCTGCTTATCCTGCATCTCAGTTTCTGCTGATTTAGAAGGAACCTCTTTCGGAATATTATCATCGGAAACGGGTACTTGATATTTATCATTTTCTCCGTAATATTCATATCTTTGATACTCCTGTCCTTCATTATCATAGAAGATTTTTGTATCAGGAACTTCAACGCCATCAACAATTTTAGTTTCAGTAACTGTTTTAGTTCCATCAGAATTATAAGCTATATAAATCCATCCTTTCCCTGGGGGATTTGTTGGATATACTTCATCATAGTAACTTCCGTCATCCCTATAAAAACGTTCTGATCTCGGTTGCGGCTCGTCTTGAGGGGATTTTGACTTCTTAGACTCAACATGTTCAATCATAAATCCTTGTATAAAATCTTTGTCCTCCTGTTTATCTGCACTTGCCAATAAAAAACCTAGTGCTGTTGATTCTTTCAACGTATCTGCTTCCTTCGGGTTACCTTCCCTTTGTATAATTTGACTAACAGCCTCCTTAACCCATTGAGATACTCCGTGCATTGCCATAAAATACTCCTTTCATTCAACTGTAAACTCTTATATTTATTAGTCTTTACTATTTCCTGCAACATAATACCTATTATGTTGCAGGGGTAAATGGAAATTTTTAAACTGGAAACACCCCTCTCCTTTTGGGGAGGGTAGAAGCTGTAGTTGAGCAACAGCGAAAGTTACAGCTTCGGGTGGGGCAGCATCAGACCTGATGCCGCAGCCTGATATTTATACGTTAACTTATTTGTAATTTTATTCTTGAGCATTTCTTTCTTTTTTTTGCGATGAAAAAAGAAAGAAACGCTCCCAAAGAAAGAAAAACTCGCATTACTGAATTTTTCTGACGAAAAATTCCTGCAAAACCTCTTTTCTTAAGGAGGATAGTGAATAAACGAATTAAATTCTAATTAGATTTGTTAATTTTTGTAACAAATTTTATTTAAAGTATAAAGTTTTCTAAAAATATGCCATATAAGAAATTGTACAAATTGTGCAACATAATAGGTATTATGTTGCACAATTTGATTTTTTAAGGTCATTATTAATTTTGAGCCTAGAAAATTAAAACATCTTTACAAGATGTCTGACTTCGCCCAAAATCTTTTGAGCCTCTGTTTGAGCCTTCTTTGACCCTTCTCTTATAATTTCTTCAACTACATCCGGATGCTGTTCATAATAGCTGCGTTTTTCACGAATTTCAGCCATACGTTCATTAATCTTTGCCCCAAGCTGGCGTTTGCAATCAGCACAGCCTCTCTGCCCCTTTTCACACTCACATCTTACCGTATTAATTTCAGCTTCGGTTCCGAAAATCTTCCAGTATTTGAACGCTACTTCACACTCATCAGGATGACCTAAATCATCTTTTCTCATCCTGCTTCTGTCAGTAATAGCAGACATAACTTTTTTAGCAGTAACTTCTGCTGTATCGGAAATCTTAATATCATTATTAAATGATTTCCCCATTTTATTCCCGTCAAGTCCGCAAATCAGCGAACAATTATTTAAAAGCGGCTGAGGTTCTTTGAAGAAATCTGTATGATAAACATTGTTAAACCTTCTTGCAATATCACGGGTTAATTCAACGTGAGCAACCTGATCAATTCCAACCGGAACAAAATCCGCATTGAAAAGAAGAATATCAGCCGTCATTAAAACAGGATATCCCATTAACCCGTAGTTAATCTGGGAAGCAAAACCTTCTTTAGATTTGAGAATCTTTGCCATATCTTTCAAGGTCGGATCTCTTTCAACCCAGTTTTGCGGAGTTATCATGCTCAGATATATATGAAGCTCTGCTGTTTCCGGAACAAGGGATTGAAGATAAACCGTTGACCTTTCAGGATCGATTCCGCAAGCAAGCCAATCTGACACAATATCTATAACATTTTGTTTTAAATCATCGGTATTATCATATTTTGTAGTGAGAGCATGCCAGTCTGCAACCTGATAAAAACATTCATATTCATCCTGTAATTTTACCCAGTTATCAATAACCCCCAAATAATGCCCCAGATGGAGTTTTCCGGTTGGGCGCATGCCTGACATGATTCTTTTCTTCATATAATTTACCTCTCAATAATTCTATTATATAGAAAAATCAGCTATTCTCAAAACTTTTATTTCTCCGGCTTCCATATCAGTATATATTTTATTTTTTCCAGTTCTGTAATTCGGCATTCCGTGTATAAGTCCGAGGCTTTCTTTTTTCTTTACCCCCGGGACTTTCACCGCAATCCTTCTTTGATTACGCTTCTGGTCAAGATTTCCTATAACAACCAGAGTTTCTCCCTGATAACTTCTTGAATACGCAAAAACTCTATCGTTATTACATTTTAAAGGAGAAAATGTCCCTTTAGCTATCAAATCTTGATTATCGGCTCTGAATTTGAAAGCCTGTTTAAAATTTTCGGTAACCAGTTTACTTTTACCGCCCGGTTTTCTGGAAAAATTAAATATATCCATTTTCCCCCTATGGACAAAATAATAGTCATCGTCTGTTTCGCTCATAGGAGCTTTTGTATTTGCCCACGGGTAAATATAATCATCGCCGGACTGGAATCCGTCTATAATATATGGATTATAAGGCAGAGTTGCCTCCAGCCAGCAAATCATAACAGAATAATTTTCTCCGTAAAGAACAATCGGACTAATTTCATCATGTGTTATAAAAGATAAAATTACACTTTTATTTTCAGGATAAGAAGTAAGTAATTTATTATTAAACTGAATATGATTTATTAATTCTTTAGCAGTTTTCCAATCCTTAAGATTAAAGAAACTTCCGTAATACCCGTCAAAACCTGCTTCTAAAAGCTTGTTATAAGGTGTAAACGGCGCATACTTGGAAGGCGGTTCTCTCCAGGAATCAGAAGCTTCCGCAATAAACATAAAGTCCTGATTTTTATCCCGTGTATATTTAATAATTTCTTTCCAGAAATTAAACGGTTTTATTGTGGCGACATCTGCTCGAAGCCCGTCTGCCCCGATATCCAGAACCATATCAATAAACCTTTTATGCGCATCTATCAAATCCTGATTAAGTTCATTTTCTTTTCCGGCATTAAAGAGTCTGACATCCGTCCAGTCAGAAGGTATAACAGAAAGTTGCTTTCTGTCTTTTAAAAATAGTTCCGGATGGGAAAGAAATAAATCATAAGCTCCGCAGCTTGGCAAATCGACAATAACTTTTATACCCCTTTTGTGGCATTCATCCACAAAATATTTAGCCTGCTCCACAGGGGTAAGAGAAGATGTCATATCGACAAGCTGATGATTTATACTCCAGAAATCCGACATTGAATATAGACATCCGGCTGTGCCGAGGGATTTTAGTTTCCCTGTCGGGGTTATAGGCAGAAGATGCAGTGTATTTATATTAAGAGCTTTAATTTCGTCCAATCTTTCAACCGCATTTATAAAATTCCCGCTCTCTTCATCATTATCTATTATACCGTTTCCGTTAGTATCTTTTGCGTTAAACGTTCTGAGATTAACTGCGCATATAACAGCTTTATTATTCAAAAACTGTGTTCTTACCCCAGGATATCCGGCAGCATACGACGAATTTATAAACACCAAAGATAAAAGAAGGATTAAAAGACCTCTTAACCTCATTTTGCCTCCTATATATTAATTCTAACAAATCAGTATTATAATTACAATATGAACTATTATTATAAAGAAACTAAAATCGGATACTTAACCCTGACAGAGGAAGACGGCGCACTTACAAGCATCAGATTCGGGAAATCAGACCTCAAAGGGAATTTTATTTTATCTCCAGTAATTCAAAGGGCTTTTCTCGAACTTGAAGAATATTTTGAAGGCAAGAGAAAAACTTTTGATATAAAGCTAAACCCGAAAGGAACAGAATTCCAAAAACGGGTATGGATGGAACTCGAAAAAATTCCATACGGCGAAACAAGAAGTTATAAAGATATAGCAATATCCTGCGGCAGCCCGAATGCATCAAGAGCAGTGGGAATGGCAAACAACAAAAACCCTATTCCTATAATCGTTCCCTGCCACAGAGTAATAGGCTCAAACGGTAAACTTACAGGTTATGCCGGAGGATTAAAAATCAAAGCTGCTCTTTTAAGAATTGAGCATATCTGAAATGGACTCTGCTGCGACTCTTGCAGAATACTTATCAGAAAGTCTTTCTTTAACCTTCCCGAGTTCACTAATCATTTTGTCACGACAGGTTTTATCATAAAGAAGTTTTTCTGTTTCGTAACAAATATTATCAACATTAAACCTTGATTGAATAAGTTCCGGAACAATATCTTCATCCATAATAATATTTGGAAGTGAAACTCTTTTTATACATCTGACCAGCAAATAAATAAAATAAAGAATCCATGGACCTCTATAGCCTATTATCATAGGTGTTTGATAAAGAGCAGCTTCTAAAGCGACAGTACCGGAAGCAAGAACTAGCGAGTCAGAAACACTCAATAATGCCTGATTTTCACCTTTAATAACTTTAAAACCAGTATTTTTTATATATTTATCAAAAACATCGTCTTTAAGATTAGGTGCATGAGAAATACATATCTGCAGTTCGGGATGCTTTTTCTGAAGCTTTTTAGCAGCTTTAATAAAGGTTTTGCCAAAAAATTTCAGCTCCAGAGGACGTGAACCCGGAAAAACAGAAACAAGTTTTTTAGCAGAATCTAGACCATGCGCAGAGAAAAATTCATTTCTATCTGCTTTTTCAGGCAATTGTTTCACCAGCGGATGTCCGCAATATGTAACATCTATTCCATATTCCCTGTACATTTCTTCTTCAAACGGAAATATGCAAAGCACTTTATCAACATATTTTTTTATACCTTTAATACGCCATTTTCTGCTTGCCCAAACCTGAGGAGGAATATAATGTACCACCTTTATTCCATGACCTTTTAATCTTTTTGCAACTCTCAGGTTAAATGTTCCGTAATCAATAAGCAAGACTAAATCCGGCTTAAATTCATCAAGAATATATTCAACTACGTCATTTTCAAGTTTTAAATGGTCTATTGCCATTTTAAGACTAAAGCCGAATGCAGACATTTTTGAATGATCACAGAAAAGCAAAGCCCCTGCATTTTTGAGATTTTCTCCGCCAATACCTTGAACCTCAATATCCGGATTTAATTCTTTTAAGTTTTGAACTACTTTTCCGGCATGGATATCGCCTGAATATTCTCCTGTAATAACGAAAACTTTTTTCATACTAAACAGCCATTACAACGATATTGTGTTTGTTTGCGAATTTAACAACTTCTTCTTTATCAACAATTATTGTTTCTCCGGCTTCTACCGCAATTAAATCCGCTTTATATTTTTTCATTGTCTTTAGAGTTCTAAGCCCTATTGCCGGTATATCAAATCTCTTATCTTGAGAAGGTTTTGCGACCTTAATTACACGTGAATGATTTTTGGCAATTTTACATCCTCTTTTAATACAGTTGTCAGTACCTTCAATAGCTTCAACTGCCATAATCATCTTATCTTTTATAACAACCGATTGTCCTACATCAAGCTTGCCGGTTTCTTTTGCCAGCCAGTAGCCGTAGTTGACATCCTCTATCTGCTCCGGTGTCGGCTGAACTTTTCCGAGAACACCTGACGGAATCATAAGATTTTTGATAAACAAAGTCTGGTCAAGAATAGTAATACCGACTTTTTCCATCTCTTCTATAATCATAAGCATAACTTTGTCATCATTGAGTCTGATAGCTTGTTTTAAAAACTCAATTGCACGGGAATCAAATTTCGGTCGTTTAATAAGAATAGTCTTGCTGACTTTGCCGAGAAAAGTAATCTGCTTTATACCTTCGGCCTTAAGAGTATCTTCAATCTTCTGAACTTCTCCCGGACAGAAGGAATAAACTTTGGAACAATATTTTTTAAGCTGCGCATAGTTATCATTTGATAAAGATATAGCAACTACATCAAACCCGTTTTCTTTAGCGTATTGTGCCATTTTAACAGGTAAAAGCCCGTCACCGGCAATTAAACCTTGTTTTTGCTCCAGAGCAATTGACATTCTTGAAAATACCTCCAAAATCCATTCTTCAATCTTTATAATACTATAAACAAAAATTTAAGGTAAAGTGAGTTACATATTTGTAACAAAGAAAGTTAATGTACACCCAGCAGAATCTTCTCCAAATCATTAACCGCCTGTTCAAGATTGTCATTAATAACTTTATAATCAAACTTTTTAGAATTTTCTATCTCGAGTTTAGTTGATTCAAGCCTTTTTTGAATAGCCTCCTCTGACTCTGTTTTCCTTCCCCTGAGTCTGGATTCCAATTCTTCCATTGAAGGCGGAAGAATAAAAATAAGCTTGGATTCAGGCATAATTGATTTTACATTCAATGCACCTTTTGTATCAATCTCAAGTATAAGATTATGTCCATAGTTTAAAGTTTTTTGGACATAATTTTTTCCGGTTCCGTACATATTTCCTGAAAATTCTGCCCACTCAAGAAAATCGCCGTTTTCTATTCTCTGTTTAAATTCATCTTTTGTAAGAAAAAAGTAATTAACTCCGTCAACTTCACCTTCTCTCGGCGCCCTTGTTGTACATGATACAGAGAGCTTGAATTCAGGATGTCTGTTTAAAAATTCTTTTATAACAGTACCTTTTCCTACTCCGGATGAACCGGAGATTACAAACAAATTTCCCATCTATTCGCCCAATTCCTTTAAACTTTTATGAACATGTGTTTCAAAATTCAAATTATCATCCAATTTTGGTGTTTCTTTTTTAGTTTCGCAATAGTTTTCCTGAACAGTTTTAGAGTTTTTATCCGCATCAGTTTTTACGGAAGAAAAAACATCTTCCGTAAGCTTCGGCATATCCATCTTATCGGTGCAAATCTCTATATAACAGAGTTTATTCATAATCTGCGTAACTTTTAGAGCTTTATCAAAATCATCTTCTGTTGTTACTCTGGTTGCCCAGACTTCACCCTCAAATACTCTGGCAAATTTTGAATAGTTCATCTGCATAATATCATTGAATTTATCATCAGGATCATTGGAAAGCACACGCTCTATTGTATATCCGCCGTTATTCAGTACAATTATAACCGGTTTTATTCCACGTCTGAGCATATTCCCGATTTCCATAGCCGTAAGCTGATGAGAACCTTCTCCGGTTACTAAAATAACTCTTGATTTAGGATTAGCAAGGCATATCCCCAGTGTTGCAGGAGTTGCCCAGCCGATAGAACCCCATAGTGTCTGGGTATGCATCTCAACATTTTTAGGAAATTTTATCTGACACATACCGTGCGGAACTATTCCCGTTTCAACAACAAGAATATCATTATCTTTAACAAATTCCTGAAGGCGGGGGTATATATATTCCGATGTTAGTTTCCCCTGTGGTTCTGCTGTTTTTTTATAACCTGTATCAGGTTTTTTAATTTCATAATCTCTATGTTCTATTTTGGAACTCAACCCTTCCAAAACATCCTGCATTTTCACATTCTCATATTTAATATTGTTTATACAGGTATAAGTTCCGTAGATTGCTATTTGTGAATTTATCTTATAAGGAAGATTAAATCCGAATGAATTTAAATCTCCATATATTGCCCCGACCGCAATCAAACAATCTGTACCTTCCAGAGCTTCCTGCGCCGCAGGGTTGCGGAATTTTGAATAATACATTCCGAGATACTTTTCATAATCCGAATCAATAAGGTTGTTTCCCATCAAAAAGTTTGTAACAGGGATTCCGGATTTTTCCACAAACTCTCTAAATTCCAATCTGCAGTCAAACCTTTTAATAAGAGAATCCCCTAGAATAACCGGCTTTTCAGACTTTTCTATTTTTTCCAGTATTTTATTTATTACAGTATCAAGAGTATCCTTATCACTTGTCCAGCTGTAATCGACACTTCTGTCAGAAATTTCCGTTACGGCTATATCAAGAGGAATCGCTATATAAACCGGTTTGCGCTCTTTTACAAAAACCTTCAGGACTCTGTCAATCTCCAGTTTTGCATTATCCCTGTTTAAGAATGCCGTAGCTGCAACAACAGGTTTATGCGCCTCTTCAAAAGCAAACGGTTTTGGCTCATAAAAGTTGTGATGAACAGGTGTTTTATTCTCAATACATTTTGTTGCAGGAGCACCGACTATTGTTATAACAGGAACATTTTCCGCATAACTTCCGGCTATTGCATTTATAGCACTTAATTCCCCGACTCCGTAGGTTGTGATTACAGCGCCGAACCCTCTCTGCCTTGCATAACCATCTGCGGCATATCCGGCATTAAGCTCATTAGTACATCCTATCCAGTTTGTATTAGGGTTATTTTCTACCGCATATAAAATATTGAAATTATAATCACCGGGGAGTCCGAAAAAATCATTAATTCCAAGCTCTTCTAATTTCTTTATTAAATATTCGGCTGTATTCATGATAAAACCCTCTGCAAATCTGTTGAGTAAATAATATCAAAAATACACCTATTTTACAAAGCTAATTTTAAAATTTCTTCAACATCATGTTTTGTTAAGAGTTTTGTATCTCCGACAAGTTTCATTGTCTGATTAGCCAAAAATTCTATATCGGGATTTTTAATACCGGCTTCGGATAAGGTAACAGGAACTCCCAGCCTGCTGAATAAAACTCTGAATTGAACAATAGTCTTTTCTGCAAGACTCATATCATTATCTTCTTTCAACCCGAAAACATTTTTACCGAATGCGGCAAGACGTTTTTGATATTTTTCTTTATAATAAGTCATTGATGCAGGAATCAGGATTGCAAGCCCGTTTGCATGTGTAATATCATAAACTGCACTTAACGGGTGTTCTATAACATGGTTTACTATAACATGTTCCCCCGCCCCGCAGTTAACAAGACCATTCCAGGCCAGAGTTGCCGTCCACATTATATTTGCTCTGGCTTCCAAATCCTTAGGATTTTTAACAAGTCTTTCTAAAGCTTCTAAATCTGCTTTAACAAGAGCTTCAACATATCTGTCAAGAATAAATGAGTCATCATCCGTTTTAGAAAAATAAGCTTCCATTGAATGGGTCATTATATCAATTGCAGCAGCAATTGTATACTCTATCGGAAGAGATAATGTTGTTTCAGGGTCAAGAATAGAAAATACCGGATAATTCAACGGAGTTCTAAATCCCCATTTATCTTTGGTTTCTTCATTGGTTATAACCCCGTTAGGATTCATCTCCGAACCTGTTGCCGGAACAGTTAGGATTACATACAACGGAATAGACTTTTTAGGTACGGCTTTATGTGAATAAAAATCCCATAAATCACCTTTATAACAAGCACCTATTGCTATCGCCTTACTCTCATCAACCACGCTTCCGCCTCCGAGGGCAAGAATACCGTCCACTTTTTCTTCTCTTGCAAGCGCAGCTCCCGCTTGCGCATGTTTTAATGTCGGATTCGGTTTTATTCCCGAATACTCTACATATTCAATTCCATGTTCTTTTAAAGATTTCACAACAGTATCAAAAATTCCATTTTGTTTAACACTGCCTTTACCTGTCGTTAAAAGAACTTTTTTAGCTTTTCCTTCAAGCAGGCTTCCTATTTCTTTAATCCTTCCGTTCCCGAAAATAATTTCTGTCGGGTTTTTGTAATTAAAACTTTTCATTCCGCCTCCTTTATTACTATAAGATATCTTTCATAAACCTCGTCTGTCGGCAAAGTATACTCAATAATATCTTCTACTCTTGCATTATAGCGTTTTAAAACATTCTTTGCACCCTCAATTTCTTCAAGTGCTTTTTTTGATTTATATGCAATAAAATATCCGTTTTTATTTAACAAAGGCAGCGCATAGGATGAGATTTTCTCTAAATCTCCGACTGCCCTGCTCATAATTACATCAAATTTTTGCCCTTTTAGATTCTCAACCCTGTCACAGATTAGATTCAAATTACTAAGAGAGAGCTTTTCTTTTATTGTATTAACAGAGCTGATTTTTTTTCTGATACTATCAATCCCTGTTATATTAAATTCAGGATATTCCATAGCTGCCGGAACACAAGGAAAACCTCCCCCGCATCCGATATCAAGGATTTTTCCTTTTTTTATTTTATATTTTTCAAAAAATAATTTTATCCCTAAAGAGTCATAAAAATGTTTTTCAAACAAAAATTTCTCATCATTTTTTGATATAAGATTGTGTTTGGAATTTTCTTCCAGAAATACTTCTTTAAATTTTTCAAAATCAGACTTAATACTAATTTCCATATTTGTGCACTATCTCATTAAATTCATCATTATTCATTCTCAAACGCATATCTTCAATTCTGGCATCAATTTTTTCAGCGTCTACGGTTTCGGCAAGATTTATTGCTGTTTTTTTAGCTTTTAAGTACTCAATAAGTGCTTCTTTATGTTTATTCGGTTCATTATAATAATAATCACCTAAAGCAAGTGTTGATTTTAAAATATAAAAATCTTCATTAATAAATTCTGCACTTCTTTTTGCTTCAAGCAAATATTCCAGTCTGTTTTTTTCGTCAATTTTAGCAAGATGTGAAGCATTATAATATATTCCGTCATAATTATTACTTGATTTATCAAGATTATATGCTTTTAAGAAACAATCTCTGGCTTCGTCATAAGTGCCGTTTTCATAATAGCAGGAGGCAAGGTTTGAATAAGCAAGTGATTTATACGGATTCTCAACCGGAATTCCGATACACTTGTTATAATATTTATAAGCCTCCTCCATTTCCTCTCTGTCATCGCAGGCAAGAGCATATTTAAAATATAATTCTGCCAGCAGATTATTGTCTGTATTGTCATCTAAAGATTCGAGAGCTTTTTTATAATATGAATATGCTTCATCAGAGTTATTTATTTCAGAATAAATATTTCCGAGCAAAGTGCAGGAATTTACCATTAATGATTGAGGCGTGTCAACGGAATAAATAACCTTTTTAATAGTTTCTATGGCTCTTTCATTTTTATACATTTTAAAATATAAATCCGTCATTTCATAATAAAGATAATTCAGATTTATAAGTTCATTATGCTGTTTATAGTATGTTTCCGTTAACTCATAAAAATGACATGCCATCTGATAATCTTCAATTTCTTTATATAATCTTGCCAGACGCAGTCTTACTTCAACTACAGTACGAAGGTCAATTCCTTCCGTATCTAAAATTTTTCTATATTCTTCTATTGCTTCCGTATATTTTTTATCTGAAGCAAAACCCTCTGCTTCTTTTATTTTATCTGTCAATGTCTGGGCTGTAGACTTTTGTTCTTCGGCTGATAATACCGGAAGCTCCGGAGTTTCTGTTTCAACAGGTTCCCTTAATCCATTTTCTATCTCAAATATACACTTATTGTGATATTCAATCTCTGCCCTTAATGCCTGTCTTGAAATGTTTATTGCACGCTGTTTTAAAGGCTGTTTCAACTGTTCCTCATAAATACCTATAATATATTTATGAAGTTTAATTTCTGTTTTGTCAGGAATTGAAATATCTATTTTTTGCAAGAAATAATCCTGCACATAAATAGTTTCGCCGGACTGAAAAATCATCAAATTAGATTTCAAATATTCAATTGAAAACTCGTCATATAAATCCAAAATAGCGAGAGCATTTAAGGTTAATCCGTGTCTTACCGTGCGCAGAAACCAGAAAAAGTTTCTTATTGCCGTTGGAATTAAATTAATATATGTAACACCAAGATAAGAATCAAAAGTCATTCCTGACGATGTAAAACTTTGTAAAAAATCATTTAGTGTGGTTTTTGTTGCTTGAATAATTTTAACTGACAGCGCCGTATAATAATAATATCCTCTTGTATATTTATAAAAATCCTCAATTGTCGTATCTGTTGCCTGTATTGAGTTAGATGATAAAAATTCTTTAAAAAGTTCTTTTGTAAATGCTTTTAGAAAAACTTTTCTGTCTTCCTGAATTCCTTCCAGCAAATTTTGTTTCATCGCTCTGGTTGAAACAATAAGCTTAACATTAGGTTCCTTGAAAACCTGAGTCATCATATCGGAAATTAACTGCATATTTTCATCTCTTACATCATCAAGAGAATGAAGTATAATCACAAAAGGTTTTTTAATGGATGAGATATTCTGCAAAAATTTTACCCCCAGAGTCGTAATTTTTGCATTCAAACTAACAGCTTTTGAAATTGCCAGATTATCAATTGTATCAATAAAAGAAAGTAAAATATCATCGCATACAGTTGCTTCTTTGCAATAATATTCTAATTTTATAACATCCTTTGCCAGAAATTCCGTAATATAATTAATAAATTGCCGTTTTCCGGTTCCTAAAAAACCATGGATGTATAAAAATTTTTCATTCGCACCCAAAAAATCAATCGCTTTAATAATTTCCGCATAGTTATTCTTTAATAAAAAGGGATTAATTTTATCAGAATCCGGTAAAATTATTTTCTCTCTGTCAATTGAGCTGTTTAAAAATTCATAATCCATACAACGATTTTAAATGATATTAATAGTTTTTGCAAATATTTGGTATAATAATTATTAAAAAGGAGGAAGTATGATACACGCTATATTTGATTTAGCTTTAACCGTAATGTTCGCCTATATTATAGGCTCTATCCCTACAGGATACTTAATAGTCAAAGCAAAAACCGGTCAAGATATAAGAACAATAGGTTCCGGCTCAACCGGCGCTACAAATGTAAAAAGAGTTCTCGGCAAAAAATGGTTTTTTACAGTTATGGTTCTTGATGCCATTAAAGGGGCTCTTCCGGTAATTTTTGCAAAGTTTTTTGTCAATGCCGGAACTTCAATAGGCATAGCTCCTGTTGCTGCAGCAGTTGCAGTTATTATCGGACATAGCAAGCCTTGTTTCCTTCAATTTAAAGGCGGAAAATCAGTTGCATCAGGTATTGGAACAATTTTTGCCCTTAATTTCACGGCAGGATTTATCATTGCTGCCGTCTGGGGTGTGGTTACATATTTTTCAAGATATGTTTCCGTTGGCTCAATTACCGCTTTAATACTTTCTCCGTTTATAATGTATTTTTGCAGAACACCTATTGCCTATGTAGGATATTGCCTTCTGGGAGCTATTTATATTGTATATCTCCACAGAGAAAATATTAAACGCCTTCGAGCCGGAACTGAAAACAAGGTAAGATAAATTTCTAAAGCTGATATAAACAGGCGGGCGCCGGATTGAATCCGGCGCCCGCCTGTTATTTGTAATTTTACTTAATTATTCTTTTGTATATTCTGCATCAATTACATCATCATCTTTTTTATCTGATGATTCATTAGTATTTGCTTGTCCCTGACTGTTAGCATCTCCGCCTTCTTTTTGTACAGCTTCGTATGCTTTTTGAGAAATAGCAAACATTGTCTGCTGCAAATCTTCTGATAATTTTTTCAAATCATCTACAGACTTATTTTCATCTAAAGCTTTTTGAAGAGCTTCTCTGTGTTCTGTTAATTTTTTAACATCGTCTTCAGAAATTTTGCCTTCAAAGTCTTTCACTATTCTTTCAGAAGATGCAATCAAAGAGTTAGCATTGTTTTTAACTTCTGCTTCTTCTTTTTTCTTCTTATCTTCTGCAGCGTTAGCTTCTGCTTCTTTAACCATTTTATCTATATCTTGTTCAGAAAGGTTAGAAGAGTTTGTAATCGTAATCTTTTGTTCTTTGCCAGTTGCTTTATCTTTAGCAGAAACATTTACAATACCGTTAGCATCAATATCAAAAGTTACTTCAATTTGCGGTATGCCGCGCATAGCAGGAGCAATACCTTCAAGTCTAAACATACCTAATGACTTATTATCACCTGCCATCGGTCTTTCACCTTGAAGTACGTTAATATCAACTGCAGTCTGATTATTTTCTGCTGTTGAGAATACCTGTGACTTACTTACAGGAATTGTAGTATTACGAGGAACAAGAGGAGTCATAACACCGCCCAGTGTTTCAATACCTAATGTTAACGGTGTAACATCAAGAAGAACGATGTCTTTAACTTCACCTGCAAGTACACCTGCCTGAACAGCTGCACCGACTGCAACAACTTCATCAGGGTTTACAGACTGGTTAGGTTCTTTACCGGTATATGCTTTCACAAGTTGTTGAACTGCCGGTATACGAGTTGAACCGCCGACCAGAACTACTTCATTAATATCGTTCTTGCTTAATCCTGCATCAGAAAGTGCTTGTTCAACCGGTTTTTTGCATCTTTCTAACAAATCATGAGATAAATCTTCAAATTTAGCTCTTGTTAAAGATAATTCTAAGTGTTTAGGACCGTTTGCATCGGCTGTAATATAAGGCAAGTTAATTGTTGTTTCAAGAACTGAAGATAATTCACATTTAGCTTTTTCAGCAGCTTCTTTAATACGCTGCATTGCCTGTTTATCACCAGTAAGGTCAATACCTTCCTGTTTTTTGAATTCTTCGCAAATCCAATCGATAATTTTCTTATCAAAGTCATCACCACCTAAGTGAGTATCACCTGATGTGGAAAGAACTTCGTGAACACCATCGCCGATTTCAAGAATAGATACATCAAAAGTACCGCCGCCCAGGTCGAATACAAGAACTTTTTCTGATTTATCTTTTTCCAGACCGTACGCAAGAGCAGCAGCAGTAGGTTCGTTTACAATACGAAGTACATCTAAGCCTGCAATCTTACCTGCATCTTTAGTTGCTTGTCTTTGAGCATCATTAAAGTATGCAGGAACTGTGATTACTGCTGATGTAACCTTTTCACCCAGATAGGAACTTGCATCGTCAGCAAGTTTTCTTAAAATCATTGCTGAAATTTCTTGCGGAGTATAATCTTTTCCGTCAATATTTTTCTTATAATCTTCACCCATATGTCTTTTAATAGAAGAGATTGTTCTGTCAGGGTTCAAAATAGCCTGTCTTTTTGCTAATTGACCGACTAATCTTTCACCGTTCTTTGTAAAACCTACTATAGAAGGAGTTGTTCTCATACCTTCCGCATTAGCTATAACAGTCGGCTTGCCGCCTTCCATAACCGCAACAACCGAGTTTGTTGTACCTAAGTCAATACCTATTGTCTTTGCCATTTTTATATCTCCTTTTTACTTGTATGTCGTTTGGTGAACAGTGAATAATAATCCGCTAAAAAATCTATTCACTAGTTACTACTATCATTTAATCACTTTTTTCAGGAGATTATTAAAAAATAAACAAAAAATTAATATTTATAGAAGAAAGATAAGTATATCGGATTGGTTAGTGAATATATAAGATAATAAATATCTTATATATTCACAAGCATTTTAGCAAATTCCAGTGATTCTTCCGAAACCCCTCCGGATGCCAGTTCCGCTATTGCTTTGAGCTTCTCTTCTCCGTTGAGTATTTTAATTTCCACACTGGTTTTATCATCCTGAGTCTTTTTAACATAAAGATGTCTGTCAGACTTTGAAGCTATTATTGCTTGATGGGTAATCATAATTATCTGCATATATTTTGAAAGTTCTTTAACCTCATCGGCAACCGCCTGTGATGTTTTGCCGGAAATTCCTGTATCAATTTCATCAAATACAACGGTGTCAATATTATCAGCCTGAGCAAAAATTGTTTTTATTGCCAGCATAACTCTTGATATTTCACCGCCTGATGCTACTTTAGCCAGAGGTTTTAAGCCCTCTGAAACGTTTGTGGAAATCAAAAATTCCACTTTATCAATTCCGTTTGGTGTTAAACCGGTCTTTTCAAAACTTATTTCAAACCGCACTTTCGGCAGCTCAAGTTTCTCGAGTTTTTCAACAATTAATGCCGAAAGCACTTTTGCATAATCCTGCCTTTTTGATGAAATTTCTTCCGCAAGTTTTAATAACCCCGCCTCAGTTCCGGCAATTTCACACTCAAGAGCTTCAATATTCTGTGTAGAAAACTCTATTCCGTCAAGCTCTTTTCTTAAACTATTCCCCGTTTCTATAACTTTTTCTATAGTCCCGCCATATTTGCGTTTGAGCTTATCCAGCAAAAATAATCTTTCCTGAATTGTGTTAATTCTTTCTGTATCATTTTCAAGAGAAGAAGAATAATCCCTTAATGAAGAAGAAACATCTTTAAGTGTTTCAATTGCACTGATTAGTTCAGATTCTGTTTCTTCAAGACTGTTATCCATGCCGGAAGCTCTGGAAAGATTTGCCTTAATCTGAAACAATCCCTCTATAATTGAACCGTCATCTCCGGATAAAGACCAGTAAGAACTGCCGGTAAGTTCTTTTAATTTCTCAACATTTTCAAGAACATTGAGTTCGTTATTTAAATCTTCATCTTCGGTTATTGAATTTAGAGCCGCTTCTTCTATCTCATTCACCTGAAATTTAAGAAAATCTATTTGTTCTTCTGTTCTCTGAGAAGCATTTCTAAGATTTTCTAAATCAGAAAGAAGTCCTCTGTATTTTTCATATTCCTTTTTATACTCATCCAGATTGGAATCTTTTATATACGAATCCAGAAGAGTTATATGGTATTTAGGCTGCAAAAATGAATATGTCTGATGCTGAGAATGAATATCAAGGAAAAGTTCTCTGAAGATTCTTACAAATTCCTGATTAACTAAACAGCCGTTTACTCTCGAACGTGAACCGGTCGGTGTAATTTCTTTTGAAAGAACTATTTCTTCTCCTGTAATATCAATTCCGTATTCTTCAAAAAGCGGAGCAATGTTCTGTTTTTCGTTTAAAATAGTAATCTCAATAACCGCTTTATCAGCTCCTGTTTTTATAACCTCTTTTCCTGCTTTTGCACCGAATGCGATATCTATGGCATTAATAAGAATACTTTTCCCCGCACCCGTTTCACCGGTTATAATATTTAAACCCTTATCAAGCTCAAGTTCCAGCTCATCTATTAATATATAATTTCTAATAAAAATTCTACTCAGCATTTTCGTCTTCCGAATCTAAATCTTCTTCCTCTTCATCAAAAATTCCGTTTTCTTCATCCTCTTCGTCCTCTTCGCCGGAACCGTCTTCATCTTCATAATCTTCTATATTATTACTTTCTTCCTCATCGTCCTCTTCTTCCTCTTCATCAAACTCCTGACTTATAATATCATATTCTCTTTTTACAACATCATGCGGATAAGTCAGAGTGTAAGAGCAATCGAGAGCTTCACCGAGGGCTGCGGCATATTTTTCAGTATCTCCGAGATACTTATACACCATTGCCAGAAGATAGTAAATATCCCCATTCTCCTCATTGTTGAGATAATTTTGAAGAATTGAAAGGATTTCTTCTATTTCATTTTGTTTTATACAAATTTTTGTAAGAAGTTTATAAGCTTCAATATCATTTGGATTATATTCTACAGTTTTTTTAAGATATTCTTTAGCCTCTTCAATATTCTCATTTTTGTAAGCTATTGATGCCAGATTAAAATATGCCCAGCTATAATCCGGAGATATCGCCAGAACCTTTTTATAACTTTCTGCGGCAAAGTTAGTAAGCCCGCTGTTTTGATAAATATTTCCAAGATAGAAATGTGCATAGATATCATTAGGGTTAATTGAAATTGCTTTTTGAAAATTATCCGTGGCAAGATTCATTTCATCTTTATTAAAATAGCAAATTCCAAGATTAAAATAGCAATTTCCGTCTTTAGGGTCGGTTTTCAATACATTATTGAAAGCATTTATAGCATTGTCCCAGTCTTTCAATTCAACAAGCACTTCCCCGAGATTATAGTAATAATCCTCCTGCGGAGAAAGTTCTACTGCTTTTTCATATTCCTCTCTTGCCTTATTAAACTCTTTTGTTTTTTCGTATAATATTCCGAGATTATAATGTATTTCACTATCTTCCGGAAAATACTTCACAAGGTATAATAGGTTTGAAAGAGCTTCTTCATTAAAACCGTTATCAGCAAGTTTCACGGCAAGCTCCCGTCTTGCCTGAAAGTTTGATGGGTCCTCCCTTAAGACTGCCTGTAATTTTTCTATCTCATTTCCCATACCAGTAATTATAACAAAATCGTACTGCAGAGTCCAGTTTACTAATAAATTCCAGACCCGATGACAGAATAAATTTTAACCGGGATTCTATTTTTATGTTTTTGATATAATAAAGTAAACAAGGGAGAAAAGAAATGCAAGAACTATTGAAAAAGAGTGCGATGGAGCAAAGTAAAGCTCTTAAAAATAAAGAAGTATCGGCAGTAGAGCTTACAACTGCAGCTTTAGACAGAATTAAATCTATTGATGGGAAATTAGGTGCATTCAATTCATTAACAGAAGAAACTGCACTGAATACCGCAAAAAAAGTTGATGAAAAAATCTCAAAAGGAGAAGAGCTTCCGCTTCTTGCCGGAGTTCCTTTAGCATTAAAAGATAATATGAATCTTATCGGTTCAAAAACTACAGCATCCAGTAAGATTCTTGAAAACTTTGTATCGCCTTATAATGCAACCGTTACGCAAAAACTTTTGGAAAACCTTGTTCCGATAGTCGGAAAAGCTAATCTGGATGAGTTTGCAATGGGTTCATCAAATGAAAACTCCGCATTCAAAAAGGTTCACAACCCCTGGAATTTAAATAAAGTTCCAGGAGGTTCTTCCGGAGGTTCTGCAGCATCTGTTGCCGCTTGCGAAGCGACTCTTGCACTCGGTTCGGACACCGGCGGAAGTATTCGTCTTCCGGCAAGTTTCTGCGGTATTGTCGGAATGAAACCTACTTATGGTAAAGTTTCAAGATACGGACTTATTGCTTTTGCATCTTCTCTTGACCAAATAGGACCTTTTGCAAGGACAGTAGAGGATGCAGCCGCATTACTGGAAGTTATCTCCGGACATGACCCGCATGATTCAACATCTTTAAACCTTCCTGTCGAAAACTACAGAAACAGTTTAAACGACGATATTAAAGGTAAAAAAATCGGTGTTGTTAAAGAACTTATATCAGAAGGGCTTACTCCTGATGTTGAAAAAGCAATGCAGGCAGCTATTGAAACTTATAAAAAACTCGGAGCGGAAGTTGTGGAAATCTCACTTCCAAACCTCAAACATTCAATCGGAATTTACTATATTCTTGCAACAGCTGAATGCAGTTCAAACCTTGCAAGATTTGACGGTGTAAGATACGGTTACAGAACAGCCGATGCTAAAAATCTTCTTGAAATGTATTGCAAAACAAGGGCAGAAGGTTTTGGACCGGAAGTTAAACGTCGTATAATGTTAGGAACTTATGCACTGTCCTCCGGATATTATGATGCATATTATAAAAAAGCTCAACAAATGAGAAGAGTTGTTACGGAAGATTTTATCAAAGCCTTCTCGCAGGTTGATGCATTAATTTCACCGACCTGCCCTAATACAGCTTTTGATTTGGGTGCAAGAACAGAAGATCCGCTTGCAATGTATTTGACAGATATTGCAACAATTTCTGCTAACCTTGCTGGTATTCCTGCAATCTCTGTCCCTGCAGGATTTGACTCTGAAGGCATGCCAATCGGGCTGCAAATCATGACCCCGCAATTGACCGAAGCAAAATTATTCAATTATGCTTATAAATTTGAGCAGGAACATGATTACTATAAACAGTTAGCTAATATTTAATTTATACCGGAAAGGATGGTTTTTAGCCATCCTTTTTAGTATATATAGACAGGCTGAATTTAATTATGATAAAAAAACTTTTTTTATTTTTAATATCCGTATATCAAAAGATATCGTCTTTGACACCGCCAAGGTGCAGGTTTTATCCGACATGCTCAGAGTATACAAAACAGGCAATAATTAAGTACGGAATCCTAAAAGGAGGACGGCTCGGAATAAAAAGAATTGTAAAATGCCACCCGCTGAATGAAGGTGGATATGACCCTGTTCCCTAAATAATTCCTTCCAAATCATATTCGGATGAACCGGTAATTTTTACCATTTCAATATCGCCCGGAACAACATGTTTATTGGTTTTAATATTTACCACTCCGTCAATTTCCGGCGCATCATACTGAGTTCTTGCAATAACTTCGCCTTCATCTGAATAACATTCTATAATACAAGGAATTGTTTTCCCGACAAAAGTTTTGTTTCTTTCTTTTGAAATTTCCTGCTGGATTTCCATTAATTCTTTATATCTTGCTTTTGCTATTCTTTTTAAAACCTGCGGGCGCATAGAATAAGAAGGGGTTCCTTTTTCTCTTGAATAACAAAAAACTCCCGCACGGTCAAACTTCATATCTTTAATAAAGGATTTTAAGTGTTCGAAATGTTCTTCCGTTTCCCCGGGATACCCTACTACAAAAGTTGTTCTTATAGAAACTTCAGGAAGCAGTTCTCTTATATGATTTATAAGTTTTCTATAATCCCCCGCAGGACGGTTCATCAATTTAAGCATTTCAGGATGTGAATGCTGGAGCGGAATATCTATATATTTTACAACTTTATCGCATTCTTTTATAGTGTTTAAAAGTTCATCACTCATCATCGTAGGATAAGCGTACATTACTCTAATCCAGCCTAAATCTTTTATTTTATTTAATTCTTTTAAAAGTTCGGAAAGCATAGGTTTTTTATATAAATCAATTCCATAGCTTGTGCTGTCCTGAGCGACAAGAATAATTTCGGTTACGCCTTTTTTAACAAGTTTTTTGGCTTCCGATACTATATCTTCAATCTTACGTGAACTATAGTTTCCTCTTAAATACGGAATTACACAATATCCGCACCTGTAACTGCAGCCATCTGCAATTTTTATATAAGAACTTGCCCCCATTGTTATCTGCTGGCGCTCAACATCTTCCGGATAAATATAAACAGGTTTTTCAGAAACTTCTTTCACATAATTATTTTTTTCTGCCTGTTTTAAAACTTCAACAATTTTGGTAAAATCTGTAGTCCCAACTACAGCAGATATTTGAGGAATTTCTTTTTTTAATTCATCCGGATGTTTTTGAGAAAGACATCCTGTTACTATAACTTTTTTCCCTTTATCAATCATTTCCAAAATAGAATGAATTGATTCTCTTTCCGCATCACAGATAAAAGAACAGGTATTTATTATAACAATATCTGTTTCATCTTCATTAAGAGTAATTTCATAACCATTTTCGGATAATATTCCCAAAATGAGTTCTGAATCAACCAGATTTTTTGCACAACCATGACTTATTAACGCTATCTTTTTCATAAGTAAATTTTACCATGGAAAACATCACTGCTCAATAATTACGGCAGGTTTACTTTGAAAAATTTTTGTCAATAGAAAAATATAGGTTTTTGAAGTAAAGAATTGTAAAAATGAATTTTCTTTAGTAATTACGGGGGGCATGGTCAATTGTAAAAATTTTTCTAAAATTGTTTACTTGATAAAAATAATGGAAAGATTATTATAAATACATAGTTGAAAGGAGTGATGGCTAAAAGACTTGGGGAGAAGTCACAAATCAAAAAAAATAAACACAAATCAATTTAAAAAATTAAGAGGAGATTTAAAAAAGAATTTTTTGGGGTAGGAGATTAATTGGGTTAATGGAAAACTTGTCACAAGGCAAGTTTTTTCTTTTTCTTATTATATGTAAAAGACCTGTAATGGAATTTACCATTACAGGTCTTTTAATAAGTTCTTTAAATCAACTATCTTAATTTAACAGTTACTGATTTAGCTTTTTGAGTGTATTCTAATTTGTCTTCTCTAGACAACCAGCCTAAACCCATTTCAGCAAAATTTTCATTTAAGCTAAGGTCTTTTTTCATTTTGTTGATAGAAACTTCACCTTTGTTAGAAAGGTAGTTGTAAATTTGACCTGCTGATTCAATAATTTGTTCTTGAATACCCATTTTAGCTTCTTTAGTTTTTGCCATTTTCAAATCTCCTTGTGTTATGTATGTATCCTGTAATTGATTACGTGTTAATTTTATAAAAAAATCCAAATTTTTGCAAGTATATGAAGCCATCTTTATGATAAAATAGTCTATAAGGAGTATGTTATTAAATTTAATTAAAGTCGAATTTAGAGAAAAATTATTAGTTGAAAAATATTTTGAACTAATAAGCTCCGGCGTGAAACCATCACAAATACTGGTTCTTGTCCAAAACTCCACCCTTAAAAAAAAGTTTAGCGAAAAAATCTTAAAAGAAATAAAATTAGATGCGATTGAAAAATTAAATATTCACTCTTTTTTTTCAATTGTATATAATACACTTGTCGAAAATTGGTGTTTTATCGAAAACTCTATCACTTCCAATAAATCTTTTATTCTGCCAAACCTCGTCGGGCTGGAGGTTTCACAGTTTTTATTAAAAGATATTTTAAAAGAAAACGAAGTTAAGGGTTATAATTCCAAAAAATCTCTCCTTCATCAGATTTTTAGAAGATATTCTTTAATTGTTCAAAATGATTTAACCAATGACGAAGTTAAAGAGCGTTCAAAAATTTTGGGAGAATCTTTTGGTGAAGATGCGGAAACAATTATAAAAAAACTTTTAGCCAAAACTCTAAAGAGCAGGAGTCTTGACTATTTAAGACAGACTCTCGTTTTTAATTATGTATATAAAAATACGGATTATTTTAAAAACATAAAATATCTTTTAGTAGATGATGCCGATGAAATGACTCCGGTATGTTTTGATTTTATCTCATATCTTCGTCCGCAATTGAATGATTGGATGATATGTTTTGATTCTTTAGGCTCCAGCCGCTGCGGATATTTGAGTGCTGATACTTCTATTGAATACAAGCTCGAAAAACTTTTTGGTGAGAAAACTCAAACACTGGATGAGGGTGAAGAAAATCCGAATTTAGAAATAATTTTTTCTAATGTTATAGAAAATAAAAAACAAAGATTGAAAAATTTTACATTAACATCTCTCTCCAAACGTGCTGAAATACTGGATTTTACGATTTCAAAGATAAAAGAATTATTTAAAAATAATGTAAAAGCATCAGATATTACAATAATTACTCCGCTTCAGGATGACATGTTGAAATTTACTCTTAAAGAAAACCTCAAAACCTGCTCTCCGCTTTTTCTTTCAGGAAGTGAAAAACTTATTGATAATCCTCTGGTTAAAGCGAGTTTAAATATTTTAAAACTTATGCACAGTATTGAAATTTCGCCGATGGATTTGAGGGTTATACTTTCTGATTATGCCGGAATCCCGCTGAAATACTGCGGAAAGATTCTGGAAGCTTATGAAAAAACAAAACTTCTTCCCATGATAGAGGTTGAATATTATAACGAAAATTATCAAAAATTTTATAATGCATTTGAAGAAATAAAAGATAAGAATATAAAACTTTCACAAAAAGTTTATGAAATGTTTGTAAGGGTAGTTTCTTTTGTAGAAGAAGAGCGGATTAACAAGTTTAACTTTTTTATAAAAGAACTAAGAGATTTTGAAAAAGTTCTGGGAGATGATATTGTAAAACAAAGAGCGGAAGAGATAATTAATCAGATAGAAAATTCTATTATTGCGGAAAATCCAAGTTCTACACTGGAAATTTTTGAGGATAATCTTGTGGTTGCGACCCCGCAGAAAATCATTGATAACAAAATTTCTTCAAAATACCAATTCTGGCTGGATGTTTCACATTCTGACTGGGTAAAAACCGATACAGGACCTTTATATAATGCATGGGTGTTTCAGGCTGATTGGAGCAAAGAGGAATACACGGTTGAAGATGATATTTTCTTATCCCGCCAGAAAACTGCAAGGATTTTAAGAAAACTTATTCTTTTAAGTAAAGAACATATTTTTGCATGCTCAAGTTTGTTTGACCCTGCAGGTGCCGAGAATCTGGGGGGGATTGAAGAATATCTTGTTCCGGATGAGATGAACAGCGGAGGAATAAAAGATATTCCAAAGATTAATCCAAGAGATGACCAAAAACCCGTTCTTGATTATGAAAAAGGTTCTATGGCAATATCTGCCGTTCCGGGAGCGGGGAAAACAACTATTCTTCTTGCGCTTATTATGAAATTAATCGGGCGGGGGATTAATCCTTCTAATATTTTTGTTCTGACCTATATGGAATCTGCCGCAAGAAACTTTAGAGAACGGATTAAAAATATGTCGCCTGATAGTATTCAGCTTCCTAATATAAGTACGATTCACGGGCTTGCTCTAAGAATAATTAAAGATAATTCCAACCATGAAAGATTAGGTCTGGATTCTGATTTTGAGATTTGTGATGACACCCAGAGGATGAGAATAATAAAAAGTATCACGGGAAAATTCTCAAAATCCGAGCTTGAAGAGTTTGACAGAGCAATTTCTGTTATGAAGCTTCAGGAAGGGAATATAAATACTCCTTCAACTGATAAAAAGATAGAAAAATTTAAATCTTTTTATAAAGAATATCAATACAAACTTTCGGAAGCCAATCTGATAGACTATGATGATATTTTGCTTTTATCTGTAAAACTCCTTGAACAAAATCCAGATGTACTTAAGTACTATCAAGAAATTTGCGAATACATTATAGAAGATGAGGCACAGGATTCCTCCGGAATCCAGCAGCGCTTAATTGCACTTTTGAGCGGGAAGCACAAAAACCTGATCCGATGCGGAGATATAAATCAGGCGATTACCACAACTTTTTCTAACGCAGATGTTGAAGGGTTTAGAAATTTTATCCAAAATTCAGACAAACTTGTTGAGATGAACCATTCTCAAAGATGTACACAAGATGTTATGACCTTAGCCAATAAAACCGTCCTCTGGGGCGACAGCATTCTTCCAAAAGCTTTTTATAAAAGCATGATGGAAGGGGTTGAAGGTAAAAATCCCGTACAGGAAAATGCTGTTTTTTCTAAAGTTTTTGATAAATCTTTTGAAGAAAAGAATTTTATACTTAAAGAGATTAAAAATATCCTGACATTCAACAAAGATGCAACAATCGGTATTCTCTTAAGAAACAATTTTCAGGTCGCTAACTGGACAGCGTTTATTAATGATGCAGGATTTAAGAGTATTACAAGAAGTGAATCTCTCGGACAGAAGGGAGTTTTCAATACAATATTTTCTATTCTAAAATTTATTAAAAATCCTTTTGATAATGAAGAAGTTGTATCAGTCTACGAAAAACTAAGCGAGCTTGGATTCTACAAACCCCGGCTCCAGCTTGAGATTAGAAATTCCGCAGAACCTTTTATAACCAAAAACGGAGATGAGATTGAATCTCAAGATCTGGCGCAGTTTTTGTGGGATATGCAATACTGGCTTAATTCTTCTACCCTTCCTCTTGAAGAGCTGGTTATAAAAATAGGACTTTTTTATTACACAAGCGATATAGAAAAATCAAATGTTTATCTGATTGCAACCCTTGTTCGCAAACTCAACTCATCTAACAGTTTTGAGCGCACATTAGAAAGACTTGACGATTTATCCAAACGTCCGTCCTTGAGCGGGTTTAAATTCTTCTCGGAAGAAGAGGACTCTTCTGCTGTTAAAGGGAAAGTGCAAATCATGACTCTTCATAAATCAAAAGGAGATGAGTTTGAATACGTATTTATTCCGGAACTTACCGAAAAAGCTCTCTCAATTGATACAAATAGAGCCTCAATTAAAGCTTCAACCTCATTTATGGAAGAAGTCAGAGGATTTAACCCAAAATATAAGGTTAAAAATGAAATTGAACTTAAAAAATTCTCGGCGGAAGAATCTCTAAGGCTGTTTTATGTTGCAATAACAAGAGCAAAAAAGAAACTTTATATAACAACTTCTTTAAAAACAAAATCTTTCGGCAGAGAGATAACACAGGATCCGAATATGGTATTTGAAAGTCTGGATTTAATATAAATTTATATTCTTGCGGTCGTTATAATTTAATTGTAAAATCGTCTTATGAAGAGAATGAATGTTATAATCTGCGGTCTTGGTGCGGTTGGACTTACTTATGCCGATAAGTTTAAAGATGTTTCTAATCTAAAAATCCTTGTGGATAAAAAAAGACTAGAAAAGTTCAAAAAAAATAAACCTGTCTTAAACGGTCAGGAAATGGATTTTGACTATATCTTGCCGGATGAAAATTTTGATTGTGATTTAATAATCATATCCACTAAAGCTGACGGATTAGACTCTGCAATAAAAAATATTAAAAACTTTGTTGGAGAAAAAACAATTATTCTTTCGCTCCTGAATGGAATTTCAAGCGAAAAAAAGATTGCAAATATTTACGGCATGGATAAAGTTTTGCACTCATATTTTATCGGACACAGTGCTGTAAGAGTCGAAAATTCAGTAACACAGGACGGAGTCGGGAAAATTGTTTTCGGCTCTCCTTATAGAGAAAACAAGGTTAAAGTTGAATTATTGAAAGAATTTCTAACCGAATCCGGAATAGATTTTGATACTCCTGATGACATTATTTATTCAATGTGGTTAAAATTTACTTTGAATATTTTTTCTAATCAAAGTTCAGCAATTTTAAACATGACATTCGGAGAGATGAAACATTCTCCAAAATTTATTGAGTTTGCTAAAAAGATTATAGAAGAAGTAAAAAATATTGCACAGGCTTGGGGAGTGAATAATTTAGAAAACCTTGAAT
>CALUVM010000001.1 GCA_944324255.1 Candidatus Gastranaerophilales bacterium | reverse complement strand
GAACCGTTAGTATCTTCTGACTACATCGGAACTTCTCAATCTTCAACTGTTGACGCTTTATTAACTCGTGTAATGGGCGGAAATCAAGTTAAGATTATTTCTTGGTACGATAACGAAATGGGTTACTCAACTCGTTTAGCTGAAACTACTAAGATGGTTGCTTCTAAATTATAATTTCTCTAAAATTATAATTTATCAAAATTGTCCGGCGGAAGTTAAAACTTTCGCCGGTTTTTTATATATTTTCTTAACAAAAAACACCGGTCATTTGTATAAATTCTATTACCGGCAGTAAAATTCAACACAAGAAAATAATCACACATCTAGCCTGCACGGCGCATTAAATCAGAAAGTTTAATATCTTTGCTTTTTATTGAAGGCTCTTCTCTTTTTGCCTTTACAGGCTCCTTGAATTGCGAAAGCCCGATGCGCTGCGGCTCTTTTTCAAATATTAAACACTTCTGTATGAGATTTAAAATAAATTTCATTCTATTCTCCTTGTTTTTTATTATACAACATTTTTTTATTCTTTCATATATTAAAACCAGTTTTCTTTACCAAATCATTATGCCTTGTGCTAAAATATGTCTATAAGTTAGCAGGTAAAACAATTTGAATACAGGTTTTTATAAAGATTTAGATACAAATTTTGCACAAGCTTGTGAGATGATAGAACAAAATTTTTCTCATAAAGAACTTATTGAGCTGCTGAAAGACGGAAACATTCCGCAGAAACAAATGGCTGCTTTAAAATTTGACAGAGTTAATAATCAATTAGATGCAGAAGCTCTCATTAATAACTTAACCGGCTGCGACGGGAAAATCAGAGAAGCAGTAGCACTTAAAATTTCCAATCTGCTTACTGAACAACCGGACACGGCTAATTACTTCATACATTATCCAGATATTTTTGCAGATGCTTCAATTGATATTAACGGAAATATTTGCAGACTTATTACAGAATGTTTGCCAGTGCTTAAAAACTATGATAACTTTTCTAAAATCTATCTGAATAAAATTCTTGAATTTATAGAAGAAACATTTAATGAGCTTGATAAATTTATATTCAAAGACAAAAAATATCTTATAAATAAGCAGTTATTTAAACTTTACTGGTGTCTGGAGGACTTAAAACTCTTCATTGATATAATTGACAAAAACGCTCTTTTTAATATTCTATCAAGAGCCTCTGAAATCAGCGAATATACCATAAGAGAAAAAACCGCCATAATTCTTTCAAAACTGGATGATAAAATATTTTCGCCACTTAAAGATAAACTTGCAAGTGACGAAAATTATTACGTAAGAGAGGTTTTTAAAGTTAATTCTAAATCATCATAGCTTCTTCTATAACGTCCATATGTCCGCTTAATAAATAGTTAGCTAAATCTCTTGTATCAACCTGAGCTCCGACAATAGACATTAAATCTGCCGGTAATTCGGTAATCATTTTAATTATTGATTCTTTTTCCAGTGCTATCATAGGCTTAACCATATCAGGTTTCATCAGGGTATTAAGCATATTCAAATAGCTCATAGGATTGAACAATTCCAAATACTCCGGCTTTTGCTTTGTTAGCTGGAATACAAGCTGTCTTTGAACATCCGGATCAATTGAAGCCATAAATTTTCTGTAATCATCAATAGGCATCTGCTCTATGCTCTTTATAAAATCTTCTTTGTTAGTATTTTCATAAGGCTGACCGGTTACACCCTCGACAAATTTTATCATAACCTCCGGAGGCATTGCTTTTATCTGCTCTATTACGTCATCCCTGTCCAGTTTTTCGTGCATAAAGAATTGAGATAAATCATCTTCTGTAAACATCATTATAATTTGCTCAAGCGGAAAAGCTTCTTTCACTACGTTTACAAGCTCTTCCATATCAACTTTCATCAACATTTCCAGAAGTTTTTCCTGAGTAAAGAAATACAATCCCATAACAAGCTCTTCTTGATTCAGCATAGGAAGAATTCTTTCTCTGGTTCTCGGATCCATATGATGCAATAAAACAAATCGGTTTTCAACATCAGTTAATTTAAAAAGCTTAATTAATTTTTCAGGGGAGTGATAAATTTCTTTTGCGTACTTAAACGCCTGCATATTGCCGCGTTCTGTTTCTGTCTCAATAATTTCATCAACCGTACTAAGACCGTATTCGCGAATCATTCTGGAAGATGTTATATTCATCCTCTCCGCAAATAGTTTCATATTCGCATCTATTACGATTGACATACTCGCTCCTTATTTATTACTTATATATATAAAGTATATAGATTGTAAATAATTGCCTTTTTTGTTAAGATTTGTAACATCAAGTTTAATTGTGGTATAATTTTAATGTTATGAAAAGAGTAGCTCTATTAATTTTAACATTATTTTTGCTTTTTATAAACTGTTCGGCTCAAGCTGCGCAAAAGTATACTAAAAAAGCGATTAAAGCTGTTTCTACCGACGGATTTAATATTAATGCTACATTAACTTATCCAAAAATTAAAACTCAAAAAGAATTTAAAACAGTCGTCTTACTTCATTCACTGGGTTATAACTCTACATGGTGGGGAGATTTACCCCAAAGACTGTTAGAACATAATTATGCAGTACTTTCAATTGATTTAAGAGGGCACGGAACAAGTGTATATGATTCCGCACTTGAAAGAACCTCATGGAAAGATATTACAAATAAAGCTTATTCAAAATATCCTGATGATGTTTTAGCTGTTATAAATAAAGTTAAGGAAGAGAACAGTAAAAGAATATTCTTCAATAATTGGGCAATTGTAGGCTCTGACATAGGAGCAAGTGCAGGCATACTGGCTGCGGACAAATCAAAAGTTCGTCCTAAAACAATTGTTATGTTATCACCTGTAACAGAAACTAAAGGGCTTTATATTCCGGTCAGCATAGCACATCTGGATAACGTTGATATATTAGCAATTACCGGAACTGATGATACTTTATCGAAAGATGCTGCCGATTATTTAAGCAAATTTGCACAGGCACATTTTGCTGAGTATACCTCAGAGTCAAAAACATCCGGAATGTTGATGATAAAAAACGATGAGAGTTTAACCAAAGTTATAGCTGAATGGATTACAGCATATTTTAACTAGATACTTGCACTGTCGTCTTTTAGTTTTTCGAAAGCTTGCTTTGCGCCGTCGTAGTTTCTGCATAATTTTACAACAAACTCTATTGATGATTTGTCTTGTTTTATAGCATCCTTTAGCTTATATATATCCGCAAGCTGAAGATTGCTTACGTCAGAGTTAGAAAACAAATATTTTCTTAACAGTTCCTGCGACTCAGAATCAAGCCCTGCTATATTATGCTTGAAAGCATACCAGTTATAAAAATGGTAGATAAAATAGTATTTATTTATTTCCCCCCTGGTTAATACAAACATCTCATCTGTTTTAAACTTTATCTTATTTTGAGTTATGAGTGAAAGATAAAGAGCCTTAGCACCTTTTTGCGGATATATAAATCCTTCATTTTCGCCTATTGAATTAAGATAGGAGGCTTTATCTATATAATAAACACTTGTTCCGTGTTTTTTTATATATTCAAGCACCTCAACAGGATTATAATTTGCGCTTTTTAGAATCAAAAGTAGTTCTTCTTCCATTCTCTCCCGCTCGGTCTGCTCAATAGATTCCAAACTTAAAAGGCAGCCGCTAGAATAAATCTTCTTTCTTTTAGAAGTATTCTTAACCCCGATTGTTCTTGAAAGACTCCGGGTTAGAATTTTTTCTTGTACGGACAGTATAAAGTAAATCAGATTTTTGAATAAATTCATAATATAATTATGACATTAAATTTTTAATCAAACAAGAGATTACACTCTTTTTTCTTCTGCTTCTTCAACCTTTTCTCTTACTAATTCGGTAGCATAGTAGTTAGAGAACACTTTATCCCCGCATTCCTTCAAAGTTGCTGCAGGAGTTTCTTTAAGCAGAAGTGCTAAACCTGCATTGCTTACTTTTCTTAAAGTATCGGCTTGAAGAGATGGTGCCAGAGTTTTATATAAATTAAGGGCATGTGCAATGACACCTTGGTTACGAATATCTTTAAAATTCTTAAATACAGCTATAACAGCTTCTGTTGTACCGTTATTTTCTATAAAACGCTTAAAGCCTTCAATACCCTTTCTGGAAGCAGCTACAATATCTTCAGCACTTTTCTTTTCAAGAATAGCATCTTCTTCACCGGAAGTTGTTTCTTTAATTTGATTAGTTAAAGTTTCCAATCTTGTTGTATCAACCGAAGCTTTAACTTCAAACCCTAAAGATGCTGAAAAATACGGAGTTTCTTCCTGTGTATTTTCAACCGCATCTGTATTTGATGCAGATGTATTTTCAGCATTCTGCTCAACAGTATTTGAATTTTGATTATTCTTTGTTTCTGTTTGAGGTTTTATTTGTACATTTTCGTTATTATTTTGTGTTTGTATCTGTTTTAAAGTTTCTGTATAAGCATTATTAGTAGCTTCATCAATCATTTTAATAAATTTTTCTTTTGATTGAGATAATAAAACTTCCGGATGTTTTTCTATAAAATCTGAAACTGTCTCGACAACTTCTTCTTTAATTCCGATTGATTCTGTATCTTCAAAAATTCTTTGATAAGTAGAAGTTTTTTCCTGTTCAGTTAAGTTTGAGTTTTTAGAAGTACCTGTCATTGAACCGGCATATTGTGCATAATAAACATTTTCAGCTTCAGTTAAAAGTTTTTGTTCTTCTTCTGTAAGAGTTTCGCCTCTATCTCTTTTTGCTTTAAGAGCTTCAATCTCCTGTGCATGATTTTTAAAGAACTCTTCAGCATTTGTATATAATTCACTTAAAGCTTTTTCTAAAGCTTCTTTAGTAAGATGGGTATAAGCTGTGTCAGCAATTTGAGCAGAAACTTCTTTATCAGGAACCTCACCCAAGGCATCTTCTGATGTTACAATTTCTTCAAAATTCTCTACAACAGATTCGGCAACAATAGCTCGTTCTTCTGCGCTGCTGCTGCCTTTAATTGCTAATTGTTCAGCATAATATCTGCTGCCGGCTTCCAATTTAGCTATAATATGTGCAAGGTGTCCTCTTTCTTCACCTTGAGTATCAATGTTTAAACTCTTAAACAGTTCTAATGCTTTATCATAAGCTTTTTTGATTTTCTCAGTATTCCCGCTTGCAATTGCTTCATTGGTAATATCAGTAAAAAGCAAATCTAATGCACGCTCTATATCTTGCTCGGTAGGTTTTTCTGCTGTAATATAGCCTTCTTTCCGCAAATAGTCTACAACACCTCTGTGTTTTCTGAAAAGTTCTCCAAGCCAGCCTCTGCCGGAAATCATACGGATATACTTTTTATGACCTTTATTTACCATATCGTCAATAGAAGCATCCGTTACCATATTCCAGAGTCTAAAACCGCTGGTTGCCGCTTCAATAACTTTATCTAAGTCTTCTTGAGACATGTTTACGAGCTCTTCTTTAGTGCAGCCGGCAATTCTTTCAAGGAAATTTGCATTCTTAGCTTCTTCCATAGTTATACCGTTTTTGTCCAAAAAAACGGCTATTAAATCATAAATTCGATTACGTTTTACTTCTTCCGATGTTTTGGGGGTGATAGTTGTAACACTGTAGTATTCTGCATCAGCTTTAAGAGCTTCTTCACTGACCAAAGGTAATGTTGAGCTATAAAATGTTGCACCTTCCGGATTGGTAGAAACTGCGCCATTTTTTGTATATATAATTTGTGAATTTGATGATACTTTTGGATCGCCCATAATACACCTCGTATATATAAAGTATATGAGTAGTAGTTAAATTGCATATATTAATAAAAACTTTACAAATCTTTACATTTTGCACCTGAAAATTAATATATATATTTGTAAATTTATGTAACAATTCCGGTCAAAACTCTAAAGTTTTTCTAAAAAATGCCGTTAATAAATTTGTAAGGTAATTGAAAGGAGTATAAATATGTATTCAATGTGGCCTGGATGTTACAGTTTTAGAGACGAATTGAAGATGTTTATGCTGTTGATTAAGGATTGGGCAAATTCTATAGTGTTAAAAATTTACGAAATTGATAGTAAATTACACACATAAAAAGTTTAACTCTCGAAATACGTACTAAAGCACTTAGTTTAAGTGCTTTTTTTTTGTGTTATTTTCTGGTAAAATGGGAAAAGAGATATTGGGGCGTAATATTTTCACTGAAAGTATTACGGTTGATTATGAAGAGAATATTTTTTCTAATAACGTTATTTTTTATAATTTTTATCCAGTCATTAATACCTGCTTTGGCCGAAGGTGAACCTTTAAAAATTATGTCAATGCATTATGATGACTCATCTTCACTTGTTTATCTTACCTCAAAAGATGCTCCGTCAGATAACAAGGGGCTTTCTGATATCAAAATTGTCAAGCTTTCTAACCCGAACAGAATTTATTTTGATATAGAAAATGCCGTACTTATTGGAGAAAAACAGCAGCTTGTTTTTGATAAAAGCACAGTTAAAGAAATTAAACTTGCACAATTTGAAACGAATCCCGATATTGTAAGGACTGTAATCACTTTTGAAGAAGACTTTGATACTTCAAAAATCAAATTGTTTGCTATTGACGGAAATATTATTGTA
This sequence comes from Candidatus Gastranaerophilales bacterium, assembly GCA_944324255.1. Taxonomy (GTDB): domain Bacteria; phylum Cyanobacteriota; class Vampirovibrionia; order Gastranaerophilales; family Gastranaerophilaceae; genus CAG-196. The sequence goes on along the minus strand of CALUVM010000001.1, from coordinate 174,257 downwards.
CAGGTTAAAAAGCCGGCACTTAATAATGATTACTTCAACACTATTTATGATGAAAATACTATTTTGCCAATATATTCAAGCATCATTGCAAACTCTCAATTTGTACAGAAAATTGCAATTCCGGCTGCTTCACAGGTAAAAGTTCCGGCTAATGTTATGGATGATATACAAAGAGCATTTGAAAACTCAACCCTTGCAAATTCTGACGGAAAAACCTATGAATCAACCGTATCCGTTGATATTTCATCAGATTTAAAACTACGGACAAAATATTTTATAGATCAATATATCCCAAAAGACAGAGGACTTCTTGTAAGCGGCATAGGACAAATTACAACCGCTAAAATGTTTTGTCTGAAAGAGCCAAACAGGGCGGTTATTGATCTGCCTAATACCTATCTTGATAAAAATATAAGGAATAAAGAAATAAATCTCTGCCCGGATGGCAGTTGTAAAGATACGGCTAAAATCGGACAATTTGAATACAACAAAGCCCGTATTGTTATAACTTCTGACAAAGCAGACAAATACATGCCGGTTTATTCGCAAGACGGACAATCCCTTCTGGTTATCGACTCGGATAAACTTGACCATACAACACTGGCTTCCAATATCTCTAATATTAATAAAGTTTTTGTAAGAAAGATTGATTCGAGAACGAATGAACTAATAATTTCTTTTTCTTCTCCGGTTGTACATTCTATTTTGCGAACGGACAATTCTTTAAACTTTTTCTTGTTTAATGTCAAGAGCTATAACGAAATGGATATAATTAAAACACTCGGAAACAGCTATTACAAGCAGTTTACGCTTTCTCTGCTGCCTAAAATAGGAGTCCGTGCCGCTATGCCAATTAACAAGGATGATATTGTAAAAGTTGAGCAGAGCGTTGATGCTAAAGCTCTAAAAATAACAATCATCCGCACCCAGCAGGAAGTAAAAACAGAACGCCCGGCTAAAAAGGGTACTACTAAAAATAAAGTCGTACTTGATGCTGGACATGGCGGAACTGATTACGGTGCTATAAGAGAAGGAATAAACGAGAAAGATATTACTCTTGATATAACACAAAGAGTTGATTCAATTCTGCGTTCAAAAGGCTACAAAACTGCTCTTACAAGAAAGAATGACACCTATGTTTCTCTGGAAGACAGAGTTAATTTCTCTGAAGATGAGACGCCTGAAATTTTTGTAAGTATACACGTCAACTCTGCTGTTTCAACCTCGCCTAGCGGTATTGAAACTCACTATTATCACGATTACAGTAAAGACTTAGCAAATGTTGTACACAAACATTTAATGAAAGAGATTGACACTAATGACAGAGGTCTTATAAAATCTAAGTTCTATGTTATAAATCATACAACCGTACCTGCAATTTTGTGTGAAATCGGATTTATTTCAAATGATAAAGAAAGAAACGAACTTGTATCCGAAAAACGGAAAAAAGCTACGGCAAAAGCAATTGCTGAAGGTATTATAGAATACCTTAAAGGGGGAAAATAATAACCCTGCTCCTTAGTGAGAGAATATTGCGAAGTAGAAATTATGAAAGAGGTAAATAATAAATAATGAATATAAATTCTCCAATAGGTTTTTTTGATTCGGGAGTCGGCGGATTATCCGTTCTCTCCAGTTTTAGAAAGATTCTTCCAAATGAAGATATTATTTATTACGGGGATTTAAAAAACCTGCCTTACGGGGACAAATCACAGGCTCAAATTATAGGATTTTCTAAAAAAATTCTTGACTTTTTTGAAAAGAAGGGGGTAAAAGCCGTAGTTATTGCGTGTAATACATCTTCTGCTTTAGCATATGAAAGTGTTAAAGACCATTACGGCTTCAAGTTATATCCGGTTATCCAATCCTGTGCTAAAGTTATTTCATCTATGTCTGTTAATAGAATCGGAGTTTTTGCAACTCAAGGAACAGTGACTTCCGGAGCTTATACAAGAGAGCTTACAAAATATAAGCCGGATTTAAAGGTTAAAGAGATAGCCTGTCCGCACTGGGTAAGTATAGTTGAAGGATTAAATAGCGATATTAATCCTGAAGAAGATATAAAATCCAAACTTGAAGAGATGATGGAATTTTCTCCGGATAAAATAATTCTGGGGTGTACTCATTACCCTTATCTACTTCCTGTTCTTACGAAATTTGCGCCGAAGGAATTGTTCATTAACCCTGCCGATATTTTTGTTGATTATATAAAATCAGATTTGAGGGTAAGTGGGCTTTTGAATCCATCGGCTTCCGAAGGGAATGAAAATTTTTACGTAAGCGCAAATCCCGAAAACTTTATAGAGCATTCCAAAATTTTCTATAATATAGATAAACAGGTTAACTTAGTATAGCAGAATTTTTATCATTTACCCCTAGGCTCTTGAAAAGACTTCTGTATCTACATCATCAAAACTTTTATCAAAGAAAAATGCGCAGCTTGCAACCATAGCGGCGTTATCCGTACAGTATTTCATCTGCGGAGCATATATATCATAGCCTAATTCTTTCAAGCTGAAAATCTTTCTCCTGATTTCAGAATTAGCTGCAACTCCGCCTGCGAGAACAACTTGCTTATATCCTCTTTCTTCGGCAGCTTTTTTAACTTTTTTATACAAAGTTTCGGAAACACATTCCTGAAAACTTGCACAAATATCATTAACAGGAAGTTCTTTTCCGTCAAAACTCTTAACAAGTCTTAGCGCAGCAGTTTTCAGTCCGCTAAAACTAAAATCAAACCCGCCGACTTTAGATTCAGGAAGCTTAAATGCGTGCGGATTCCCTTCCTGAGCACTTTTATCGAGTTTAGGACCTCCAGGATAAGGCAGACCGATAAGCCTTGCTACTTTATCATAAGCTTCTCCGACAGCATCATCAATCGTTTCACCTATTATTTCAAGCTCAGAATATGATTTAACATCAATAATCTGGGTATGCCCTCCGCTAACCAGAAGAGCAATAAACGGCGGTTCCAGAGTTGTATCTATAAAATTTGCACAGATATGGGCATTTAAATGGTTAATTCCGATAAAAGGTTTGTCATATGCTAAAGCCAGAGCCTTAGTTGCATTTAATCCCACAAGCAGACATCCGACCAGCCCGGGACCGGCTGTCCCAGCAAAAGCTGTTATATCTTGAGGCTTAATTCCGGATTGCTTAAAAGCTTCATCTACAATTACATTTACTGCTTCAAGGTGTTCTCTTGCTGCTATTTCAGGAATTACACCTCCGAATTTTTCGTGAATCTTTATTTGAGAAGCAACAACATTTGCTAAAACTTCTCTTCCTCCTTTAACAATAGCGCAGGCTGTTTCGTCGCAGCTTGATTCAATCGCCATTATTATGGAATTTTCATCAATTGTAACAGGTTTGTTACTGAATAATGTATTTTTTATCTTTTTCATAGTAGCATTATAATACAAGGGGTAAATATTTAAAAGTTTACTCTTTCCCCAACAATAAGCAGGTCAGTAGTATGAAGTTTTTAGATAAAGCAAAAATAAGAGTAGTCTCAGGTCATGGCGGAAACGGTATGGTCGCATGGCGTCGTGAAAAATACGTTGATAAGGGCGGACCGGCAGGCGGTGACGGCGGAAGAGGAGGCGACATATATTTTATAGGTGATGAAAATATGTCTACCCTTCTGGATTTTAAAATTAAATCAGTATATAAAGCGCAATCCGGAGAAAACGGCGGAATTAAAGGTATGCACGGTGCCTGTGCTAAAGACTTATTTATAAGAGTTCCATTAGGTACAATAGTTCGGGATACAAAATCAGGCAAGATTATAGCGGATATAACAGAGTCTGAACAAAAAGTTTTGATAGCTAAAGGGGGAAGAGGCGGAAGAGGAAATGCCCGTTTTGCTACTGCACAAAAACGTGCACCGCAGTTTTGTGAACCCGGAGAACCGGGTATTGAAAGAACTCTTGAGCTGGAACTCAAACTGATAGCAGATGTCGGGCTGCTTGGAATGCCTAATGCCGGCAAGTCTACTTTTATAAGCGCAGTCAGTTCTGCCCGTCCTAAGATAGCGGACTATCCGTTTACAACTCTTGTTCCGCATCTCGGGGTTGTAAAAAAAGCAGATGAAGGCTCTTATGTTATAGCGGATATTCCTGGGCTTATTGAAGGAGCTTCTGAAGGTGTTGGGTTGGGACACGAGTTTTTGCGTCATGTTGAGCGATGCAGATTCCTTGTTCATATTGTAGATTTGACTTCTGAAGACCCGGTTAAAAACTATATGACGATTAATAACGAGCTGAAAAAACACTCGGAAAAGCTTGGCAGCCTCTACCAGATTCTTGTTTTAAACAAAATAGATGCGGTTTCTGATGAAGATAAAGATAAATATATAAAAGAATTCCAGAAATATTCCGATGATGTTTTTGCAATTTCTGCCGTAACAAGAGAAAATATAGAACCATTATTGTATTTTATATCTGATAAAGTGGACGAAATTCCTAAACCTGTTACAGAAATTGAAATTGAAGAAGATTTGGATGCTTATGATAATGATGACAGCGCATTTGAAGTTACAAAGCTGGATAAAAATACTTACCTGATTTCAGGCGGAAAAATTAATCGTCTGGCTAAGGTTACTGATGCAAGAAACACTGAGCAGGTTATAAGACTCCAGAATATTATGAAGAGTATGGGCGTTTTTGAGGTTCTGCATAATTACGGACTGCAAAACGGCGATACCGTAATTGTAGGGCACTTAGAACTCGGGTATTATGATGATGAAATCTGGGGAGAGGGGAGCAAAGTCTAATTAAGTGAAAGCTGCAATTGAAGAAGCAAAAAAATGTGAAATAGATGTTCCGATAGGGTGTGTGATTAAAAAGGACGGGAAAATAATTGCATCAGCGCACAACAGACGGGAGCTTGATAACGATATAACTTCACATGCTGAAATTCTTGCAATAAAAGAGGCTCAAAAAGTTTTAAAAACATCCAGACTCAACGACTGCGAAATGTATGTAACCTTAGAACCTTGCCCGATGTGCGGCTGGGCAATAATCCAGAGCGGGATAAAAACTCTATATTTCGGCTCATACAATCCTCAATACGGAGCAATCGAATCAGTTCTTAAATTACCTCTGCTTGCAAAATCCAAAATAAAAGTGTATGGTGGTATAGAAGAGGAAACTTGTAACAAAATTCTGGAAGATTTTTTTAAGAGAATAAGATGATTACAAAAACAGAGCTTGATAAACTTGTCGCTAAATACGAAACGGAAGATTTTATAAAAGATGACCCGATACAATTTATACATCAGGGTAAAAGCAAGGAAGAGTCCGAACTCTACGGGTTTATAGCTTCATTATTTGCTTACGGGAACAGAAAAATGTTTATTAAAAAACTTGAGGATATTTTTCAAAGAGCAGATAATGATATTGTTAATTATATTAAAAACGGAGATTTTTCAAATCTTAAAGGTGTAGAATATCGTTTCTCAAAAGAGAATGATATTATTCCTATTTTTGAAATTTTAAATAAATTATATTCTGAATCTAAAGGACTGGAAGATTTATTTAGTTATGCATTTAATTCCGAAAATTTTCTTCAAACAGTTGTTGATTATTTTTATTCCAGAGCTCCCAAAACTGTTGGACAAGGGTTTTACCACATGATTCCGAACCCTGCAAACGGAGGGGCTATGAAAAGGATGAATATGTTTTTAAGATGGATGGTCAGAAAGCCGCCTGTAGATTTAGGAATCTGGACATTTATGAAACCGAAAGATTTATTAATACCTCTTGATGTGCATGTCGCAAGAGTATCAAGAAACATGGGGCTTTTAAAACGTAAAAGCAACGATTTTAAAGCAGTTTTGGAGCTTACTGATAAATTAAAAGAGTTTTGTCCTGAAGATCCTGTAAAATATGATTTTGCAATGTTTGCTTTTGGTGTAGAATTAAATAATAAAAGCTAGGAGATTGAGTTATGTTTGAAAATATTGACGAAAAAACAATAAAATTTGCGCTGGTAATTCTGGTTGTAATAATAATTTTTTCTATACCATTTGCCGTTATATCAAACCAAACCCCGAAAGATAAAATGGTATCCGAGATAGAACCCGCCCTCGAAAGAGTAAACAAAACTCAAACAACGGAGGAAGAAGATTCCGTCACGGAAGAAGAAATCTCATCCAATGAAGATGCTGAAGAAGAAGAGGAACAATCTAAAGAAGAAGAATCTCAGGAAGCAGAAAGTGAATCTGATGTTCAGCCACTTGAACCATTAGAAAATTTACCTGACGAAGCTAATGAGGCAAATCAAAACTCTGTAACAATCGAAAAACCAACCATAGACAGCTTGATTTCAAAAGCCAATAATTACAGAGCTGACAAAAACTATGTAAAAGCCATTGAAACATATAAAGCTGCAGCAGAACAGGCTGATGATATGACTCAAAAAGCTCAATGCTATGAACAGGTAGCATCAGTTTATGCAATAGTCAAACGCTACGGTTCAGCTATGGCATACGCACAAAAAGCATATAATATGTCACCTTCAACCAGCAGAGAACTTTTGCTTGCAAGACTCTACTATAAAACCGGAGATGTGGATAAAGCAACTAAGCGTGTAAACAATATTTTACAGAGAGATTTTTCAGTTGATAGATAACACTTTTTCTAAGAATCTGAATAAACTTATTTACCTTGGTCCGAGAGGTTCATATTCCGATGCTGCGAAAAATAAATTTATAGAAGAGTACACTCTGACAACAAATAGCATTCCTTGCAATTCAATATCGGAAGTTATAAGAATATTAATCTTTGAAAACTCAAGTCATACTGCAGCAGTTATTCCTATAGAAAATTCCATAGAAGGAATTGTAAGAGAAACTGTTGATAATCTGGCAGAGCTTTCTAGCCACGGAATATATATACTTTCAGAATTACATTTTAAAATAGAACATTCACTTATAAGCCATGCAAAGAACAAATCTGAAATTAAAACGATTTCGTCCCATCCTCAGGCACTTGCGCAATGCAGAAAATACATATATAGTAATTGGAACGACGATATTCAAACGTTTGCAACTCTTTCAACCTCTGCTGCCGTAAGTTCATTAAGTGAATCTGTCCCGCAAAATGCTGCCATAGGAAGCGAATATTGTGCAAATTTATATAATATTCCGATTCTGGAAAAAGGTATAAATGACGAAAAGAATAATACAACAAGATTTATCCTTTTAGGGAAAGCTTTAACCCAAAAAGATACCCGCTCAAAAACGAGTATAACATTTTCAACCGAAAATAAACCGGGAGCCTTGAATAAAATACTAAAAATACTGGAAGATTTTTCACTTAACATGTCATACATTGATTCCCGACCTTCAAGAAAACAATTAGGAGAATATGTTTTCTATATTGATTTTGAAGGACATATCTCGGATGAAAACGTAAAATCAGCACTTAATGCTGTCAAAAAATGCACGGGCAAATTTGAAATACTGGGTTCTTATGATGTAATAAATTAATAAATAAGGGGCGAAACCTCCGGTTTCGCCCCTTATTAACTACATCAAAATCAGAATTAACCTCTGATATTAAGTTCTTTAACCAATTTTCTGTAACCTTCCAGATTCTTTTCTTTAAGGTAAGAAAGAAGTCTTTTTCTTTTACCTACCATCATCAAAAGACCACGTTTTGTAGCAAAGTCTTTTTTGTTAGATTTCATGTGCTCTGTAAGTTCAGCAATCTTTTTGGTTAACATAGCAATCTGTACTTCTGCAGAACCGGTGTCCTTTGCATTAGCACCAAATTTTTCTACGATTTCCTGTTTGTTTTTCAAATTGATAGACATAGTTTTTCCTTTTTGTTGAGTGTCATATTGGCGTAAGCACTCTACAAAAATGATACTAATACAGTCAAAACAAAAAATCAAGAGGCTATATAACAGAGCGGGCAAAACATATGTTTTGCCCGCTCTAAAACCAAATTATCGACCATTTATCTGCCAGTGTAAAGGACCTTTATTTGATTCATCAATCAAACCATTATTACTAAAGCTGCCGCCATCATCAACTTTTAAGTAATTGCCGCCTGCAGCTCCGCCGCCGGTACTTGTATTCCCGCCATTGCCGCTCACAAGTTCTTTATCACCGGCACCAACACCGACGAAATCCCAACCCGGGGTAAAATAGTCAGACAAATTACCCCCTATACTAAATCCAGGGGAAAGACCGGCCCCGCTATCATTAGGGCCAACGCCGGAAGAAGGATTCTCTGTTTCCGGAGTTTCCGGAGTTTCTTGCGTTTGTACTTTTTCAGGAGTTAATGATACGTTGGCATAGTCATAAGTTAACCCGGATGCTACTAACAGGTCTTTCTTTTTATCATTTAATTTAAGCGGATTTGATAAGTATGCTACCATTAAAGCATCGCCCGGATATGTAGCACCGTTTTTGTGAACATAGAATCTGAATTGATCAGGCTTCGGGCAGGAAGATTTATCATATACGCAGTTTTTGCCTTTTTCGCCATTAAGATCTACCAGAATCTTAGAATACCCCTGTTCACTGGTTTCAACCTGCCATACAACACCGCCTTTGGTTTCAAAGTTTGTTACGGCACTCTCTTCTGTACCGGATGATTTTACCTTAGTACCGCCTAAACTGTCAGCAAGCAGCATACCGTATTTTTTTGTACCGGTATAATCAGATTTATTATAAGGTTCTTGAAGAGGTTGCTGCTGGCAGGCAAAACCTGAACAATCCGCTACTGCCTTACCTTTTGTAGCATCGTATTTTGCCTGATCGCCATAGTACAGAGCCTTGTTATCTAACATACCTTCTGTAGCATTTGCAATACTTCCATAAATTTTAAGTATTTGTGTTTTGTTTTTATCAGGAATTGCATTCCCGATAACAGGTGTTAATAAAGCTGCTGCCAATCCGACAATACCGAGCGTAATCAGCACTTCAGCCAACGTAAAGCCATTTTTCTTCATAAAAAATCCTCATCGTATGCAGTTACTAAACAAATATATATATTAATTATATCAGTATATAAAAAAAGATTCAACCCTGACTACAATATTTTATACATTTTATAAAATTTGTTAATTTTTGTAACAATTTTTCTTTAATGATTAAAGTTTTTAACAAAACTTGCCGTAATAGATAGTAACAATGATAGGGAAAAAAGGAGAAAAAAATGTCAAACGAGATTACAAAATTTTACCAATTCTTATCAATTCAGGGACAAGATTGGACAAAAGTTGCCGATAAAGAATACGGCAACAGTGACGGTTCTCTAATCAAAGCTGAATTTAAAGATTATATGAACGCTGAATGGAACGGCGAAGAAATGGGTTTGACATTAACAGATGACCTAATTAATAAATTCTGGAGAAAAATTGATACCAATACAAGCACTGATGTTATCAAAGGTACAAATAGCATCAGAAATTATAATGCATTAGACGATAAAGAAGTAGAAAATCTCGGTAAAAGAATTGAAGCCTATCAACAATTTAACGAATATGTAGATATGACAGTCCAATCTCCGGGGGTATTTACGTCTTCTGATGCCGAATGGAGAACTGCTGTTATTGATGAATTAATGCTTCACTTAGAAGACTGGATTAATAACGGTTTTCAGGGTGATATGGCAGAATATCTTGAACAGTTCAGAACGGATATTGAAAACAAATATACAGCAGAATTCTGTGCAAGTGAATACCAGAATGAATTATTACAAAGCGTTTTAAAAGATTATCCTGATTATAAAGTCGGCGATGATTCAACTTTAACAGATCTTTTAGAAAATTATGTTAAAAACTTAGAATCAATGGAAGGTACCGTTGATCCTGAAACAATTAAATCAGATGTCAGAGCTATTATTGATGCCTACTTTGCAACTGCAGGCTTAGGAGAAGGCTCCGGATATGATTTATCACAGGTCGGATATGAACCTAAAGAAGGCGACAAACTTAATGATATACAAAAAGAAGTTCTAAGTGCAAAACTTAGAGAAAACTTAGCTGATATTACATCTGATGAAAATTACGAAGAATTTAAAGCTCTTTATGATGCAGCTATAAATGCTTATATTGAAGAAACTGTATCAGCTACTAAATTCGGCGATTTTGAATCAGTAATGAATATGGGGCTTGAAGAATTCAAAGAAACAGATGCTTACAAAAAGCTTATGGTAAGAATTGAAGCTTCTTCAATCATCGGTAAAATTGAAGAAGGTAATGATTTCTATAATGCAATAGTTGATACCCTCGGTCAGTCATTAGCAGATGACCTTCTTATAGACCACAAATTTATTGGAAGCGCCTATGATGATATTATCAACGAAGCTTTGAATAAATGCCAGAATGGTGAATTTATGACAGAAGACGGCAAAATTGATAAAGAAGCTTTGTTAGAATATGTAACAACCGAATTGGCAATCAACTTAAACAGCATTTACCAGAACGGTTATAGCGATATGCCGCTTAAGGAATTGAATAACTTGTATGACAAGTTATATGATACAGCAATGAATATTGCTGATAATGAACCTGAGACAGCTAATACTATGATTAGAGATGCAGCAATATCATACTGCGACGCTCTGGTGCAAAAAGGTGGCCGTCTTAAAAATGCCGTAATAGAAATCTTTGGAGAAGATTACAAAGCATTCTTAAATGATAACAACAATAGAATTTCAACTATTGTTGAAAAAATGAATGAACTTAAAGAAGCTGTTCTTGAAATCGGAGATGCTTCAACATACACAATAGCCTCTTGGACAGGTATTGAAGGCAGTTACAGAATGACAACAGGAACATCAATGGAAATTTCACCAGAAGCTCAAATTATGAATGGAACTACGCCTATAGAAACAAGCCGTATTACATATAGCGCTTCTATTATAAGCGGTAATGCAACTATCTCTGGTAATACCCCTCCATTTACAATCACATCAGGGGAATCAGAAGGACAGCTAACCGTACAGGTTTGCGCTATGGTTGACGGAATACAGGTTGGTGAACCATTCACAGTTAAAATTACAGTTAAAGAAGCAAGTTTAGAAGATGCAACATGGCGTTCAGGAGATAGTACATCAAATATTGAAGCTTATGGAATTCCAAATGCAGGTGGACAAATCACGAATTATTCATTCCAAGATTTGTATAACTATGATGCTAAAATTAGACTCCATATTAAAATGGATAAAGCGAAAAGAAATAATAATTGGGAAACTGAACGTCAAACTGTTATAAATAGGTTAACAGAGCTTGGTAATTATATTAAAAATGCTCTTATTGATGCAGGCTTTGATGGTAACATATTAGCAAGCGTGATACCTAATGTTGTAAGTAACTATACTTCAACATGTGATAGTCATACAAATAACAAAGGTACTAGCGAGAATGACTTAACAAACAATTGTATCAGCTACATGAATGGCATTGACTGTCATAATAAAATAGTTAATGTAGTAGATAAGGATTGTAGAAACTCAAATGTATATATGATTAGTTTTAGAGCCTTTGTTGATGATATTATTGCCGCATATAATGCTGCTGTGAACAAATAACTATAATTAATATAGAAAAAATAAAGCAGGGAGCGATATATCGCTCCCTGCTTTTATACACTTATATAAACCTTACTAGGCTATTTCAACCTGAGACTTTTTTGGCATCGGTATTAACTCCGCATGCTCGGCTGATAAATCACCTTTTGTTTCGGTTTTCTCTTCTTCCTTTTCTACCATTTCTTTTGTTATTGTAAATTTCTTAATGCTTGAATCGGACGGTATATCATACATCACATCCAGCATTAACTCTTCTACAATTGATTTCAATGCTCTTGCACCGGTCTTACGTTTTATAGCCTTTTTAGCTATCAAATCAACAGCTTCCGGCTCAAAATCCAATTCAACTCCGTCCATTGCAAGCAGACACTGGTACTGTTTTAGTACAGCATTCTTTGGTTCTGTCAGTATCATTTTCAAAGTAGCTTCATCAAGAGCATCAAGTACTGCATAAACAGGAATTCTGCCAATAAATTCAGGTATCAAACCGAACTTAAGTAAGTCTTCCGGCTGGAGTTTTTTCAACAGTTTAGCAGCTGCCTGCTCTTTTTCTGCCTGTGTTTGAGCCGTTTTACCGAACCCGATTGAAGAGCCTTCTTTAACCCTGTGTTCAATTATTTTATCCAAATCAACAAAAGCTCCGCCTACAATAAACAGAATATTGCTTGTATCTATCTGGATAAATTCCTGCTGCGGATGTTTTCTGCCGCCTTGAGGAGGAACATTAGCAACCGTTCCTTCAATAAGCTTTAATAAAGCCTGTTGAACACCTTCGCCGGATACATCTCTTGTAATAGATGTATTCTCTGACTTTCTGGCGATCTTATCAATTTCATCAATATAGATAATACCTTTTTCGGCTTTTTTAGCATCATAATCAGCATTCTGATATAATCTCAGAAGGATATTTTCAACATCATCTCCGACATAACCAGCCTCAGTCAATGTTGTAGCATCAGCTACCGCAAACGGAACATCCAGCATCTTAGCAAGTGTCTGCGCCAAAAGTGTTTTACCGCTTCCGGTCGGACCAACCAGAAGAATATTTGATTTTTGTATTTCAACCCCGTTAACGTCACCTTTTTTATTATGGCGTAAACGCTTATAGTGGTTATAAACAGCAACGGATAAGACTTTTTTTGCATCATCCTGCCCTACAATATGCTGGTCAAGATATGCTTTAATCTCATGCGGTTTTGGAATAGGTTTATTCTCTATATCAGAGCCGCCGTCTTTTACTTCAGCCGTTTTTTCCTTTGCTTCAAAAAACTCTTCATCAAGAATCTCGTTACAAAGCTCTACACATTCATCGCAGATGAAAACATCAGGACCTGCGATAAGTTTCTTTACCTGATCCTGTGTTTTTCCGCAAAATGAACATTTTAATCTGTCGTTTGATGACATGTTATCTCCAATTTTTGTATTTATATTCCGGTTTATTATGACTCGTCTTTAGTAATGACTTTATCAATCATACCGTACTCAAGAGCTTCTTGAGGAGTCATAATATAATCACGATCTGTATCTTTTTCAATTTTCTTCAAAGATTGACCGGTGTTTGCTGCAAGAATTTCATTTAATGATTTTTTGATTCTCAAAATTTCTTGCGCCTGAATTTCGATATCGGTAGCCTGTCCCTGTGCGCCGCCTAATGGCTGGTGAATAAGAACTCTTGAATGAGGAAGAGCCATTCTCTTACCTTTAGCACCGCTTGACAGCAGAAATGCACCCATAGATGCTGCCTGACCTAAACAAATTGTACATACATCAGCTCTTATATGCTGCATCGTGTCATATATTGCAAAACCTGCCGTAACACTTCCGCCCGGAGAGTTAATATATAACATAATATCTTTTTCCGGGTTTTCGCTGTCTAAAAGAAGAAGCTGTGCAACAATAAGGTTCGCTACCATATCATCTACAGGGGTCCCTAAAAATATAATTCTTTCTCTCAATAATCTTGAGAAGATATCAAAAGACCTTTCGCCTCTGCTTGACTGCTCGATTACTACAGGTACAAAACTCATCTTCTATTTTCCTTTCTACATATTAAATAACATTTTCATTATACATTAGACATTCTATTAAACAATAATGAATTTGTATGATATTGGGCATAATATATTATAACACGGATTTAGAAATTTTACATAAAATGTATTATTTTATAATATTCAAATCTTTGTACTTTTCTTTTTCTTTATTTGCGAAGCAAAGAAAAAGAAAAGTACGAAAAGAAAAAGAAAGTACGCATAGTTTTCAATGTCCTTCGGACATCAGTTCAAATGGCTGTAGCAGGCAGAGCCTGCACTCTTTTGCAGGCTATAGTGACTTCGTCACACGCCTGCTGGGGTAAATAAAACTTACAACCTCACCTTGAGGGAAGGGGATGTGGTGAGCAAATACAGGCATTTTTCGATAGAAAAATGCAGCAGCAGGTGTTTTTCTTTCTTATCCAAAATTCTTTCTTTTTTCATTCCTAAAAAAGAAAGAATTTTGGTGCAGGGCACGGGGCGGCATTAGCCCCGATTAATAAAATAATACATTTTATGTAAAAAAGCCTCTTAAAAAAGAGGCTTTTTTACGTTATTTCATTTTATTCTGCTTCAAACATGTCTTTGCCGACAGAACATAACGGACATACCCAATCAGCAGGCAAGTCTTCAAATGCTGTACCCGGAGCAATTCCATTATCCGGATCTCCTACTGCCGGATCATACTCATAATGACATACTGTGCATACATATTTTTTCATAACTAATCCTCCTTAAATCTTTGTATTTATATTAAACTATAATCCTAAAGATTTTACTATTGTATTTACAACATTTTCAAGCTCTACATACTGGCTATTTTTAAGGGTTGATTTTATACAAAGCCCCGGTTCCAAAAATTCAGTCCCTTTCAAGCCTTCAAGCAAAGTTTTCATCTGTCCTCCGCAAACCGGTGCCCAGGAGCCATTTTCTATAATACTGATTTTTCTGTTTTGCAGGTTGTGGGATACCAGAACATGGATAAAATTCTGCATTGATTCAAAAATTCCGCCATTATATGTTGTTGTTCCAAGCACGAGATTGGAATACTTAAAACAATCCGCTAAAACTTTTGAATAATGGGTATATGACAAATCATACATCTTAATATTCTTCACCCCGCTGTCAGCCAGCATGCCGGCTAATATATTCAAAGCATTTTCAGTTCCGCCATAAACTGACGAATACGCTATTACAACCCCCTTTTCTTCAGGAGTATAGCTCGACCACTTATCATATTTTTCAACAAATAAATCAATATTATTCTTAATAATAAGCCCGTGCAGCGGACAAATCATTTCAATCTCAAGACCGGCAGCCTTTTTTAGAAGCATTTGAACCTGAAGTCCGTATTTACCTACAATATTGGTATAATATCTTCTTGCTTCATCAAGATAATCTCTTTCCCAACTTACTTCCTCATCAAAAAGGTTCCCGTTAATCGCACCGAAGGAGCCGAACGCATCAGCTGAAAACAAAATTTTATCTGTCTTATCATAAGTTACCATAACTTCCGGCCAGTGAACCATCGGTGCCATATAAAATACCAGTTCATGAGAACCTGTATTTATCACGTCACCCTCCTTGACTACAACAGATTTTGAATCAATATCAAAATCAAAGAATTGTTTTATCATATTAACAGTTTTCTGGGTTGATACAACTTTAACTTCCGGATAAATACTGATTACATCTTGTAACAAAGCGCAGTGGTCTGGTTCCATATGATGAACCACAATATAATCAAGAGGTTTACCCTCAAGAGCTGACTCCAGATTCTCAAAAAACTGCTCCGAACAAGCTTTATCAACCGTATCAAATAATACGTTTTTTTCATCTTTCAAAATATATGAATTATATGAAACCCCTTCCGGAATAGGATACGCACTCTCAAACAGGGCAAGTCTTCTGTCAGAACAGCCTATATAATATAAACCTTTCTTTATTTCTCTTACCGTATTCATCAGTGCACCTCCTATGTTTCAACATATCCGATATAAGGAAGATTCCTATAGTATCCGTCATAATCTAAGCCGTATCCTACAAGGAATTTGTCATCAATTTCAAAACCGTAATAGTCCGGATCTATTTCAACTTCTCTTTTTATTTTTTTATCCAAAAGTGAACAGAATTTCAAGCTCTTCGTCTTAAAATTGTGTCTTATAAAATCAATAAGGAATTTCGCCGTATGTCCCGTATCAATAATATCTTCTATTATCAGCACATTTTTATCATTCAAATCAGGAAGTGAAATATCAACAGCATTAACTTTACCTGATGATGTAAAATCGGAACCATAACTTGATAGTCTGATAAATTCCATTCTCAACGGCATTTTTAAGTGCTTCGATAAATCTACAAGAAACATAACTGAACCTTTTAATACACATATTAAATACAGAATTTCATCTCCATATTCATTATTCAATTGTTCTCCGAGTTTTGCCACTTTTTTTTGGATTGTTTCGGAATCAAATAACATTTTGAGTTCAGTTTCTTTTATCATAATCAGCTCCTGTGTTTTATTCAACTTCAATAACATGCGTAGGGATTTGCTTAACCCCTATTTTATTGCTCAACCCCGCTCCTACTACCCAGAGAATTTCACCTCCTGAAGCTAAAAGCAGAATATCATCCCGTCTGTGTCTGGAAACCCCTTTCGCATTCATATATTTTTTCAATTTCATACTTCCGCGCATTCCGAACGGATTAATTATATCTCCATCTTTCCTTGTTCTGAGCGTCAACGGAAATTCTACTCCGGAAAGGTCAGCATAGACAAAGTTTGCGGTTGATTCGGGAAACACGAAAACATCTTTAGGAACATATTTTTTTATTGTAAATGTTCTATCTCCGATTCTGTATTCTCCTTCACCGGAAATTAACACCTCCGGTTTAAGCTCATCAAAAGCTTTCTTCTTATGCGGTATTGTCTCGATTATTTTATCATCTACATACAGCCAGAGAGCTGCTGCAAGGGATAGAGTTGAGCCGTTTCTATGTTCAAGATTACTCTCTACAAAATCATAAATTTCTTTAATCCTTTTATTATCATAATCGAGGTTAAATTTCTGAACATATTCATGTATTATCCGCATCTTAACAGGTGTCGAAAGTTTTTTATACTCGATTGAAATTATTGAATCCCCTTTATATAATTTCTCTTTAAAAGTATTTAAATACTCTTCTATTATCAAATCATCACTCCTTGCGACCTCTGCCAGAGTATTCAGGCTGTCTTTTACAAGCGGATTAATTTTTTCAAGTGAAGGTATAATATTTAAACGAATATAATTTCTTTTGTATTCGGTATTAAAATTTGAAGAATCTACATTGGGCGATAAATTATGCTCTTCGCAATAGGATACAATCTCCGCCCTGCTTGTTTTTAAAAGCGGTCTGTAGAAATACCCTCTTTTTTCGGATATCCCCTTAAGCCCAATAACGCCTGTACCTTTAATTACTCTGTATAGAACAGTTTCAGCATTATCATCTTTATTATGTGCGGTAAATACTGCATCCGCATCATATTCTTCATAAGCATCTTCAAAAAATTCATAGCGTGCTTTTCTGGCGTCAGCTTCTGTCTTTTTTAAGCCTGAAGGAGCATTCTGGGTATAAAATTCAAATCCCTTACTTGCCGCAAATAAACGGCAAACTTCCTGTTCTCTTAAAGACTCCTCGCCCCGCCAATTATGATTATAATGAGCAGCTATTACATTTAAGTCAATAAATTCGTCACATTGTTTAATTTCGGATAAAATATTTAAAAGACACATTGAATCATAACCGCCGGAAAATCCTACAATAATAGTTTTATCCTGTAAATCATAATCTTTTAAAAATGTGATAATTCTTTCGCAAAGTTCTTGCATTAAGATTTAATCCTACTTTTCCTGTTTATCAAGACGCAGCAATCCGTGTCTTATCTCCACGGCATCAACGCCTAGAGTGTCCAGAACCTTCATCGCCAGAGAATCCGGCTCATCTGTTATAGCAAGTAAAAGATCACTTGCTTCAATTTTGTCTTTGTTTGCTTTTTTAGCAGAAATCCATGCTTTTTCAAGAACTCTTTTTGCCCGTTTTGTAAATACAATTTCTTTATCAAAATACTCGTTTCCGTAGCCTACAAGATTTTCAACAACCTGACGTGCATCTTTCATTGTAATTTCCAGCTCACTCAATACCTGAAAAGCAATACTTGTACCTTCCGCTATTATTCCGAGCAGAAACATTTCCGTCCCTACAATATTTCTCCCGATTCTTCTTGATTCTTCTTTAGCAAGTTTCATTATCAGAAGAGTTTCATTCATTTGTTTTTCAATAGGCTTAAGAATATCTTCCGAAAGTTTTTCCTCATTTACCCCGAGAGATTTTATAATTTCATAAGCAAGCCCTTTTTTATTCTTTAATATAC
This sequence comes from Candidatus Gastranaerophilales bacterium, assembly GCA_944324255.1. Lineage (GTDB taxonomy): Bacteria > Cyanobacteriota > Vampirovibrionia > Gastranaerophilales > Gastranaerophilaceae > CAG-196. Next base: position 156,258 of record CALUVM010000001.1, on the reverse strand, counting down.
TTAGAACTATATGCTCAGGAGTAATTACAGAGGACCCGAGTTCCTTTGAAGTTTGCAAAGCCTGATTCATCATTAAGAAAGCATTTGGTGTAAAAATTATTTTTTTGCCTTCATATTCGGATTTTCTTGATTTAATACTGGCAAGTTTTTCTTCAAAGTTGCCGGCATTTATTCCGCTATTGTTAATTGTGGTAAGCAGATTGGAAGGAGCTGACTCAAGAATTGAAGCCATTATCTGTTCCGTACCTAAAATTTCATAACCGGCTGCCGAGAGCTTTGATACAGCTCTGTCAAAAACATCCGTTAAAGCTTCTCCTTCATAGATGGATTCCGTAACCGTATTTTTATCCTCATCATCTTCAGCTTCCGGATGCTCAAGCTTCTTTATTTTTTTCTGTACCAGTTTTGTCAAAATATCTCTGGCATTATATATATCAAAATTAAAATGTTCCAGTATTGTTTGAATATTAGAATCTTTTTCCGTTATAACAGTCAAAAATAAATGCTCAAATAAGATATTTGAATTTCCGGATCTGGATGCCAAGTCCAATGTATGTTTTAATAAATCTTTATACGAATGACTAAAAGGAATATTTTCAAGTTTCTTAGAAGTTCTTCTTGCATATTTTGCAACTTCTGTATTCATATTATCACCGGTTATACCGTACATTCTGAAAAGTTTTAAAGAAACTCCTTTTGCTTCTCTGACAAGAGCAAGTAAAAGATGTTCCGGACAAACTTCCGGACTCTGAAGTTCCGCAGCGAGTTTCTGTGATTCACTTACTGCATTTACGGCTTTTTCGGTAAAACGTTCAAACAAGATTATTCCTCGATTTCTTCATCTTCTTCATCTTCAAGAGCTTGAATATATTCACAAACTTTCTGAAATTCGTTATCGTCTTCAATGTTCTGGAAATACCCGTCATCTCCTTCTTCTACATACTCCATAACGATAACTTCCGAATCCTCATTTGATTCATCTTCATCCATTGGCAATAACATAGCATATGTTTTACCTTCAAAATCTATAACATCATAGATTTCACATTTAGTTACATTACCTTCCTCATCGAGGATTTCTACATAGTTTTGTTCTTCTTCTGCCATAATTCACTTTCCTAAATATTGTTCCAGTATAACACAAGCACTTTCCATATCAACAAGACCTTTTTCTTTTCGGAAATTAATCTTTCTTTCTCTCAGGCGTTCTTCAGCTTCTTCGGAAGTTAACCTTTCATCTTCCAGTATTATATCAAATCCAGAAAAATTTTGTGAAAAATTTATACAATCTTTTGCCTGAAAACCTTCTGTTCCATCCATATTTTTAGGAACCCCTATTACAATTTTTTCAACACGGTTTTCTTTGGCAATTTCAAGAATTTTCTCAACAGCTGTCTCTTCGGGGATTCTGGATATATAAGAATGCGGAACAGCAATGACCTGCAAGTAGTCGCTCAGAGCAATCCCTATTCTTTTAGTTCCGACATCAAGAGCCATTATTTTATGCATTATCTACCCACTTTGCTTCTATGGAAGAAACTATCATATCAAGCTGCAGCAGCTCAAAATCTCCTGATTCAGGATGCATTTTCTTCTCAAATAGATTGGAAGTTTTTCTTTGGTTTTTAAGTAAATACCGTTTGCCTACATAGTATTCATAAATACTTTTTCTGATTACATTTGTTAAAAATGCATAGTTTGTATTTAATGAATAAAATAGCTGCGCTGTTTTATCATCCCCTTTAAGATGTCTTAAATATGCAGCCATATTAAACTTAACTATCTGATATGCAAGCTCTTTTGCGGTATAAATACTGTCAAAGTTATCAGCAACATATTTATCTAAATCAACATTGAAATTGTTTGCCTTGAACTCTTTAGATAATTTATCAATAAATTCCTTAAATTCAGAAGAGGTGATTTCATCAAAAAACCAGTTCTGAACATATTCACTTAGACAGAGTGAGTCAATTTCTTTTTGATTAAGCTCTTTTTTCTCGAGATTAACTTCAGGACGAACCGGCTCAATGTCGAGAAGTATACTTTCCCAGCATACATATTCATACGGAATTCTTTCATTATTAGCATAAGAGCTTTCAATAGCTTGATTAAGCAGGTATTTAACAACACCCGGTTCAATTTCATATTTTTCTTGATAATTATAAAATTTATCGACGATTTTATAAAAATCTCTTTCATTCATGGAGTTAAAACCAAACGCATCCAGGATTCCGTATTCAGGATTTATTACAATTGCGAGAAATTGCAAAGTTTTATTCTGGCGGATTCTTGTAAAGATAATAGCAAGATTCCCATGTCCGTCAGGAAATGAGATATAAGACTTATACGGTTTGGATTCTTTGAGAATATTTTTATAAAATTCAACCGTATTATCCACTCTTATTCCTGAAAGTTTTAATTCAGAAACTGCTTTATTAATTCTGCCCAAAAGAGGCTCTGATACGTATTGTTTTGAACTTTCAAGAGCGTGGAAAGCGAGTTGTGATTTTGTTTTTGCTAATATATCAAGAGCGGTTTCACCAACTTTATTATCCTTGTAATAGACAAAAACAGGTATCAAAATATTCGCAAGCGCATCATAAGCATAATCTTCTTCAAGGGATTTTATAAGCAAAATTTTATCATCATCCGTTAAAGAATTTAAATAGTCCATAAAATCAATCTGAGCTTCAGGATTCATTATTGCAGTTTCAAGAAGTTCTTTTGTTTCTCTATTAATCAACTCATTAAACTGTTCAAAATATCCGCTTATAACCTCATAATCAATTTTATTTCCTAAATCTTTAAGCATATTGAACGCTATCATCTTTACATGGTCATTGTATTCAGGACTTTTGATAACATCCCACAATTCATCGTTCAGTTTATCTCTTTCAATAATTTCAGTTAATAACCAGCAGATGAGCAAAGCCCTGTTTTCAGAGGAGTTAACAAGTTCCCTTATTAAAATATCAAAAATAGTTTTTTTATCTTCTATTTGTTTTAAATCTGTTAACAAAGAAGGATTCGGAAAAGAAGCCGTTGATAAAGCATTTAAGGTAGCAAGTACTTCTGCCTTTATTTGGATTTTATTCATAATACTTATTTCTCCTTCTTTCTGATACAGGTAAAAACCCAATACCAAGCCGTTCGGGCAATATTTCTAACTCTCTCTTATGTTATTAATTCTAACTTAAAATAACCTCTTACGCAAGATTTTGGGTAAGTTTTATTAAGCTACTGTAACGCTTCCAATGCTGCTATTTTCATAAGCTTAAAATCGGGGCTTTTTCCTGTCCAAATCTCAATAGCACGCTGAGCCTGATATATCAGCATATCCAAGCCGCTTATCGTCTTCAATCCCCGTTTTTGAGCTTCATTCAAAAGAACCGTTTTCATCGGATTATAAACAATATCGTATACTGCTGTATCCGGTTTTAGATTGTCTAAATCTTTTATATCCAAAGGCATTTGATCAGCCATAAAGCCTTTCATTCCTATGGGAGTTGCATTGACAATAATAGCGGAAGCTTCAAGACTTCTTATGTTTTGAATCTGATACACATTAAAATTTATTTGAGGAAATTTAGCTCTCATATAGTCAAGAGTCTGCCTGGAATTGATAATATTTCGAGTATAGAAATCAATTTTATTAATCCCTTTTTCTGCAAGACCAACAACGGCAGCTCTTGCAGCTCCGCCTGTACCGAGAATACTCGCAAGTTTTCCCGTAAGATTTATATCGTCGGGAATTGCAGTTTTAAACCCGTAAATATCAGTATTGTATCCGATAAAAGTTTTATCCGGCATAATTTTAACAGTATTTACACATCCTGCAATATTTGCATAATCATCTATATCATCCAGAAATAATGACATTGGAACTTTAAGCGGTATTGTTACATTAAATCCGGCGTAATCATTTGATTTAAGGAATTTGATTCTGGAGATTAAATCCTCCGGAGGGGTTTCTAAAACGTCATATGAACCTTCTATGCCCAGACTTTCAAAACCGGCTTTTTGAATAGCAGCCGATATTGAATGTAAAAGCGGGTATCCTATAATTCCTAATTTGTACATACTCTCTCCCTTTTTCGGAATAAGTTTATTATACAGGATTTAAAAGTTTTTGTGAAGCAGGATTATTTTATATCAATAACACAAACCCCGTCACCGCCTTCGGCATCTTCTCCGACTCTGAATTTAGCTACATAAGGAGAAGTTGAAACGAAATCCCTTACCGCCGATTTCAGTGCACCGGTTCCGTGCCCGTGAATTATATAAACAGGAGAAAGGTTCGCAAGACTTGCTTTATCAAGGTAGTTCTCTAAATCATCAAGAGCCTCTTCCACCCTTTCACCCCTTAAATCAAGAGTATTTGAAATATCGTATTTTTTGAGTGTAAATGTTTCCTGCTTAATATTCGGAAGAATAACTTTTTTAGCAAGTTCAGGATTATAAACGGCAAGCCTGTCTTTCTTGACTTTTGTTTTTATCATACCCATTTGAATAAACAGACTGTTATTCTTATCCGGAAGTGACAGGACTTTTACCTGCTGGTTAAGGTCTTTTATCATAACAATATCGCCGACCTGAACTATATCCCAATCGAGTTCTGTATAATCTTCCTGTTCCTCAAGCGAATGCAAGTCATTTCTAAAGTTCTGCTCCATTTTGGCAAGTCTGCTGTATGCACGCCTTGCAATTTTTTCGGATTTTTCACGCCTTAATTCATCCAAAATTTCTTTAATTTCGTCTTTTGCGTCATCAAGCTGATTTTCAAATCTGTCTTTTATAACTTTTAAAGTCTTTTTCTTGTCTTTTTTATGCTGGCTTAATTCTTTTTCATAATGGTGTTTCAATTCATCTGCCTGAGCATTCAAAGACTCGGCTTCTTTTAAGTTCATGTCGAGTTTTTGTTGAGTATCCTGAAGCCTTTCGACCATCAAACTTGACGGATCTCTCTGGGTTATAAGAAGTTCTTTGGCTTCCCAGATTAAATCTTCATCCAATCCTAAATTAGCAGATATTGATATCGCATTACTCAAACCTGGAATTCCTATAATAAGTTTATATGTAGGGGATAGGGATTCCGTATCAAATTCAACACTGGCATTCTTAAAATACGGGTCAATAAACTCGAGGGTTTTTAACTCACCGTAATGTGTTGTTATAACAGAGAAAGCCTCTTTTTTTGCAAGCCTCTTCATTATAACTTCCGCTAAAATAGCCCCTTCCTGAGGATCAGTTCCTGCGCATAATTCATCGACTAAAACAAAGGTTTCCGAATCTGCAAGATTAAGAATTTCTATAACATTTTTCATATGGGATGAAAATGTAGACAGGTTCTGCAAAATACTCTGTTCATCTCCTATATCGGCAAGAATCTTTTCAAACGGATATATATGCGCTTCTGCACACGGAAGAAACATGCCGGATTTTGCCATTAACAAAAAAAGACCCACTGTTTTTAAAGCAACCGTCTTTCCGCCTGTATTTGAACCGGTTATAATAATAGACTTATATTCATCACCTATTAAAAAATCATTTTCAACAATATTCTGCACACGGCCGATTAAAAGGGGATGCCGCATTAAATCTATCTTCACCTTTTTTTCTTTTGTTAATTCCGGTTCGACCGCCTGTATCCTTACAGCATATCTTGCCTTTGCAAAATGAAAATCTATAAGAGCCAGAGTCTGCTCAGCCAAAATCAGAGCATCCATTTCTTTTCTGACTTCATAACTTAAAGAAGTCAGTATTCTGATAATTTCTGAATAAATCTTTGAACGAACTTCTCTTATTTTGTTATTTAAAGGTACAATCTGCGCAGGCTCAATATAAAAAGTTCTGTTTGTCGCTGATACATCGTGAACTATACCGCCTACTTTACTTTTAGAAGATGCTTTTACTTGAAAAACAATTCTGTCATCCCTTTTAGTATAAATATTTTCCTGAAGATGCGACTGAAACTCAGGAGAATTCATTAATTCCTGAACTTTTTGTTTTAAAGCAGATTCCGTATCTTTAAGAGATGAATACAAGCCCTTAAGCTCAGGGTTGGCATCCTGTTTTACGGTATAATTTTCGTCAAAGGTATCTAAAATTTTATCTTCAAACTCTTTATTTGAATATAAATTTTCTAAAAGAGCTGTCATTGTAGAATCAAAAATAAGATTTTCTTTAAGGAAATTTTTAACAAGCCGTGAAGTTCTCATCGTTTTAGCTATATCAACAAGTTCTTCTTCCGTGAAATATTCATTTTTTTCCTTAATTTTATTAAAATTTTGTATTCTTTCTATAGGAATATCCCTTGCTAAATCCAGTACATCTTTAGCTTCACGGGTATAGCGAATTTCACGTTCAATATCCTCAAACCTGACATAAGGTGTGAGGTTTAAGCATAACTCTTTAGACTGGTCAGTCTTTGCAAAATTAGAAAGTTCAGCCAGAATTTTATCGTATTCCAGGGCTTTTTGTGATGTTTGGATTATACTCATTGTAGTTTGATTATAAATAATAAAGAAAAATCTGCAAGTAATCATGAATTTAAGATAGAATAGTTTGTAACTGTGGCAAAAAATATTTTGAGAGGTTTTTATAAATTTACACTTAATATTTTGTAAAAAAGACTGTTATAAAACCTAAATTAGGTGTAGAATAAAAAAGTATCACAAATTTTTAAATATATAGAAAGGATATACCATGGTGCTTGAAATGACCTATCCGCAGCTTGAACGAGCAGTGAATCCGACTCATGATATCAAGTTATTTGCAGGACGCTCTAATCCGGCGTTAGCCCAGGAAATTGCAGATTACTTAGGCACAACAATCGGTCCTATGGTCATTAAGAATTTTGCCGACGGCGAAATCTATGTTCAAGTAAAAGAAAGTATCCGTGGAGATGATGTATTTATCATTCAGCCTCTGTGCAATCCTGTTAACGAAAATTTAATGGAACTTTTAATTATAATAGATGCATTTAAAAGAGCAAGTGCTAAAACCATTACGGCAGTAATTCCGTATTACGGATATGCAAGACAGGATAGAAAAACATCCGGACGTGAAGCTATTACAGCTAAACTTGTGGCAGACTTGCTTACAACAGCCGGAACGGACAGAGTCCTCGCAATGGATTTACACACAGGACAAATTCAAGGATTCTTTAATATCCTTGTTGATCATATTTTTGCAGCACCAATCCTTGTTGATTATGTAAAAGGGCTGAATATAAACCCTGATGAGATGGTTGCGGTAAGTCCGGATATGGGCGGCGCTAACAGAACAAGATATTTTGCTAAAAAACTCGACTGCCCGATGGCTATTATTGATAAACGCAGAGATAAGCATAATGAAGCAATTGCAGCCCATATTATAGGCGACGTTCAAGATAAAGTCTGTCTGATGTTTGATGATATGATTGATACAGCTGGTACAATATGCGAAGCTTCTAAACTTCTAAAGAGCAAAGGTGCAAAAGCCGTTTATGTCGGTGCCACCCATGCAGTATTCTCCGGCCCTGCAATACAAAGACTAAAAGATGCTCCTATTGAAGAATGTATTGTTACAAATACTATTCCTTGGGCAAAAGAAGACTTGCCGTCAAACGTAAAACAGCTATCGGTTGCCCCTCTCCTCGGACAAGCGATTTCAAGAATCCATGATGATGAATCAGTAAGTTCTCTTTTCGGATTTGAAAAAGAAATGAAAGTTTAAAAATTTTATGTTTATAAAATCCCCCTTGTTGTATAATTAACAAGGGGGATTTTAATATGTATAACGTAAATTCATCCAAAGCCGAAGAATTTATCTCTCACGAAGAAGTCCTTAAGACCTTGGATTACGCTGAAAAAAATAAAAATAATATAGAATTAATTAATAAAATATTAGAAAAAGCAAAATTAAGAAAAGGGCTGAACCATAGAGAAGCCTCCGTTCTTCTTGCATGTGAGCTTGAAGATAAAAATAAAGAGATTTTTGAACTTGCAAAGCAAATCAAGCATGAGGTTTATGGAAACAGAATCGTGCTTTTTGCACCTCTTTATCTTTCAAATTATTGCGTTAACGGGTGCGTATACTGTCCTTACCACTACCAGAACAAACATATTCCGAGAAAAAAATTGACTCAGGAAGAAATTATAAAAGAAGTAACCGCTCTTGAGGATATGGGACACCGGAGAATCGCAATTGAGCTTGGCGAAGATCCTGTTAACAACCCGATAGATTATGTCTTAGAATCTATAAAAACCATTTACAGTGTAAAGCATAAAAACGGAGCAATCAGGCGGGTAAACGTAAATATTGCAGCAACAACCGTAGAAAACTACAAAAAACTTCATGAAGCAGACATTGGAACATATATTCTGTTTCAGGAAACTTACCATAAAGAAAGTTACGAAAGACTCCACCCGAAAGGACCTAAACATAATTACGCATACCACACAGAAGCTATGGACAGAGCTATTGAAGGCGGAATAAAAGATGTCAGCATTGGTGTTCTTTTCGGACTGGAGCTTTATAAATATGAATTTGCAGCACTCTTAATGCACTCAGAGCATCTGGAAGCCAAATTCGGATTCGGACCTCACGCAATAAGTGTTCCAAGAATCAGAAAAGCCGATGATATTGACCCTAATACTTTTGATAATGGTATTGATGATAACACATTCCTTAAAATTGCAGCCTGCATAAGAGTGGCAAATCCGTTTGCAGGAATGATTATATCTACAAGAGAAACAAAAGAATGCCGGACAAGGCTTCTAGATTTAGGGATTTCTCAAATAAGCGGGGGGTCTAAAACAAGCGTCGGAGGTTATGCAGAAAAAGAAAAGGAAGATTCTTCACAGTTTGATATAAGCGATACCCGCTCGCTTGATGAAATAGTCGGATGGCTTATAGAAAACGGTCATATTCCGAGCTTCTGCACATCATGTTACAGATCCGGAAGGGTAGGTGCAGATTTTATGAAATATACAAAAGCAGAACAAATTCATAACTTCTGTACTCCAAATGCACTTATGACTCTGGACGAATATCTGGAAGATTATGCTTCTCAAAGAACAAAACTTCTAGGACAAAAGCTCATCAAAAGAGAGGTTGCAAAAATGCAGCCATCTGCAATAAAAGACGCACTGGCAAAAAATCTGGAACTGATTACCAGCGGCTCTAGAGATTTAAGGTTTTAAGACTTAAGCATCTTTCACAAGAACATTAATATCAACTTTAAGAACTCTTGCTATATCAATAACTCTTAAAATTGTCGGATTAATTTTACCTGTTTCAATCAAGCTGACAGAATTTCTTGAAATATCACATTTTTCTGCCAATTCTTCTTGAGATAAGCCCTGTCTTAATCTTTCACTCTTAATATTGATTCCAATATTTTTTAATCTTTTCATACTTTCCATATGTTATATTCTCGTGTATTATAAAGCAATTTTCCATATAATATAATTTAAATACGTGAATTATAATGTACAAAAAGGTAGTAAGTATGTTTATATCAATTTTGAATATGTTATTCAAAGTTATAAAGGGCGGAAATCTCCGCCCTTTACCGCTCAGGCTCCGGAGAAGAATCTACAGAATCATCTCCTGACAGTTTTAATACTGTAAACCGTTGCGGCGGATATTTTTATATTCACAATTTTAATATAAAAGATTTTATTAGGAGATACATTAGAAAAAAGTAGAATCTTTCATATGAAAGATTCTACTTTTGTATATTATACATTTTATTCTTCTATTACACCTGCAGTTTTACCGTATCTTCTGATTGTTGAATTCAAAAGATTTTCGTGATGTTTATCTCTGTATATTTGACAGAGAAGCTTATAGGCGTATTTATTATAAGGATTTTCTCTCATAATATCTTCAAGCTGTTGTACGGCAGAGTTTGTACGTTTTGTATAGTAATTGATTAATGCCGGGAGTGTAATAGTTAAATCGTTTTCGTCTGTTTCCCAGGCAATATCAGCGCAGCTTCTTGCATTATCAAATTCTTCAGCATCAAGATACATAACAGCTACTTCATAATAAACTTCTGATTTGCTTCTTCTGTCATTCTTCATCTGAGCAACAATTTCGTATTCTTTTGCCGCTTTATCATACTCGGCTCTTTTTCTGTACTGTTCTGCAAGAGCAAGATGAGTTTCAACAGTTCCGGTCGGAACTTCATCCAAATTAGTATTATCATCAACCGGAACATTAAGAGTACCGAGAACATCCGCTGCTGTCATCAAATCAGCCTTTTCCTCCGGAGTAAATTCCTTATTTGTTATATCAGGAACAACTGAATACAAAAGCCCGAGTGTTTTTAAATCACGGGGCGTGAGTTCAGTATTAAATTTTGTTCCGACAGGATACATAACATCATATATGCTAGGACTTTTTGCAGATAGACCCAGTGAGTGTCCTATTTCCTGAAGAGCCGATGAGAACAGTTGTTTTGAATCATGGCTGTGTCCTTTTATATCAGTTTTATGGAAAGTAATAACTGAATCGGTTATTGTATTTCCGTTAACTGAAAAAGAGTGAGAGCCGATTGAATATTTAGATTCGTCAGAATCCTTAAAATAGCATTTCATATCTGCTTCGGAAGGTGACTCTACAAATTCAAATCTAACAAGCCCTTCACTTGCTCTCTGCCAGGTTTGATAAGCACTCATAACAACCTGCCTGTAATAATCCGGCAATTCAGGGGAATCCTGAATATATACTTTTAAAGGATAGGTTGAAGGATTCCATCTGACAAGTTTTCCGTTCTTCACAACTTCTCTGAAATAACTGTCAATAACAGCAGCCTTAATCGTCTTTTCACTCATAGACTTGTCATAGCCGAGTGTAATTGCCGAAATTGATTTTAAACTAAATTCCGGATTGGAAACTGCGACGCTATTATTCATATTTAATAACGAAGCTGCACCGGCAGCTGCAATCAGGAATGTACAAAAAACAATCTTTTTCATTGGTTAATTAAACCTCTTTTCTATAATACCGTATGTATTATACTATATATTAATTAAATTTACAATTATAACAATACTTGAAAGTTTATAGCTTTTTATGTTAAACTCAATGTATTAAGGAGGATATATGCACGAATACGTATTCAAAATGAAAAAGGGTGATATCGAAATCGAATTAAAGTCAGATGATTTAGAATTTGTGGAAGAACAGCTCAACAAATGGAGAGAAGAACTTCTCCAGCAAAATTAACACGGGTTTTAGGCTATGTCGACATATTCATTTAAGATTACCAAAGGTAAATATCAATTAATATTAGCCACCTCAGACAAAGAACTTGTAAACGAACAGTTTGAGAAGTGGGTTAAAGCTGCATCCAAATATGCTAAAGAAAAAAAGGCTAAAGAGTGTAAAGAAATGGTTAATACACAAATTAAAGCCGAAGAAGAAATTACACGTAAAAACATTGAAGAACAAATTTCAAGACACCCTGTTAGCAATATTCCTGATACGGAAACTCCTGTAAAAGAAGAATCGGTAAAAGAGGAGTCTAAGAATAAAGATTTAGATATTTTTTATGCTCCGCCGGTAAAGACAGATATTCCGGAACCTGAAACAGCACCTACTATTACCGAAAGAACATCTCAGGCAGGAGTGTTTGACAGCATCCTTGAAAATTCTTTAAACAACCCGCAGACTGAACTGACATTTAAAGCCAGCCCTTCTATTAAGAAAGATAATGCCTTTTTGAACTATATAAGCAGCAGGAAAATTGAAAGAAAAATAGACTACCTTCTGCTTACCGCATATTATTTTACCCAGTATGAACAAAAACCCAGATTTACTTTAAAACAGCTTAATGCAAAGCTTATGCAAAATGTTGCTGTAATAATTGACCATAGTGTTTTACAAGAAGCTATTAACAGGGATTATATTGAGTGCCTGCCTGATTTAACCGGTCTTGTAGGGGCAAGCGAGTACAGATTAACAGCTTACGGTGAAAAGGTGCTTTTAGATGCCTAAAAGAGTTGCAGTAGCTCTTTCCGGAGGATTAGACAGTGCTGTAACAGCGAAACTTCTCCTCGATAAAGGTTTTGATGTTGTTGCCATAACCGGAAAAATGACTCCGGGGGATGAATCGGATGCGGTTATAAATAATGCAAAAAAAGTTGCTGAAAAGCTGGCAATTGAACATTTTTCAGTTGATGTTACAAAAGAGTTTGAAGAAAACGTTATTAGGTATTTTGAAAATTCTTATAAAACCGGCTTAACCCCGAATCCTTGTATTTTGTGCAACAAAACAATAAAATGGGGAGTCCTTTTTGATTATGCAATAAACAATTTAAAAGCAGATTATATCGCAACAGGTCATTATGCAAAAATTAAAAACGATAACGGATATTATAAACTATTTCCTGCTTCTGATGAGCATAAAGATCAGCTTTATTTTTTATTTATGCTTAATCAAGAACAGCTTTCCAAAACTCTTTTTCCGCTTTCTGAATATAAAAAAAGCGAGGTAAGAGAGCTTGCCTGTAAATTTGATTTACCGCCGAAATCGGCAAAGGAAAGTCAGGATATATGTTTTATAAAAGCACCGATGACAACAAAAAAATATCTTAATAATCTTTTTAAGCCGTGGGAAGGCTCTTTTGTTCAAAAGAGTACAGGGAAAGTCCTCGGCAAGCATACAGGTTTTTGGCAGTATACAATAGGTCAAAGAAAAGGTATAGGGCTTGCTGCTCCTGAAGCTCTTTATGTAGTGGATCTAGATCCTAAAACAAATACAGTTTATGTCGGGTATAAAGATGAGTTGTATTCAAAAAGCTTAAGATTGAATAATTTTTATAAAAGCTATCCTTTTGAGGATTCTGAGTTTGAAGCTCTGGTAAAGATTCGATATAACATGAATGCTTGTCCTGCTAAAATAAAGATTGAAAATCAAAATGTTGACATTGATTTCTTTGAACCCGTAAGCGCAATTACTTCAGGTCAGGCCTGTGTTTTGTATGACAAAAATGACGGACACATGCTTGGCGGAGGGTTTATTTAAGATCTATTGCAAAATCTTCTAATCCGGAAGCCATTCGCTAAGAGGAATGTTTTCTTTTGTATCGAAATTGTATACAGTTTTTGAAACTTCTGGGATATCTTCTGATAAATCTGAAACATATAGAACGTGCAGCTTGTTATTGAAGATTCTTGTGTCAGTATTAGCTTCACGTGCAGTATTATGTGGGTCTATATAAGTCATTATCCATCCGTCATTTGAGGATGTCGGAATAACTGCGTGCTCTTGATTATTCCCAGATGTATGAACACTGGCTACAACTACATAGTTGGGGTTATCTAAATAATCTTTTATATAATTTAAAAAATCAACTTTGTCCGCATTCTTATATTCTGCTAAGGGTCTCCCATCTACATAAATCTTTCTGTTTTCCCATTGAATGGCTTTACATTGTTTACCGGTAAGCAGCCGAATAGCATCATTTGGCCATCCTCCATTAATCTCTGATTCACCTTCTTTCTTGGTAGAAGTTTTCAGACCTGTTTCAATCAACCCATTTTTAAATTTTTCTACTGCCAGTTCAATTGCTATAATGTCAGGATCATTTCTTGAATAATCCCCCCGGATAGCTTGATTTAACTCATCTTTCGTTATTGTATATTTTTTATCAATACCTTTAAGATCTACGGTTACAGAGCCGTCATCATTGACGACAACTGCATTTTTCATAATTTCTTTACCTTTTTCATTCATAGTAAGAGCTTTAATTGAGGCTAATAACCAACAATCACCGATGTCTCCTTGCTTAAAATCACCAAGTTTTCCATCCGGCTGATATTCTACTAACTTGCAGGCTTTTTTATTGTATACATAGAAAGTATTATTTTTCTTATCCCAATAAATGTTAGAATCGTCGATTTCTTCGTATCCATAAAATTTTGCATGTACATCCCCAGAAACCTTTCCGGCATATTCGTATTCATTTGCAAACTCTTTGCCATCAGGGGTGCGGTATCTGGTTACATACTGCTGGGATCTTTCGTCGTCATCATCATATGTTTTGTAGTTGCCATTCTCTGCAACTTCTATTATTGTTTTATCTTTGTCAAAATTTTTCCCGTTCCAAACAAAGAAAACACCTCTGTTGTTGACAAAAATTCTGCTGTTTCCAGTTGCTGCAAGTCCTTTTTTTGCTGCTTTAGCTTTCATTAAAAGATTTTCATCAACCTTGGGCAATGTTTCAGAAGGAGTATTATTTACAGCGGGTTCTTCGTAATTGGACAAAGTTCCTTCCCAAATGCAAGCTGAGTTTTTTGAAGAGGTATTAATGTCCTTTGTTGTATTATTTGTGGATAAACTTACTTCGTACGTATAATTTGCGTCAATAGGTTTGTCCAAATTTGTACTCATAGTTTTGCATTGCTCCTTCTCCTTAATTAACGGCTATTCTGTAGTGAAACTTTAACGCATAAAGAATATTGTTACAAATGTTAATAAAAACTATTAGAAAGAGTTAAAGCAAAACTTGTTGTAAATATTCTTTAAGAACGATTCTTGACACTATAGAGGGCTTTGTGTTTAAATAGTATTTGTATAAATAGTATTAGATAGGTTAATCGTGCTTAAACGGTCGGAAACTATCAAGGGTAAAGCTAAAGCAACGGTCCTTTTATAGGGAAGCGCACTTTAAGGAAATATTTACCTTCTCCGGTCTACGATTCCTCAAAAAAGAAAGGAAAAACAATGTACGCTATAGTCGAAACAGGTGGTAAACAATACCAGGTTGAAGAAGGACGTTATGTTGACGTTGAATTATTAGGCGAAGAAAAAGACGCTAAAATCGTTTTTGATAAAGTTGTTATGATTGTTAACGGCAAAAAATCAAAAGTTGGTCAGCCTTATGTTGCTAATGCTAAGGTTGAAGGTACTATTGTTAAAACTGATCGTGCCAAAAAGATTATTGTTTTCAAACAAAGACCTAAAAAAGGCTACAGAAGAAAATTTGGTCACAGACAAGGTTTTGCAAGAGTTATGATAACAAAAATCAGAACAACAGCTTCTAAAGCTAAAGCAGAAACCGCTGAAACAACTGAAGCATAGTCAGCTTACAATACAAAAGGTTGAACGATTACTGCAAACGTTAACCAAGCAAAAAAATTAAACAAAAAGGAGAATAAAAATGGCACATAAGAAAGGTATGGGTTCCACCAGAAACGGACGTGATTCGGAAGCGAAGCGTCTTGGTGTGAAAAAATTCGGCGGTGAATTAGTTAAAGCCGGAAATATTCTTGTTCGCCAGAGAGGAACAAAATTCCATCCTGGCAACAATGTTGGTATCGGCTCTGATGATACTTTGTTCGCATTAATTGACGGTCAGGTAAAATTTGAAGCCCACCGACGTGACAGAAAACAAGTCAGCGTTTACGCTGTATAATTAAAAGCATTTAATAAACAAAAGGTAACGTCTTTCGGCGTTACCTTTTTTAATCACTAATAGCAAAAATATTTTTTAGACGTTTTTAAAAATATATAATAATATAGAAAGGAAATATCCCATGACAAAAATTAATTCTATTAAGACATTGGAATGCGCCGGCAAATATAAAAATGGCGGAAGGTTTAATCTTAAGATTAAATCTGCTGCGCCAAGACACTATGAATTAAACTGCGTTTCTTTTCATAAAGACGGCAGAGCATTAGGAGCTTTTGGAGAAAGTTTCAATGACGGTTCTGTTAACGGTTTTGCAGAATGGTCAAAAAACTTTATGAATAAGCTTCAAAAATACAGCGAGGATAAAAATGTTATAGATAAAGTATCAGAATTTTTCACTAGTATTTCTAAGTAAGTAAACACGGGATAAAAAAGAGAGGATGTCGAATTTGACGTCCTCTCTTTTCCTGTGTAAATTTTATTCATACAACGGAGCTAATTTTTTCTCCTGTTGAGGAATGACTCCTTCTTCAATTGATTGATAAACTCTGTAATCTATTACAGGGAAGCAGTTATCAATGCTTTCGATTTCCCGGAGTTTTGCATCGTCGATATTTCCGCTTTCAATCATATCAGCAATAAGGCTAAATCTGTCGACATGTTCGTTAAATCTGTCGGTAGCATAGTCTTTTGCCTGCCAAGTTGTAATCAAGAACGGCCAATCTGAACTTTGCAGCAACAAGTTTTCTCTTGCAAGTTGATTTAAGGCTCTGTGCAAAAGCTTATTTTCCGGTATATTCGGATATTTATCCACAATTTCATTAATTCTCTTTTCACAAGAGTGGATAATCGGCCACATCCATTCCGTTAAGTGGTTCATCCATACATAGAAATGACCGCCCTGTCCCCAGGAGCTTTCAGGAATTTGAATAGCTTCTTTCGGAGGATATTTTGTTACATACTCGCCGGCTGTCAATCTTTCGATTTCAGGAAGGTAATTATTGAATTTCTTAACAACCTGTTTAATAAACTCAACCCCTTCAAACCACCAGTGACCGAATAACTCGGTATCAAATGATACCATCACAAGTCCTTCTTTACCGCCATGTGCATTTTTATAATCGTTTAACAGGTGATAAATTAAAGTTGTATAGTGATCAGAGTTTTCGTTAACTTTATTCATTGCAAGCACCGGATCATAAAGCATTTTATCGCCCAAATCCGTAGTAGGAGAAGTTATTCTCCAGTAGTGCATTCCTGATTTATCATCTTTCTTATGGAATTCTCTAAAACATCCGTCGCCAGGATACCCGTCAGCTGCTGACCAAACTTGATAACCGGCTCTGTCATTTCTTCCCATTACAGCAACCTGAGCATCCGGAAGCCAGTATGCTGAATATGTATCATATCCGGTAGCCGGTCTTTCCGGAAGCGGAATGTATTCAATATTGCCGTACATACCTATAACTCGTCTGTTACCGATTGAGTTTCCGCCTTCAATTACATGTGATTCCGTAAAGAAGTAATGAATATCGTTGTTCTGAAGGGTTACTTCAATAGCAGGACGCCAGTGCTTCTTACCATCTTTTCCAACATATTCATAACCTTGACGGTAAGCACATTCAGGAAGCCAAGCTCCCATAGCTTTTTTACCGAATAATCTTTTTGTTGTATCCTGACCCACTTTAAATTGTGCATTTAAGTTGCTGTCTGTTGCAAGTAAAGGAGAAAATCCATGAGTTGCACCAGATGTAGTAATTTCAATACAACCTAAATCTTGATACTTTTTGAAATATTTAATAAGATTCTTTTCGTATTTATTTACAAAATCATCTCTTAATTTATTCCACCAATCAAAATAATATTTGGCAAGATATTTTAAATGCTGCGAATGAGCAACCTTAGGATCAGGATATCTTTCCAAATCTTTTGAAACGGAAGCTATTCTGGAATCAATATACTCCACAAAACCGTTCTGTAAGTGCTCATCGTTTAACTGCTCGGCAAGAATCGGTGTTATGCCAACAGTTAATTTTGCTTTTATACCCTCGTCATACAATTCAGAAATTGCATTCAATAGAGGAACATAGGTTTCTGCCATACATTCATATAAGTTTTCTTCGCCAAACGGCCACATTCCTGCCATTCTATAATAAGGAAGGTGACTGTGTAACATAAATACGAATTGTCCTACTGACATCTTTGCCTCCGTTCATTTAAAGAATATATATTTTTACATTATTATTTATAACACAAATTTGATAAAAATGTTACTCTTAAGTATTAGTTAATATGAATAATGTTACAAATGTTAACCTTGTTTCAGCCCCAAAATCTGCTTAAATCGTATTATATAAGGTTTATATAGATAATTTAGTGTATTATTAACACTTTTATCCTATTGTAAATATATAGTTATTATTTTTTGAACAAATTCCGCAAAAATCTGTTTCAGCAGTTACATTTTTTGAAAAATCTTTAAACGAACTTCCGACTCTGCCTCTGTAATCGTTTGATAAAAAAGGACATGAATAAATACCGTTTTCAGACAATACCCGTCCATGCATACAATCGGTTCTGGCTGCCTGACAGACAGATATTTCTGCCTCTGAAGAAGGATAAGATGCTGTTATTTGTACATCGACATTTGTTATATCCTGTTCTTTAAAAATCTTGTTAAACATTTCATTTATAAGAGAAGGTGCAAGATTATAATAATTCTGTATGGTAAGAACTGTTGTAAAACCGTAGCGTGAAAGGATTTTCATGGAATAAATTGTTTGTCTGTAATTTCCTCTGTATTTTGCTTTATCACTTTCAAGTTCATCATAATGCGCCAGAGAAAGTTTGAAAAATATTTGGGTCAAACCTTCATCTTCAACTTTTTTTAGAAAACGAATCTTCTTTTCGTTTAAAAAACTTGAGTTTGTACAAATACAAACATTGCATCTTTTCAAACATAATCTCAAAATTGTATTAAAATCAGGATGGGTCATGGGTTCAGCTCCGGTTAGATAAATACAATGGAGATTTTCGTATTTTGTATCTTCAAGAGCTTCTTTGATTCTATCAATTGAAATAAAATCTTTTACGGATTTAGACATCGGAAAATCAATATAACAACTTTTACACCTCTGGTTACAATTTTTAGCGGTCAACTCAATAAATATATTATTTAGCTCTTCCAGTTTATAAACCGGCGCCGTATAAATACTGCTCATAACTCCTCCTTTAAATTTGACTAGTCTATTTTATTCCGATATTAAGAGAAAAAAAATTATCGGATTGGGGAGTTTCAACAAATATCAACCTGACTAAATTAAAATTCTATTCCGTGAAAATCACTCCCGCCGGTTTTTATAAGTTCGGGATACTTTTCTGCCATTTTTAAAACAGCTTTTGCGGAATGGAATTTTACAACACTTCTGAATCTCGGATAAGGGTAATAAACTTCCACACCATCAAGACCGTTTTTCATAAGAGATTTAATTAAACCTTCAAGGCTCAATGCCCAGTAGCATGCCGGATGCGCAAGCACTGCAATACCACCGGCATCATGTATAGCTTCAATCAAATTTGGCACGTTTCTTTTGGAAAACAATCTTCTTAAAGCACCTTCCGTATCTTCTTTATTTTTTGCCAGAAACGGTTTTAGTTTTTCATTGTTTATATCAACCCCGTAAGCAAGCAAATGGATAAAAACAAATCCGTACCAGCAGTCAAACTCAGCACCCGTCAGCAAAATATCATCCTGATAAAGTTTATGACCTTCTATCGTGTTATGATCCGTTATTGAGATTAGTTTATAACCTTTATTTTTTGCAGATTCAATTATCTGCTTAAAATCACCTTCTCCGTCAGAATAAGCAGTATGTATATGGAGGTTAACAAGATTATTCTCATAATCTGTTTCAGTAAAACTTTTTATTAATTCTCTAATGTTTTTCATAATAGTATCTTTATAATACAATAAACTATAATGATAAACATGATAATACAAGTTATTTTAGCAAAGATAGAGAGAAGAGAATGTCGAAAAGAAATAAAACACCGTTAGGAATTTTCATGGAATCTATAGGGCTTTATTTTTCAAACTTTGACAAGTTTGTTAAATATATGTCATTTCCGGTGCTGGGACAAATTGCAGGATTGCTTCTGGTATTTATTCTTGTATTTTTTTATACAAAATATATGCCTTATCTGATGCAGAGAGTTTCATTTTTTGACAACTTCAGTGTTCTCGTTTTATGTGCAATTTTAATTACCCTTCCGGGGCTTATTATTTTTATAAAAGCTTTCTGGGAATATCTTGTAGCTTATGGTGCCGTTAATTCAATGCTTGATAATATGCTACGCTCGGGTAAAGTTTATGATTTTGATGCTCATACAGAGCTGATTAAAAGAAGAACCCTTCCTTTTGTAGGGTTATGGCTTTTGTTTGGAATATTCTCAATGCTCTCCGTAATTCCGATTTTCTGGATTCCTTGCGGTGTTCTTGCGGTATTTTTTGTTTTAATCTTTCAGGTATTTACGTATGAGCCGGAACAATCTCCGATTGGTTGTGCAAGAAGGAGTTTAATTCTGGTTAAAGGGCATTTTGCTTCAACTTTTATGTTGATGGCTTTAGCAGGGGCTTTAACATACATCCTTATTCCTCAAATAATTAATTCTATATCCGAAATAATTAAACTTACGGGAGTTTTAAGCGGATTCGTTTCTAATTTTATAGCAGAACTTCCAATAAACGAAATCAATACAACATTAACAGCATATCATCTGGAGCCTATTAAAATTGAAGAAATTTCAACTTTTGCGGTTACAACTTTTATTGCTCAGATTTTTATTCAATACACCCTTCCTATGAGATCAATTCTCTGGGGAATGTGGTACAGAGAGCTTAACGGTTCAATTCCACAGATGGGAGAAAAAAAGAAGGCTTCAAAGTCCAAAAGACCGAGCGAAAAACTAATGGAAGCATCAAGAAAAAAATATTCAACCAAAAAGCTGGATAAAAACATCTTAAGGCGGGCAATGGAAAAAGACGATGAAGATTAGCGTCTGTAGACTTCGAAGGTCAAACTGTCAGAAAAAACCGCATCCAGTTTGTAATTTTTCTTGATATAATCTTTGATTTTTATTCCGTAATCTCTTCCAAATTCTTTAAAATAATATAAAGATGTGTCATAATTACTTATTACAATACATTCAGGCTTTGTAAGCTCCAATCTTTTTATAATAATATCTTCCCCGAACGTTTCCACATACAACGGGATGAGCGAATAGAATTTATCATCGGTTTTTCTGTTTGATGTAATATTGACCCCAAGACCTTCGGGATAAACTAGAACTTTTTCATCAGGTTTAATATTTTTATCTATATATTTATTCAGCATATTTATTGAATTTCCGTATTTAGGATACGTTTTAATTACTGAATTATCAATTTTTACATTTTTTAGTTTCAGTTCGTATATATTGTGTCCTGCGATTATAATACTCCAGAGAATCAATACCGTAATAAACGATTTTCGGATTCTGTCTGGAAGCAGAATTAAAATAGATATAATTCCAAAAGGTATAAAATATACTCCGTAAGCCTGTAATGTAAACGCCCAAAAGACTTTTAGAGATATTAAAAGAGATGCTATTACAAAAAATCGTTCTTCCGTATCCAGTTTTTTAAACCTGAAAATAAACAATAACAGAATTAGCGGATATACATATATTAAGATATCCTGATAGCTTAAAAACCACATGCAGGTCAATAAAATCAAACTTAAAAGGATTTTATTTATCTTCGGAATCATAAAAAGCATAAGAGGAATTACTACCTTAAGCAGATTAATTCCGTATACAATAAAATGTTCCGGCCGAAAAACCAGCCCCATAACTGAATAAAACCATTTCAGAGTCTTAGCAGAACTCATTGCAACAATTAGCTCAAAAGAGGTTAAAAAGTCCGCTCCCTGAATAAGAAGAGGTAAAAAATTTATACCAATCGGGATAATAAAAGAAATTATGTTTTTTAAGATATCTTTTTTCCCGCTTATAAAAATTAAAAGCGGAAGAAAAAATATAAATTCATATTTTGAACATATTGCAAAGGAATACATTAGATATGCAACCGGATATTTTTCTTTAATTACCGCATAAATTGAGATAAGAATAAAAAGCAGTCCGTATAATATTCCGTATGAATAGGGAAAAATTGAATTAAAAGCGTTCGGGGATAAGACAAGCCCCGCCGTCATAAAGAACATAACGGGTAAAATACAG
Organism: Candidatus Gastranaerophilales bacterium; assembly: GCA_944324255.1. Classification (GTDB taxonomy): domain Bacteria; phylum Cyanobacteriota; class Vampirovibrionia; order Gastranaerophilales; family Gastranaerophilaceae; genus CAG-196. The sequence continues at coordinate 134,575 of CALUVM010000001.1, read as the reverse complement.
TCATTATCCAAAAATTCTCGTGCGATTTTATAAGTAAAATAAAAAATGCCCATTGTTGCAGTTAAGCCGGAAGCAAATAAGACACCTAGTTTTACCCCGAATATTTTAAACAAAATCGAATTAAAGATATAAGCAAACGGTGCATAAATTGTAAAAATATTTTTATAGAGGATTTTTCCGTCAAGCATTTCTGCAGGGATATAAGCTTCCCGAAAAGAATCCACCATAACATCACCGAACCTGCCATATGCAAGGATAAAAATTATTACAAGCAGGATTTCTGTTAAAATCAGCCCTCTGTTTCTTTTTATAAATAAACTTACCTGCTCTTTCATAAACAAATCTTAACAAAACTTATCAGATAAAGCAATTTTTTAAGAAAGAAAAACTTTATATAAATGTGTGGTAGTAAAAAAGGTGTTTTATAAATGGCAGTATTACCGGGTTCATTAGATTATCTATACTATAACGGTATTCTTGATCATATTCCTTATGAAGTATATGACATTCCTGCTTATCCTGCAGCACCTGTTTACCCTTATCCTATGGATTCCTTTGAACCGGTGAATCCTTACAGAAGAGAAGTTGAAGAATCACAAAAAGACGACCCTAAAAAAACAAATAAATCCGTTCTTATTAAAGGGGCAATTTGTGCCGGTATTATTATCGGAACCGGCGCAGCATTGATTCACGGGATTAGAAAAAGCGGCTTTCTAAAAAAGCTTAACCCCGTTAACTGGTTTAAGAAAAAATAAAATAAAAACCTTATATAACCTTATTAAAATACCTTATTAATTAACCAAATTTTACTCGCCTCTAATCAGAGGCTTTTTTTTTTATGAAAACAAAACTTATTTCCTATTTACCTATTTCAATATATAATATTTTTATGATTAAACTTGTTGCAACAGATATCGACGGAACTATTATAATTCCGGAAAAAACATTTACTCCGGAAGTTAAAGATTGTATAAAAAGATTATCCGATTCAGGGATAAAAGTATTGCTTGTGACGGGCAGAATGCATGCAGCGGCAAGCCTTATTGCAGAAGATTTGGGGCTGACAACACCTGTTGTTTCATATCAAGGAGGGCTTATTAAACAGGGAGATAAAACCCTTTATGAAAAATATCTAACTCCCGAGCAGACGGAAAGAGTTTTAAGATGGGCAAAAGAAGAAGAAATTCACATCAATCTTTATAACGATGACATTTTATATTCGGAAACAAAATGCTATGAAATAGAACGCTACTGCGGGAACCTTCATACGCATTACACTATTAAACCTTTTTCTGAAATAAAAAAAGACAAGATTAATAAATTGCTTGCGATTGACTACAATCATCCCCGTAAGATTGATAAGTTTGAAAAAGAACTTCCAAACCTTTTTCCGGAACTTTATATAGTTAAATCTACCCCGTATTTTCTGGAATTTTCTAATAAAGAAGCCTCCAAATACTGTGCGGTTAAATATCTCCAAAAACTATGGGGGCTGAAAGATGAAGAGATTCTCACAATCGGCGATCAGAATAATGATATTGCCCTATTAAGAGCCGGCGGAATAAAAATCGCAATGGGAAATGCAACAGAAGAATTGAAAAAAGAAGCTGATTATATAACTGATACTGTTTATAATAACGGGTTTGTAGCGGCAATGGAAGAGTTTTGCGGAGTAATAAAATAAAAAAGCCGTACCACTGCCTATCGAAATACAGTTAAAGAGATTCTGCCTATAAAATCTACTTCTTAGAAGTACAACACCCGCAAGGGTTACCTTAGTGCTGCTATGTTTCCATCCTGACACGGTTCGGTATCTTACGCCATCATAATCTAAGTTATCAACAACCTTATAAACATAGGCTATTTATCTGTACCCCTCACAGCAGGCTCTGCCCCTCGCATAAGCGTTCGAGTCAAGAGATTCGCCACGTCCCCGGGGAGTACGGCAGGGGTAAGCATAACATAAAAATTAATCGATTACAAGTTTTGTATTTTCTAAATAACATTTACGTCCGATAGGAATTGTTATTTTGTCTTTGTTGTGTGTAATTTTTAAACCCGAGATTGTCGGAATTTCGAATTCCTTAAACAACTCTTCCAGCCAATCTTCGTTATCTGTATCTAAAAAGTCTCCGAGGATAATACCTTTGCAGTTATTTTTGAATTCTTTTATGTTAAATAGCTGGGTAAACATTCTATCAATTTTGTAGACAGGTTCATTCAAATCTTCTGCGAAGAAAATAAAATCCTGGTTTGGAATAAAATCTTGACCGCATAATGTTACTACTGTTGCAAGATTTCCTCCCCATATTATGCCTGAAGCGGAACCTTCCTTGTAGACTTTGTTTCCGTTAAATTCTAACTTTTCGCCGGAGATTGCCTTGAGGAAGTTTTCTTCAGTATAAGTACTTATATCTGAAAAATCGGTTGAAGCCATAGGTCCGTGGTAAGTTATAAGTCCTGTTTTTTTATAAATCATTAAAAGTAGGGCTGTAATATCAGAATATCCGCAAAAAATTTTGGGGTTATTTTTTATCAAATCATAATCAATACCGTTAATTATTCTTATAGAGCCGTAGCCGCCTCGAGTACTGATTATTATACCGATATCGGGATCTTTAAAAAAAGAGTGAAGCTCTTCCAGTCTTTCATCATCTTTTCCTGCAAGATAACGGTTTGAAGCATAAATGTTTTTTGAGAGTTTAACTTGAAACCCACGATTTTCAAAATATTTTTTTGCGGAATTTATTTTTTCTTCACTGACCCCGCCTCCGGCCGGTGAAATTAAACCAACTGTTTTCATAAGAGTATATTAACATATTTTTAAACTTTTGTAACGAATTTTAACAAACTAGCAATTTTTTATTTTTAAAAAACTTTATAATAGTACAGACAATATGAGGTATCACGATGGGTTTATCACCGATTGAACAAAATTATAACTTTCTAAATCTAACGGGCGGTGCTCGGCGTATTGGCGGGATAAAATATACTCCGGCGGTAGCTGGTGTTGCACCTGGTACAAATTCCAGTGGTGTAACCTCTGTTAATTTGGAAGATAAAACAGGAACCTCAAACCAGAGTGTTATACTTCCGGGTGGAGTCCAGACTTACGTAGCGAATAAGTTAGATTATCGTTCATAAAAAAAAGGCTTCTTTTATAAGAAGTCTTTTTTTATGTTTCACGGTTTCTGATTTTCATCCATTCCTCTTTAGGAAGGTCTGAGACAATATTTCCGTCTTTAAATTTGATTACTCTTGAACAGTATGCTGCAATATCCGGTTCGTGGGTTACAAGCACTATTGTTTTACCCTCTTTGCCATTAAAACCTTGATTCAGTTTAACAAAAAACTCCATAACCTCAATACTGGTTTTGGTATCCAGATTACCTGTCGGCTCATCCGCCAGAATAAGCGGAGCATCATTTACAAGCGCACGGGCTATAGCAACCCTTTGCTGCTGACCGCCTGACATCTGGTTTGGCATATGTGTTTCACGGTTTTTCAGTCCGACTATTTCAAGAGCTTCTTTGGCTCTTATATATCTTTCTTCTTCCGGAATCCCTTTATAAATCATAGGAAGTTCAACGTTTTCTAAAGCGGAAGTTCTTGATATCAGGTTAAATCCTTGAAAAACGAATCCAATTTTTAGGTTCCTGATTTTTGATAATTCATGCTGGTCAAGTGAAAATACATCCACTCCGTCAAGATAATATTCTCCGCTTGTCGGGCGGTCAAGAGTTCCGAGCATATTCATGCAGGTGGATTTTCCGGAGCCGGAAGTGCCCATAATTGCTACAAATTCACCCTTCTCAACCGAAAAAGAAACTCCGTTAAGAGCATTAAAGCTTTCGTCCTCCGATTTGTAAGTTTTTACAGCATTTTTAACTTCTATTAAAGGCATATAATTATTTTACAACAAAACAAAAAAGGGAGGAGCATTTATTTTATATTTATTTCAGTTTGATATGACGTAAAAAGTTTTGAACTTTTTTCATTAAATAGTAGCCTATATCTACAGGTAAACTTGCTGGGTTACCAGACATTAAGTGAGCAGCCTTGTAGCGTACAGCATCTTTAGGAAGACCTGCTGCATTTGCCCATTTCGTGTAACGCACGGCTTCTTTTACCGAACTTCTTGTTAGCATACTTGTTAGCATAGTTTCTCCTTTCAAATTACCTAATAAACTATAATAAATTCTATAATAAATAAAAAAAGTAAGTTTCCAAAATTGCCTATTATAGTTAGCCATTGTTACAAATATTTACATTTTAACTTGTTGTATACTTTCAATCACCTTTGTGTTAAAATCAGCGTGCTAGGAACTTATATTACAGAGCGTACTTACAAAAAAAGAAGGAGAAACTAATGGCTGAAAAACGCGTATGGCTCTTTAGAGAAGGTAACGCAGATATGCGTAATCTTTTGGGCGGCAAAGGTGCAAACCTTGCAGAAATGACAAATTTGGGGTTACCGGTACCTCCGGGGCTGACTATCACAACCGAAACTTGTATGGACTACATTAACCACGGCAACAAAATGCCTGCAGGTTTGATGGATGAAGTTAAGCTGGCATTGAAAGATGTTGAAGAACAAACCGGTAAAAAATTCGGGGATTCTTCTAACCCGCTTCTTGTATCAGTTCGTTCAGGTGCAAGAATCTCTATGCCGGGTATGATGGAAACAATCCTTAACCTCGGTATGAATGATGAAACAGTAGAAGCTATGATTAGATTAACTAACAACCCTAGATTCTGCTATGATTCTTACAGAAGATTTTTAACAATGTTCGGTTCTGTTGCATGGGAAATGGACAGACAAAAATACTTTGAATCCGAAGTTGAAAAAGTTAAAGAAAGAGAAGGCGTCAAGTCTGATACAGAAGTATCAGCAGAAGGCTGGAAATCTCTTATTCCTGTTTACAAAAATGTTATTAAAGAAGTTACAGGAAAAGAATTCCCTCAAGACCCTTATATTCAGCTTCAAGAAGCTATTGAAGCAGTATTCCGTTCATGGAATATCCCACGTGCAGTAGCTTACAGAAATATGAACAAAATCGACCACAATTACGGTACTGCCGTTAACGTTCAAACAATGGTATTCGGTAATATGGGCGACGATTGTGCAACCGGTGTTTCTTTCACCCGTAACCCTGCTACAGGCGAAAACAAGTTCTATGGTGAATACCTTACAAACGCTCAAGGTGAAGACGTTGTTGCAGGTATCAGAACTCCAAAACCTATTGCAGAACTTGAACACGAAATGCCAGACCTCTATAGACAATATGTTGATATTGCTAAGAAACTTGAATTAGGTTACAAAGATGTTCAGGATATGGAATTTACTATTGAAAGAGGTAAATTATACATCCTTCAAACACGTAACGGTAAGAGAACCGCTACAGCTGCAGTAAGAATCGCAGTTGAAATGTACAAAGAAGGTATTATTACTAAAGAACGTGCTATTCAACTTGTAGACCCTTATTCAGTTAACCAGATACTTTTACCTTGCTTTGATTCAAAAGCATTAGAAGAAGCTAAGAAAATTGCACACGGTGTAAATGCTTCTCCTGGTGCTGCTGTAGGTAAGATTGTATTTGATACGGAAGAAGCAGCAAGAAGAGGTGAAGCCGGAGAAAAAGTTATCCTTGTTAGAATTGAAACCTGTCCGGATGATATTCACGGTATGGCAGTTGCTCAAGGTGTTCTAACACTTAGAGGCGGTGCTACTTCTCACGCAGCAGTTGTTGCAAAAGGTATGGGTAAACCATGTGTTGCAGGCTGCGAAGATATGAGAATTGACCTTGAAAATGAAACATTAACAGGTGCTGACGGTTCTGTTTACCATAAAGATGATATTATCTCACTTGACGGCGGTAAAGGTATTGTTATGGCAGGAGCTGTTAAATTGGCTGATGCTCAAATTGATGATAACTTTACAACATTCTTCCAGTGGGTTGATGAAATCAAAACTATGAAGGTTGAAGCTAACGCAGACACACCAAAAGATATTGCTAATGCATTAAGATTCGGTGCTGAAGGTGTTGGTCTTTGCAGAACAGAACACATGTTTATGGATCCTGACAGATTACCTTGGGTACAGAAAATGATTATTGCAGGTACTCCGGAAGCAAGAAAAGAAGCACTTGATCACTTATTACCTATGCAGTATTCAGATTTCTATGCAATGTTCAAGGCTCTCGGCTCAGGAAAACCTATGACAGTCAGACTTCTTGACCCGCCTCTTCACGAATTCTTACCTTCTAAGGAAGATTTAATCGCTGAAGTTGCAACACTCAAGGCTTTAGGCAAAGATTCTAAAGAAAAAGAAGAACTTCTCCATGTTGTTGAAGGGCTTTCTGAATCTAACCCTATGATGGGCTTAAGAGGCTGCAGATTAGGCTTAACTTATCCTGAAATTAATGAAATGCAGGTAAGAGCAATTTTTGAAGCTGCTTGTGATGCTAAAAAAGAAGGTGTTGACGTAATTCCTTACGTTATGATTCCTCTTATCGGACACGTGAATGAGCTTAAAGTAGCAAAAGAAATTCTTGAAAGAGTTGCTGAAGATGTTATGACAGAAAAAGGTATCAGAGTTGAATACAAATTCGGTACTATGATAGAAATTCCTCGTGCTGCATTGACAGCTGATGAAGTTGCTGAATACGCTGAATTCTTCTCATTCGGTACAAATGACTTGACTCAGATGACATTTGGTTACTCAAGAGATGATGCTGAAGGCAAATTCCTCAAACGTTATGTTGAACAAAAAATCCTTCCGGCTAATCCATTCGAAACACTTGATACAAAAGGTGTTGGTAAATTAATGGAAATGGCTATGGAAAAAGGTAAAGAGGTAAATCCTTCACTTATCGGCGGTGTATGCGGTGAACACGGCGGCGACCCTGATTCAGTTAAGTTCTCTTACAGAATCGGTCTTGACTATGTATCATGCTCACCGTTCAGAATTCCTCAGGCAAAACTTGCAGCAGCTCAAGCTGTAGTTGAAGCCGGAAAAGTTAAAGCAGGATGCTGCTAAGTCTTTTCGGTATAAAAGTTAAAAGAGGGGCGGCGATTTTATCGCCGCCCCTCTTCTTATTATATTTTTTAACCTTACAGAGAATTTCTTAGAATTACTTTAATATCATCAGCTGTCAAAACTTTATATGCTCCCTGAGATACATAGCAGGTTTTCGCTATTTTATCAAGCTCCTCAGGGTTTGTAACACCTAGTTCGCTTAATTTAGTTGTGGCACCGATATTTTTGAAGAATTCTTCAAGCTTATCAATTCCTTCCAAACCGATTTCTTTATCGGTTTTACCTTCCGGATTAACATTAAAAACATTGATTGCAAATTTCTTAAATTTAGATAAACCGTAATCCATAATAAATCTGTAATAGATTGGTGAAATTGCAGCAAGCCCCATTCCGTGAGTTACATCATAAAATGCGCTTATCTGGTGTTCAATATTATGAACCTCCCAGTCGCCTTTTTTAGAACAGGCAATAAGAGTATTAAGAGCAAGTGTAGCATCCCACATTATATTGCTTCTTGCATTATAATCCTGCGGATTTTCAACGCAAATGTAAGCATTTCGGATAATATTTTTCATCAAAGCTTCCGAGAGGTCATCCGAAACATTATCTTCATCTGAAACTGAGAAATACTGCTCCATAATATGGCTCATCATATCGCAGATTCCGCTTACCATCTGGAATTTTGATAATGAATAAGTATATTCAGGATTAAGAATTGAAAAATCCGGCATCATATTAGGATAAACAACTCCTGTTTTAATTTTTACATCCTCATTTGTAACAACAGAACCGCCGTTCATCTCGGAGCCTGTCCCGACCATTGTAAGAATTGTTCCAAACGGAATTTTCTTTTCAGGAATGTTGTAGTTCATATAAAAATGTTCCCAGAAATCCACATCGTTTGCTGAACCCATAGAAACAGCCTTAACGCAGTCAATAGTAGAACCTCCGCCAACAGCCAGAATAAAATCAACATTGTTTTCTCTTACAAGCTTTATACCTTCTCTTACTTTAGCTGCAGTAGGGTTTGGCATGATTCCGGAAAACTCAATAACATTTTTGCCGGCTACTTTAAATATTTTGATAAGCTCATCATAAAGCCCGATCTTTTTTATTGAACCTTTGCCGTAAGCAAGCATTATTGTATTTCCATACTTTTTCAGCTCATCTTTTAAGTTACTAAGAGCGGTTTTACCAAAATATATTTTGGTATAGTTTTGGAAAGTAAAATCAAATTGCATAAATCTCTCCTTTATAACATATCAAATATTATAGGTGTTCTGCTGCCCATGTTTTAAGAGAATCTTCCGCAGCATTTGCCGGGAAACATTTCCCTCTAAACACTTTGGCATTAGGTGCAAGTTCCTGAATATTTTCCCAGGAATCCCCTATCGGACTTCCGCCTGAAGTTGCAAACGGAACAATAGTTTTACCTGAAAAGTCATAAGCTTCAATAAACGTATCAATTATAGACGGTTCTCTATACCACCAGACAGGGAAGCCTACAAAAACGACTTCATATTTACTGATATCTTTCAGTTTGGAAGCCATTTCAGGACGGCAAGATTTATCTTTCATCTCAACAGAACTCCTGCTATGTTCGTCCATCCAGTCTAAATCAGCATCTGTATAAGGCTTAGCCGGTTTAATTTCAAACAAATCGGCTTTAGTTACTTTTGCTAATCTTTCAGCAACTTTTTTTGTTACTCCTGTGGCGCTAAAGTATGCTACCAGTACTTTCTTTTCTGTCATAGAAGTTCCCTCCGCTTTTGTACTTACTCCAACTGATACTGCAAGTATACACATCAGCACCAATCCTGTAAATACTATAAATAACCCTTTTTTCATGATTACTGACCTCTTGACATATATCTCAATTTTTATTTTAAACCTTTAGAGCTGCTCTCAGTCAAGATATTATATCGTATTTAAAATTTATTTAAACCGATTTAATTTACCCCTCTGTTTTTATTTGGAGGTCATTTCCGCCGGTTATTTCTGTTTCTGTTTCGTAATATTCGTTTGACAGCTGAGTATCTAATACATTTACATTGACAAGCTTTTTTAAAACCTCAATATAATCAAGGCATTTTTTACCTTTTACTCCGTGGGTTTCCATTATAATTTCGCCGGTTGGAAGCAGTTTTATTTTCAATTTTTTATCAGACATTTATAACTCCTTATTCCAGATTAACAGTGAGTACAATAGTGTTATCCTCAAGAACTTCTTCATTTTCAAGTTTCATATTATTATCCTTTAGTTTTTCTACAATACTTAAATAGGTTTCTTCTTGAGTATTTAGGGCATACTCGCTGTTTATATCATTTAACTTTTCTTCCGGATTATCAGAATCTAAACAGGTTATTTTAAGATAATACGGTTTATCATCAGACGGCTTTTCAAACGTTAAAGTATAACTGTCAATCTGACCTGATATTTTATTCGTTTCCCAAACTTCGCCGGTAGTTATATTTGTAACCCCGTGTTCTTCCAGAGTCTTAATTAGGAGTTCTTTGTCCATGAAAGCTGTTTCAAAACTCTTTTCTATAAAATGTTTTGCGCTTATAACATCCACTGTATCACATACTACAGGGGAATACGCATTTACCTCTTCTTTTACCTCCGTATCAGCCTTTATTTTTGCAACAACCGTCAAAGCTAATACATGAGCAAGCATTACAGGTAAAGCAACCACCGTACAAGACATAAAATTATCTCCTTCTATTTAAAAATCTAAAGTTCTTCCGCCCCGGCTTGCCGTGACATTTTCAGCATTAATTTCCTTTGAATATTTTTTCAGGTTTGAAGTTTTGGCAGCACTTACCGCTCTTACATTTGCCCATTCTCTTAATGCCAGAATTTGTTCCCGCTGAGTCATAGAAAGCGGTACTGTCGTAGAAATATTTTTCTCTAAATCTTCAAACATAAGCGGTCTGTTTTCAAAAAACGCATCGCATAAAGAAGAAACAACAACCTGTTCAATTTCTGAACCGATGAAGCCTTCTGTCCTTTTCGCAAGCTCTTCACAAAGACCTTTTACTTTTATAATTTCACTTGCAACATTCTTATCTTTTAATCTTTTTTCAAGATGGAGTTTAAAAATTTCCTTTCTCTCACTCAAAGTCGGCAAATCGACAAAGAAAATTTCATCAAACCTGCCTTTTCTCAAAAGTTCCGGAGGAAGATTGCTAATATTATTTGCGGTTGCAATAACAAATACCGGAGCTTCTTTTTCCTGCATCCAGGTTAAGAACTGACCAAAAATTCTTGTAGAAACTCCGCTGTCACCGCTTGAGCCTATGCCGCTCAACCCTTTTTCTATCTCATCAATCCAGAGAATTGAAGGTGAAACTGCTTCCGCTGTTGCTAAAGCTCTTCTCATATTCTCCTCAGAGCTTCCGACAAGTCCTGAAAAAACCTTTCCAAAATCGAGTTTAAGAAGCGGTAGCTGCCAGATTGTACTCATAGCTTTTGCAGTTAAACTCTTACCGCAGCCGGGAACACCGGTTACAAGAACTCCTTTTGGAGCCGGAATACAATACTTTTTTGCCTGCTCCGACCAGGAATTATTCCTTTTTAAAAGCCAGCTCTTTAAATTATCAAGTCCGCCGATATCTTTTATTGAATATTCCGATTTTATAAATTCCAAAATTCCTGTCTTTTTTATTACCTGAACTTTCTCTTCCAAAATTACAGGCAAATCTTTTATACTTATTGAACCGTCATTTACCATCGCAAGCGCAAAAGCTGACTCCGCTTCTTGAAGAGTCAACCCTAAAGCAGCTTTACATAATTTTTCAGTTTCCTCTTCTGTTAATTCTGCTTTAACAGACTGGTTTTGATTAAGCATACTTTCAAATTTTGCTCTTATTTCACTCAAATTTGGAAGAGGAAAATCATAAATCGTAATTTCTTTTTGCAAAGATTCCGGAATAACAAGCTCAGGCGCTATAAAAAATATTGTCTTTCTTACAGAACCCAGTTTTAAATCAGGAATAATATCTCTGATTTTCCTTATTATATTATATTCCGGAGTTCTGTTTTTAACCCCGAAATTTACATGAAAATCATATATTATAAATACAGAATCTTTATCGTATTTCCTTATAAATTCAAGCATTTTACAAGGTGAATCGGTATCGGGTATGTTTTTTTGAGTTGTATCATTATATAATCCGGAAGTCTGCGTCCAGAAAAATACTTCTCTCGGGAATTTAACGAGTTTTTCACTTGTGACAACCGATTTTATATACTTTGTAACCCTATCTTCTTCAAATGTTGTTACATAAATAAGCGGAAATCTCGCCCTTATAAGATTTGATAATTTATATACACTCATAAATACCTCTTTTCTCTGTTAATATAGCATTTATTTTACCCCTGTTAAATCAATTTGTTGAAGTATTTTATCAAAATCCCCCATTCCGTTCATAAATATCTGACCATTTTTAGAAATATTTATCTCTACCTTATTTTTGTACTCATAAAAAATTGATTCGTTATATCTGTCCGACAAAAATTGATACCGCTGATTTGAAGAACCGCACCATGGGCGAGAATAGTCCAGCTTTTCTGCAACAAAAGGCCCGTCAATAAGTAAATCAATATTGTCCAGAAGTTTTTTATTTTTACTATCTTTCTCTAGTTCCTCTAAATATCCTCCGGTAAAGCAAAGTACGCTTAAACCCGCTTTTTGAACCTCTTCTGCAATAATCCCAAGCGCCTCCGCCTGTTCAAAAGGTTCCCCCCCAAGAAAAGTTACACCTTCTATTCCAGACTGAGCCTTAATATCGGCAAGAATTACATCCGTATCTAAAAGACTCCCTCCGCCATGACTCCAGGTATGTACAGCCTGACAGCCTTTACAATGCCGGGAGCAGCCCTGCACCCATATAGAATACCTGATCCCGGGACCTTCTACCTTTGTATTTTTTAAAATATTAAACACACGGAGTTTCATAAATCAACTGTTCTTTCTTTATATTTTTCAATAATCTTTAAAGAACCTTTCTTTTTAGTTATACAGACCATATCTTTTAACCTGTTTGTCATATTGGGTTTTAAATTAATAAAATCAAGAAACTCATCTACTGTTTTAAATCCGCCGATATCTTCCCGTTTTTTTATAATTTTCTTTGCAATAACGATACTGATTCCCGGAAGAGCGGTTAATTCCACTTCAGAACAATTATTTATATCTGTTTTAATTTTTACATCTTCTTTAGGTTTTACTTTTTGTGAAGGTGAAGAAATTATATCTTCATATATTGTTGTATTAAAGATTTTACACTTTTCAACAAGCCCGTCATATGTAATTTGATGGGAAAAATTTTTACAGAACATATTCCACAAATCAGTATATGCATGGACATGAGAAGCTACTATTGTAAAAGTTCTTACCGGAAGATTGTTTCTTGCCACTTTTTCCTTCCCCACAATAGTTTGACCATCTCCTCTTAGTTTTAAAGTGCAATACTTATTTGAAAGAGTAAGATTTTTCCAGATATCCTTATAAGGTAAAAGAAATATTTTAGCGCACCTCAAAGCCGCTAAACGTCTTTCTTTATCATTGGGTCCTTCAAGATGCCAGAAATTAAAATTGAAGCTTCTTATATAAATACGAAGGAAAATTATAACAAATGCAAGTACAATATAAAGAATATCATTTAATTCCATTATACTTTACCGATAATTTTAATATTGTAATCACAAACCAGCTCTTCAAGAGCAAGAACCGTAATATTCGGAACAAATTCAGAAAGAATTACAAACAACATGTGCCGTATATCCATTGGTACTGCTAAAATAGGATTGGTAAGTTTTTTAGATTTTGCAAGTTTGTTTACACTATCCGCTATAGCTTGTACATCTTTTGCATCTATTCTGATTATTGATTCTTCATCTTCTTCCGTAAAGAAACTTGAAACTTTTTCTTCAGTTTCATCTGTCAGTTCAATAACTTTTAACTCGCCTTCTACAGCTAAATCTTTGATTATTTGTTTTGAAAAAGCCAATCTTACTTTATCAAGCAAATCTTCTTTTGTAGGCTCATTTGCATAGTCATTAATCTTTTCAAACAAATAAACAATATTTTTCACAGAAACCCGCTCTCTTATAAGACAGGTTAACAAATATTTTAAGTCAGATGCTGTTATAAAATCAGGAATAATATTATCAACAAGGAATGAATTTTTCTCAAGAACAATTTCTACATACTTATTGATATCGTTATAATCCATAATATCGGAAACTTCTTTTACGGCAATATGTTTAACGGCACGCCCGATAAATTCTACAGCACTTATTCCGTGCGCCCAAAAATCTTTAACCTTATCTTCCTTAATCCAGATAATTTTCTTACCGGTTATTTCATCTTCTAAAACATAATCTCCGTTTTCCGGCTTGTACCCTTTAATATCGTCCTTAAAATAAGCTACATACCCCGGAAAGACAACGCTTCTAAAAACTTCAATATCATGAATTTTTATAGAAAATTCATTCTGGCTCAAATCATCACTGTTATGGAAATGAATATGCGGAATAACATACCCGAGTTCATCAGTCAGTTCCTGTCTGATTTTTACGGTTTCTGCAAGAAGATTGTCAGAATATTCCATGGAAATTACTTCAAGAATTTCTTCCGATAAATTAACAACAAACTTTTCTTCTTTAATTCCGGCATACATAGTATCCGGAGAAATCTCGTTAACAAGAGCCTGTTTTAAAGAATCCAATTGCTTTAATTCATCCGACATCTGGTTGTTCAAGCGTTTTTTATCCTCTCCGGATAAGTTATCACTCTCAAGCTGAGATTTAATCCTTTTAATTCTGTCTTTCTGGTTAGAAATTTTTAATTGAATTTCTTTGCATAAATCATACGGATTTGTAGGAGTCGCAAGCATTTTCTCCATTCTGTACTTAAAACTGGTAACATTGACAATATCGTCAAGGTCAGTTCCCTGCTCTTCCTGCTTTTCTCTCATAAAAATACAATTAAAATCAATAGAAGAATCCGACTCGATTTCGTGCATTGTATACAAATCCCAGCCCTCATCGGACATCTGGTTTAAAAGGTCCTCAAGAGCCTGTCTGTCATCTGTCGGTACAGTCTTTATTACATATTGCATTTTTTTATTGAACATCATCATCCTCTTTTGGTTTAACAATTTTATAAATTAAATTTGAATGAGCCGTTTTTTCGTAACTTATTGCAAAAGCTTCATCACAATATTGCTGTGCAATTTTTGTTTTATCAGGATCATTTGAATAAATTGTATACAAGGTATCCCCTTTAGTTACAGCTTCTCCGCTTTTTTTATTCAAGTAAATACCAACACTATAATCAATCGGATCAGTCTTTTTATCTCTCCCCGCACCTAAAATTTTACATGCATAAGCTATTTTATATGCATCTATACTGTGAATATAGCCGCTTTTTTTGGACTCACATTCAACCTTATACTGCGGAAGCTCAAATAAATCATAGTTATTAATGACTTCGGAATTTCCACCCTGAGCCTCTATTAGTTCTTTGAACTTTTCTAATGCTTTACCGGTATGAACCAGCTCTTTTAAGAACTCTTTTGCCTCGGATTTAGAATCATACATTCCGACTTTCATTAAAGCAATAGCTGCAAACGAGTAAGTTAAATCAGCAACATCACTGTTTTCTATATGACCTTTTAAAAACTCTATTGACTCAATTATCTCAAGAGAGTTGCCGACAGCTCTTCCTAAAGGTTCTTCCATTGATGTAATTACTGCGGTTATATTTTTATTAAGAATTTTACCTATATTGACCATTAATTTTGAAAGTTCAACTGCATCTTCGGGAGTTTTCATAAAAGCGCCCGAGCCGTATTTTACATCAAGAATAATATTATTAGCACCGGATGCGGCTTTTTTTGAAACAACAGAAGAAGCAATTAGCGGCATACTGTCTACTGTAGCAGTTACATCTCTAAGAGCATATAATTTACCGTCAGCCGGAGTCAGATTTTGAGTCTGTGAAGCTATTGCAACATTAATCTTTTTAACCTGTTCAATTAACTCCTTAACCGATAATTTTGTATTAAAATTCGGAATCGATTCAAGCTTATCTATAGTTCCTCCGGTATGACCCAAGCCCTTTCCCGAAAGTTTCGCAACAGGAACACCCGCTGCCGCTAAAAGCGGAATAAGAGTAATAGTGACCTTATCCCCTACGCCTCCTGTAGAATGTTTATCAACAATAGAATCAGCTAACGCTCCAAAATCAATAACCTCGCCCGAATCAATCATGGCTTCTGTCAAATATGCCGTCTCTTCTTCGGTCAGACCTTTAAAATAAACAGCCATAAGCCAGGCAGAAATCTGGTAATCCGGAGCAGTACCATTCATCATTGATTCTATTATAAAATCGATTTCATCTTTGGTATGATTAAGTCCGCGTTTCTTTTTATCGATAAGGTCAACTATTCTCATATACTTACTTAGCACCTTTCAGTTTTGTAATTACCTGATCAGTAATATCCATACCACCAACAAACACTCCTCTTACATCCATGATTGCATCGAGTTTTTGTTCCACCATAACAGCTTTTGCAGCTTCTTTTATTTTGGTATAAACTTCCTGTTCACGTTTAGTTTTTAATGCTACATAAGCAGCTTCTTTGGCTTTAAATTCTTGAGCTACTTTATCTTCAAAAGATTTTTTCTTTAAAGGTGTATCCAGAGATTTGTATTCTTTTTCTTTGTCTACAAGATATTCTTGAAGTTCAAGTCCTTTTGCATCAACCTCTTTTGTAGCTTTTTTAGCATAATCATAGTTGTCGATTACTTTAACATAATCAATGTACCCGACTCCTGCTGCATTTGCAATTCCCGTCATAGCAACGATTGCTAATAACACCAGACCAATTTTCATTTTCTTCATAATAAACCTCCTATATCATATATTATATTTTAATACATCATGTCGCCAACACCAAATGTAAAGTATCCGTTAGGTGAACCGTTCGGACCCGGATTTGTGAGAGGGAAACCGTAATCTACTGATAATGGTCCGACACCCGGAATATTTATCTTTAAGCCGACACCGGCTGTAATCGCTTGAATAGGTCTGTCATACAAAGTACTTGATATTGTAGGATTAAATACTCTACCGGCATCAACCCAGAATGTCATTCTTAAGTTTTGTAAGAAATTAACCTTAAGTCTGTCAACAAAAGGTATCGGTGTAGCAAGTTCAGCAGAACCCATTATGAAAGATGTACCTGTACCTACACCGTTAACCTTATACCCTCTGATAGTATAAGGTCCGCCCAGTCTAAATGCCATGATTTCCGGCATGTCATCCCCGTGAACTTTTAAACCGCCTCTTGCGGTGAAGGTTAATGAAGATTTCTTAGCAATCGGAATGAATTTTTTTGCCATACCGATTAAACGCCCGTTTGTTTTGCCAAACCCATCAAGTCCGAACGCTTCTTCAAACCTGACAGAAGCCAATGCCCCGTGCCGAGGATTTGTTACAGAATCTCTCGAATCATACGCAAATCCCGGAGCCAATCTTAAGAATAAACCGCCTTCTAATTGTTTATCACGTTCGGCGAAATCTAAACCGTGGTTTTGATAAAGCCTTTCTATAGAGTTTTTATCCCCTTCTGAGAGATGAATATATTCAACACCGCCGGTAAAGGTTGTAGACATTCTCGGATTGAATTTAAGTCTGTGAGCTACAGTACTTTCAATACCAAACCTTCTTTCTATAGCAAGCGGTATCTGATAGCTGCCCAAGTCCCTGTAATAAAGCTTTGTCATCAAAGAATTATCAGCATTCAGAAAATGCGGTTCAAAAAAGCTCAATTCAGCTTGATAGTTCATATGGTTTTTGATAGATGAGTCACTCATCAAAATACCTGAACCGACTAAACCTGTAAGAGATACCCTCTGGTTCATTCCACGGAAGTTGTTATCTGAAATTCCCAGCGAACCAAAAGCACCTGTTGCGGAATCCAAACCTCCGCCGACAGAAACAGCAGCCGTTCTCTGTTCTTTAAGCTCAATTGTTACATCAAACTTATCCGGATCATCCTGTGACACTTCAATTGTTCTGTTCACATCTTTGAAAGCTTGAGTCGAATAAAGCCTGACAAGATCCTGTTTTACAAGGTTTTCGTTATAAACAGAACCAGGTTCCGTCATAATATTTCGCTCTATAACATACTCTTTTGTTTTTTCATTTCCGGTAATCATAATTTTATTAATCTTACCTTCCATGATATTCAGGTTAATTGTACCGTCAGGATCATCATAGATAGAATCAATTTTAGACAGAATGTAGCCTTTGGAGTAGTAGCATTCATTAATCTTTTCCATCGCCGAATTTATTGCGGAAATATTTTGGGGTTTGCCTTTGAGCGGTAGAAGATATTGCATAATTTCTTCTGATGAAACTACGGTATTACCTTCAATTGTAAAATCGGTGATTGGAATATTTTCTTCCACAATAATTTTTAAAGATATTGTACCGTTAGAATTTTTAACCGGAACAGCTTTCATTCTTTCAGTAAAAAATCCCAGTCTATAGATAGTCTTTAAGTCTTGCTGCATGGCATCTTTGTCATACAAATCACCTTTTTGGAGCGACATTTTGGAAATAATGTATTCCGGTTTAATAATATTTGCACCAAGAATCTCAATATCGTTAATATAAGCCGTGTTGGTTTCATAATCATGGACTTCTGCTGATTCCGCTTCTTCCAT
Organism: Candidatus Gastranaerophilales bacterium; assembly: GCA_944324255.1. GTDB lineage: Bacteria > Cyanobacteriota > Vampirovibrionia > Gastranaerophilales > Gastranaerophilaceae > CAG-196. Next base: position 116,792 of record CALUVM010000001.1, on the reverse strand, counting down.
AATTTCTTTATCTGTCATTTCATCATCCGCAAAAGCAACAGAAGGCACTGTAAAAACTAATAATGCCAACGCAAAGATTATTAACTTTTTATATAAATCTGACAGACTAATCAACTATCCACTCCAAAGTGTATAGTATAAATTTTATCACAAATACCACCGCAAGGGCAATTACTTTTATAAAATATATAATTCAAGGCATGCCGGTTTATATATTTTTATAGTTTTTTGTAATATGATTTTACTTGTTAAGCTAATTATTAGTTTTAAGGAAGGAGAAAATATGGAAAGTTTTATGAGTCTGGTACATGCAAATGCAATTGCTGTATCAGCGGCTATTCTCATTGTAGCTTACATATTCATTGCTACAGAAAAAATTCCTAAAGTTACAATAGCCCTTCTTGGTGCAGTTGTAACTTTATTTTTAGGACTGCTCGGACAGGAGCAGATGGCAAACGGGGCTTTAAACCCGGGGTATTTTATTAACTTCATTGATTTTAATGTAATTTTCTTACTCGTATCAATGATGATTATCGTAAGCATTGCTACTAAAAGCGGCATGTTTAACTGGATGGCAAATGAAATGCTAAAGATGACAAAAGGTAAACCAAAACTGATTATGTTTTCTTTAGCAATATTTACGGCTGTTGTTTCAGCATTTCTGGATAACGTTACAACAGTTATTTTAATCATGCCTGTTACTTTTGTAATTGCAAAAGAACTTGATATTAATCCGGTACCGTTTTTGATTGCAGAAATTATTGCATCTAATATAGGCGGCACTGCTACATTAATCGGCGACCCGCCTAACATTATTATAGGTTCCGCTGCAGGTTTATCTTTTATGGCATTTGTAAAAGAACTTACCGGAATTGTTGCGGCTATATTAATTGTTAACGTATTAGTTTTAACCTTTATTTTCAGAAAACAGCTTGTTTCAACAGCTGAAAAAATGGCAAAAGTTGCAGAAATTGATAACTCAAAAACTATTACTGATAAATGGTTAATGATAAGATCTGCTGTCGTATTAATCCTTGTTATTGCAGGGTTTGTACTCCATGATGTAACTCATATTCAAACAAGCGTTACAGCTATGGCAGGCGCAGCATTCTTATTGTTATTTGAAAAACCTACAAAAATTCTTGCTGAAGTCGAATGGAACACAATATTCTTCTTCATCGGATTATTTATCATAATCGGCGGGCTTGACTATGCAGGCGGAATTAAGCTTATGTCTGAATGGTTATTAAATGTAACAAATGGTTCTCAAGAAGCTACATCAATGATTATTTTATGGGCTTCAGGTATCCTGTCTGGTGTCATTGATAATATTCCGTACACTGCAACAATGGCTCCAATGCTGGTTGAGATTCAAAAACTTATGGGCGCATCTTACACTCACCCGCTCTGGTGGTGTTTATCATTAGGTGCATGCCTCGGCGGAAACATGACTATTATCGGTGCTGCCGCCAACGTTATTGTATCTGAAACATCAGCTCGTGACGGACACCCTATCAAGTTCATGTATTACTTGAAATACGGGGTTCTGACCACATTCATTGCTCTTGTAATGAGCTCTGTTTATATCTGGTTAAGATTCTTACATTAAGAATTCAGATAAAATATTATTACTCAACAAAACTCCTTGAAGATTCAATTTGTATCCGAGAGGAGTTTTTATTATAAAATCTTTGTATTTTTCTAAAACGGGAGAAAATTCTTTTTCAAAATCAAAATTGTATTTTGAATAAAATTTTCCAACATTTACCCCCTCTTCTTTTCTAAATCCAAGGAAAATCTCTTCTTCAATTTTCTCTTGTTTTGACAGAGTATGCTCCTGCTCCCGTTTAGATTTATTATTCAAATATTCATCCAGAGTCTGATAATTTGAATACCTAACTCCATCAATATACCCGTGAGCAGCAACTCCAAACCCGTAGTATTCTTCATTATTCCAGTAGTTTAAATTATGTCCGGACTCATACCCTTTTTTAGAAAAGTTACTTATTTCATACCGGTTAAATCCATTTTTTTCTAATATATTATTTACACCCTCATACATATCTGCCTGAATATCGTTATCCGGAAGATTAGACGGTTTATGGTGTCCCCAGTATGATTCCTCCTCAATTTTTAAACCATAGGTTGAAATATGTTGAATATCCAGATTTAAAATATTTTCTATATCAATTTTCAAAACTTCCATTGTTTGTTCGGGAAGTCCGTAAATCAAATCCAGACTGATATTATCGAATCCGGCTTTTTTTGCCATATTTACAGCTTTAACAGTATCTTCAGAATTATGTCTGCGCCCGATAAGTTTTAAAATCCTGTTATTAAAACTCTGTGCACCTATACTCAATCGATTAATCCCAATATCTTTCAATCCTGATAAATAATCCGGTTCAGCATCATCAGGATTCAGTTCCAGTGTAACTTCACAGCCATCTTTAAATTTAAATTTATTAATAATTTTTTTTAAAGATTCTATATCAATAAGAGAAGGAGTTCCTCCTCCAAAATAAAGAGTTTTGAGGGGTTCGTCTTTATAACAGTGATGAATTTCTTCTAAAAGTGAATCTATATAGCCGGGAATTTTATCTCCGTTAGTAAAAGACACAAACGAACAATATTTACATTTGGATTTGCAAAAAGGTATATGAATATAGACACTGTCGCTCATTATTCATCCAGCTTAATATAACTTGTTTCCCACCTTAAATCAATATACTTAACTTTTTTATTTAACATTGATAACTGCGGAAGCAGGGACGGAAGCCGCTGAATCTTATCAAACACACCCGAGTTAAGACTTCCGAGTCTTATATTTGCAGAAGGAATTTTTATATAAACATCTTTCGGGTTTCTGCAATCAATATATTCTACTTTTTCTCCCGTTTCTGTCTCAACAAGGTTTGCGACTTTCTTTAAAGTGGTTACTTTTTTCACATCCCAATTTCTGTAATCATCTCCGCCTGTTCCATAAGTAACAACAAGAACAGTTTTATAATCCTTCGGTAACGGCATATATTCCCGTCCTATCAATTTACCATCAGCTGAGAAAAAAGCAATAGGCGGAACATCAAAATCCGGAGAAATAGTCAATACGGGATTTCTCTCAACAACAATTATTTGCAATCTTGCAGGGAACCAGAATCTTCTTATATAAACATTCTGAACCGGTTCAAGCTGGGTTATGCTCTTTTTTAAGTTGTCAGTTTTTACAAGAAAAATCGGCTGTGCCGGAACCTGATTCCTTCTTAGAGCAGATAAAATCTTTTGTGACGGAACAATTCTGTTATTTACAATTTCCAATGCAGGACTGTTCAGATTATCGAAAGCGGTCGACGGTAAGCGCCACTGAGGCATTTTTAAAATTCCCCAGATTAATCCTGCAAGCATTAGCAGAATAAATAATCTCCACATAACTCTGAGTCTTGCCAGACGTCTTTGCGACTGTCTGATTTTACGCTGCATTTTAGCCTGTTTAAGGCGTCTTTGCTGGTGATATCTTGGTTTTAACTCTTCATCAGACATTATTTATCAAGTCCTGCACTTTTCAGTATCATTAAAACTAAATTATCATAATCGATTCCGCAGACAGCTGCCTGTGCCGGCAAGTCACTTGTATCAGTCATTCCCGGACTCGTATTTACTTCAAGAAAATAAGGTTTGTCCTCTTTTATCATAAAATCAACTCTTGAAACTCCCGAACAGCCGGTTGTTTCGTGAGCTTTGACCGCCAGTTCTTTTACAAGGGCAGTACTTTCTTTGGATAAACCGGTTGACGGAACTATGAACTCGGACATACCTTTTGTATATTTAGCTTCAAAATCATACCATTCGGTTTTTGGTCTGATTTCCAGAATCTCTGTTGCAAAAGCTTTACCGTCTTTTTCTAAAACGCCTACCGTTACAAAAAATCCGTCAATAAATTCTTCTATCAAAACATCGTCATTAAATTTCAATGCTTCATTATATGCGGATACCAATTCTTCTGGGGTATTGACCTTTGTCATACCAAAGCTTGACCCCTCCGAAACAGGCTTCGTGATAAGAGGATATTTTAAACCTTCAACTGCTTTTTTTACGTCCTCTCTCTTTTTCACAAAAACAGATTTTATAAGAGGGAAATCTTTAACTGTTGAAAGGATTCTTTTAGTGTATTCTTTGTTCATACAAATAGAACTTGCCATAACTCCGCATCCTGCGTAAGGTATTCTTAAGATTTCAAGAACGCCCTGAATACATCCGTCCTCACCGTATTTCCCGTGCAGAGCATTGAATGCGCAGTCGAAATTTCCGTTTTTAAGTGTTTCTGATATATTCTTATCAACAACGACCAGTTCCGCATTTTTATATCCGAGTCTTAGCAAGGCTTCATAACAATTCTTTCCAGAGCGCATTGAAACTTCACGCTCCGAAGACATTCCTCCGCAAAGCACAGCTATTTTATCGTCTTTTTGTACAGTATATTGCATAGTTCTTCCTCTTTTCCGGCTCTATCACCGATGTATATAATCTCCGGCTTTAATTCAATTGTATAAATATCTCGTACTGTTGTATACATTTTTACCATTAATTCCAGAACATCTTCAGATGTTGCATCCCCTTTATTTATAATAAAGTTCGCATGCCTGTCCCAGACTTTAACTCTCGGCATATCAAAGGTTTTGGCACCTGCCTTATCAAGAAGTCTGCCTGCCGAATCATTAGGCGGATTTTTGAATACACTTCCGGCATTCGGAATTGCAAGAGAGGGTTGAATCTCTTTTCTGAAAGCAAGATTTCTATCCATCAAGGATTGTATTTCTTCTTTAGGTTTCTTGGTTAGTTCAAACTCGGCACCTAACAGAATGTATCTTCCATCATGCAGGATTGAATGCCTATAAGAAAACTCCATTTCTGATTTTTCTTTGTAAACGACTTCTTTTTTTTCTTTATCATATAAGCAGCAGCGTGTTAATGTGTCAGATATATTTTGCCCGTGGCATCCGGCATTCATAAAGATTTCTCCGCCTATTGAACCGGGGAAACCTATCATAAATTCAAATCCGCTAAGAGAATTCTCACAGGCTTTTTGAGCTAAAAGCGGGCCTTTTACACCTGCCGAAGCTATAACATGAGTCCCTCTTATATCAAAATTCTTCATCGCTGTTGTTAAAATAACATTCCCGCTATAACCATTGGATGAAAATAAGACATTTGAACAGTTGCCAAGGACTATATAATTATCTAATTCATTTAAAAGAGAAACAAACTCCTGCTGGTTTGCAGGAAGGTATAAACCTTTAACTTTTCCTCCGATTTTAAAGGTTGTATACTGTTTGATTTCAGCATTTTCCTTAAATTCTACTTGCAAGTTAATTCTCCGTTAGCTTTTTCCAGATACTTACCTAATGTTGTAATAGTTCCTGCTCCAAGACCTATAACAATATTTCCGGTTTTAAGGGTAGGCATAAGTTTTTTAGCTACCTCTTCTATTGTTCCGCCCATATATTCAGACTCCGGCAGCTCTGCAGAAAATTTCTCCGAATTTACTCCATCAATTTTGTCTTCAGAAGCCGAATAGACATCAGTCACAATTACTCTTGAAGCGTTAGAAAATGCCCCTTTAAAATCTTCCCACAGGCTCTGGAGTCTTGTGTATCTATGTGGCTGGAATACTGCCACTATATTTTCTTTTCCGTATTTTTGAGCAGCTGCCTCAAGCGTTGCCTTAATTTCAGTAGGGTGATGCGCATAGTCATCAAAAACTTCTATACCGCTAAACTCCGAAACTCTCTGAAATCTTCTTCCCATTCCGGTAAAATCAGAGAACAATTCTTTAATACAATCAAGATTTTCACCGGCTTCTGCCAAACTTGCAGCAACAGCAAGAGCATTGTAAACATTATGCATTCCGGAAACTTTTAAGAAAATATCCGCAAGAAATTCATCTTTATAATAGACATCAAAATATGTACCGGATTTTGTGTATTGAATATTTTTGGCAATATAATCAGCATCTTTTAAACCAAAAGTTATAAAATTACCCTTAAGCAGACGAGCCCCCGGATTGTCGTTATTAATGAGGACTTTCGCCCCTTCTTTTTTATGAGAAAGGAATTTTTCAAAAGTTTGGACAAGAGAATTTAACCCATCTTTATAAAAATCAGTATGGTCAGCTTCCAGATTGTTTATAACCGTAATATCAGGAGAATATTTAACAATAGTTCCGTCGCTTTCGTCCAGCTCTGCAATAAAGTATTTACCTCCTTTATGCTGAGCATTTGTATGAAGCTCTGGAACAATTCCTCCCACTACAAACGAAGGCTCAAGCCCTGCTTTATCCAGAATAAAAGACGCAAGCCCGCTTGTTGTCGTTTTACCGTGAGTTCCTGAATAACCGATAAAAACTTTCCCTTTTTCCTGACTTGATTCTGCAATTTTTTCCAATAAATCAGAGCGGTGGCATATTTTCATTCCCAGTCTTTTTGCTTTTACTAATTCCGGATTATTTTCTCTTATTGCAGTTGAAAGTATAACAATATCCGTATCGTCAGGGAGATTGTCTTCACTATGCCCTATACTAACCTTTGCTCCAAGTTTCCTCAGTGCATCAATATATTTACTATCCGCTATATCGGAGCCTGAAACTTGATTACCTTCTTCAAGCAGGTATTTTGCAAGCCCGCTCATTCCGATTCCGCCAATTGCTATAAAATGATATTTTCCCAATTTTAAATCCCTCTTATACCTTTGAATATTATAGTATAAAGGAGGGTTTATATACAAGAGTTTTATAGCTAAAAAGATTTATTTATATCTGATTGTTCAAAGCTTTATTATGCGCTTTTTTATTGACAATCATATCCGTCACTTTACCGGTAATCCAACCACCTAAACCACATAAAGCAATTGTTGATGCCACACCGATTTTTGGAGATATTTTTGCAAAACTGGAAAAGAATTCCGGCCAATCAACAAGAGCAGAAAGCACTGAAAGCATTGAATCAAAAAGCTTATCAAAATTCTTATAGCTTATTACAGAGAGGACACAACCTGTTATAAGTCCCAGAAGTCCTCCCCATTTAGAACCTTCATTTGATTTATAATAAGCATTTCCTGTTTTAGTGTATACAATATTTTTATCCTGTATAATCTTATTATTTATTTTAGAATCTTGAATCTGCTTATACACCGCTTTTGAATTTTTGTTTCTTAAATAATCTATAATAACTCCGCTTCCGATGAAACTTGCAACAGTTACAGCTGTAATCAATGGTAATTTTTTATTTGAAGCTTTAAAAAAATTACATACATCGTCATAATCTTTTACAGAGTATCCTCTTTGTTTTAGATAAGAAACAAGCCTATCATATTTGTCAGTCTGTTTTTGTGGGGTATAACACATCGTGTCTATACTATTCATAATAACAGGCAAACTCAAAATGGCACCGGCAACTAACCCTGTATGTGTTTGTTTGTCTTGCACAGGAAGATTCTGATTATAATTTACCGGAATTTGATTTGCACTAACAGAACTTATAGTCATAAAACCTTTCATCTACACATTCTTATATATTATATAAACCCCTTAACTGTTTGAAATTGCCTATTTTTTAAGAAATATTAAGGTTCTATTTCCAATTTTTCTTTTATTTCTTTAATTTCATACTTTAATCTGTTAATCTCGCATTTAACGGGGTCAGGGATTCTGTTATGCATTAAAACCCCTTCTGATGTCACAAAATGTCTGTGGACGACTCTTCCTGGGACACCTACTACAGTAGAATTTTCAGGAACATCATCAACCACAACAGAACCTGCACCAATTCTTACATTATCACCAATCGTAATATTACCTAAAACTTTAGCTCCGGCTCCTATAATAACATTATTCCCGACAGTAGGATGCCGTTTGCCGTGTTCGTTTCCGGTACCGCCAAGAGTTACCTGCTGGTAGATAAGAACATCATCTCCTATTATTGTAGTTTCACCGATTACAACCCCTTCTCCATGGTCTATAAAAAATCTATTTCCGATTCTTGCTTTCGGGTGGATTTCTATTCCTGTAAAAATTCTTGTCCAGTATGAAATCAATCGAGGAAGAAAAGGAATTCCCCAGTAAGCAAGCTTGTGCGCAATCCTGTGCGAGATAAGAGCCTGCAAACCCGGATAACAAAACAATACTTCTGCAAGATTTGTTGCTGCCGGATCCTTTTCGTAAATAACTTTAATATCTTCTTTTATTTTTTTGATTGCTCGTTTTATCATCAGCTTACCTTTTTTATTTTATCACCATACAGATAAATACCGTTCCCCGCTGTCCGGAATTATAACTACCACCAATTTATCAGGCATTTTATGTGCAAGCTCTTTTCCGGCTTTGAGATTCGCTCCTCCTGAAATCCCGCAGAAAATTCCTTTTTCTTTTGCAAGTTTTTTTGCCTCTTCTATAGCGTCATCTCCTTTAACGGTAAGTATACCATCCAAATCTTTCCCTTTTGTGTTTTCGGGTATAAAATTTGCCCCTATTCCCTGAATCTTATGGGTTCCCGCATAACCTTTCGTAAATAAAGGACTCTCCTCCGGCTCAACTCCGTAAACCTTCCAGCCTTCTAAATACTCTTTTAGCCCGTATGCCGTTCCGCCGGTACCGATTCCAGCCACAACAACCCCTGAATCCAAAGCTGTTTGCTCAAGTATCTCTTTTGCAGTTACTTTATGTGATTTTAGATTATCTGAATTATTAAACTGCATCGGTATAAAACTATTCGGATAAATTTTCTTCAACTCATCAGCCTTATCTACAGCGCCTTGCATTCCCTTTTCTGCCGGTGTCAAAACGAGTTCCGCACCATAAGCCGAAATACTTTTTTTACGCTCTTCTGACATATTCTCAGGCATACAGATAATAAGTTTTAACCCCCGAACTGCACAGCACATTGCAAGCCCAATACCGGTATTTCCGCTTGTCGGCTCAATTATTACGGTATCCCGATTAATTTGACCTCTTTTTATTGCCTCATTAATCATTGTATAAGAAGCCCTGTCTTTAATTGAACCGGATGGATTGAAAAATTCAAGTTTTAAGCAAATATTGTTGTCATACTTAACAAGCGGAGTGTTTCCGATTGTTTCCAAGATATTATTGTAAATCATTAATCTATCCCCCGCCCTGACCCTCCCCGCTGGAGAGGGGATAATAACTTATACCAGTTTGGCGAACTTTCTTTTGCCTGCCTGTAAGACTTTGTTCATCTCCGGAGTAAGAACCAGTGTCATATCTGAAACTTTTTCTCCGTCAAGTTTAACTCCGCCTCCTTGAATAAGACGTTTAGCTTCACCTTTACTCTGAACAAAACCCAGATTTACCAGAAGGTCTAATATATTTACTCCGGATTCAATCTTAACACTTTCAATATCTTCCGGTATTCCCTTGTTGGATACAACATTTATAAACTCTTCCTGAGCCTTGTCTGCACCCTCTTTACCGTGATATTCTTCTGTAATAAGATGCGCTAATCTCATTTTTATATCACGAGGATTGACAGAAGCTGATTCTATTTCTTTGTCCATTTTAACTAATTCTTCTTGTGAAACATCCGTTAAAAGTGAATAGTAACGGGTAATCAATGTATCAGGAATACTCATAAGTTTTCCGAACATATCTTTTGCACTATCAGTCAGTGATATACAATGTTCTGGATAGGTCTTAGACATCTTAACAACTCCGTCTGTACCTTCCAGAAGCGGAAGCATCATTACAAGCTGCGGATGTTTTTTACCGTAAGCTGATTGAATATCTCTGCCGAGAAGAGTATTAAACCTCTGATCAGTTCCGCCGAGCTCAATATCAGAATCTATTGCAACAGAGTCATAAGCCTGCATAAGAGGATAAAAGAATTCATGAATCGCAATAGGGCGACCTTCTGCATATCTTTTTGCGAAATCATCCCTTGTCATCATTTGTGCAACAGTTATTTGAGAAGCCAGTTTTAAAAGCTCAGTAAAGCTCATTTTATGGAGCCAGTCTGCATTATTAACCACTTCTGCATCAGAAACATCAAGGACTTTGGACATTTGTTCAAAATAGGTTTTAGCATTCTCTTCAACCTGTTCTTTTGTTAATGCAGGTCTTGTGTCGGTTTTTCCGGAAGGGTCACCAATCATTGCAGTAGCTCCGCCTACTATTAAAACAATTTTATGTCCCAGTTTTTGGAACTCTCTTAATTTTCTCATTACAACAGTATGCCCGAGATGCAGATCCGGTCTTGTCGGATCCATACCGAGTTTTACTCTTAAAGGGGTATTTGTATCAGATGCGTGCTGTAATTTTGCCGCTAATTCTTCTAAACCGTTCGGTAAAACCTCTGCATTTCTTGTTAACTGTCTTGCTTGTTCAATAAATTCTTCTCTTATTTCCATTTTTACTCTCCATTAATATAGAGAATTATATCATGAATTTATTATTTCTATTCCTTTAGTAAACTTTTTACAACATTATATAAGATATCTAGTTTTAGCGGGTTTTGAGAAATATACTTAATACCCTGATTTATTTCTTTTAAAATACAGTGAAAATTGGTGGCGTAGAATATGCAAAGACAGATGTAAAGTCTCAGTCTCAAAAAACAGATGCTTCAGGAAAGGCAATTTATGAAGTAATGCTGTCAAATGGGGTAAAATTAGAATATCCTGAACAATCTCAAAATGCCATTGTTCTTACAAATGGTGACTCCTCTACTTCTATATTTAGACTTGACAATGCAAAAGTAACAGGTCGTGAGGGACGTGATATTATCGGAACAGAAGATGTTACAAATAGTCTATTCATAATGAATAATGATGCAGAAAAAGATTTTATTGAAACAGTAAACCATGTACCTCATGACTTAGCGACTCCTAATAATAAATATATTATGGGAGAAGAAGATACAAGATATCATAAAGTGTATAATGAATTGGAATTAACAGAAAAAGCGGCTTTCGGCAAGGATGCAAAACAATGGCTTGATTTTGAGTCTTAATTTATCAAAATTATTTATGATAACAAAACAGGGTAGATTTTAGTCTACCCTGTTTTGTTTATTTTATCCATACTTTATACATTACCGTAATAAGCATCGATATAGATTTTCTTGATATCTTCCATCAACGGATATGCAGGGTTTGCACCTGTGCACTGGTCATCAAATGCAAGTTCAACTAATGTATCAAGGTTATCCATGAATGTTTTTTCATCGACACCAAAGTCTTTGATTGACTTAGGAAGCTCGATTTTATCCATTAATTCATCAACAGCCTTAACAAGTAATTCAACTTTTTCATCATCGTTGCTGCCGCCCAATCCTAATTCATCTGCGATTTGACCGTATTTCATCTTAGCGCAAGGGAATTTGTATTGAGGGAAGATTGCCTGTTTATGCGGAGCATCAGAAGAGTTGTATTTAATAATCTGTCTGAATAACAATGCATTAGCAACCCCGTGCGGAACGTGATACATTGCACCGAGTTTGTGTGCCATTGAGTGACATAATCCTAAGAAGGAGTTAGCAAATGCCATACCTGCAATAGTTGCTGCATAGTGCATTTTTTCTCTAGCCATAGGATCGTTAGCACCTTCTCTGTATGAGCGTTCAAGATATCTGAAGATAAGTTTTGTAGCTTCTAAGGCATTTGAGTTTGTAAAGTTAGTTGCCATAGTTGATACATAAGCTTCAAATGAGTGAACTAAAGCATCAATACCTGATGCAGCGGTTAAGCCTTTAGGCATACCGTCTACAAAGTTCGGGTCAATGATTGCCATATTAGGTGTTAATGCGTAATCTGCAATTGCATATTTTACGTGAGTTTCATCATCCGTAATAATAGCAAACGGAGTTACTTCAGAACCTGTACCGGAAGTGGTCGGAATAGCAATCATCATTGCTTTCTTACCTAATTCAGGAATACAGCAAATTCTTTTTCTGATATCCATAAATCTCATAGCGATATCTTCAAAGTTTGTATCCGGCTGTTCGTACAATAACCACATAATCTTAGCAGCATCCATCGGAGAACCTCCACCGAGAGAAATAATTACATCCGGTTCAAAAGGTCTTAAGATTGCCATTGCTTGATTAATTGTAGATAATGTAGGATCCGGCTTAACATCAAAGAATACTTCATGTTCAATACCAATTTCATCAAGAACCTTAGTTATATTATCAACAGCGCCTGAGTTGAAGAGGAATCTGTCGGTAACGATAAATGCACGTTTTTTACCGGCAAGTTCTTTAAGAGCAAGGTCTGTAGCCCCTCTTTTGAAGTAAACTTTAGGCGGAACCTTAAACCATAGCATATTTTCTCTCCTTTCAGCAACAGTTTTGTAGTTTAATAAATTTTCAACTCCGATGTTACCTGATATTGCGTTCTTACCCCAGGATCCGCAGCCGAGTGAAAGTGACGGTTCAAGCTTGAAGTTGAATAAATCACCTATACCGCCCTGTGCGGATGGAGAGTTTATAAGAACACGGCAAGTCGGCATTTTTTCTGCAAATTTGTCGATTCTTTCTTTCTTACGTTCATCAGTATATAAGTCAGCTGTATGTCCGGCACCGCCTTTAATAACAAGCTCGTGTGCCATTTCAGCAGCTTCATCAAAATCCTTTGCTCTGTACATTGTCAAAATCGGTGACAATTTTTCTCTTGAGAACGGATCTTCCCAATCTACAGAAGGTCTTTCTGCAAGAAGAATTTTTGAGTTTTCAGGAACTGAAAAACCTGCTAACTCAGCTATTTTTACTGCAGGCTGACCAACAATTGCAGGATGTGCAGTACCACGTTTTGGATCAATAAACGGAAGGTCAATTAATTTCTTCTCATCATCCTGATTCAAAAGATAGGCACCTCTGTATAAGAATTCGTTCTTAACAGCTTCATAGATTTCATCAACAACGATTACAGACTGTTCTGATGCACAAATCATACCGTTATCAAAAGTTTTTGACATAATAATTGAAGAAACAGCCATCTTGATATCTGCAGTTTCATCAATTACAGCTGCAGCATTACCAGGACCTACACCAAGAGCAGGATTGCCTGAAGAATAAGCAGCTTTAACCATACCAGGACCGCCTGTTGCAACAATACAAGCAATTGACGGGTGCTGCATTAACGCATTTGAAAGTTCAATAGACGGAACATCAATCCAGCCTATAATATCTTCCGGAGCACCTGCTTTAACAGCAGCTTCAAGAACTAGTTTTGCAGCAGCAATTGTGCATTGTTTAGCTCTTGGGTGCGGTGAAAAGATTATACCGTTTCTTGTTTTTAAAGCAATGAGTGATTTAAATATAGCAGTTGAAGTAGGGTTTGTAGTAGGAACAATTCCTGCTAAAACGCCTAAAGGCTCTGCTACAATTTTAATACCGTTAGGTTTATCTTCTCTTATAATGCCGCAAGTCTTTGCATTTTTATGTTTGTTATAAATATATTCTGATGCAAAGTGGTTTTTAATAATTTTATCTTCCAGAACACCCATTCCTGTTTCTTCAACAGCCATTCTTGCCAAAGGAATACGTGCTTTGTCTGCTGCAGCGGCTGCAGCTTTGAAGATAGCATCTACTTTTTCCTGAGAATAAGTCGCAAATATTTTTTGCGCTTTGCTTACTTTAGAAATTAAAACTTCTAATTGATCAAGTGTTTCAACAACATCTGGTGCATTTAGAGTTTCTTCTAATTTTTCAGCAGCTTTTTTTGTTTTTGTTGCCATATTAGTCTAATCTCCTATATTATGTACGGATATCTAATATTATTACAGCACAACGAAAAATTACTGTCAACAAAGGTATAAAGGGAGTTTAGGGGGTAAAATTCCGTTAAAAATCCGCCTCAATTCCGCACCTCAAAACAATTTAGCGAGTGTACAGAATACACTCGCTAAATAAAAACTTAATAAAATCTTTATATTTTAAAAACTATACTATTTCAAAAGGATTTAGTTCTACATTTAAGGTATATAGAGAAGTTGCTTCTGCGTATTTCAAAGCAGCTTCTACAGGATCTTCTTCAGAACCTTCTTCAGCTTCTTCTTCCGGTTTGCTGTCCTCGCCGGAAAGCCTTGCTTCAATATTTGAGAGATCGGCTTCTAAAGCAGAATCCAGCTCTGATTTTGTAACGGCTATATCGCCGTCACCGACAAATGAACCTATACTTGTAATCAAAGGTTCAATCTTTGTATTATAATCGCCAACGTATCTGTCAAATACGTCAAGAGCACTGCCGATTGCATTCTGGAATGTAACTAAAAGATTTGTATTTTCAGTTAAACCGCCGATACCCTGCATAAGAGTTCTAAGGTTGCCTAAAGCACCTGCTGTTCTAACACCTGATGCCATTTCCTGATCAACTGCTGTTTGTGATAATTTGGCTGATGCAGCCCCGCCGGCAACAGGTATAAAATTAGAAGCTGCGGCTTGTGCTTCAAGAGCTTTTGCGACTACACCGTTTTGAACACCTGCAGCTTGTGTTTGAGAAGTTTCTGCAACTTCTTGTGCCCCTTGTTGAGCGAGTTCGGTAACTTTTAACGTACCGTTTTCTTGAATTTCAACTGCATTACCTTTAGCTGTTTCTATTTCAACAACAGCTTGTTCAACACTCACTGCTGCAGCCTGAACTTTTGTTTGAATTGTTTCAACTTCTGCAACAATCACAGCAATTTGCCCTGATAAACCTTGAATTTCTGTAAGAATAGCTTTTTGTTTTTCCGGATCGGTTGTCTGAATCAGCTCTTGCTGTTTCTGCTGAATCTGTTTAATTATATCGTTGATTTTTTCTTGCTTTTCAATAAGTTCTGCTTGAGAAGCATCAATTGTTCCGTTAGCAGTATCAACAATACTTCCCTGGTTTTCAATATCATTTCCGATTTCTTCAAGACCATTATTTAATTCCGTTAAAGCTTGTTTCTGGTCTTCAGACAGCTGTTGAGCTGCTTTTTCACCGTCTTTAACTTCTTTTCTTGCTCTTGCTGCTTCCTGGTTTCCTAATTTTTCTACGATAGAAAGAACGTTATTTATAAGCCCCTGGATAGCTGATGATTTTTGAGATTCATCGCCATCAACAAGTGCTTCAACATTCCCTGCAACACCCCAAACAGAATTAAGATAGGAGCCGCCTTTAATAGCGCCCATTGAGCTTAACTGACCAAAAGTGCCTTGCAATTGGCTTATAAGAGCTTGATATTCACTGTTTGATCCAACTTTTGTCATCTTACTCAATCTTCCTATCGTTACTTACATATATAAAAAGTGTTTAAAAAGTATTCAATTTCAGTGTTTTAAATAATTGTTACAAAACTTAATATAAAACTAGACATTCGGCTGATAGATTTCACACAAGAGATATTGTAAAAAAATATTGAGAAGAGAAAAGGAAGATTTTTGGTATGAAAGATTTAACTGAAAGGGAACTTAACGTTCTGTATCACCTTGCGCGCGGATTGACAAACAATGAAATTTCATCAGCTCTGAATATTTCTGTGCACACTACAAAAGCTCATTTAGAATCAATATTTGAAAAACTGGAAGTAAAAAACAGAGTGCAAGCCGCAATAAAAGCTGTCGCACTTGAATTAATTGATATTAAGAGTTTAGTTTAAGCAAACAATCAGGGCGGGGATGATAAACATCCCCGCCCTGATTTATAAAATTAACTTAAGCATTTACAGAGAAGCTTTTTCTTCTTCTGTTACCCCTTTAATAGTAAGGTTAATTCTGCCTTTATCATCAATTTTAATAACTTTAACAATTACTTCGTCACCGATATTTAAGTGCGGTTCGATTGTTTCAATTCTTTCCTGGCATATTTGTGAAATATGAACCATACCGTCCTTGCCGCCTCCGAGTTCAACGAAAGCTCCGATAGGAATAATTCTAACAACTTTACCTTTCACTATCATTCCTACTTCCGGTTTGAAAGTTAAATCGTTAATCATTTTCTTAGCAATAGCTGCTCCTTCCTGATCATTAGATGTAATTGTTACAACACCGTTGTCCTGAATATCGATTTCGGCACCTGAAGCATCAATAATAGCTCTGATTTGCTTACCGCCAGGTCCGATAACCGTTCCTATATCTTCTACAGGAATCGTCATTGTAGTAATACTTGGAGCATAAGGTGAGAGGTGATCTGCAGGTTTTGTAATAACTTTTCTCATTTCACCTAAGATATGAAGTCTGCCTTCTTTTGCTTGAGCCAGAGCTCTTCTTAAAGTATCATTTGCAATACCTTTAGCTTTCATATCCATTTGAAGAGCAGTTATACCGTCATCATTACCTGTAACCTTGAAGTCCATATCACCCAGGAAGTCTTCAATACCCTGAATATCGGTTAAAACAACCGGCTCTCTGCCCGGTTCAGTTATCATACCCATTGCAACTCCGCCAATCATGCACTTTACAGGTACACCGGCATTCATAAGCGCCATTGAAGAACCGCAGGTTGAACCCATTGATGTAGAACCGTTTGATTCAAGTACATCGGAAGTTACACGAATCGTATAACCGAATTCTTCCTGTGAAGGAAGCGCCGGTATATTTGCTCTTTCTGCCAAATGACCGTGTCCGACTTCTCTTCTTCCCGGACCTCTTAAAGGTTTTACTTCACCTACTGAGAATCCAGGGAAAATATATTTATGCATATAAGTTTTTTCTGTTTCAGGATCAACACCGTCAAGTTCTTGCTTCATACCCGGACCGGCTAAGGTTGCAACAGAAAGAATCTGTGTTTGTCCTCTTGTAAATACAGCTGAACCGTGAGCACGAGGGATAACACCAACTTCACACCAGATAGGGCGAACTTCATTCGGTTTTCTGCCGTCGGCACGAACACCTTCATCAAGAATCATCGCACGCATAATTTTCTTCTCTGCAGCTTTAAATTCTTCTGCAACAAAGTCAATACCCGTTTCTTCCATAATCTGATGAATGTAGTGATCTTCAGGCAGAGCTTCAACTTTTTCTTTTACAAGCTTTTTAGCTTCTTCAAGTTTATCCTGTCTGTATTTTCTGTCAAAATTGTGATATGCGTCAAAAATCATATCATGCGCAACTTCGTTGATGATATTTTTAAGTTCTGTTGTATCGTAAGGGTCAACAAACTCTTCTTTAACAACGCCGCACTGTTTTGCAAACTCAACTTGCGCATCACATTGTTTTCTGATTTCCCCTTGAGCGAATTCAACTGCTTCCATAATATCGTCTTCTGTAACGAACTTGCAGCCGGCTTCAACCATAATAACACTGTCATGTGTTCCGGCTACAACAATATCAAGATCAGATTTATCAGCCTGCTGGTGAGTCGGGTTGGCAATAAGCTGCCCGTCAACTTTTGAAACTCTTACAGCTCCGATAGGACCTTCGAATGGTGCTCCTGAAAGCATCAATGCACAAGATGCTCCTAACATTGCCAGAGTATCAGGCTGGTTCTGCTGATCATAGCTGAATAATTGAGCCACAATTTGTATATCATTTCTGTATCCTTTCGGGAATAAAGGTCTGATTGGTCTGTCAATTAAACGTGAAACTAATATAGCTTTATCACTGGCCTTTCCTTCTGTACGGTTATATCCGCCCGGAATTCTGCCTATTGATGACATTCTTTCTTCATAATCAATAAGAAGAGGGAAGAAATCTATCCCCACTCTAGGTTCTTTTGATACAACACAGTGAACAAAAAGCATTGTATCACCGCATCTTACAGTAACACTGCCGTTTGTTGATTGTGCGTACTTACCTGTTTCTACAGTAACAGTTTTTCCGCCGATTTCAAGTTGAAAACTTTTTGTTTCAGGTACCATTTTTCCTTCTTTCTCCGGCTGCTCGATAGCCGGACTTTCACATCATATCTAACTTTATAAATTTCTATTAAATTATAATACAAACATATTTTTTTCACAAAAAAAGAGCTCCTGAATTGAGGAGCTCTTAATTATTCATTATTTATAAAGTACCTTTAAGTTATTTTCAAATACTGCACCGGTACAAGCTTTATAGTCTGAAGCAAAAGCATCATTAGCACATACGGTCTGCCACTCGCACGCACCGTCAGAGTCAGCCCAGTTTGATGAACCTACCGGTCTTAAAGAACCGTCATTCCACCAGGAAAACACAAAGATATCAGTTCCGATAGAATTTGGCCTTGCTCCTGCATTTATATCCACATAAACATTGCCGATTCTTTGTCTATGCGGAGCTAATGACGTATCAGGAGTTGCATCATAATTAATTACGTACAATATACCGTCATTAGCAATCGCCGGTGTTCCTTCTTCAAAGCCTGCACCTACTTCACAGGTTGCTGCAGTAGATTCATCAGTAGCTGTCTGGGTTACACCTGCCGGATAAGTATATTCAGCAATTTTCATATGGTTGCTTAGCTCATTTATATATGAACTCAAATCTGCACCTGCATCCCCTTCTCCAGCTACTAATAGTCCTGTATCAGTTAACGTATCTACAGAATTAGCATTTAGTAATGCTGTATTTGCCTGCTGGAACATAGAAGACGCTTTTGCCAATTTCGGTCCAATCTGCGCATTTGTTGTATTACTCATTAATGACGGCAATGTTATCGCCGCAACAACACCTATAATCGTAAGTGTTATCAGTACTTCTGCTAAAGTAAAGCCTTTTCTTATCATATAAAACCTCTCTTAATAAACTGCTTCTAACCAGAAAAATACTACCACAAACCGGGGTTATTGTAAATAATCTTAAGCATTTTGTTCAAAAGGCCGCACATCTATTTTTGATAAATTTTTAGAAGCTTTTACAAACTTCATCATTCCCGGAGGAGTTAACGTTGCAAACGACAGCCCCATACCGGCAGCTAATCCGGCAACAACTCCGCCTACAGTCGCAAGCACCTGCTTCCAGCCTGAAGCTTTTCTGGTTAAATATATCGGAATGCCTGCACCTATAATCATACCTGCAGCTATCATAATATTTGAAGCGGTTTTTCTTTTTTTCATATCCTCAGCAGAAGAATGCTCTAACGAAAACTTTTGAATTTTCGGAGCAGCATCCATTATGTCATAATATGATTTTTCAAACGTATCCGCATCCTGAGCCGGAATTGTAAGTTTTCCTGCTTCCTGTCCGTTAGAATCAATAACTTCGTATACAATTCTGCCGTTTTGAGTTGTACCTATTCTGTTAATTCCTCCAAACGATGAGGTTTGATTTGATACATTTTGAACCATATAGAACACACCTTCACACTTGTTACTTATATATATTAACGCATTTTATAAGAAAAATTTGCCTTTTTGTAAATTTATGTAAAGTTCTTTCTTAAAAGCACTGCTTACTAAATTTTCTTGCCTTCTGAATATTTTTTTCGTATCATTGTAGAGCACAGACCAGATAAAGGGGGATATAAAAATGAGCGGACATTCAAAATGGTCTACTATTAAGCATAAAAAAGCAAAAACAGATTCTCTAAGAGCTGCGGAATTTCAGAAATTTTCTCGTGAAATTATTGTAGCCTCAAAACTCGGCGGAGGAGATCCTGCCGGAAATTTCAGACTTAGAACGGCGATAGAAAAGGCTAAAGCAGCCGGACTGCCAAACGACAATATAAAACGTGCTATAGAAAAAGGCTGCGGAAGCGGAAATAACGAAAACTACGAAGAAATGATTTATGAAGGGTATGCTGCAGGCGGGGTTGCAGTTGTTATAGAAGCTATGACCGATAACAAAAACAGAACCGCCGGCGATATTAGAAGCTACTTTACCAAGTTTAACGGAAACCTCGGTGAAACCGGCTGTGTCGGCTGGATGTTTGATAAAAAAGGCTGTATAACTTTTGATTCAGATACTGTTGATTTTGATAAGCTTTTTGAAGCAGCTATAAATCTTGATGCAGAGGATATTATTGAAGAAGAGGACGAATACAAAGTTTATACCTCAGTTCCGAATCTCCAAACAGTAGCGGAAGGACTTGAGAAAGAAGGCTTTAAATCAAAAACCGCAGAATTTACAAGAATTCCTCAAAACACAATTGAAGTGACTGATGAAAAAACTGCTCAAAATATCATGCGGCTTTTAAATAAACTTGAAGAACATGATGATGTTCAAAATGTCTATGCAAATTTTGATATAGATGATGAACTTATGGAAAAACTTGATGTATAAATAATTTTTAGGAGGAACCCTATTATGATGAACATGATGAATATGATGAAACAGGCTCAAAATATTCAAAAAAAATTAATGGAAGCTCAAGAAGAACTTTCTAATATGAATATTCCGGCAGAATCCGGAAACGGTTCTGTTAAAGTTATCTGCGACGGGAAAGGTATTTTCAAATCAATTAAATTATCAGCAGAAGCTATTAATCCGGATGATCCTTCTTCTGTTTCAGAAGATACTATCGAAATGCTTGAAGATCTAATCACTTCTGCATTAAATAAAGCAATAGATGATTCCAAAAAGGTTATGGAAGATAAAATGAAGTCCGTAACCGGCGGTGTAAATCTTCCGGGGCTAATGTAATAAATGATTTATCCTAAATCTATTGCAAGATTAATAGAACAGTTTCAAAAATTTCCGTCCGTTGGTCCAAAATCAGCCCAACGGATGGCTTTTCAAATACTTAAAATGCCGGTGAGTGAAGTTGAAAAATTCGCCCAGACAATTATTGATGCAAAGAAAAGCTCAAAAACCTGCGAAATCTGTTTTAATATTTCAACCCAGAGCCCATGCGAGATTTGCGAATCCACAAACCGCAACAGGTCTGTAATTTGTGTTGTTGCTGAAACTAAAGACCTTATCGCAATAGAAAAAACTAATGAATACAGGGGACTGTATCACGTTTTGCAGGGCTTAATCTCTCCAATGGACGGAATTGGGGCAGAAGATATCAGGATTAAAGAACTTTTAACCCGACTGACTGATGAAACCGTTCAAGAAGTTATTCTCGCCCTATCTCCATCTGTCGAAGGGGAAGCAACTAGTCTGTATTTAACCAAGCTTATAAAACCTTTCGGCATCAAAATATCCAGAATAGCTTTCGGGCTTCCTGTAGGAGCTGATTTGGAATACGCTGACGAAGTTACCCTTGCCCGTGCAATAGAGGGCAGGAGAGAGTTGTAAACTTTGCAGCAGGAAAAGCAGTTGGTATTGATAAAGTTGTAACAAGAAATGACGGAGTTAAGGTAATAGGACACTATAGCCTTAACGGGGATTTGACCGGAGGCACTCTTACATCTGCCCGAGGAAAGATTGAAACAAATTTTGGGGCGCAAAACTTTGACAAAGTTATACATATCAATACAAATTTAGGTGAAGAATTTACAAGACTCGGACACAAAGGGCAGCCGGAAAGATACATAGATTGCTATGGCAATAGCTCTAAAAGATATGATTACATTGATGATAAAGGTAACACGTACAAAAAGCTTGTTGATTATGTAAAAAATGGTAATGACAAGTTCTCACAGTTAATAGAAGAACTAAAAAAACAATGGATATAATAATAAAATAGCGCTGAAAATTTTAAAATTTTCAGCGCTATTTTATATTATCCGCAACATGGCGGAATATCGTTTTCATCCGATAAGCGTTTTACGCCTTTGAATGCTCGTATTCCTGTATATTTTGCATTATCAGCAAGTTCTTCTTCTATTTTTAAAAGCCTGTTATATTTACAGATTCTGTCAGTTCTGGATAGTGAGCCCGTTTTAATTAATCCGGCATTCACTCCTACTGCTAAATCCGCAATAAAAGTATCCTCTGTTTCTCCGGAACGGTGAGAAATAATTGTGCTGAACCCGTTCTTCTGCGCCATTAAGATTGTATCCAGAGTTTCAGAGAGTGTGCCTATTTGATTCGGTTTAATAAGGATTGAGTTAGCAAGTTTCTTTTTGATTCCGCCCCTGAGCCTTTCAACATTTGTTACAAATAAATCATCGCCGACAAGCTGACAAGTATTCCCGAGTCTTTCATTAAGATTTTTCCATCCGAGTTCGTCATCTTCGGCTAATCCGTCTTCTATAGATATTATGGGATATGTTTTAACAAGTTTTTCAAGATAATCTATCATTTCATCCGAAGAAAACTTTTTTCCAAGCCCTTTTAGATCATACTTTGATAAAGAACAAAACCCGTCCTGACACTCGCCTTCTTCATATAATTCAGAAGCTGCTACGTCAAGACAAATTTTTATACTATTAAGGTTATAACCTGACGATTCTATTGCCAGTATAATAAACTCGATTGCTTCCTCCGGATTTGATATATCAGGAGCGAATCCTCCTTCATCACCGACCGTTGTTGAGTATCCGTTTTTATTAAGTATATTTTTCAGGGTATGAAATATTTCTGAGCCTGCTCTTAGAGCATCACCAAAGGTCGGAGCGCCGACGGGTGATATCATAAATTCCTGAAAATCAAGTTTGTTATTGGCATGCACTCCGCCGTTAAGTATATTCATCATAGGCGTCGGAAGCACACAGGAGTTTATACCTCCTAAATATCTGTAAAGAGGCATTTCATAAGCCTTTGCCGCAGCACGTGCACATGACAAAGAAACTGCCAGTGTTGCGTTTGCTCCAAGAGTTGATTTATTAAAAGAACCGTCGAGTTCAATCAGAGTATTGTCGATATCTCTCTGGTTTGCAGGATTTTCTCCGATAAGATTCTGGGCAATAATATTATTGATATTATCAACCGCTTTGTAAACAGATTTTCCCAGAAATTCACTATTATTTTTATCTCTGAGTTCAACAGCCTCAAAAGTTCCGGTAGATGCACCGGAAGGAACGGAAGCTTTTGCAATAGTTCCGTTATTTAGCTCAACTTCCGCTTCAATAGTAGGATTGCCTCTGGAATCAAGAATCTGGCGTGCAGTAATGTTTTCAATTTCTAAAATCATAGTATACTCCTCTTTTATTCGGAGTATAGAAATAAAAAAGGCTCAAAACATCCAACAGCAAGGTAGTTTTATGTACAAAAATCTATCTGGTATAAACCCTCGGCAGGCGAACTTTTAACCTGCAGGTCAGCTCATAATTTATTGTACCCAGAAGGTTTGCCCAATCATCAATACTTAAATCGGTTTCATTAAGAAGTGTAACGACATCGCCGACTTCAGCTTCTGTTTCACCTAAATCAAACATCATTTGATCCATTGTTATATTCCCGATTTGACGGATTTTTTCTCCGTTAAGCTCTCCCCAAATTTTATTGGAAAGGTTTCTTGCAACACCGTCAGCATAACCAATCGGAATAGTAGCTACTCTTGTCGGTTCATAGGCAGTAAATGTATGAGAATAACTTACTCCTTCATTTGGTTTAACAGTATGAATATTGGTTATACGACCCTTTAGACTCATTATTTGTTTAAGTACAGGTTTGTAATTAAATTTTGGAGGTAAATCAGGATACAATCCATAGAGAGAAATGCCTACTCTGGACATATTTGATTTAATATCATAAGAAAACGTTGCGGCTGTATTTTGAATATGCAGCAAAAGACCTTCTGTATCAACATTATCTATAACAGAATGCCAGCGGCGGATTTGTTCCTTTGTCGGGACTTCTTCTTCCGCTGAAGCAAGATGAGTAAAAATACCTTCAAAATTAAGATACTCAGCGGCTTGAACTTCATTTATATAAGCAACTGCATCTTCTGACCTTACTCCGATTCTGTTCATGCCGGTATCAAGCTTTACATGGACTTTGGGTTTAATCCCCGTTCTTTCAAAAACATCTTTGCAAGCTTTCAGGTGAGCCTCATTAAAAATTGAAAATGCTATGTCATTTTGCGCAGCTGATTCTACCGCCCAGAGAGGAATTGCTCCGACAACCAGAATCGGAGCTTTAATTTTTGCAGCCCTTAAATCTAAACCTTCATCAACAGATGAAACCCCGAAAGCATCCACACCTGACGCAAGCATAGTCTGAGCAAGCATTTGTGCTCCATGTCCATAAGCATCGGCTTTTACTATTGCCATCATTTTTTTGTCTTTAGGAATACCTTTTTTTATCTCCTGAATATTTTCCGCTAAATATTCCAGGTTTATTTCAATCCATGCATCTTTATGAACATTTATATTTGATTGTCTAATGTTTTTCATAATTTAAACCAGCTCTCCGTTTAAGTACCAGGTTCTTGCACGTGTTATTTTAGCATTTACGAACTCGCCTGTTATATCTTTATCATATGGGATATGGACAATTTTATTATTTCTCGTTCTGCCTGTTATCACATTTCTATCTGCTTCAAATTTCTCTATAAGAACTTCCATTTCTTTTCCCAGATACTTTTGATTAGATTTTAAGCAGCATTCTCTGTTGCATTCATTTAATCGAGCAAGGCGTTCGGTTTTAACATCTTCTGAGATATATAAATCCGTCCACTTTGCAGCAACAGTCTTCTCTCGTGGAGAATACGCTGCCGTATTTGAATAGTCCAATTCCAGCTCACACATAGCCTTAAGAGTATTTTCAAACTGTTCTTCCGTTTCCCCCGGAAAACCTGCAATAAAGTCACTTGTTATTGTAACATCAGGTATCTTATTTCTTATTTTGTCGCAAATCTTTTTATATGTTTGATAATCATATCGTCTGTTCATCTTTTTTAGGACATAATCATCTCCTGACTGCATCGGGATATGAAAGTATTCACAAACCTTATCCAGTTCAATAACCGTATCAATCAATTCGTCAGTAATCTCTGTCGGATAATTTGTTACAAATCTTATTCTAAAATTACCGTCAAGAGCATTAATCTGCCTTAAAAGCCAGGATAAATTCTGCCCCTCTTCTCCGCCTTGATAGCTGTCAACATTCTGCCCGAGAAGAGTAATTTCCTTAAACCCTTCTGACAAGGCTTTTTTTATCTCATTCATTATAAGTTCAGGTCTGCGGGAACGCTCTCTGCCTCTTGTATAAGGAACAATACAGTATGTACAGAAATTATTACACCCTTCCATTATTGGAACCCAGGCATTAACACTTTTAACACGGTTAATTTTTATATCGGATTCTTCATAAGGTTTTTCGTCAACAGAAACAAGCCTTTCTCCGTTTTCTATTCTTTTAATAAGGTCGGGAAGCTCATATAGTCTTTGTGTGCCGAGAACCAGATCCACATAGGGAGCTCTTCTTAGTACATTTTCCCCCGCCTGCTGCGCAACACAACCTGCAAAAACAATTTTTAAATCTGGTTTGCTTTCTTTTTTCCATTTTCCCCAGACCCCGATTGCACTATAAGCTTTATCTTCAGACAGCTGTCTTATTGAGCAGGTATTTATTATAAGTAAATCCGCATCTTTCGGTTCGTCCGTTTGAGTATAATTAAGGCACTCCAACATACCGTACATTCTTTCGGCATCAGATTTATTCATCTGGCAGCCAAGTGTTTCTATATAAACTTTTTTCATATTTCCCCTTTGTAGTGTACTTGATTATTTTAGTATAAACAAATATGATTTATAAGCGCAAAAAATATTTTTACGGTTTTTAAACCAGACAAAGGAAAGGAAACTTATGAATATATCAGCTATATCATTTACCGGACGCCCGCCAATGGTTAAATCTTCCAAGTTTAACAAACTCGAAAGACAATCAGCAAAAGCAGTAGAATTTGGACTGCCGACAAACAGATACAGAAATCAGAAGGAAGTGCACAGTTTAAATCAAGAGATTGAACTCTATAGAGAAATCCTAAAAGAAAATCCCAATGATCAGCTTTACAGACAACTTTTAGAAAACGCTCTGTCTGAATTAAAGGCCCTTAAACGTTAAGTTTGGATGACGTGCAGCCTGAGTTTCATCAACCTTTTTAACAGGAGTTTTTTGAGGTGATTTCAATACTTCGTCAGGATTCTCTTTTATTTCTTCGGCAATTTTTAGCATTACATTAATAAAATTGTCCAGAACCTCTTTCGACTCAGATTCTGTAGGTTCTATCATAATAGCTTCATGCACAATAAGCGGGAAATAAACTGTAGGCGGATGAATATTATCATCCATTAATCTTTTTGCAATACCTATAGTAGAAACTCCTTCCTGGTGCTGTTTTTCACCGGACAGGACAAATTCATGCATGCAAGGTTCATCATAAGGAAGTTCATAAAAACCTTTAAGCTTTTCTTTTATATAATTAGCGTTTAAAACAGCATCTGCACTTGCGAGTTTCAGATTATCTCCCATCATAAGAATATATGCATAGGCTCTTACAAGCACACCGAAGTTTCCATAAAAACTTCTGACCTTTCCGATTGAATGACTGATATTATAATTTCTGTAATATTTATTACCGTCAAACTCAACAGTCGGAGAAGGCAAAAAGTCTTTAAGTTTTTCAACAACGCCTACAGGACCAGCTCCCGGTCCGCCGCCTCCATGCGGAGTTGCAAATGTTTTATGAAGATTTAAATGCACAACATCAAACCCCATTAATGCAGGATTTGTCCATCCCATAATTGCATTGAAGTTAGCTCCGTCATAATAAAGCAAAGAGCCGTTATCATGCATCAATTTTGATATTTCAAGAACTTTTTCTTCAAAAATACCCAGCGTATTCGGGTTTGTCATCATAATTGCGGCAACATTCTCGTCAAGAAGGGTTTTCAATTCTTCAATATCAACCTGCCCTCTTTCGTTGGATTTTACCTCTACAATCTCGAACCCGCACATCTTCGCACTGGCAGGATTTGTCCCGTGAGCAGAGTCCGGAATAATAACCTTTGTCCTGTTTGTTTCGCCTTTGACTTCAAAATACTTTTTAATAATCATCATGCCGGTTAACTCACCATGAGCTCCTGCTGCCGGCTGAAGAGTCACAGCATCCATGCCTGTTATGTATTTCAACTTTTCCTGAAGATTATACATAAGTTCAAGCGCCCCCTGACAATCCTCATCATCCTGAAGCGGATGCAAGTTAGCAAACCCTTCTAAAGATGCCAGAA
Source organism: Candidatus Gastranaerophilales bacterium (assembly GCA_944324255.1). Classification (GTDB taxonomy): domain Bacteria; phylum Cyanobacteriota; class Vampirovibrionia; order Gastranaerophilales; family Gastranaerophilaceae; genus CAG-196. Next base: position 89,848 of record CALUVM010000001.1, on the reverse strand, counting down.
GTTCGTTTACTTTAGGATTGTATTTCATAGTACAAGATCCCAGAGGATAAAAACCTTTTTCTATACAAAAATTTCTGTCTGATAGCTCTTTATAATGTCTTAGAACTTCAAGCTCACTAAGCTGAGGCAAACCTATACTTCCCTCTCTTAATAGCTCCTTTGGAATTACTCCTTCCAGTTTAATTCCTTCTGTTTCCCCGATACAAACCCCGTCAACACCATTAGTCTTTTCAAATATTGTCTTCATCAATTTCTTCCTGTTTTAACAACTCTTTTTTTATTTTATCTAACGCATTTTGTATAATTCTTGAAATTCTCGACTGCGAAATATCAAATTCCGCCGATATATCTTTAAGTTTTTTATCGTAAAAATATTTTGCTTCTATCAAATCCTGCTCCCGTTGAGAGAGTTTTTTCATTGCTTCTGCCACACGTCTTTTAAGTTCAACTATTTCCGCTTTTTCTTCAGGGGTACGGGAAGAATCCTTAATTATAGTAGGATTTTCAGCATCAGCCATTTCTTCTATTGAAAGAATCGTCTTATATACAGCATCTTTTACTTTTTCACGCTCTGCGGATTCCTGATTTTTCATCACATACCACTTGTACCTGCGGCGCATTTCATTTCTTATTGCCCATTTTATGGCTTTTGTCAGATATGCGGTATTATAATCAATTGAACTTGAGTTATTTACAAGATAATAAACAGTGTAGTTTGCAAGATTGATAACGTCGCCAAGCTCAATTAACCCCAGATTTGAAAACTTCTTGTATTCAACTTTGGATACAGTTTCAATTAAATCTTTATATTGAGAAAGATTAATCCTTCCTTCCCTCTCTTTATTAATAGTCTCTAAATCTTTCATATCATATAATATATCAGAAAGTATGTTGATTATCAAATGGTTTTAAATTTACTTTCATATTAAAGCATGTTACAATATCACTGAAAGAAGAGGTTAGAGATGAGAAGTTTTAAACATATAAAAGCAGCTGCTTTGATAGTTTTATGTTCAGCAGTATTAACAACAAGTAATATTTGCGCAGAAAGAGCTGCGGCAGCTCCTGCTGCGGCAAGTTCCGGACAAACGGCAGTCGTTCAGGATACTGCAATTGAAGTTAAACCGCTTTCTGTAGTCAGCTCACCTAAAGCATATTTAAATAAAACAATAAAAATGAATGCAAAGTTTGATAAGTTCTCTACTCTGGGACTTGATTACAAACCGGCTTTTAAATCATCCGAAGATTATATTTCTTTTTTAATTAAGAGAGATGACACCAGTTATGATATCCCTCTGTCAGAAATGAAGCTCTTTCTTAAGAGAGAAGATGCCGAAAAATTTATAGACCTTAAAACAAATGATGAAATATCTATCACCGGAGTTATGTTCTCAGACGCTCTGGGAGATGCCTGGGTTGATGTAAAAAATCTTACCGTAATAAAAAAGGCTCCGGAAGAAAACAAAAACCAATCAGGAGAAAGTAACTAATAATGAATGAACAGCTTGAAAAAGACAAGAATAAAGTATTTCTAACAATTCACGGGCATTTTTATCAACCGCCGAGAGAAAATCCTTGGCTTGAGGCTATTGAACAGCAGGATAGTGCGCTTCCTTACCATGATTGGAACGAGAGAATTAATGCCGAATGTTACAATCCTAATTCTGTTTCAAAAATTGTTGACTCAAAAAATAAAATTTTAAATGTTGTAAACAATTATGAATACATAAGTTATAACTTTGGTCCGACTTTATTATCCTGGCTGGAAGAATTTGCACCTCTAACATATGAAAGAATTATCAAGGCAGATATAAACAGCCGGAAGATGCATGGCGGACATGGCAACGCTCTGGCGCAGGTATACAACCATATGATTATGCCGCTTGCAAACGAAAGGGACAAGCAAACTCAAGTAAAATGGGGAATTAAAGATTTTGAATACCGTTTTGGCAGACCTCCGGAAGGAATGTGGCTTGCAGAAACTGCCGTTGATGATGACACTCTCAGGGTACTTGAAGAAAACGGTATAAAATTTACAATCCTTTCTCCTTACCAGGCTCAAAAAATACGCAAAGAAGGAGAAACTAACTGGCAGGATGTCAGCTGGGGGAATATTGATCCTGCCCGCTCATACAGATATTATATAAAATCTGCCCCGGGAAAATTTATTGATCTGTTTTTCTACGACGGTGCCATTTCTAAATCCGTTGCCTTTGATGAACTTTTAAAAGACGGTAACAAGTTTGTAAGCCGGCTTAAAGACGGCATCTCAACTCTTAGGAACTACCCGCAGCTTATTAATATTGCAACAGACGGCGAAAGCTACGGGCACCATACAAAATTCGGAGATATGGCACTTGCTTATGCACTTAAGCTCAAAGTTAAAGATGCCGGTTTTATTGTAACAAATTATGCAGAGTATCTTGAGAAATACAGAAGCAACTGGGAAGTTGAAATTAAACCTGTTTCATCATGGAGCTGTTTCCATGGGGTAGGCAGATGGTGCGAAGATTGCGGCTGCTCCACAGGCGGACATCCGGGCTGGAACCAGAAATGGCGGCGTCCGCTAAGAAATGCTCTTGACTTTTTAAGAGATGAAACAATTGCTATTTATAAAAAACACGGTAAAAAATTCTTCAAAAATCCTGATGAAGCAAGAAACAACTACATTAGCGTTATTCTTGACAGAAGCGATACCAGCGTAAAAAGCTTTCAGGATGAATTCTTTATCCCTGAGCTTGATGAAGAACAAAAGGTTCTCGGAATGAAGCTTCTTGAAATCCAGAGAGAAGCAATGCTTATGTATACAAGCTGCGGATGGTTCTTCTCTGAAATTTCAGGAATTGAGACAGTTCAAATTATGAAATACGCTGCCCGTGTTATGCAGCTTGCTAAAGATTTTATAAAAAAAGATTTGGAAACTCATTTTCTTGAAATACTTGAAGAAGCAAGAAGCAATCTGCCTGAATTCGGGTCTGGAAAAGATGTTTTTGAAAGATTTGTAAAACCATCTGTCGTAACTGCCAAACAAATTGTCAGTTTATGGGCAATCTCATCTTTGTATACGGAATTTGAAGATGAAGAAAGCGTTTACTGCTACAGAATCAAAAAACATTCTTATAAAAGAGTCGTTAAAGGGAATACCCAGATGGTAATCGGACATATTGAAATCCAGTCAAAAGTTACACTTGAAAAATTTAATATGGTATTTGCCCTGCTTCAATTCTCGGGCGGCGACTTCCATTGCGCAATAAAAGAATACTCAGACAGTTTTATTGAAACAAGAAAAGAGCTTATAAGAACTTATCTCGTTTCACCTTTAACCGAAATAATAAGAGCAATGGACAATTATTTCGGAAAAGAATACTTCACTCTTAAAGACATCTTCATAGAAGAAAGAAGAAAAATTCTTCAAACTATGCTTAAAGGTAAGCTGCAGAACTTCGCTAACACTTATGAAGCAATGTACAACGAAGGAAAAGGCTCTATCTATCAAATGCAGACCCTCGGACTTGAAATTCCAAACGAATTCAAAATATCTGCTCAATATGTACTTACTAAACAATTTAATGATTTGTTTGTTGAATCAAAAGGTTTCTTAAGCAGCGATATTTTACAACAAGCCTCCGATATAATTTTTGAAGCAAAAAGAATCGGTATTGAAATAGATAAGACACCAACCGCTAAAATCTTCAGCAAAAAAATTACCCAGAATGTCGGCAGATTAGCTTATGCGCTTGACCTCCAGCAGGTTGATGCAACCCTTGAACTTCTGGACTGCATCGGGAAACTTGAACTCAGTATTGATATCGGTGAAGCACAAAGTTACTTCTTTACTAAAATTGTAACAAATATACCTGAACTTATCAGTACTATGAGTTGTACAGCCGATAGAGATTTGGTGACAATGCTTTTTGATATAGGTGAAAATCTAAATATTAATATGGATTACTACAAGCAGCTATTCGATAAAGCTCTGGTTAGTAAAAAATAAATTATGAACAGTTTAGGAATTGACGAAAGCTGGATTAAAGGAGGTTTGGATATTAATCTTATTGAAAATATCCTCTCTTTGATTGCCCAAAAACGCAAAACAAAAGAAATTCTTCCTTCTCAAGATAATATACTGAATGCTCTAAAACTTACAAGCTTAGATAACGTAAAAGTTTTAATTATCGGGCAGGATCCGTATCCTTCCGCTGAACATGCTCACGGGCTTGCTTTTTCAAGCCTCTCAGATAAAACTCCGGCATCCCTTAAGAATATTTTTAAAAAACTTGAAGAAGATTTTCCCGGAGCTAAACATAATTCTAATACCCTGACAGAATGGGTAAAGCAGGGAGTTTTACTATTAAATACTTCTTTAACTTTTGAAGATAAAAACCCGAAAATATTAAAAGAACATACTGCACTCTGGAAACCTGTTATAGATAATATTTATCAGGTATTAATCAACAGAGAGAAAACTCTGATTGTTTTCCGATGGGGCAGCCATGCTCAAAAATCAGGAGAAGTTTTTGAGGGCAAAAAGAATATCTATGTAATGGATACAACTCACCCTTCACCCTTATCCGCTCATAGAGGTTTTATGAGTTCTGACCACTTTATAAAATGCAACGACATTCTCGGCAATAATGCTATCGATTGGTCAACCTAGAGTTGATTTAAAACTGCCTGCTGTGTCTTTAGTTTTTCTTTTTGTTCATTCTCATAGCGTTTTCTTGTAAAATAGTTTGTCATACCTGCAACAAAGAATCCCATCACACCGATTGAAAAGATATACGGCAGACCTGATATCATAATTTTTTGTTTAGCTAAAGTTTTATATTCATTATCAACATTCGTCTTTCGTTCTTTTGCTAATTTTTTAGCTAATTCACCAAGCTCATCAAATTTTGGAACAGATAAATCTTTACCTATTAAATCCTTGCATTTTCCGGTTTTATGTAATAGTTTTTTAAATCCTTTTTCAACCAGCTCACTACCTGTAATAACATACAAACCTACAAGCGGAAATCTTGTTGCTGTTTCTTTGAGATTTTCTTTCCCTCTGTCGGCAGATGCACCAAAATATCCAAGCCCCCCGATAAGTACACTCGTTGTAAGCTGTCCTTTGCTTAGCACCAGTTTACCGTTCTGACTGTTAAAGTCCATAGAAAAATATTTATTGAAAAAATCTTTTGCCTTGTTATTTTTCTTAAATAATACAGACCCCGGAGCAAGGACAAATTCTGAAACCTTTTGCAGCGCCTTAGAATTTTTACCCTTTGTTACTACCAGACCTGCCAGAGCTAGGCAGCCCGCATAGAGAGATGCTGCAAGCCCTATATGTTTCTTTGCACTCTTCTCAACTTTCTTCTGGTGCTCAATATCTTCCTCAGATTTTTCAAGAGATGCTATGTTTTTAAAATCACTCTTCTTAAAAACTTTTAATGTCATCAAATTTTTAAAATAGTTAAGCGTAAATTCCGTAAGCGGAATTGCCATTGCCATTAGTGCAATAGCAGCTTTAACTGGTATAATTTCTCTAGAATTTTTCTTCTTTAACATCTCAACAGCAGGTGTTGCAACTTCTGCCTTTAAATTATTCGGAAGTTTTGCAGAAAAAATTTTTCTTGCAATTTTTTCACCCAGAATTGCCGGAACAAAATACATAAGTGTTTCTTCAGAAACCTCAAGGAAGGTTGTTTCGGTTAAATCCGGAAGACTGCGGGCAAATACAACTTTAGGAAGCAAGCTTGTAGAAACATCCTGTATAAAACGGGATGTCGAAAGTCCGCCCGCCTGTTCCTGATGTCGTACGAACCTTGCCGCCGGCTGCATTGCCTTTGGTAATCTATTAATCATGTTGCTATTATTTGATGACATAGTCCAAATCCTTAAAACCTGTGAAACTTGAAAATTGACTTACCTGAAAGAGTTTGTTTACAATCGTTAACTTTTCACAAGTTTTCAGCAGACAAATCCCTCAGGATTTTGCTGCCTGATTCTTAAACAAAATAAATCTCCAAAACAACAGGCAGCTATATTAGCTGCACCACCAGAATTTATTCAATTTAAGAGTATTATTTCTCAATTCGGCCTCCTCTTTGTATCGATATATCGAAACAAAGTCTGTAATTAGTATAAAAGCTTTATTGTTTTTTGTCAATATTTGTTACTATAATACACAAATTCGCTCTTTGCCTTTTACCCTGAAATTAGTATAATAATATTATGAAAAAGTTTATTTTGATTCTGATTTTAATATCTTTTGTTAACCCTTGTTATGCTTTTCTGTGGTGGAATAAAAAAGATAAAGCTCTTGAAGCTGAACTGCAAGGAAAGGGTTATGCAGGTACCTTGCCAAACCTGAATAAAAGATTTGAAAAGAAAGAAGAAAAGATTACAACCCCTATTTTTGAGTCGCAGGAAGGATTCAACAACCCTTCAGAGCTTAAACCTGTGCCGAGAGAGAATCCTGCTTTCATAAATATTATTCAGAAAAAGGATAAAACTTCAAAGTACTTAACAGATGCAAATGAAATTATTCCGATGATAGAACGACTTGCCGATTGTATCGAAGAAAATGGTTCTCTCCAGCTTTTTGTCACAAGAGCCAATGTTCTTGCCATGAATATTGATAGTCTTATGAAAAAATACGAAGGCCAGCCGGAAAGTTATTATGAATCTTTCAGAAAACTGGAAGAAATAAACAGATTTGTTAAATCAATTTCACAGCTTAGAAAAGAAGCTGTCACATATCAGAGATATCTCGCATACCAGGAATCCGGTTCTATCTATAATCCGGAAAACATTAATCAGCAGCTCCAATACCTTCTTGATGAACTAAATTCAACAGTAATTATGCTAAGAGAAGAAGAATAACTCTTTACAAATATTTACTTTTCAGTTGATTTATAATCTTTTTTTTATATAATGGTATCGTTAACTGCCGGAATACGCTTTTAAATGAGCAAAAATTAGTCCGGCAAGAACGAGTACAGGGTGCCTGAAATGGTGCAATAAAAAGGAGTTCGGGTTAAGGACATAATCCGGTTCCTCACATGAATCCGACAGCGCATCCGCAAGAAGAAAAGGATAAAATTATGAACACAGATCCGATAGCAGATATGCTAACAAGAATCAGAAACGCTAATCTCGTTTCTCATCCGTCAGTAGAAATGCCATCTTCTAAATTAAAAGTAGCTCTTGCTAAACTTTTAAAATCAGAAGGTTTTATCACTGACTATTCAGAAAGAGTTGACGGACACTTCAAGTTCCTTACAATCGAACTCAAGTATGATGAAGCTAACAAACCGGTTATCACTAACTTGCAAAGAGTTTCTAAACCTGGTTTAAGAAGCTACTGCAAAGCTAAAAACCTTCCGCAGGTATTCGGCGGGATGGGTATAGCTGTTGTATCTACAAGCAAAGGACTTTTAACTGACCGTAAGGCTAGAAAAGAAAACCTTGGCGGTGAAATCCTCTGCTACATCTGGTAGTGCTACGCACGTAGTAAAGGGTCGGAGTACAAAAGAGGTTTTACTAACCGGAATTTAAACTACCGGTACTCCTCTATCAAAGCACTCCAATCCGGAAGAAAAACTTCAAAGCTACGCACGTAGTAAGAACTAAACACATTATACAGGTGCAATTGGCAGAAAAGCCTGTAAAAACTAAAAGGAGAAAATAATATGTCACGTATTGGTAAAAAACCTATTGAAATACCTTCAGGTGTTGAAGTTAAAATTGAAGGTAATGTTGTAACAGCAAAAGGACCTAAAGGAACAGAATCTGTAACCTTCAGAGATGAAGTTAAGGTTTCTGTTGCTGATAATCATGTAATCGTTGAAACAAACTCTGATGACAGAAAAACAGGCGCATTACATGGTCTTTTCAGAACTCTTATTTCAAACGCTATAACAGGTGTTTCTAAAGGGTTTGAAAAGAAATTAGAAATCGTTGGTGTTGGTTACCGTGCTAATATGGAAGGTTCTAACCTTAATATGGCACTCGGTTACTCTCATCCGGTTATCATTGTTCCGCCAGAAGGAATCAAGCTCAGTGTTGAAGCTAACACAAAAATTACAGTTCAGGGTTCAAACAAACAGGCTGTAGGTGATGTAGCTGCATACATCAGAAGCAAACGTCCTCCTGAAGTTTACAAAGGAAAAGGCGTTAAGTACGAAGGCGAACACATCAGACGTAAAGCTGGTAAAGCCGGCAAAAAGTAAGATAGCTGTGCGTGAGCTTTGCGAACGCTACAGATATCTTATCCTGAACTTGTTGCAGGATCTCTCTCGTAAGTCACTGCAAATGCTGCAGAGGGGTGAAGACATAAGCCGGTGTGAGGTCCGGGGGTAAATAGCCGGAGGACTTAACAGCAAACAGAATAGTAGTAGGTTGGGCATACCTGCCCGACGCAAATAACAAAAGCCCGTATAAACTCTTGAGTGGTATCAAGCAGGTTTGGGCAGAAAGGAAAAGCCCTCGAAATTTAGCTATAAAACGTTAAATCAATCAGGGTAAAAGGTGAAAAAATGATTAAACAAGAAATTAGAAAACCAAAAGTACAAAAAAGACACCAATCTTTAAGAGTTAAGATTTCAGGAACTTCTGAATTCCCTAGATTGGCTGTTTACAGAAGCACTAAACACATTTATGCTCAATTAATTGATGATGAAAAACATGTAACAATTTGTTCAGCTTCATCAGTTGATAAAGATCTTAAAGAAAAATTAGCTCATGGCGGTAATATCGAAGCTGCAAAAGTTGTCGGTGAAGCTATCGCTAAAAAAGCTAAAAAAGCCGGTATTGAATGTGTTGTATTTGACAGAGGCGGCTTCCTCTATCATGGCAGAGTTGCTGCTTTAGCAGACGCTGCAAGAGAAGCAGGCTTAATGTTCTAATTCTGGAAATTATAGACAGAGAGCGGGGTTTGACTTAAAGTCAAACCCCGCTCTGTTATTTTATTTATTTTTTTGCTAAAATAACATCCGAGGGCTTTAATTATGAACAGAAAAAAACTTTATCTTCCGTTACTGGTACTTTGTACTGTTTTATCCTTAAACGGTGTTGATGCAAAAATGACAAAAGAAGCACACGCTTTATACCAGCAGGCTTGTTCTTTTGAATACAAGAGCGATTATATTAATGCAATTAAGATTATTAAGCAGGCTCTTGATATAAACGGCGATGATGCGATGCTTTATACCAAGCTCGCAGGTTTATATTCTGATATTGGAGAGTATAAAGACTCCTTAAGTGCTTATAAAAAAGCCATAAAACTCAGACCTAACGATGCTTTTATTTATATCAGCATGGGAAATATTTTACAAACACTGGGTGATTACGAAAACGCTTATAATGCTTTTAGCGAAGCCCAGAAAATATATCCGGAATATAAATATAATTATCTAAACCTTGCAAATGTAGAGTATTTCAGGAAAAATTACAAAAACGCAATTGAGTATTATAATACATTTTTAAGTGCTTATCCTGACCATATGGAAGCGAATGAAAACCTTGCAAATGTATATTGTCTTTCAAACCAGCCGGAAAAAGCCTGCGATATATATTCAAACCTTTACAAACAATATCCGTCTGCTTTTACGGAGTTTGAAAATTACGGTATGGCATTGTTTGAAACCAAACAATATCAGGCAGCTGCAGAAATGCTTGAAAAAGCCCTTGCAGAAGATAATGATAATACCGCAATAATTGCCAAGTTAGCATTATCCTACCAGAACATTGATGAGAACGAAAAAGCTCTTAAAAACTTTGAAAAAGTTTTTGAATTAAATCCTAAACTTACAGAACTAAGATTTGATTATGCAAATCTTTTAGGGAACTTAAACAGGAATGATGAAGCTATTGAGCAGTATAAACAGTATTTAGCTGCATTCCCTGATGATGCTAATGCTTATTTAAATCTCGGGATTGTATACAAAAAGCTTGATAATAATGAACTTGCTTTATTCAATTTTGAAAAATCCTATTCAAAAGATTCTTCAAATATAGAAACAAAGAAAGAATTGGCTTTGGCTTATCATAAAAAACAAGACTATGTTAATGCTCTTAAGTTTTATAATTTTGCTTTAAAAAGCGAACCTGATAATGCGGAACTTCTCGCAAATAAAGCCTTAACATTACATGCAATGCATAATTATGTTGCGGCAATAGAAATATACAGAGAATTATTAGACAAACAGCCTAACGATAGAATTAAAGAGAATCTTGTTTCTGCCTCTATTGCTTACGGGTATGATTTGTATGACAAACAGGATTACGGTCAGGCTATTTTGTATTTTGAAGATGCTATTGAACTTAATAACAAAGAAGCATCTGCATATTTTGGTTATGCAAGAGCAAACTCAAAAATGGGCTGCACGGATGTTGCGCTTAGCGGATACGAAAAAGCTGTTGCACTGGATCCTAATAACAAAAACTATATAGATGAACTCAATAATTTTAGAGAAGAATATAAAGATGTAATTAAAAAGAGCATAACAGAAACTACATCTGAACCGGAAGCTGATATACCGGCGCCTGAACTTTCAATAATTCCGCCGGCTGTCGCATCCGTCGCATCCGCCGCTTCTGAAGAACCGGCTCCGAAACCTGCTGATGACGAACAGACCGTCACTTATGAAACCTTGGTTCAAAAGGGAGATGATGCATACAGACAGCAAAAATATGACGATGCTATTGATTATTATACCAAAGCTGTAGTCTTTGTTCCTGCTGATAAAGTTACAATGCTTAAAATTGCAAATATCTATAAGCTAATGGGAAATAATACGAAAGCTTTAAGCTTTTATGACAAGATAATTGCTCTTGACAAAGATAATACAGATGCTTATTTTAATAAAGGCTTAGTTTATGCTAATCAGAAAAATTATGATGAGAGCATAAAATGTTTTGAAAAAGTAATCAGCTTATCGCCGGAATACCCTTATGCATATTATTCTATCGGGATGGCTTATGAACTCAAAAACCAGCCCCAGAAAGCTTTAGAATATTATTATTTATATACGGGTATTGAGACTGACGAAAAAATGCTTAATTTGGTTAAAAAACGTATTAAGAATCTGGAAAACTAATAATGCGCAAATTGTTACTGTTTGCAATCATATCACTGGTACTTTTATGCGGATGTGTTCACGACAGGGGAATAATCCTTTTCAATACTCAGCCGATTACAAGAGAAAATGCGCTTGATAATACAAAATATTTTAAGGTGGGGGATAATGTCTATTATCTTTTTATAGCACCGCATAAAATGAATAATAAATACATAAGAGCTCAGGTTGTAAAAATGGCTGATGTCGGACCTCTTGGCGGAGCTGAAATCGTAAGAACAAAAGATTTCAGACTTATGAAAGATGAAAGGTACTATCATACCGATTATTTTACCTTTCATATTCCGGGACATTATTATTTACAGGTATTTTCAACAGATAATCTTCTTCATCCGTTATCGGTCGGGGATTTTTATGTGCGCTAGATTTAAGGCAGGAATTGTTGTATAATTTTCAAGTACAGTCCTAATCGGAGGAATAAGAATGAGCGAGATTTGTAAAAACTGGACAGAGTGGCTGAAGAAAAACAGATTTGCGGGACAAACACCGGAAATGATTGAACAGACAACACGCTGGCTTGAAGCTGTAAGAGATGTAATTCTTGTTTATGCTGATATTAAACCTTATGATGTTGTTCTGGATATAGGAACCGGAACGGGGCTTCTCGCATTCAAAGCTCTTGAAATGCAGGACTGCAAAGGAAGAGTTATTTTCTCCGACAAATTTCAGGATTGTTTGGATGATTGCAAGAAGATTCTTGATGAAGCCGGAATCACAACAGGATACGAAATGCTTTTATGCCCTTGCGAACATATTGCATTACCGGCAAGCACTGTACATAAAGCACTTATGAGATCCGTTCTCGTTCATATTGTTAATAAACAACCTGCAATAAGTGAAATATACAGAATTCTTAAACCGGGCGGCAAATTCTGTGCGTTTGAACCTATTATCCGGTCAAATACCCGATACTGGGAAATCCTTGACCCTGTTTATATTGAGAAGTATGAAGATTTTAAACGGGTAGAAAATGAGCTCATGAATAATCCGATTGACTCATTATGCAATTTTGATGAAAAAACTCTGAAAACGAATCTTGAAATCGCAGGATTTTCTATTCCGGAAGTTAAAATTCAAGCGGTTCAATCCAGATACGTTGTACAACAGGGGATGGTTAAAGAATGGTTTATGAATCCGCCTTCTCCTGACCAGCCGAGTACAAAAGAAAGATTCTTAAAATACTTTGACGAACAAACCGTAAATAAATATATGGAAGATGTTCAAAACTATCTGACAGGGCGTGAAATTCAATTAAAATCAAATGCCGTATTTATAAATGCAACAAAATAAGGGATAAATAAATGGAACAAAAACAAACTGCGATTATTATACCTGCCCGATACGGGTCATCAAGACTTGAGGGAAAACCTCTTTTAAAAGCAAATAACAAACCTATTATTCAGTGGGTTTGGGAGAAAGCAAAAACCTGTCCTTATGTTGACAGAGTTATTGTAGCAACTGACGATGAGAGAATTTTTAATGCTTGCAAAAGTTTTGGAGCAGAAGTCGAGATGACCTCTACAGAACACAAAAGCGGAAGCGATAGGATAGCAGAAGTTGCCAAAAGACATCCTGAAATTGCTTATATTATAAACCTGCAGGGAGATGAACCTCTTATTGAACAGTCCAATATTGAGCTTGTAATAAAAGGAGTCAAGTTTGACGACAAAGCTGATATATCTACTCTTGTAAGAGAAATAAAAGAAGATGACGAAATTAATAATCCTAATCTGGTCAAGTGTGTTTTTGACCTGAACGGTTATGCAATGTATTTTTCCCGCTCTAAAATTCCTTTTGAGCGTGGAGTGAATGAAGAAAACAAAGCAGAAAAAAGAACCATCGGAGGCTGGAAATTCTACGGGCATTTAGGGATTTACGGATACAAAAGAGAAGCATTATTTAAAATGACAGAGCTTCCGCAAGCAAGTTACGAGAAAGCTGAAAGCCTTGAACAGCTAAGAGCACTCCAGAACGGTATGAAAATAAAAGTCGCTGTTGTAGATAATATTCCTGTTGGGATTGATACAATAGAAGATTTTGAAAAGTTTAAGGCTATGGTAGAAGGATAAATTAAGCGTGAATCTAAAAACAGAAATAACAAAGCTTCATTATACAAAAGAGCCGAAGGGTGTTCTATTTAATCTCCTCAAGTTTTGTTCTGTTTTTTACGGGTTAGGAAGCGGTTTCAAGAATTTTCTTTATGATAAAAAAATCCTTAAGCCTAAAAAAGTTAACGCTTATGTAATTTCTGTCGGCAATTTTACAACCGGCGGAGTCGGAAAAACCCCTGTTGTTGCTGAAATTGCCAGATATTTTGTTGATAAAGGAGAAAGAGTTTGTATTATCTCAAGAGGATACGGCGGGAAATTAGATAATAAAAAAGTAAATGTTATCTCTGACGGAATAAACTTATTTTACAAAGCTGATATAGCAGGAGATGAACCGTATTGGCTTGCGGTAAATCTTAATATGTGTGCAGTTTTAACCTGTTCAAACAGAGCTAAGGCTGCTAAATATGCAATTAAAGAACTTGGTGTTACAAAAATTATACTGGATGATGGGTTTCAGCACAGAAAACTCCACAGAGATTTGAATATTGTTCTTGTTGATTCAGAAAAAATGTTTGGAAATGAAAACCTGCTTCCGGCAGGTCCGCTTAGAGAAGGACCGGAAGGATTTAAAAGAGTTGATAAACTCGTTATTGTAAGCAAAAATACCGACCATACAAGAGCCGAAAAATTAGCAAAAATAATGGAGAAAAAACAAAAAGTTAAAACTTTAACGGCTAAAGTTGAACCTGATTATATTTATAATATTATCTCGGGAGAGCATCTCGAGAAAGGCGCAGAAATAACCGCACTTTCTGCAATCGGTCAGCCTGAACAGTTTTATGCGTTTTTAAAAGATTATAAGATTAAAAATACAATTACTTTTGATGACCATCATCAATACACCACCGATGATATTAAAAATATTGAAGGTAATATCGTAACCACGGAAAAAGATGCGGTAAAACTTGCACTCCTTGGGAATCCAAATATTTATGCGCTTAAACTAAAAACAGTTTTAGATGTAGAAGAATTGTGCTATACTGATAACAATAAAGCAGCCGGATAATCGCGCCTGAAAAGGTGAGGAAAGTCCGTGCATCCAAGGACAGACCGCCGGAGAAACTCCGGGCAGCGTGAGCTGGCGGATAGGACCACAGAAAATATACTGCTAACCGCTTTATAAGCAGGAGCGATGGTGCAACGGTGAGTTAAGAGCTTCACCAGCGGTATTGAGAAATACCGGCTAGGCAACCCCCGGTCGGATGCAAGATTGAGTCAAGCGCTATGAGGTGTCCGCCCAGCTTGGAAAAAATCGCTTGAGACTAAGAGCAATCTTAGTACCAGACAGATGATTATCTAAAAACAGAACACGGCTTATGAGCTGCTTTATTTTTATTATAAAAGAGGAAGCGGGCTGCTAAAAGCAGCCCGCTTCCTCTAAAATTTACTCTTATACTGTTGCCATCTTTGATTGTAATGTTTGAGCGGATTCTTCATATCCTGCTCTTCCCATTAACGCATATGTATAATTCTTAGCCTGTTCTACACCCGGCTGATTGAAAGTATTAATATTATAGAGCTCGCCTGCAATAGCAGTTTGAACTTCTAACATATAAAGAAGCTGCGCTACGTTATATTCATCAATTCTTTCCAATGAAATTGTCATTGTAGGACGTGAATAATCCGCAAGAGCAACCCTTGTAGAATCAGCTTCTGCATTAATCAAATCATTGATTGTTTTGCCGCCTAAATAGCCGATACCTGTATAATCAAAAATTCTTGGAATTTCTAAAGTGGTATCAAAGTTTTCTACACGGATAAAAGTAATTATTTTATCATTAGGTCCTTCATTATAAAGCTGGATTTGTGAGTGCTGATCTGTTGCACCAAGAGCCTTAATAGGCGTAGGACCAACATTTACTTTTTCACCGTTATTATTAACTTCTTTACCTAATGATTCTGCCCATAGCTGAACATACCAGTCAGAAACATATTTCAATCTGCTTGAATAAGGCATCATAACTGATAAATTTTTGCCCATTTTAGTATCCATCAAATACTGGATTAAAGCACCCTGAGCTGCAATATTTTCATTAATATCAGTATTTTTAAGAGCCAAATCCATATCCTTAATACCGTTCATAATCTGGTCAATATCAAGACCTACAAGAGCAAACGGTACAAGACCAACTGCTGAAAATACTGAGAATCTTCCGCCGACATCATCAGGAACTACAAAAGTTTTATATCCTTCTTGATCAGCAAGCTGTCTTAATACACCGGTTTTTTTATCGGTTGTGGCTACAATATTTTTTCTGTAATCATCACCGAGTTCTTTTTCCAGAAGATTTTTAATTATCATATACTGAGACATTGTCTCGGCAGTTGAACCGGATTTTGTAATAACATTTACAAGAGTTCTTTTTAAATCAAGAACCTGCAGCAACCCGTTTATAGTATCAGGGTCAATATTATCAAGAAAGAAAATTCTTGGTAAACCATTTCTTTGTTCAGGAGTTAATAAATTCCAATAAGGTTTTAATAAGGCTTCTGTTACAGCTATACCGCCTAATGCTGAACCACCTATCCCGAGAACAAGAATATTATCAAATTTACCTTTAACCATTGAGGCAAACTCTTTTACATACCAAACAGTTTCTTCATTATAACCAAGATTCATCCATTGAAGCCACTGTCCCGGTTTATCTTTTCTCTGGTTTAAGTTTGCAATGATTTTTGTAATGGTATCTTTATATTGAGCAAATTCTTCTTTCAAATTTAACCCGTTTTCTTTTCCGATTACCATAGCATCAGTGTTTCTGTAATTGAGTTTAATCATTTTTTTAACCTTTTACCTTTCTTATTTTATATTAAATGTAATAGTTACAAAGTCGTGATCTCTCTATATCAATTGTACTATTAACAATTAAATTTTCAAGAGGCTGATAATCAGTAATAATAAGTTCTTTCGGATATAAAAATATTTTTTATTGCTTTTCTCTTTTTATAGTAAAATAGAATTGTGAAGAGATTTTAGTTGAAAAATTTTTAACATATATATTAAAGGAGAAAACTATATGGATCTTACATTATTAAAAGATGGCGTATTTGTAATGATTATAGGGATGGGAACCGTGTTTGTATTCCTTACTATCATGGTTTGGATTATGTACGCTAATTCTTATTTCTTGAAAAATGTTATTAATAAATATTTCCCTGAAGAAGTACCTGCTGAAAAAGCTGCAGTAAAAAAAGCAGAAGCAGGAAATGATTCTGAAATAGCAGCTGCAGTTGCCTGTGCCTTAAAAAAAGCCGGAAAAGCTGCCGCTTAATAAAATATTTAATAAATTAAAAGCCGGAACTTAAAGTTCCGGCTTTTTAATAACTAAATTCTGGTTTTGAGTTTTCCCATCTTAGCACGTTTTTTTCTTCGCATCAAATCTACAAACGCTTCAAGTCTTGTTATATAACCCGCTTTTCCGGTCTGCTCATCCATAATAAGGGTCAGGATAGGTATTTCATGCTCACCTCTCATTGTCGGGAAAATATTTTGTGACATTATCTCCGGCATACAGGTAAACGGTGAAATATGAATAATTCCGTCTTTTCCTTTTTCATCTGCAAAAACCACATCAGATACACATTCCAGAGCATCGCCTCCGATATCTCGCATAAGATACGGTTTTGCCATCCTTTCGGCTCTTTGCAAGTGAGTTTCCGGTCCTCTGAAAGCTTTCGGAATAATTGCATCTTTTAAAAAGCTTCCTACAGTCAGGCTTCTTCTTGTTTGAACTCCCATTCTGCCGAGTTCCCTCTCAATATTCTGGTTGGAAAATTCATCATTCACAAGATAAATTTCACCCGTTATATCAACATTTAAAACTTCTCTGTTCGGATCGATTTCAGTTTTTTCAATTTCTTTCAAGGCAAGTTCGTAAGCTTTATGAAGTTCTCTTGTTGAATTTGCTTTATCAATCATTTTTAAAGCTTTTTTATAGTTCTTTTCAGCATCTCCGAACTTAATCTCTCTTGCTCTGTAGTATGATAAAGCCCTGTCCAAATCATCTATCGCAAAAATTTTGCGCATTGTTATATTAATAGCTCTCAAAATCAAAATCGGATCATTCTTGCCGGAAATTTCTTTCAAAAATCTATATAAACCTTTTATTCCGTCATACAATGATAATTCAATATAATTAGCTTTATACCCCAAATCTTTAAGAGTATTATAAATATTTGTTCCGTATTCACCTAACCTGCAAATGCCGGGTGAAGTAATCATAGCAACATAATCTGCGCCGCCTTCAATAGCTTCAATAAAGTTGCCTAAAATTAATTTATAAGGCAGACAAATTGCTTCGGGTGAGTTTTTTGTTCCATATGATAATGTTTTTTTGCTTGTATACGGAGGAATGTAAGGTTCTACTCCGATTTTTCTTAATCCTGCTGCCCAGGCTATTGATATTGTTCCCATGTGAGGGAATGCAACTTTAATTTTTTTGTTCTTTGCCATTTTTAACGTCCTTATCTTTAATTTATTATATAACAAAAAAATATCCGACTTTTGGTAGAGATTTTTCATAATTTATGCTAATTACAATTTAAATAATATACCGGTATTATGAGTATATGGAAATTCGTTATGATAATAAAGTTTGTATATTTGCCCCGTTAAGCTCAAAATTGGATAAAAGGGCATGTTTAAGATTATTCTCAAAACTAACCGAAGAACAAAAACAAATTGGTTTAGACTTAAGTTACGTTCAAGATTGCACTATAGATTTCTGTGAAACGTTACTAAAGTTTTCAAAAGAAAAATCCATTGGTATCTTCAATATAACTTCAGATATTTTCGCATTATTCAATATTATGAATATTGATAAATCCGTAAATTTGTTTGTAAGTGAAATGGATTTTGAAGAAAACACCAGACGACTTATTAACAGAAAATTCACTTTTGTATAACCTTTGTTAAATCCGTCTGACGGGCAGTTTTAGGTTTACATGTTGAAAAATAAAAATGTTTAGT
The DNA here is from genome assembly GCA_944324255.1 of Candidatus Gastranaerophilales bacterium. GTDB lineage: Bacteria > Cyanobacteriota > Vampirovibrionia > Gastranaerophilales > Gastranaerophilaceae > CAG-196. The sequence continues at coordinate 71,645 of CALUVM010000001.1, read as the reverse complement.
ATATAATGCGTGTAATACAATTTCTGTATAATTATTTATCCAAGCCGGAGCGCGGGGAATAACAGGAAGATTCGCCTAACAAGTTTTTACAGGTCACAGGTTAGTAAAAATTTAGGAAAGAGGTTCTGATAGGAACTAAGCGAGAACATAGTGAAACCGTAGGGAGGATTTACGAGATAGTATACAGAATCCAATTTACAATAAACGAGGATTTCTATGGTAAGAAAGATAATCTTAACTGCTATTGCATTGGTATCAATTCTGACCTTGAACGCACAGGCTGCTACCACACCTGAAAATGTTATTAAGGAAACTATTGTTAAACATTCAATAGAAATGGATGTTGATCCGGCTCTGGCATTAAGCATTGCAAAAAAAGAATCCGGATTTAAACACGAATTAAAAAGCCCGCATGGTGCAGTAGGCGTATTCCAGCTATTGCCGTCAACAGCAAACAGAATGGGGTTCAATCCTTATTATCTCAGCGAAAATATTAAGGCAGGTTTGACCTATTATAAGATGATGTACAAAATGTTCGGCTCTACAGAATTAGCTCTTGCCGCCTATAATGCAGGTCCGGGGAACGTAAAAAAATACGGCGGAACAATCCCTCCGTATAGTGAAACAAAAAGATTTGTTTCACAAATTATGAAGGATTATAAGGAGCTTAAAATAAATCCGGATCCGGTTATAGCTAAATTCACCCAGAAAAAAGCTATCGCACCGGATAAAGATACCGAACTTAAAACAGCTCCAAAGCCGGTTGAACTTCCAGATTTAAAAGAAATTCCGGAAGTAAAACAATCTGATCCGGTTATGGAAATACTTTAATTTTTCATCAATAAAAAAGGCTCGTTTTAAACGAGCCTTTTTTACTATTTATTTAATCATTCTATGAATTAATTAACAAACTTGCACCGATTACCCCTGCCGTATTACCCAGCTGTGCCGGTACAATTTCTACAGCTTCTTTTTGAATAGTCATTGCACGCTTTGCAATAGTTTCTTTTATCGGATCAAAAAGAATATCACCGGCAGCAGCAACACCGCCGCCAATTATAACTTTTTCCGGATTTAAAAGGTTAATTACACTTGTTAAGCCGATTCCTATATATTCACCCATTATTCTAAAAATCTGTTTAGCTACAGGGTCGCCTTCTTTTGCGGCAACAGCCACAATATAAGGAGTTATATCCGGATTTGCAAGTTCTCTGTATTTTGTAGACTTTCCGCCTCTTATATATTCTTCTGCCATAGCCACAATTGACGGGCCGGAAGCATAAGCTTCAAGGCAGCCCCTATCACCGCATCCGCAAAGAGGTCCGCCGTCCATAGTCAATTTAATATGACCGAGTTCGCCGGCTGCATTAGAAGCACCTCTTACTAATTTACCATTAATTACAAGACCGGAACCGATACCTGTTCCGACCGTTATACAAACAAGGTTCTGGCATCCAACGCCGGCTCCGTAATTCAATTCACCAAGAGCAGCGGTTCTTACATCGTTATCAACTCTTGTTGGTATAGAGAACTCTTCTTCCATAATTTTAGCTATCGGTACATTTACCCAGCCTGGAATATTAGGAGCAAGTCTTACTATCCCGTTCTGGCAATCGATTTGTCCAGGGAAGCCAAAACCCATACCTTCTATATCAGAAGTCTGAAGTTTTGTTTCCTTCAATAAATCTTTTATAGCTTCTTTCATGCTGTTTATCGTATATTCATAACCCATCTCGGCACGAGTTGGGATAGAATTTGAATAAATAATTTTACCGTCATCACCTACAAGCGCAATTTTTACGTTCGTACCACCGACATCAATACCTATTCTCTGTGCCATTTATATTTTCTCCTTCCTATTCTTATTCAAATAGTAACATAAACAAGATAAAATAATATAAAAAACTTTCAAACACCGCATTTGAATAGAGCTCAGTTCTCTCCTGCCCGAGTTTTCAGTTCATTTACCTATAAATCCCCCCCCAGCTTTATTACAGTTTGAGGTCTTTTATTTATTATATTTTCGCCCGCATTTACCCCTGCTCTTGAAAATATCTTATTTTTGATGTAATTTTATAGCGTAAAAGAATTTTTACATAAAAAGAAGGAGAACTCAGATGAGTGAAAGAAAATTAGTTGGAACACAAGAGATGTTCAAAAAAGCTTTAGCCGGCGGTTACGCTATCGGTGCTTACAATGTTAACAACATGGAAATCCTCCAGGCTATCGCAGAAGCTGCTGAAGAAACAAGATCACCTATTATTTTACAGGTTTCAGCAGGTGCAAGAAAATATGCTAATCAAACTTATTTAATCAAGCTCGTTGAAGCTGCTTTAGCTACTACAACAGTACCTATCGCTCTTCACTTAGACCACGGTGCTGATTTTGAAATTTGTAAAGCATGTATCGACGGCGGTTTCTCTTCTGTTATGATTGACGGAAGCAGATTCCCGCTTGAAGAAAATATTGCTCTTACTAAACAAGTTGTAGACTATGCTCACGCCAGAGGCGTTTCAGTTGAAGCTGAATTAGGTAAGTTAGCCGGTGTTGAAGATGACGTTAAAGTTCATGCTAAAGATTCAACTTATACAGACCCTGAAGAAGCTGCCAGATTCGTTAGAGAAACAGGCTGCGATTCTTTAGCTGTTGCTATCGGTACTTCTCACGGTGCTTATAAGTTCAAAGGCGAAGCTAAATTAGACTTTGAAAGACTCGCTGAAATTAAGAAAGCTGTTAATGAAGTTGTTGGATACGATTATCCGCTCGTTCTTCACGGTTCATCATCAGTTCCAAAAGAATTTGTTGCTAAATGCAACCAGTTCGGCGGTAAATTACCGGATGCACAAGGTGTTCCTGAAGAAATGCTTAACTATGCTTCTAAACACGGTGTTGCTAAAATCAATATCGATACAGATTTAAGATTGGCTATGACTGCTACTATCAGAGAGTTCTTTATTGAGCATCCTGAAAAATTCGATCCTCGTGAATACATGGGACCGGGCAGAACCGCTGTTAAAGAAATGGTTATGCATAAAATGAGAGATGTATTAGGTACTGCAGGTCACGCTGACGACTAGTGCTACGCACGTAGAAAAGGGTCGGAGTACAATTGTATAACTACAAGTAAGAATTATTATGCCAGGTACTCCTAGAGTTTAACTCCATACCTGATTTAAATCTCTAGGCTACGCACGTAGAAAAGGGCTCGGCTAAGAGGTCAAAACTACAGTAGTAAAGGGAGTACAATAATACAGAACTCTATATAAATTTCAGCGTGGGCGGGTTGTTTCACAACCCGCCCACGCTTATTTTATAAAATTAAACACTTCTTGAGTGGCAAATTGCTATTGCTATAGCATCAACCGTATCATCTAGTTTGGGCAGGTTTTCTGTTTCCAGGGCCAATCTTACCATCCGTTCAACTTCTTTTTTCTCTGCTCTGCCATATCCTGTAAGCACCTGTTTAACTTCCATAGGGGTGTATTCGTATGCTGGAATATTATATTTTTCAAGTACGGCTAATATCACACCTCTGGCTTCTGCTACAGGAATCACCGTTTTTTGGTTCTTAAAGAAAAATAACTTTTCAACCGAAGCACAATCAGGCTTATACATCTTTAAAATTTCTGCAAGATCTCCGGATATTTCCAGTAAACGTTTCGAATCAGAGAGTTTCTTATCTGTCTGAATTGAACCCGATGTTATTAATTTTATTCCCTCTTCGCCGGCATTAACCTCCACCAGTGCATACCCTACAATAGCCATGCCGGGGTCTATTCCCAAAATCTTCATTACTCAATTATATCAATAGCTTAACATTTTTGCAATTTTTAGTGACAAAAAACTTCTTTTGAGGTAGTATAAGGTTTGTATTACGAATTTTAAGGAAGTATTCATATATGACAGCGGAAAACTCACAGGAACTGGTTATCGGGATCCCCAGAGGTATGTCTTTTTATAATAATTATCCATTCTGGTATGGCTTTTTTAACAGCCTGGGTTTTAAAATAATATTATCAGACCCGACTACGAAACAAACTATGTCAGAAGGGTCAGCTCTAGTTGTTACTGAAACCTGCCTGCCTATAAAAATCTATCTGGGACATATTTTAAACCTCATTAAAAAAGGCGTTAAAAATATTTTTGTTCCGTCCCTCCAGTCAGTTGCTCCGAAAATTTACAACTGTTCTAAAATCAGGGGACTGCCGGATTTAGTAAGAAATGTTGTTAAAGGTGATTTTAGAATAATTGAAGCAACTTTAGATAAATCCGCTAAAAATCAGGGACTTTATTCTTTCTTACAGGAAGCTGTAAAACCTTTTGGAATAACAGATTTGGAAACTATAAAAAAAGCCTCTAAACAAGGTTGGAAAGTTTATAACAATTTTCTTGTTATGATGAGAGCGGGTATGAGTTATAAAAAAGCTATTAACTATGCTCTTCAAGGAAAAATATTTATAGAAAGTTCTACAACTTCTTCCCCGATAAACGTAGCTCTTGTTTCTCATGGATACAATATCTATGATGACAGAGCATGTATGAAAATATTTGATAAGCTTGAAAAAATGGATGTGAAAGTATTTACCTCGCTCCAGCTTACAGATGAGCAGATGGAAGAAGGAATTGCATCCCTGGGACAACACCGTTACTGGGCAAATGAATATGAAATGACCGGAACTGCAGGGCATTACCTGAAAGATAACAAAATTGACGGAATTATTACACTGAACGCCTTTGGCTGCGGTCCGGATTCATTAATGATTGAAAGTATAACAAGAAAAGCAAAAGAAGCAGGAAAACCGCTGCTTTCTCTCACAATTGATGAACATACCGGCGAAGCCGGATTTGTTACCCGTTTAGAAGCTTTTATTGATATGCTTTTCCGCAAAAAACGTTCAAAAATCATTAACAAAATTTCAATGCCTGAATATGATTATGTACCTCAAACCAATATTTGTGATAACATCCTCTCTTCAGAAGGTGTTACTGCAAATAAAAAGGGGTAAAGGGGTAAGGTAATTAGGTAAAGAGAGAACGATAAGGGGGCGATTATAAAGTCCCCCTCAAGGAGCTTTATGATAGATTTTAAATCTACTTTAAAAATGGCGATAAACTCTCTCAGAGTAAACAAAATGCGTTCAGCTCTGACAAGTCTTGGTGTAATTATTGGTGTAAGTGCTGTTATTATAATGCTTGCGGTAGGTCAGGGTGCAAGCGAGCAAGTTACTAAGAATATGGAATCTATGGGAACTAATATTCTGACTATCCGCTCTGCGTCTGCAAAATCCGGCGGCGTCCATATGGGAATGGGAACAAAACCTTCACTTACTTCAAAAGATGCAATTGCAATAAGAAAAATGGCACGCGGGGTTGACGCTATTTCTACGGCTTCTTCAGAAACTCAACAGCTAACATACGGAAATCAGAACTGGTCTACATCTGTTTATGGTGTCGAACCGGCTTATCTTTATATTAAAAATTATGAAATTGATAACGGCAGAAAATTTATAAAAGAAGATCTTCAAAATAGTGCTAAAGTTACTTTGATAGGTTCAACAGTTGCAACAGAACTTTTTGGTGATGTTGATCCTGTTAACAAGCAAATAAGGGTTGGAAATATCCCTTTCAAAGTCATCGGAACTCTTAAAAGCAAAGGTCAGTCGGGACCGTTTGATCAGGATGATTTAATTATGATTCCGATAACAACAGCTCAAAAGAAAGTTTTTGGTACGGATTTTCCCGGAACTGTTAATATGATACTTGTAAAAGGATATGATTCAGACAGCCTCAAAGAAACAATTGAAGATATCAATGAAATACTTATAACAAGACATAATATCGGGAAAAATCAGGAAAACGATTTTGAAATAAGAAATTCTGCCGAGTTTCAGGAAAAAATGAAATCAACTGTTCAAACTTTTGCAATCCTTCTTGCATCAATTGCATCGGTTTCATTGCTTGTCGGCGGTATAGGAATTATGAATATTATGCTTGTATCTGTTACGGAAAGAACTAAGGAAATTGGTATAAGAATGGCAATTGGAGCGCAGGTGGAGGATATTCGCTGGCAGTTTTTAATTGAATCGTTTTTACTATCCATGATTGGCGGGCTGATTGGTGTTGCAGTTGGAATTATAGGAGCAAATTTGATTACGGTCTTTGCCCCTACTATGACAATTTCTATTTCATTATTTTCAATAATACTGTCACTGGGATTTTCGGGGCTTGTCGGAGTGGGTTTCGGATATTATCCTGCATACAAAGCTTCTTTACTGAATCCGATTGATGCGCTAAGATATGAATAGGGAGATATTTTTATGAAGAATATAAATTTTAAACTGGCAGGATTGAGTGTGATTACAGCTCTTGCTGTCGCATTTTTACAAACAGCCTGTATGGCAGAAGCTATAAAATGTGATATGCAGAATCTCGGTAAAAACTGTACGCAATTTATTAAAAGCAAAGAATATACCAAAGCTTTACCTTACATAGATGCATGTATATCAGAACATCCGGACAATGCGGCTTTGTACAATAACAGAGGTAATATATACAAAGAAATGGGTAATTACAATGCTGCAATTTTAGATTATCAAAAAGCTATACGTTTAAATCCTTCATTTACAAGTCCATACAACGGTTTAGCTATTGTTTATTTAAAAACATCCCAGTATGATAACGGGCTTGAAGTATTAAATAAGTTAAAAGAAATTTCGCCTAACAATATTGAAGGAGCTATTAACAGAGCTTCAATAGAATCCATGATGAATGATTATAATGCAGCTATACAAGATTACAATATTGTTTTAAAAGACAAACGTAATTCCATATTTTATCGTGAAAGAGCCTATGCATATCTTGCAAGCTCAAAACCTGAACAGGCAATCTCAGATTACGAAAATTATTTCAAGGCAGGACATTCTTCTGCTGAAGCTTACAAATTTATGGGCATAGCCTATCAGACAATCGGCAATAATGATAAAGCTATGGAATGTTACCGGAAAGCCGCAGAGCTTTATAAAGCAGAAAATAATCTTGAAGAATATAACAGTCTAATGCGAATTTTTAGAGTTTACTAATCTTTAGATTTTTGTGCCTGAATATTGTATTTAGCAAGAATAGCTTCGTATTGTTGTTCTTGTTCAAAAGGAACTGTTACTTTAATTCCGTCATCAGTTCTCATTATTTTGCCGCCATTCATAACTACTTTTGCTGTTTCCTGTCCGTATTCATCTAATTTTTTAGGATCCTTATTCATTAATTCTTGATAAGAAACCGTATAACTGCCTTTGAATGCCGGATTAATTTTGTTCATAAACTACCTTCTTTCTGCAAAAATTACACACATAAATATTAAGTAATTTATTAGACAAAAATTGCTAATAATTTTGCAAATCTTTACAAAATTAACTTTCTTTCCAGGATACTCCGCAATTAAAATCTAATTCTAAAGGAACTTTTAGCGGCTGATTCAATTCCATTGCATCTTTAACAAGTGCCTTAACCTCATCAAGTTCTTCTTTTAAAACTTCAAACACAAGTTCATCATGAACCTGCATAATCATTTTTGTTTTTAAATTTCTTTCCTCCAGCCTGCGCTCTACCTCTATCATAGCCATTTTAATTAAATCAGCGGCAGTGCCTTGTAATGGCTGGTTAATCGCAGCTCTTTGAGCAAACTCTCTTATTTGAAAATTCGGGCTCTGGAGTTCTGACATAAGATAACGTTTTCTTCCGAAAATTGTTTCTACATATCCGTTTTTATTAACAAATTCTTTTTCATAGTTCATATACTCTTTTACACCCGGATAATGCTCAAAATATTTATCTATAAATTGCTGGGCATCATCATTGGAAATCCCGATATTCTTCGCAAGTCCGTACTTGGATTGACCGTAGACAATTCCGAAGTTTACGGCTTTCGCCTTTCTTCGCATTTCTTTAGTAACTTCCGGCAAAGGAACCCCGAAAACTTTTGAAGCTGTCATCGTATGAACATCTTCGCCTGAAGTAAAAGCATGGATTAAATTTTCATCTCCTGATACATGCGCAAGAAGCCTTAACTCAATTTGAGAATAATCAGCAGATAAAATTAACGAAGTTTCCTTATTTTCCGCACAAAAAGCTGCACGTATTTTATTACCTTCTTCTGTCCTTATCGGAATATTTTGTAAATTGGGATTGGAAGATGATAACCTGCCGGTAACGGTTAATGCCTGATTATATGTTGTATGTATTCTGCCATCACGTTTACTTATTAATGCCGGTAATGCATCAGTGTATGTTGATTTGAGTTTTGAGAACTTTCTATGCTGAAGTATATAATCACATATTTCATATTCAGAAGCAAGTTCTTCCAGAACTTCTGCGCTTGTAGAGCGGGATTTTTTCTTCTTGGATTTTAATTCCAGTTTATCAAATAAAATCTCCGCAACCTGCTTTGGAGAGTTTATATTAAAAGGTTCTCCGGCAAGCTGATAAATAATATCTTCAAGTTCTGCAAGCTTTTCAGTCATATAAGAAGATAGTTCTTTTAGATAATTTACATCTATTGCGACACCTGTATGCTCCATTTTGGCAAGAACAACAGTCAGAGGAATTTCTATATCGTTTACCAATTTGGCTTCTTTTTCATCAAGATTCTTAATCCAGTAATCATAAAGTCTTAAAGCAGTTCTTGCCTCATCACAGCTAAATTTCTCTATATCATCAGGCTGTGCAAGTATATGATTCAAAAAATCCAGAGCCTGAGCTTCAAGAGTATGCTTTCTGTTAGGGTCTTTAACATAACTTGCTAAAAGTACATCATATTCAAGCCCTTTAGGAGAGAATCCGTTATTTAAAAGCACATGGTACTCAGATTTTGCATCGAAAGCAACTTTTTTAATATTTTTATTTTCTATAACAGGTCTTAGAGATTCTATAAAATCCCTGCCGAAATAATAATTCTTTCCGGCAGCAACTGCAATATGGTCAAGAATACCTTCCTTTGAATAGTATCTAATTCCTATGCGTTCAGAATTCTTTATATCCTCAAGGGCAGACGATAACAGGTTCGCATCAATAACCAGATATTCCAAATCGCTATCCTGTACTGTTTCTTTAATTGCTTGAGTAAAGATATTTTGCTGGATAGAATCTCCTGTTTGCGGCTTTACAGAAGTAAACAGGCTTAAATTTTCGCCGTTTGAAATACTTTCCGGGTTAAATGAGGAGAGGATTTTATCTATATTTTTTATAAAAGTATAGAACTGCATCTTCCTTAGAAATGCAGAAACTTTTGCCATCTGCGGAAGTGTTACGCTTGCAGTATTTATATCAAAATCGATATCAACATCTCTTATAATTGTAGCAAGCTCTTTTGATAGAACAGCAATATCTTTCTGAGTACAGATTTTTTCTTTTACAGCTTTTTCGGGAATATTTTCGCAATCTGCAAGAAGCTCTTCAAGATGCGGATACCGGCTTAATAATTTTTGAGCAGTTTTTTCTCCTATCCCCTTAATCCCGGGGATATTATCGGAGGTATCCCCCCTTAAACCTTTATAATCAATAACCTGATTAGGATAAACTCCCAATTTTTCGAAAACCTTAGTCCAATCATACTCAACAAGCTCTCCTTTGGTAGGAATAAGAACCTTTACAAGTCCGGCTTCGTCTACAAGTTGAAAGCTATCCTGATCACCGGTCAAGATTAAAGTATGGTTTCCGTTTTCGGCTGCTATTTTTGAAATTGTACCAATAATATCATCAGCTTCAAACCCTTCTTTAGTATAAATAGGAATATCAAAAGCCTCCAACCCTTCAACAATTGTAGAAATCTGACATCTCAAAGTATCCGGCATGGCATCCCTGTTTGCTTTGTATTCCTCATATTTATCCGTTCTGAAAGTATGCCTGCCGACATCAAAAGCTACAGCTATAAAATCAGGCTTTATTTTGGAAAGCAAATCAAATATTGCTTTAAAAAAACCGTATACCGCCCAGGTCGGCTGATTTTCAGAATTCTTCATTCCTGTTCTTTCAAGCGCAAAATACTGTCTGTAGGCTAACGCATGACCATCTATCAATACCAAAGTTTTTTTATCTGACATATATTACTCCCTAGATGTATTTTACCAAAAAAATAGCTTATATTCTCAATTGTAAATATTACATTTATCTCAAATTCTTATCTTCAATTTTGCAGGTTTATCTCCAATTGTAAAGATTACTTTACCCCAAATCCTTATCTATGATTTTGTAGGTTTATTTCCAATTGTAAAGATTACATTTACCCCAAATCCTTATCTATGATTTTGTAGGTTTATTTCCAATTGTAAAGATTACATTTACCCCAAATCCTTATCTATGATTTTGTAGGTTTATTTCCAATTGTAAAGATTACATTTACCCCCGCAAAAAAAACTTTTTTTTTACTTTGAATAGTGTATAATAAAACAAAGGAAAACTGAGAATAGTTTTTATGCTTCAAAATATCGCAAACAAATCTAATATATCAACTAAATCACAATACGTAACAAAACCATCTTCATTATGTGATGAGATTGAGCTTTATTTAAACAGAATCTTTGAAAAAGAACTCCACACACCGGATTCTGTATTACTGGCATACAATCCTTTTGTAATAAAAAAGATTGCGGCATATATATCAGGTAAAATACAGATGCCGGCATCAATAGGTATCGCAGGAGAGACGGCGAGCGGGAAATCAACTATTACAAAGGATTTGATAGACACTATTGAATCCTTTGCTGCAGAATTCGGGATAGAAGAAGTCATCACCCGGGTTAACACGGATGATTATTATTACGACCGTTCAGAAATGGTTAAAAAAGCCGGAAGTTTTGCAGAATTTGCAAAGCATTATGACCTTGACAGTCCGGAAGCTCTTGAGCTTGAACTAATGAGCAGGCATATAAAAGAACTTCTTGCAGGAAAGCAGACTTATCTGCCTAAGTACGATATGAGCGGTACTGCAATAAGATATGATAATTATACCCTTGCAAAACCGTCAAAAGTTATTATTTCTGAAGGATTATTTACTTTGACATCTAAGGTTAAAGATGCTTTCAATTTTAAAATATATGTTGATATTCCGGAAGATATCAAACGAAAAAGGTTCTTTATAAGAGCAGCAGAAAGAGATTTGGGAGATTCTGCGGAATTCATTTATGAAAATGCTAATAAAAAAGCAGAGGTTCATATAAGACCTTGTAAAGCTCATGCTGATATTGTATTATCAGGATACGCAGATAGAATTAAATATAAAAATTTCTTAAATAAGATTATAGGGATAATTCAGGAAATATATTTCTCTGAATTATAGAAGGAGCAAATATGCAAATTAATAAGGTTCAAGGTCCAAATTTCGGAATGGCATTAGTCATAACTCCGGAAGGAAAGAAGTTTTTGCAAGAAAAAGCTAATATGAAAACACTTGAAGAACTCAGAAAATCAGGAGAAAGATTAAAAGATACCCTATTTTTAAATTTAAAAGTCGATGGGGATGGTATGAAGATTGCCGGCAGATGTTCTAATACGTTGGAAACACTAAAAGAAATCTCTCATAAACCGGATTCAAAAAGTATAGATTTACTTTTTTTAAATAATGGTGCCGAAAAAAAAGATGCTATTTATTATGTAAATTCTGCAGAAGCTCAACTTGCATATTCAAGGTTAAAAGATAGCAATGAAGTTCCGGCTTTGACTGAAATAATAGAAAAACTGGACGAAAAGATGGGAAACCAGCTTCTTATAAGCGATTATGAAACCATGAAAACTTATGAGAGAGAATGCCGTCTGAAAGAAGAAGCTATTGAAAATCTTTCCCGACAATATGGAGAAAAGAAATAATTATTTATTGTTATATTTTTCCCATAAATCAGGACGTCTTTTTTTAGTTCGCTCTATTTTTTGTTGGAATCTAAACTCTTCAATAAGCTTGTGATTTCCGTTCAATAAAACATCAGGGACTTTCAAGCCTCTGTATTCACGAGGTTTTGTATACTGGGGATATTCTAATAAACCATCCGAGAAGCTGTCATCGTGAGCGGATTCTATTTTACCGAGAGTCCCTTCGATTTTTCTTGAAACACTGTCAATTAAGCATAAAGCCGGAAGCTCTCCTCCTGTCAGCACAAAATCACCTATAGAAATTTCACGGGGGGTTATAATCTCCCTGATTCGTTCATCAAAACCTTCATAGTGTCCGCAAAGTATTATAATTTGTTTATACTTAGAAAGTTCATTTGAAATTTTATCTGTAAAAGGTTCTCCTTGAGGAGTCATCATTAAAGTTATTGAATTATCAAGTTTTTCAATATCTTCATAGGCTTCCACATAAGGCTGGGGAGCTAATACCATGCCAGCTCCTCCCCCATAGGGAGTGTCATCAACTCTTTTATGTTTATCATGAGAATAATCTCTGGGATTTACAGTTCTAACGTCAATAATTCCGCTGTCAGAAGCACGTTTCATTATACTGAAATCCATGTGGGATTGAATAAGTTCAGGAAAAAGAGTTAAAACATCAAACCTCATTGAAGCAATCCCTCAATATTATTTATCTGAATCCGTCTTGATTTTATATCGACAGATAAAACAATAGCTTTAACAAACGGAACCAGAGAGATATTTTTAGAAAGAGTTTTGACCGATAATAAATCACTCGCCCCGTTATTTGAAACACCTACAACCGAACCGACCCTTGTTTCTCCGTCATATACATCCAGCCCCACAAGCTCATCTATTAAGAATTCATCTTCTTCCAAAAATTCTCTTGCAGCATCTTCTGATACAAAAAGGAGTTTTCCTTTATACATTAAAATATCGTTTAAAGAATCAATTCCTTTAAATTTTATAATTGCACATTTTGGAGTAAACCTTATATTTTGAATTTCTAAGGAAGTATACTGATTGTCTTCTTGAACATAGACTTCCCTGAGCTTGGACAAAAAATCCTCACGATTTTTAGAATATCCGAGCTTAGCTTCACCGTGCACTCCATGGAAGTTAAGAATCTTACCTACAGATACAAAATTATTCTTCATCTTCTTGCTTTTTAGGTTTTCTTCCACGTTTCGGCTTTTCATCTTCAGCTTGTTGTATATCCTCTACAGACGGAGCTGAATTTTCAGGAGCACTTTCTTCTGTTTTCTCCGGCAGCTTCTCTTGTTTTTCGTGTTTTGCTACCATATAATCAGCCGGCTTATCAGCTCTGTCTTCATTCCATCTTTCAAGACCTAACTGGGCACGAACGAGTTTGATACCGACGTGGACACGCCACTCATCCATTTTAAGCTGAGCCGCAATGATTTTATGACACCCGATAGGAGGTAATGGTAAAAGAGGTTCATACAAGCTCTTAATTGCCATTAACTGATCCGGCGAAATTGCCAATTTACGTTTAGGGAACGGTAGTTTTGGCAGCATCATTTTTTGACGCACAAGATTGATACCGAAGAATACTTTTTGAGGTTCAATACCTAATTTAGCCCCGATTACTTCATGCGCATCAGGATTTGGCAAAGGAAGCATGGCTTTATATAATACTTCAATTTGTTCTAACTGTTCTTTACTAATTAATAAAGGTTTAGCAGCCTTTTGCGGTTTTGGTCTTTTATTAGCACGTTTTTGCTGAAAACCGCCTTTTGAACCGCTTGCATAATTGTTTCTAAACCCTCTGTTGCCGTCAGGGCGCCTTTGAAAATTGCGGTTATTGTTATCCCGGCGTTGATAACCGCCCTGTTGAGAGCCTCTATTATCTCTGGAGTAGTTACTTCTATAACCGCCCTGAGATGGTCTGTCATAACTTCTCGGTCTTGGTTCTGCAGAATAAGAACTGTAACTCTGCAAAGGTTTCTCTTCCGGTGATTCATTTCCCTTATCTGCGTACAAGCAATTAGGGCAAATAACTCTTTTGGGGTTCTTTGTCTCAAACTCAGCACCACATTTAATGCACTTGTTTACATACATAATAAAAGCCTCTTAACCACAATAAAAAATTTCACTAAGTCTTAAATATCCTATCAAATAAAGTAATAATATGAGATTTAATCAAAACAACGGTTGAAAAACAACCGAACATGTATATTATAATACAATTTTGAAATTTATCAAGAGGGTATTACACGAGGGGCGTGAAAACATATTATATGCTACCACAAAGCCTTTGGCATCATACGGTTATAGGTCCAAATATCAACTCCGTCATATGTATCATCGAATTTATCTTTAATTCCGGAATCTACACCTATTGCAATTATTGGCAATCCGACTTCAAGAGCTGCCGTTTTTAATTTTTCATATCCTTTAATCACATCTTCTTTTGTGGTTTCATCACCGAGATGAGTGTTTGAAATGATTCCGGAAAACTTCTTCCATTCCCGTTTTACCTCACCCTCTGAAAATTTAAGATAATCAATAATACTTTCTTTATCTGAAGTTTCAAATTTCGCCGTATTTATAACTATATAAATCTTTAAATTCTTCTCTTTTTCAATTCCGGTAACGATATCCAGAATATCCAACCCTCCGGCACCGTATCCGACATCAATTATAATATTTCCTTCCTGAGCCAGACAGTTCATCTGCAACGGAGTTATATAACTCGCAGCCTCGCCCAGCCCGAAGCTGTCCGGCTGGGTAATAACGCTTACACCTAATTTTTCAAGTTCGCCTGCAATCGGACGAAGCGTGTATGCAGGCTCAACAGTATCTAAATCTACAAGGGTTATTTTTTCACCCTTCTTTGAAAACTGCAAAGCTCTGTTCAATGCTGTTTCAGATTTTCCGCTTGCATAAGCACCGGTATAAACTTCTACAAATCTATCATTCATAAATTGATTATATCAAGAAATTATTAAAGAGGTAATAGTACAGGGCGGGGTTTTGCAAGCAAAACCCCGCCCTGTATTTTAATATTATTCTATTTTTGAATATCTTTAACAGATAATGCGATTCTGTGTTCTTTCGGAGTGAATTTTTTGATTAATACATCAACTTCTGAACCTACTTTGAACATATTGAACGGATTAACGTTCTCATCAGACATTTCAGAAACAGGAAGAAGAGCTTCCACACCAGGGAATATGTTAATGAAAGCACCGAAAGTAGTTACTTTGTTAACAGTTCCTTTAACGATTTGACCTTCTTCAAACTGTCCTTCGATTTGCTGCCAAGGGTTTTCGCCCATTCTCTTAAGTGAAAGTGAAATTCTCTTAAGTTCATTGTCAATTTTAATAATCTTAACTTCGATTGTATCACCCAATGTTAAGACATCGGAAGGATGTTTAATTCTCTGCCAAGAAATTTCAGAAATCGGAAGAAGTCCGTCAATACCATTGATATCAACGAAAGCACCGAAGTCAGTAATTCTTACGACATTACCTGATACAACCTGACCTTCTTCAAGAGAAGAAAGAACATTGTCAACAACTTGATCTCTTTGTTCAGCAACTGCCTGTCTTTGAGAAAGGATAAGTTTGTTTTTCTTAGGATCAGCTTCAAGAACTTTAACTTCAATTTTTTGATCAATAAGACCTTCAAACGGAGTTCCTGTTCTAAGCTGAGATGACGGGATAAAGCCTTTCAAATCGGCAACATCTACTAATACACCGCCTTTAACAGTTGATACGACTTTTGCAAGAATTGTATCACCTTGGATTTTGGCATCGTTAAGCTGTGCCCATGCTTGAGCAAATGCAATTCTCTTGAGCGATAATTGCATAGGATCTTCATTGCTTTCTTCTTTCAATACATAGAATTCTCTTGTATCACCGATTTCAAGTTCGGAAGAATCACTTGAAAGCTCTTTGCTTGATAAGAATGCTTCCATCTTTGCACCTTTTACACTTACAAGATAACCTTCTGATTCTTTTTTTATAACTGTACCTTCTACGATATCAGCTACGCTGTTTGATTTTGCAAAACTTTCTTCAAGTAATTGTTCAAACTCGTCACGAGTTTTTTCTGCTGTTGTCATATTTATATTCCTCCTTTTATTGTTTCTATAACTTTATCTATAATATTTTGCGGAGTTGATGCTCCGGCTGTTATCCCGATATTACGGGCATTATTCAGCATATCTTTGTATTCGATGAGTTCCGAATCATTTTCAATATGAATTGTTTTTGTACAATTCTTTAAAATTTCTGCGAGATGTGTTGTATTTGCACTTTTCTTTGAGCCTACAACTATCATTAAATCACTTTCTTTAGCTAACTCTTTAGCTTCTGCCTGCCTCATTGAGGTTGATTGACAGATTGTATTGTATATTAAAATTTCCTTAGCAACAGTGTTTAGATAATTAACTATCAGATTTAAAGACGAAACCATCTGAGTAGTTTGAACAACAACCCCGACTCTTTTATGTGACTTTATTGCAGGTTCAAACTCCTTTAACTCTTCAATCGTAGTAGCAACTGCGACATTTTTGGAATAGCGGTCGGCATTTGCTTTTATAGCCATTACTTCCGGATGATTAGGCTTTCCTACTATTACAACAAAGTAATCGTTCTCTGCAAGTTCTATTGCTCTTTGCTGAACCTTTTTTACATCCGGACAGGTCAAATCTACTACTTCAAATCCGGCGTTTTTAATTTTCTCAAAAATTTCCGGAGGTTCGCCATGACTTCTTATAATACAAATTCCGTTCCCGTTTTCCGGAACTTCATATATTGTCTTAATCCCGAGAAGTTCAAGTTCATGTATTACATCCGTATTATGAATAAGTTCACCTAAGATATAAATATTCTTGTCAGGATTCTCATTTTTTAATTTCTTAGCAGTTTCAACGGCTCTTTTTACACCGTAACAGAAACCTGCAAATTTGGCCAGTATAATATTTTGATTTTTCAAAAATCTTTAAATCACTTTCTGAAGTGGACTAGAGGTAAAACCTCAGTACCAATATTAAAACTAAAACAAGAAAAAAAGTAAAGAGCTTGTTATTTCATTAACAACTTGTAAGCAGGAATATTCATAGCATCAGCAATCATTATAAGCCTTTTTAAACTTGGAACACGTTTCCCTCTCTCTATTTCAGACAAATAGTCAGAAGAAATCCCCGTTAGTTCACTGAGCTTATCTTGAGTCAAGTTGTTCATTACTCTGTATTTTTTTATATTGTACTTTACCAGTTCAATCGTGCTATTTGCCATAGTTTGATTTTAATGGTATAATCATTGTGATGTAACAGGTAAATAGCACGACAAGCGGTCAATAAAAGACTCTTGAATATTATAATTATTGCGCATTATTAAAGCAAAATAGAAGTGTAAGTTTTTCCTATATTTCTTACCCTTTTTCTTTTTGTTATTCAAATAAACTGTTAAAAATGTCTTTCTTTAGGATTTAAAAGCATAGCAGCAAGCCTATCAGCCCCATCAAAACCTCTTTTTCTTAATTTTTCAGCAGCACGTTCTTTGTTATATTCAACAAATCTGTGTTCAAATGCATATCTGCCATGCTCAATTGTCATAATAAGATAGCATGCTTTTGGCTCAGGTGTAAACGGTCTGCCGACACTGCCGGCATTCACTACGGTTTTCTTGTTTTTTGTTTGAAATCCGCACGGTATATGCGTGTGACCGCATAGAACCACATCTGCATCAACATTTACGAGCATCTTATCTATTTCTTCCATAGGTGTATCAGGAAGAATATCTTCATTATTCCTTCTCGGAGAACCGTGTACAAGAAGAATTTTTACCCCGTCTTCTTCAACTTCTAATTGTATAGGAAGATTCTTCAAAAACGTTCTCTGAAGATGATTTATACCAAAAAAGTCATGTTTCATAGCTTCTGCCATAACAGGAGCTTTTTTCTTAAGATACTCATAATCGTCATCTGAATAATTTGCAATCATTAAATCAGTATTACCCTGAATCATTTTATAGTTTGAATCCAGTTGATATTTCGCGAAATAGTCAATTACAGCATAAGGTTCAGGGCCTGCCATTGCATAATCTCCAAGTACAAAATATTTTTCGCAGTTTTGAGTCTTAATATCTTCTAAAACCGCTTCCAGAGCTTCCATATTTCCGTGAATATCAGACAATACCGCAATTCTCATATTATTCTCCTTAAAAATATTTTAGTAGTACAATAATTTTATGATAAACAGAAGAAAATCTAAACAAATTTCTATAGGAAATATAAAAATCGGCGGAGATGCGCCTATCAGCGTACAATCTATGTGTAATACAGACACCCGAAATGTCGAAGCTACATTAAATCAGATTAACGAACTTGCATCTGCCGGCTGTGAAATTGTCAGACTTGCAGTTCTTAATAAAGATGCTGCCTCTGCAATCAAAGACATTGTTCAAAAATCTCCGGTTCCTCTGGTTGCAGACATCCATTTTGATTACAGACTTGCAATTCTGTGTATAGAAAACGGAATCCATGCACTTAGAATCAATCCGGGAAACATCGGTAAAAAGGAACACACTCAAAAAGTGGTTGAAGCCGCTAAAGCTCATAATGTCCCTGTTAGAATAGGGATTAATGCAGGCTCACTTGAAAAAGAATTTGCATCGCTTGATATTCCGCTTGAGGATAAAATGATAAAAAGTGCACTGAGGCATATTGAAATTTTAGAAGACTTAAACTTCTACGATATAAAACTTTCTTTAAAATCTTCTGACGTACCGACTACAATTGAATCCTATAGAAAAATATCAAAAATAATAGACTATCCGCTTCATCTTGGCGTAACAGAGGCAGGAACTTTAAAAATGGGATTAATAAAATCTTCAATAGGACTGGGAACACTTCTTAGTGAAGGGATTGGCGATACAATAAGAGTTTCCCTGACAGAAAATCCTGTTGAAGAAGTAGAAGCAGGATTCGGCATATTAAAATCCTTAAACCTGCGTAAAAAAGGAATTAATTTTATTTCCTGCCCGACCTGCGGCAGAACTCAAATAGATTTAATCTCGCTTGCTAAAAAAGTAGAAGAAAAATTCAAGAATTTAGATTTACCTATAACAATTGCTGTTATGGGTTGTCCGGTAAACGGACCAGGCGAAGCTAAGCATGCGGATTTCGGTATAGCCGGAGCTATTGGAGAAGGCTATATTTTTAAAAAAGGAGAGATTATTGCACGAGTACCCGAAGCAGACTTGATTAATTATTTAGAAAAGATTATAATGGAATCATACAGTAAGTTAGTTAAATAAGAATGGGTGCTATGAAAAGAAATTTATTATTAAGTTTGGCTGTAATTGCCTTTTTATCAGGTTCAGCAATGGCTGCAGTAACACCTGAACAAACAACAGATCCGGAATACATGATTAATCAAGGATATTCTCAGTTAACAGCTGAAGATGTTTTCATGCTTAAAAGCAGAGCAGCCGGAAAACCTATTGAACCGTTATATGAAAAGAACCAAAATAAGTTTGTAAGAGCTTGCAGAAAATTTTATGCGTATTTAGATCCGGGGATTGATGGAGTTGACAGATTACATCATGATATTAATCCATCCCCTTCATTATCAGATTTATAATATAAAAGTTTTTGTAAAAGACGCCGGTTTTGCCGGCGTCTTTTGTTGTATAAAAAATTTTTATTTTATATAATACTGGTATGACTATGAAAAGATTTAGATTTTTAACTTCCGGAGAGAGCCATGGTAAATGCCTTAATGCAATTATTGAAGGTGTTCCTGCCGGAATTAGAATAAAAGCTGAAATAATAAACGAAGATCTTGCACGCCGCCAGATTGGATATGGCAGAGGCGGAAGGATGCAAATTGAAAAAGATACTGTCGAAATAAAATCAGGAGTTCGTTTCGGCAAAACTACCGGAGCTCCTATTTGTCTTGAAATCAAGAACAGTGATTATATTAACTGGCAGGATGTTATGCCGGTTGAAAAATACGAATACCCGACAGAAGAAATGCTCAAAAAAATTGAAGATAAGTCTTTTACAAAAGTCCGTCCGGGGCATGCTGATTATGCAGGCTCTATAAAATATAATCATACCGACTTAAGAGATGTGCTTGAGAGATCAAGTGCCAGAAAAACCGCTATTGAAGTTGCAGTCGGCTCGGTTGCTAAACAGATATTGAAATCTTTCGGAATAACAGGTTTCTCTCACGTTGTTCAAATAGGCAGAGTTAAACTGGATTTTTATCCAAAAACATATACACTTATAAAAGAGAAAGCAGAGAAATCAGACGTAAGATGTGCAGATGACTTAACTGCTGACAGAATGAGAAATGCAATAGATGAAGCTGCTCAAGCGGGAGATACTTTAGGCGGAAAATTTGAAGTTATATTCGGGAATCTGCCTATCGGTCTGGGTTCCTATGTCCACTGGGATATGACCTTAGACGGGAGATTAGCACAGGCAGTTATGAGCATACCCGGAGTTAAAGCTGTAGAAATAGGTGCTGGAGTAGATGCAGCCTCTCTTCCAGGTTCACAAATGCATGATGAGATTTTTGTAAAAAATAAAGAAATTTACCGCAAAACTAACAACGCCGGTGGAATTGAAGGCGGAATGACTAACGGAGAGGCCCTTGTCGTAAAAGGGACAATGAAACCTATTCCGACAATGAGAAAATCTCTAGCTACTGTTGATTTAAAAGATATGCAGCCTGCAAGTGCACATTTCGAGAGATCAGATGTTTGTGCGGTGCCTGCCTGTTCCGTTGTTGCAGAAGCTCGTGTTGCCATTATCCTGGCAGATGAATTCCTAGCAAAAGTCGGCGGAGATAATTTTGTGGAGATGAAGGCACACTATGAATCATAATATTGTGCTGGTAGGAATGCCTTGCTCGGGAAAAACTACAATCGGAAGTCTGCTTGCGGAAAAATTACCAATCTATACTTTTATAGATACAGATGCCGTGATTGAAAAGACCTCCGGATTAAAAATATATGAAATTTTCTCTAAATACTCGGAAGACTATTTCAGGAAACTGGAATATGATACAATAAAGCTTGTATGTACCGGTAAAAATAAAATTATATCTATTGGCGGCGGAGCTTTTGAAAACCCTGATAACAGAGCGACACTTTTAAATTTCGGAAAAGTTTTTTATTTGAAATCTGACCTTGATGTATTATATTATAGATTATCAGAGGATTCTGCAAGACCTCTTCTGCAAACAGAAAATCCGCGGGAAGTCCTGTCTAAACTCTTAAAAAAACGTGAAGAAAACTATCAAAAAGCGCACTGTATTATTGATACAAGTTCCTTAAGCGAAGAAGAAACAGTAAACTTTATATTAGGAAGTATAAATGCGACAAATTCTTAACGTACCGTTAAAAAACGAATATCTTATTACCATTTCTGACGAAAAATTTTCTGCACTTAAAGAAACAGTTGATTCTTTTACAAAAACGCAGAAAAGATTATTTGTTGTATCAAAAAAGGTTTATAAATTATACTCTCAAGAATTAGAGCTGAATCCGCAGGAGGTTCTTATTCTTAATGACGGAGAAAAAGAGAAGAATTTTAAAAATTATTTAAAAATCATTAAGAAAGCTGAAGAACTCGGGCTTACAAGGAAAGATGTTTTAATTGCTCTCGGGGGAGGGGTTATAGGTGATATTACAGGTTTTGCCGCTTCTACTTATATGAGAGGAATTGACTACATTCAAATTCCAACAACACTTCTTTCAATGGTTGACTCGTCAGTAGGCGGGAAAACCGCTATTGACCTGAAAGACGCAAAAAATCTTATCGGTTCTTTTTATCAGCCTAAAGCTGTATTTATAAATATAAATTTTCTTAAAACTCTGGATAAAAAGCAGTTCAAATCCGGACTGGGAGAAGTTCTTAAATACGCTTTCATTGAAGATAACTGCGGGTATAAACATTCACTCTTTTTATTTGAATATTTAACCCTCGGTTGTGAAAAGGTTTTTGAACAAGAACCGTTAACAATTATGAGAATTATTGAATACTGCTTAAATCTCAAAATTTCCGTAGTAAGAGAAGATGAAAAAGAATCCGGATTAAGAAAGATTCTAAATCTCGGACATACTCTTGCCCATGCCCTTGAAACGATTACCAGATACCGCAAATACACCCATGGAGAAGCCGTTATTCAGGGAATATTCTTTGTATTGAGATGGGCATATTCTAAAGAAATGATATCTTATTCTTACTATAGGCTTTCTTCCGAACTATTGAATAAATACGGATTTAAAGAAGAAACCTTTAAATATTCTCCGGAAGATTTAATATCTATCATGCGCAGAGATAAAAAAGCTGCAGACGGCAAAATTACTTTTATAATTCCTTCCGATAAAAAACGGGTTCAAGAACTTAAATTAACCGAAGATGAAGTTTTTCAAATGTTTCAAACTAAAGAATAAAATCGCCTTCCTTTACATCAAGACTTATATAATTTCTCGTAAACGGACGGTCAAATCTGTTATATAAATCTATATCACTCATTCTCAGGATTTTGTTATTTCCGCACAAAACAGAAATAGTTTTAGATTTAGTATTAACATTCGTTATTCTGCCGGCATCAGTGTAAATTGAATCATTGTCTTCAATATATGTAGACACTGCCTTCGGGGCAAACGGAGTTGTCTTGTGAAAGAAATAAGCTCTTCCCCATGGATGTATTCCCCGAATAATTGCATAATTTTCTTCTGCAGTTTTTTTAAAATCCAGCTCCAAGCCCTCCGGATAAGAATAGTATGACGCTTTATCCTCTCTTTGCTGCAGCGGAATTATTATGTCCTCGCTTAAAGCCTTTAAGAGTTCGCATGCAACCCCTCTGGCAGTTAAAACGGTCCGCTGCTTAAGCGTTTCACCCGTATCGGAAGGGTAGATTTTAACTTCTTCCTGAGCTAAAATTGCTCCTGTATCATAGCCGCTGTCAATAAGATGGAAAGTTATGCCGCTTACTTGTTCCTGATTCCTTATTGTCCAAAAATACGGATTTGGACCCCTATATTTGGGTAAAAGCGACGGATGAGCATTAATTGAAGCAATTTTAGGCAAGTCATAAATTTCTTTTTTTATTTTTTCACCCCATGAGCCTACAAGTATAATATCCGGATTAAGTTTTAGCATCGCTTTTTTAAATTCAGGGCTGTTTACCCCTTTAGTAGTATATATTTCAGGTAATTTATAACTTCTTATATAATTGTACTCAAGAGATGGGCAAAAAATATCTTTCAGTTTTCTTATTACAGGGTGGTATTTAACGGTTTCTCTTCGCAAGACTCCAACAATATTACATTCAGCATCAAGAGCTGCCGCAATAAGATTTGTAAACATTTCACCGTATCCTATTATTACAACTCTAAGCATTCTTTAACATCCTTATTTATTTGTTCTTTCAGCTCATCAAGAGAACTAAATTTTTTCTCGTCACGAATCTTTTTTAAGATTTGAATCTTAAGTTTTTCTCCGTAAATATTCTTTTCAAACCCGGGAATATGAACCTCCAATACCTCTGACTTACTGTCAAGGGTCGGTTTTACCCCCCAGTTTAGAACACCTTTTCCAAAAGACGTAGAAACTAGATAAACCCCGTGCGGAATCTTTACACAATCTGCCGGATACATCATATTAGCAGTAGGAAAGCCCAGTTTTCTGCCGAGTTTCTGACCGTGAACTACTTCAGATTCTATTGTATAAGGTTCTGTAAGCATCTCGTTAACTCTTATCAAATTTCCTGCCTTTAAATATTTTTTTATAAGAGTAGATGATACTACCTCGTTTTCCGAATAATATGCCGGAGCACAAAAATATTTATAATTATATTCGTCCTGATATTTTTTTAAAAACTCTGCATTGCCTTCTCTGTTGTGTCCGAATGTATGGTTGAATCCTGTTGATATTGATATCGGGGTAAAATCGGCAAACAAAGATTTAAGATAATCTTGTGCTGTAATATTAACTAATTCAGAGAAATCTTTTTCAACAATATAGTCTACACCGAGTTTTTTTATAATATTATATGAAACCTCTCTGGGATATATATACTCAACCTTTGAATTAAAATACACTGCCGGAGAAGTTCTAAATGTAATTAAAACTGTTCGGGAAGAATTTTGCCTTGCAAAATCTACAGCTGAAGAAATAACAGAGCTGTGCCCTTTATGCACACCGTCAAAAAAGCCCAAAATCAGACAAACACTTTTCATAACAAAACTATGCTAAAACGTTAAGTTTTTCCCCGATAACTTTTTTCTCACAGAAATGTTTCCACTGGTTGATAGAATCAAAAACCTGTCTGGAATTATCAGTTATATACGATCTTTTGGCATTAGAATAGGTGTTTAAAGAATTAAATGCAGTATCTCCAATATTCTCTGATCTTTTTGAGTTTAAATTGACTGCTTTTACACTGTTAGCAGATATTGCAGAAACTAGCATATTCACCCCTTTCTTATGAAAATTTTATCACACACCATCTTTTTTTGCAATAAGAGAATTGGAGAATTTAACAGATTTATTTTTTTACCCCGATAAGTGTAAAAGAAGCTGAGGGTTTGATTTTATAGTATTCTGCTTCATTATAAAAAGATACATTTCCGGAACAAACAGGGAGTTTAAATTCATAACATGCTTTATTTATATCGTCGATTGTTTTCTTAAATTTAAGCATAGTCGGAGCATGTTCAGGATTAGGGAAATTAAGACAATTTGTAATCCCCTTTGGATTATATCCATGCCGGTTAATAAAACTTACTGCATCTTTTAATACCTCGTAAGTTCCGCCGTTTACGGAAGAAAAAGTATAAATGCAAACAGAGGTATTCTCTTCCCTTATTAAAAGCTCATTATAATTAGGATTTTCGTACGGTTCCAGCAGAGTTCTTGCACCTACAGTTGAATCGTATTGTTCAAAAATTTCTTCAGAATTTATATCCTTAATCTTTTCACCTTTAAAATCCGATAAATCACCGGAAAAATCAATTTCAACATCCGGAGGCGTAACAAGGATATCTGTCGGAACCGCTCCGCAAAGCCTGCCTTTATAATATACCTTGTAAACTTTTTCAGAAATAACATCCCCAATAATTGAAACCTCTATCTGATACTTATCCAGTATCGCCTTTATTTCGGAGATATTTTTTTCATCTGCTGAAAAAAGCATTCTCTCCTGAGTTTCGGAAAGCAGCATCTCTTCCGGCAATATTGATGAATCGCCTATATGCAGATTCGCAAGCTCCAGATGAACTCCTGCTCCGCTTTTGTATGCTATTTCACTCGTTGAAGATAATATTCCGGCAGCACCGCAATCTTGAGCACATACAACCAGTTTTCGCCTGAATATTTCAAGAGTAGCCTCTATAAGTTTCTTTTTCATAAAAGGATTAGCTATCTGGATAGAAAGCTTGTCATCTTTATCATTTTTAAGATTCTTTGAAGCAAAAGCCGCACCGCCAAGCCCGTCCTTCATTGTTGCAGAACCTGCAAGTAATAGTTTTTGACCGGGTTTTGCACAAGAAGAAGTAACAATATCCTCAAACTTTGCCAAACCAACAGCCGTGACATTTACAAGCGGATTGAAAGTATAAGATTTATCATACAAAACTTCTGTTGAAACAGTCGGAACCCCGATACAGTTACCGTAAAACGAAATCCCTTCAACAACACCTTTTTTAATTCTTTCATTATCACCAAATTTCAAAGAATTACAAAGGGCAACAGGTTCCGCATTCATAGCAAGTACATCTCTTATAATTCCGCCTATTCCGGTGGCTGCACCATTAAAAGGTTCAACTGCACAAGGATGATTATGTGATTCCATCTTAAAAAGTATCGCATGGTTCCCGAGTCTGAACCCTCCTGCGTTCTCTTTATAATAGACAGAACCCTGCCTGTAAAGAGTATTTAAGAGTTTTCTTGAATGCAAATACCCGCAATGTTCCGAATATGTTGCACTAAAAAGAGCTTTTTCAAACTCATTTAAATTTCTGTTCAGTTTTTTTTCTACATAACTTATCATAATACAGCTTTTATACCCAACCCTACAAGTATTAAACCTGCAGTTACTTCAAGCGGGCGGGACGGAATATTTTTAAACTTGCCGCCAAACCAGAAACCAAGGTGCGAATTTATAAAAGTTACCGCAGCAATTAAGACTGCCGGTTTTAGGATTTTATTTCCCAGAAGTGAAAGAGAGATTCCGGCAGAAAAAGCATCAATACTTGTTGCAACCCCGACAAGCAATAAACATCCTGCTCCTAAACAGGTTGGATTCTGAAGTTTTTTCTCTTCAAAAGCTTCTTTTATAAACTTTACACCTAAATAACAAAATATAATAAAAATTAGAAGTCCCGAATAAGGTTCAATATACGATTTCACAATTCCGGTAAGAAAATAACCGATAACAGGCATTATACCTTGAAAAACTCCTGTAAAAAGAGCTAACAGCATTGAATTTCTTGCCCGCATATTATGAGAAACAAGCCCGTAAGAAAATGACACAACACAAGCATCAACGGACAAAGCTAAAGCTAAAAGTATTATTTCAATATAGGACATTCAAACCTCTAAAATACATCAGTTTTAATAGGGTTTTTAAATTTGGTAATATTGCTCTGGAACAGAAGTTTTACAGTACCGACAGGGCCGTTTCTGTGTTTTGCAATGATAATTTCAGCCTCACCTTTATTTGCTGCTTTTTCTGACATTTCTTCTTCATCGTTATTATTTTTATAATATTCATCACGATAAATAAATACAACAATATCTGCATCCTGCTCGATAGAACCGGATTCTCTTAAATCAGAAAGCATAGGACGTTTATCAGTTCTGCCTTCAACAGCACGGGATAGCTGCGAAAGTGCAATAATCGGAACATTCAATTCTTTAGCAAGAATCTTCAAACCTCTTGAAATACTTGAAATCTGCTGCATACGGTCTTCTCTTCCAGTACCTTCAATAAGCTGCAAATAGTCTATTACAATTAATCCGAGTTTTTTCTCAGCCATTGCAAGACGTCTGCATTTTGCTCTCAAATCCGTTATTGTAACCCCGGCGGTATCATCAATATAAATAGGTGCCTGAGAAAATTTGTCCATTGCTACAGCTAATTTTTCCCAGTCTTTTGACTGCATATTACCGGTTTTTAATCTCTGAGTATCAACTTCGGCTTCAGAGCATAATAATCTTTGAACAAGCTGTTCTTTTGACATTTCAAGAGAAAATATGGCAACAGGAACATTGGCTTTCAGAGCAACATTTTGTGCTATGTTGAGCGCAAATGAGGTTTTACCCATTGCAGGACGGGCTGCAAGTATTACTAAATCTGACTTTTGAAGCCCGTTTGTAATTGTATCCAAATCATAGAAAGCTGTCGGAACACCTGTTAATGTATCTTTATTATTATATCTTTCTTCAATTTTTGCATATGTATCATACACAAGATCTTTGATCGGGCTTAAAGCTTTTGATGCTTTTTGAGAAGCGATATCAAAAATCAATTTCTCAGCAGTTTCCAGAGATTCTTCAATCGGATTTAAATCATAACCAGTATTAACAATTTCAGAACCGGCATCTATCAAAGCTCTTTTTATAGCTTTTTCTTGAACTATTTTCGCATAATATTCAACGTTGGTAGTAGTTATGGTTTTATAACTCAAGTCATTTATAAAGGCACGCCCGCCGACAAGTTCGAGTTTTTGATTAACATTCAAAACATCGGAAACAGATACAATATCAATCTTATCTTCACCGTTATAAAGCTGAAGCATTGCTTCATATACATACCTGTGAGCAGGTTTATAAAAAGACTCGGGTTTTAAATGTTCAACTACTCTGTTCATGCAGGCAGGACTTACAAGAATAGCACCGAGAATCGCTTCTTCTGCATCAATATTTTGAGGCATCAGCTGCGAAAGTTCCCCCTGCTGGTTTGATTTTTTCTGTCTGGTTGTATAAGCTGCCGGCATGAATAACCTCCCCTTGTTCTAACTATTTTGACAGCAAAAAACAGTTAAAACAAGAGGTTGTTAATAAAAATTAAGAAGAACTCTATTTAATTTATTGACAGATAGAAAAAAAAAAGGTTAAATAATACTATTATGAAAAAGTTTTTAGTATTGTTGTTCAGCTTAATCACAATTCCTGCATATGCGGGTGTAACTGTTGAAGTACAGGCTTTATCTCCGTTCAGTTCAACAGAACCTCCTGAAATATTGAATTTTAAATCAATGGAAAAAGTTACTTTTGAAAACGGTATCGAATTTGAACCGGGAACAGTTGTTGAAACAAAAATTATAGATGTCAAATTCCCTAAAAGAGGAAAAAGGAATGCTTCGTTTACGGTAAGACCGACAGCCTTCATTACTCACGGAGTAAGAAAACCGATTGAGGATTTTGAATTCACTGCAAAATATAAAGCTAAAAAACCTCTTGATAAGGGAGAACTTGCACTCTCTGCAGCATCAACCGTCGGGAGTTATTTTGTTAAAGGATTCGGGCAGGGAATATCTCTTGCTAAAGGGATGGTCAAAAACGAACAGGGAAACCGCCTAAAATCCGGAGTCGTTCAGGTTTATGAAGATTCTCCGCTTGCTTATATTGAAAAAGGTGAAGATCTTTATATCTATGAAAATGATATTTTCTACCTGAGATTTAAGACTTCTGAACTCGATCCGGATGAAGAAGAAACAATAGAAGAATAGAACTGTTTCAAAATAAATTATTAATTAATCATTAAAAATAAGTTGATTTTTCAAAAATATCATTAAAATATAATTGTAAGGGTAAATACAAAAGAAAATATTACCCTCCGGAGTTTAGACTATGATTGATTTTGAAAAATTTACTAACTATTCGCAGGAAATTATATTTGCTGCAAACGCTAAAAAAGATTTTTACAAGAATACGGAAGTTCAGCCTGAACATATTGTTATGGCGATGATTGAGGATAAGGGAATCGCAAAGGATTACTTAGAAGAACTCAAACTTCTTAATCAGCATTTTATAAACGAAGTTGTCGCAAAAATTAAATCTTATCCGACTATTTCAACACCGCCTTCCTCCCAGCAGGTATTTTTGTCAAGAGAAACTAACTCTCTTCTTGAAATTGCAACCCAAGAAGCACAGAGCCTAAAGGATGAATTTATCGGGATTGAATGCATACTTTTAGGTATGACAAAGCTGGAAGGTTCTTTTATTCAGGATTTAATGAGAAAACAGGGAGTAACTACAAACTCTGTTTTGAGTGCTATGAAAAAAATAAGAGGTAATAAAAAAGTGGATACAAAAAATGCAGAAGAAAATATGAAGGCTCTTGAAAAATATTCAACCGACCTGACAGAAATGGCCCGCAAGGGCAAATTAGATCCGGTTATCGGGCGTGATGAAGAGGTCAGAAGAATAATTCAGGTGCTTAACAGAAGAACAAAAAACAATCCGGTTCTAATCGGCGAACCGGGAGTCGGTAAAACCGCCATCGTTGAAGGACTTGCCCAGAGAATTATAAGAGGCGATGTCCCTGAAAGTTTGAAAGATGTTAAACTCATCTCTCTTGATTTAGGTGCACTGGTCGCAGGTGCTAAGTTTAGAGGCGAGTTTGAAGAGCGTTTAAAAGCCGTTCTCAAAGAAGTTCAGGAATCAAACGGGGAAATTGTTATGTTTATTGATGAACTTCATACTGTCGTTGGCGCCGGAGCAACAGAAGGTTCAATGGATGCCGGAAACCTCCTCAAACCGATGCTTGCAAGAGGTGAATTAAGAACAATCGGTGCTACAACTATTAATGAATACCGTAAGTATATAGAAAAAGACCCGGCTCTTGAAAGAAGATTTCAGCCTGTAATGGTGGATGAGCCGTCTGTTGAGGATACTATTTCAATTTTAAGAGGCTTAAAAGAAAAATATGAAGTCCATCACGGAATCAGAATCTTAGACAGCGCTCTTATTCAAGCTGCCAGACTTTCTGACAGATATATTACAGACAGATTTCTGCCGGATAAGGCTATTGACCTTATTGATGAAGCAGCATCCGCACTAAGAATTGAAATTGATTCTATGCCGGAAGAAATTGACACAATGATGAGGCAGAAAATTCAGCTTGAAATCGAAAGAGAAGCTCTTAAAAAAGAAACTTCGCCTGAATGTATTGCAAAAATTGATAAATTAACTTCCGAAATAGATGATTTGGAAGGTAAAATTTCTAAACTCAAAGCTCAATGGGAAGTTGAAAAAGAGAATATTTCAGGCGAAGCCGGAATCAAAGATGAAATTGATAAGGTGAAAAACAAGATTGCGGAAGCAGAAAGAAATACGGATTTGCAGACCGCAGCAGAGCTTAAGTACGGCAAATTAATGGAGCTTGAAAAGAAACTTCAATCTATGCAAGGTAAAGAAAGAAGTGAAAATCAACTTCTTAAAGAAGAAATTGACGGCGATGATATAGCGGAAGTTGTCAGTAAGTGGACAGGAATTCCTGTTAACAAACTTGTCGAAAGCGAAATGCAGAAACTTCTTAAGATGGAAGATGTACTTCATAATCGTCTGATAGGACAGGATGAGGCTGTTGATACAGTTTCTGACGCAATACGCCGTGCTCGTTCCGGATTAAAAGACCCTAAACGACCGATTGGTACATTTATTTTCTTAGGTCCGACCGGTGTCGGTAAAACAGAACTTGCAAAGACTCTTGCAGAATTTCTGTTTAATGACGAGGATGCAATCATAAGGATTGATATGTCAGAATATATGGAAAAACATAATGTTTCCAGATTAGTCGGAGCTCCTCCGGGATATGTCGGCTACGAAGAAGGCGGACAGTTGACAGAAGCTGTCAGAAGAAAACCATATTCCGTAGTATTGTTTGATGAGATTGAAAAAGCTCATCCGGATGTATTCAATCTTATGCTGCAAATCTTTGATGATGGACGTTTAACTGATTCTAAAGGCAGAACAATAGATTTCAAAAATACCGTAATCATTATGACAAGCAACATAGGAAGTGATATAATCCTTGAGGATTCTTTAAATTCAGCTCTTAATCAGGGTAACTTTGACAAAACAAAAGAAAAAGTTATGACGATAATGAGAGAAAAATTTAAACCGGAATTCCTTAACAGAGTTGATGAGATTATCTTCTTCAAGGCTCTGACGCTGCAGCAGTTATCATCAATCGTTGATATTCAGATGGAACATTTGAGAAGCCTGCTCAAAGACCACAATATTACATTTGATATAACCGATGATGCTAAAGAATTCCTTGCAACAAGAGGGTTCAATCCTGTCTATGGTGCAAGACCGCTTAAGAGAGTAATAAGACAAATGGTTGAAAACCCGCTTTCTAAGCTAATTCTTGCACAGAAATTTACTGACGGCGACCATCTAAAAATTGATGTCAAAGATGATGAACTTGTCTTTGATAAGGTGTAATATACAAAAAGCGGAATAGGTTATCATCCTGAATTTGTTTCAGGAGCTATCCATTTAATTATAGGGTGAGTAATTATGCTCACCCTATAATTTTTGTGATTCTTCGGCTAAAGCCTTATATTGAGGGGGTTCACTTTATTTAACCCGTCATTCCGGTTTTGTAAAATATCGTAAAATTGTTTACAAAAGATGTTTGCCAAACAAAATCAAACCTATAATAAGGCTTATAAATGATGCAAACATAACGGCACCCGCTGAAATATCTTTTGCCATTCCGACCATCTTAGAATACCTGTTATGATAAATGGAATCAAGAGCAAATTCTATTGCCGAATTGAGCATTTCCGATACTATAACAAACCCGATTGCAAATAACAAAAGGCAATACTCAATAGCAGTGAATCTTAAAATATACGCCAGTAATATAACAAAACAGGCTGCAGTTATATGAATTCTTATATTCATTTCGCTTTTCAAAACAAGTCTAAAACCTTTTCTGGCATTTTTAAAAGTATTACTGAATCCCTGTGATTTAAATTTTGTCATATCCGATACACTCCAGCGCTTTTCTTTGTTCCCTTATAACAAAATTGTATTCCTCTTCATCCCTATGGTCAAATCCCAAAAGGTGCATCAGCCCGTGACTTATCAAAAAAAACAGTTCTTGTTCTTTATTTTTTGATAAACTCACATCCCTATTTACCCCTTCTATAACTTTATCCAGTGCAATTACGATTTCTCCGAGATTTATATCCCCGTCAAATACAAAGCTATTCTCGTCATCTGCAAATATAGCAAACGTTATAATATCAGCAGGATAATCTTTATCCCTGTAATCCCGATTTAGTTCATGTGTCTTATCAGAATCACAAAAAACAATATCCAAAGTTATAGAATCATATTCTCTTCCGGCAAGACAGCTTCTTTCCCCAAGCTCTCTTATATAAAACTGAACCATCTTACGGGTTTTTTCTATAACATCCTTTTCATTAACATCCCAGCCTTCAAAAATATTTTCGGTAAAAATATTAATTATTGCCATTCTTCTTTTCTTCTAATTCCTTGATTTTTGACTCCAAATCCTTATCAAGAGCCGGAATTGAATTACCTTCAACATCCAGATGCTGTCTGTTTTTATCAAGCTCCTGAACAAGGTCATTATGATATTTAATTCTCTTATGATGCATACCTCTGAGCATTCTTGAGAAAGTTTCCGCTATCGTTTTTAAATCTTTTAATGTAAGCGGGGAATCTTCTAGCTGTCCGTCATTTAAGCGTTCTTTTATGATTTTTTGAATTATAGCGTCAATCTGCTCATTAGATGGATTTTTAGCAGCTCTTACAGCTGATTCAACCGCATCTGCTATCATAAGAATTGCTGTTTCTTTTGTATTAGGCTTAGGACCCGGATAACGGAATTGTTCTTCCTTAACGTTTTCCTCGCCTTCTTCTTTCAGTGCTTCGTTATAGAAATAACTTACCAGACTCGTTCCGTGGTGCTGGGTAATAAAATTATGAATAACCTGCGGAAGATGATATTCCTTAGCAAGCTCAAGACCGTCTTTAGGGTGCGCGGTAATAAGCATTTTGCTAAACCTTGGAGTACATGTCTTGTGCGGATTTTCAATACCATAGAAGGATTGATTTTCCACAAAAAACATAGGACGTAAAAGTTTGCCTATATCATGATACATTGTCCCGACTCTTGCTAAAATCGGATTAGCTCCTATTGCTTCTGCAGCCGCTTCTGCAAGATGAGAAACAATTAAACTATGGTTAAATGTTCCCGGAGCATCTGAAAGAAGCTTTTTCAATAGAGGTTGATTATGATCCGCCAGTTCTGCCAGACCGTATGGCGTCATTACTCTGAATATATTTTCAATAATCGGAAGTACTCCCAATATACCCACACCGCTTATTACAAAACAGTTAAACAGTATAAGTCCTAAATCTCTCAGGATTAGCATATTGTTAATATCCATCATGTATTTCTCAAGGAAATAAATTCCTCCGACAACTAAAACTCCGGCAAGTGAAATTTTTAAGCTTGTTATAAGTAAATCCGAGCGTTTTGAGAACTTAAGCTTTGAAACAGAAGTCATTACAACCGTATTCAAAAGCATAAAAGCGACCAGCAGTTCCATGTTCCAGTGCATACCTATCGCAAGCCACGCAAGAACAATGGTTGAAGCAAAAAAAGCATTCCTCGGGGTCGTAAATATAGAAAGTAATATTGTATAAGCCGGTATCGGCAAAATATACGGCGAGAATCCGGTCGGCAGCAAAGCTCCGGTAAATGCAAGTAAAATAGTAAATGATGCCATTATTAGCAGGTATTTTGAATTATAATACTGTTTTTCAAAATTCTTTTCATATTGCAAAAATACAAAAGTGAAAAATGCGACAAGAAGATAAATTCCTGCTAATCCGCCG
Organism: Candidatus Gastranaerophilales bacterium; assembly: GCA_944324255.1. GTDB lineage: Bacteria > Cyanobacteriota > Vampirovibrionia > Gastranaerophilales > Gastranaerophilaceae > CAG-196. The sequence goes on along the minus strand of CALUVM010000001.1, from coordinate 37,871 downwards.
AAATTTACTTCCAAAACGTTATATCCGGCAGCTCTGAGAGCATCTCTTTTTAATTTTGTTACTGGTTCACCTTCAAATACAATTTTAGAACCTTTTTTAAAAGATACTTCATAAGGTTTAACTGCATTAGCAGCATTCTTTCTGGCAATTTCTGTTGCAAATTCATCTACAACAAGATTCGGAACAATTACCTGATTTAAAACACCTGTTATAAGATTAACCTGAGAACGAGGGGTTGTATTCGGGATATTTTTCTTAATAATTGCCGTCACATTATTGTTTTCAAAATCATCATTTGAAATTCCGGTATTTAGAACTCCTGCAAGAACCACTTTACATTTATCAAAAAGCGCATATAAATCACTATCGCTGGATTTCAAAAGGAATTCTATAACTCCTCTTCTTCCGGACTCGTCAAACAAAACGCTGAGCTCATCTTCTTTTATATCATCTGAAACATTTTTTGCTCTGATTTTAATAACTGATTTTTGAAGAGTAGTAAGACTTGATGTTACAAAATCATCTTCTGCCTGTGTTAAGATTGGCTCTACTGCTTGAGCTGCTTCTTTTTTATGTAGTTCAGTCTTTTTAGTATCAATAACTTTAATATCTTTTTGAGCTATTATATCACGTTTGCTTATACCATTTTCTATAACCTTTTGAAAGAAATAGTTCTGAGAAGATATGGTAATAGTTATCAGAAAAGTAAATACTATAAAACACATTACATTTCTGAAAGTTTTTGATGATATAAAATCTAATACTTTTTGCATATATGCCCTCGTTTGTTTTAATTTGATTTCATTTTATTATGAGTTCGGATTAAATAACATCTCGTTTACTTTTTATTTACCCCTTACCCACTACCCTTTTTTACTACAAACCCGCATTTTGTACAAGCCAGAACTTCTCCGGTACTGTCTACAGGCATGAAGTTATGTTCACAGGTTAAAGCCTCGTCTACTTCTTTAAAATCCGGCTTTGGAGGAATTACTTCTTTTGTTTCCCTTTTATTAAGCCACTTTATAAAAACTTCTAAGATATACATAATAGTTGTTTAAATTCTGAATCCGTACGGAAGAAAATCGCTTAATTTTCTTATATGAAGTCCTTCTTCAGCTTCTGTTATAACAAATAAGTCATCCTGAGCCTGAAACTCAAACATAACCTGCCTGCAAGCTCCGCAAGGATAGCAGTCTTTCTGGTTCGGAGAATAGATTGCAACTGCAAGGATTTCTTTTTGCCCTGCTGACACGGCTTTAAATATTGCACACCTTTCTGCACATATTGTTAGCCCTAAACTGGAGTTTTCTATATTACATCCTGTATAAATTTCTCCGTTAGACATCAAAACAGCAGCTCCGACCGCAAATTTTGAGAACTGCGAATAAGAAAACTTTGAAGCCTCTTTAGCCTTATTCATTAATAATTCAAAATCAATATTCATAATAACCTATCCTACCTTATTTAAAAAAAATTAAATCCGTTAATTAGTCGATATTACTTTTTTACTATCCTGTTAACCAGTTCACGGGCATATTCCATTCTGAACAATAAATTCAAGCCTGTATAAACCGATAAACATATAGCTGAAACAACCAGTATTTTTACTCCTTCAAACACATATTTAGGCATTGCAATTTTATCAAAACATAAACCTGTAAACAGACATAGCACAAAAGTCAAAGCACCGGCAATAATCATTTTTCCAAAATTCTTAAATAAATTCTTATAATCCAGTCTTATTCTTTTATGTATAAATATACCGAGAAGGGTTGCATTGACTAAAGTTATAATTGAAGTAGAAAGTGTAATTCCTGCTATACCCATATTTAGTCTGATTATTAAAAGATAATTCAAAACAGCTTTTAGTGCGATTGAAGATATTGCAATAATAAACGGAGTTTTAGAATCATTAAACGCATAATAAACTCTTGTTATAGAATCTCTGAATACGTATGGCAAGATTGAAAAAGATAAAAAACACAGTGCTTCTGATACCATAACAACAGCATTTGCATTAAATGCACCTCTTTCAAAAACAAGTGAAATTCCGTCATTTGCAAGGGTTAATATTAAAATTACCATTGGAATTGCAGCAAAGAAAAGAACTCCGACTCCTTTGTTGAAATAGGTTTTTATATCATCAAACTTTCCCTCTCCGGCGAGTCTTGAAAATATCGGAAACAACGGTACAAGAAATGCCGTTACTAAAATTCCTACAGGAAACTGAAATATTCTGTTTGCAAACACAACAGAAGTCCATGCGCCTTCAACAAGGGTTGAAGCAAAAAACATATCTATATAAATACTTATCTGACCTATTGTTGAACTTAATATTGCAGGGAAAAGAAGCTCAAAAAGACTGTTTAGATTCTTATTATTTTTAATATCAAAATTAGGTTTAATTCTGTATCCGATTCTTCTTAGCTTCGGAAACTGCACAATTAACTGGCAGATAGCCCCGAGAGTTGTTGCTCCTGCAAGCACTACACCCGATTTATCATTGTGCACACAAAAAAGAACAATAATTACAACCGTACTTAAAATCATGGGAGAAAGATTCGGTAAAATATACTCTTTATGACAAATCAAGAGCCCGTAATAAATACCGATTATTCCACCAATCAATATAATAGGGGTCATTATTTTAAAATGAGCAGAAGCCAGTGCCACAAGTTCCGGAGCCCCTGCTGATATGATTAATCCCATAATTTTATCGGCAAAAAAGAATCCAAGAACTGCAATAACGGCAAAGAACAGAAACGTTATAGTCATAAACGTACTATATAATCTATTCACCTCTTCTGTTGGTTTGGAATCAAAATCAGGAATAAGCTTTGAAAAAACCGCAACAGTTGCGCTGTGAAAAGGTCCTCCCACACCGCCTAAGATAATTATTGCAAGTGATGGAATCTGAAGGGCATAAAAATATGCATCCGAAACAAGGGTTGCTCCGTAAAAATTAGCGACAACCATATCTCGTGCAAACCCCATAAACTTACTTGCAATTGTTACAAGAGCAATAAGCCAGGCTGCTTTTAATACACTTGGAGTTTCGTCTTTTTGCATTACTCGCTCCTGTCACTTTCTAATTGAGAGTATTTTTCGACTAATTCAATATATACTTTCATCATTCTTTCATTCGGACAGAATACTATATTATTTTCACCATCCTCAATATATCTTGAAATATCAATTTTTACTTCTTTTTGAAACAGTGATTTAGATACATTAAACTCTCGTTCCTTCCCGTTCAATATAACTTTAATTTTAGAAACTCCGGGGTCTATTAATACAATTGAAGCCCTGCCGGCAGGTGCCCAGAAAGTTTGGCGTAAAGCTTCATTCCATATTTCAACCGGAGGCGTCCCAAGGCAAATTCCTGTATAATAATGTCTTAAAATGTTATAATACGGCTGGTTTAACTTTGTTGCCATATACCCTGCACCATACTGACTCATCCCGACTCCGTGCCCGAAGCCGCCTCCATATGCTGTAATATCAGTTACATTACCGTAATTATCCAATTTCTTTTCAAATACAACATTGGCACTCGGAAGAGATATTCCGTCTTTTTGGAAAACCCTTCTTATTACAAGTTCTTTTGAAATTCTATAACAGCCCTTTGTTGTCATTAATTCAACTTCTATCGCTTTTCCGGATTCGCCTCTTTTCATAACTTTAATATCTTTAATATTTCCGAGTTCATCCGTCGATTTAAAAGCAGGAGTTATAAACCCTGTTTTAGATTGTGCAACAAGAGTTTTTTTCAAAATATTCTCTAATTCCCCGACAGCCCATTCTTTTTGCCATCTGTAGTATGGGGATTCTATATCATAAGACGGAGTTTTTTGAGAATAGAAATCTTTAGCTTTTTCTTCCTCATTAAGCTTTGGGAACTCTTCCTTATCAGGAACCGCTATAAGATAAGGCTTATGCTCCGACGGAAACATTTTGGAATTAGGATCGGAAAAAGCATTTGCGTAACTCTCCGTATATCCGCCGGCTGTTGAACTATAAAGGGCTAAAATCATTTCATTATCATATAATGCAACTACCCCGTCCGTTTCCATAACAGCACGGGTTGAAATATCCGTTTCTGTATTTGCACCATAGTAAACCTGACTTGCAACACTGTCTACAACATCAAACTCATCATACGCTTTTTTTCTCGGAGCAAGAACATAGTTCCTTGCGGCAACCGTTTGAGCTTTTAGAGCTTCTAAACCAAACCTTACAGGCATTTCATTCGGGACAACCCCTTTTAAATATTCTTGTAATTCAACAAGATTTACAAGATAAAAACCTTTATGATCCGGCTTTTGAATTAATTCAAAAGCCCCGTGGTAAACAGCAGGTTCACCTTTTCTTTTCAAATCCCGAACCCCGAGAAGCCCTGTCGGACAAACAATAACAAAATCTCTGAGAGTTGCGCCGGTATTATTCACAATAACATCTATGCCGGTAAGATTATTTCTAACAACGATATCACTGTTTGCCGGAACACGGGTTAAAACTTTCTTGGTCGCTTTGTCGCAAATATCACAATCAGCCGTACCATATAGTATTATATTTTGTCTTAAAACGTTTTGAAATTTATTATCAGTAATTCCGACTCTTACAAGCCCGTAGTCACTGTCCTGCGCTATGATTGAAAGTTGAGAACAAGCCAGAAGTATAAAAAACAGTACTAATTTAATTATTTTAGCTCCCAAATTGTACCTTCCTTTGAATCCTTGAGCACAATACCCGCTTTATCAAGACCTATTCTTATTTTGTCAGCTAAATCCCAGTTTTTTTCAGCTCTGGCCTGCTTTCTTTTTTCAATAATATCGTCCATTGAATCAAAGTTTTCGCCGAGTTCAGCACTCACACGACTCAACACATCTTTAAGCTCATCTTTAGATAAAGTTGCTTTTTCAAAAGTAAAACCTAAAACCGTTCCGAGTTTGTAAAGGAGGGTATAAGCATAATCCGCATCCTTATTGGCTTTATTTGCAAGATCAAATAATACAGCCAGAGCTTTTGATGTATTCAAATCATCATCCATTGCATTTACAAACTCTTTATACTCTTCATATTGAGTTATATCAAGAGATTCATCCAGTTTAGACTGTTTTGCATTGAGCATTCTCTTAACTCCGTTAGAAGCTGCCTGTAAAGCTTCATCGGAGAATTCTACAGGCATTCTGTAATGATTAGTTAAGATAAAGAATCTTATGGTATTTGCGTCATAATTTTTCAGCAAGTCATCAATTGTCAGAAAGTTTCCGAGAGATTTTGACATTTTTTCTTTATTGATGGTTACAAAACCATTATGCAGCCAGTAATTAACAAACCTGCAGCCGTTAGCGCATTCAGATTGTGCTATTTCGTTTTCGTGATGAGGAAAAATTAAATCCGCTCCGCCTGCGTGAATATCAATAGTTTTACCTAAATACTTTCTGCTCATAGCGGAACATTCAATGTGCCATCCCGGGCGTCCGACTCCCCAGGGTGAATTATAGCCGAATTTTTCATCTTTTTTCCAGAGTGCAAAGTCGAGAGGGTCTTCTTTGTGTTCTCCGACTTCTATCCTCGCCCCGCTCTCAAGCTGATCAATCGGCTGTTTTGAAAGATAGCCGTATTTAGGGAACTTTTTTACTCTGAAATAAACATCACCGTTTGCTTCATATGCATAACCTTTATTTATCAAATCTTTTATTATAGAAATCATCTCTCCGAGAGTTTTTGTAGCAAAAGGTTCTATATCCGGCTTAAGATTATTTAAGGCTTTCATACTTTCAGAGAATCTTTCATACCAGTATTTAGAAATTTCTTCGGGAGTTTTTCCTTCTTTTTCAGCTTTTTTAAGTATTTTATCATCAACGTCCGTAACATTTCTGCAATATGTAACATCATACCCTCTAAACTTAAGGTATCTGTATAACACATCCCAGGTTATATAGCATCTTGCATGTCCCAAATGTGCATTATCATAAACAGTTGGACCGCAAACATACATTTTAACCTTATTCGGCTCGATTGTTTCAAATTGTTCAATCTGATTTGTGTAAGAATTATGTAATCTCATAAAAATATCACTCCCTGAATAGAATTAATTTTATAACAAACCCCGAAAGATGTCTATTTTGTTTTATTATCATCACAAATCAGGTAGTTATAAATACCCTCGGCTATAGCTCTTGCAGTATTGTATGCAAAATTTTCTTTTCTGTATATTACACTGTCTACAGGGTTTGTCATATACGCAGCTTCTACAAGAATACTTAAATATTCACTGCGTCTTAGCACCTTAAAACTGCCTTCACGGACTCCTTCGTTTCTGGTGGAAAGTTCTTTCAGAAGGCTCTTCTGAACATCTTTTGCGAGTTCTTTTGAATTCGGATTATAATAATATACACTAGAACCTCTGTTCTTTCTCACATTCATATTAATATCCGGAATTGAATTAAGATGTATACTGACAAAAATCTGCGGACAATTTTTTTGTGCAATCTCAATTCTGTCATCCAAAGAAACATGACCGTCACATTCCCTTGTCATAATCGTATTAGCACCCATTAATCTTAATCTGTCCTGTAACTCTAATCCTATTTTTAGAGCAATGTCTTTTTCTTTATCTCCCAGACAGCCTATAGCTCCTGACTCAAAACCTCCATGTCCGGGATCAATTACCACTGTAATTCCGTCCAGAGTTGCGCCTTCCGGAAGTAAAAGTTCATTTACTTTAAAAATATAGGTGCCGTTTGAAAGCAAAGTCCTGTAAACATATTTTTCAGGCTTTCTTATATTAACCGTGTATACAGAATTATCAGAATATTCCGGATTATAAACTTTAAAGATAATTTCCTTATCTGTTTCATCAATGGTATAAGGCAATTTTCCCGTAAATTCTATTGTATGAACAGATGCGTTTTTAAAAGTATCACTCTTCATCGTTATAAAAGTCGGAATTGTATAATCTTCATTTTTTTCAGGTTCATCGACATCTTTTACGGCTATCCAGGCTATTTTATTTTTTGATAAAAATACCCTGTAAAACTCTCCCTGCTGTCCGTTAATCAGAAGATTTGTACCTTTAAAAAGATGTGAAATTCTGTTCATTCCTTTATTTTGCGGAAGTTCTCGCAGCGGTGCCCTGTCTTTGTTCACAACAACTCTTCTTTGTTCAAATTCTTTAAGCGGGGATTTTTCTATGGAAGAAGGTGTTTTATAAAAATTATAAATCTGTGTACTGTAATTTGAACGCACAACCACCCTGTTTTTTCCGTCTTTTAATTTTACGCTGTGTGCGAAAGCTCCGTTTGAAGCAGTAAATATTCTTTTATCATTAATTGTAATAATCTCAGTATTTTGAGCTTTTCCAACAAAAAATGCATACTGGTTTGTCGTAACAGTTTTCTTTTCTTTGGGCAGAATCAGATTATACGCAAAAACCGAATTCATCCCTAAAAACAATGATAAAAATAATATTACAAGTTTTTTCATGTTCTTCATATTATTATAAAACTTAACTCCTTGCAATTTTTATGATAAACTGAATCTATGAGCGGGAATTATATACCTTTATACAGAAAATATCGTCCACAATCACTTGATACGCTTGTAGGTCAGGAACATATTAAAAAGACTCTTACAAGCGCAATTGAGCTTGGTAAAATATCTCATGCTTATCTTTTTACAGGTCCGAGAGGGACAGGTAAAACATCTACCGCTAGAATTTTAGCAAAATCTTTAAACTGTAAAAATGGCCCGACTATCCATCCATGCGGAGAATGTGAAAGCTGTAAAGATATTACAAATTCCATCCCGATTGATGTTATAGAAATTGATGCAGCAAGTAACAGAAAAGTTGAAGATACTCAAAATCTTCTTGAAAAAATTCAATATGTACCGGTTAACGGAAGATACAAAATCTATATTATAGATGAAGTGCATATGCTAACAAACCATGCATTCAATGCGCTTTTAAAAACCCTTGAAGAACCGCCTGAAAATGTTATATTTATTCTTGCAACAACAGAAGTTCATAAAGTTCTCGATACAATTAAAAGCCGCTGCCAAAGATTTGATTTCAGAAGAATTACGACAGATGATATAGTTAAACATCTTCGATATATTTCCGATAATGAAGGAATTAATATTACGGATGATGCACTTTTTGCCATTGCAAAGAATTCCGCAGGCGGAATGAGAGATAGTATATCGCTCTTAGACCAATTAAGCATTCTGGGGATTTCAAAACAAATAACCGTAGACGATGTCAATTCTATTCTGGGCAGGATTTCTTTTGATACACTTTATCATTTAAGTTCAAAGATTATTGACTCAAACCCTGCCGGTGCAATAGAAATATTGAATGATATCTACAATTCCGGAAATGAGCCGCTGCAGATACTGACAAACCTTTGTGAATATTTTAAAAATCTGCTTATTGTAAAAACATGTTCCGATAATCTTTTATCGGATTTAACAGGATTGAATGAGCCGCAGATAAAAGAACTGCTTACTCAAAAAGAATCACTGGAAGCTCATCAGATTGTATTTCTAATAGAAAGAATTTCCTATTATATAAAAGAAATCAAACTGGCTGCGAACCAGCATCTCTGGCTGGAAGTAGGAATCATTGATCTGGCTAATATGGCTGAGAATTCAACATTACTGGATTTACAGAACAGAATTGCCGCACTGGAAAGCGGAAGTGAAATAATTCCACAGGTACAAAAACCTGCATCTGTAGAAATAAAAGCCCCGCAGCCTGTTGAAGTTGTAACAAGACCCGCACCGGTCGAACCCCAGTCTATGCCTAAACAGGAAGAAAAACCTGCCGTTGAAAAAGTTGCAGCAAATGAAGACTTCACTCCACCTCCGGTTGCCAAGAAATCTGACGGCAAAGATATCGGCTCTATGTGGCAGATGCTGCTTGCAAATATAAAAAGTCCTTCAACTCAGGCTCTATTGAAACTTGCCAAACCTGTAAAAATTGAACCTGACGGAGTTATTATTGCATTCAGAAATGAAAGACTTGTTTCTCAAATAAATGATACCAATAAAAAGCAAATGATTATTGATGCGGCAAACACTATGTTTAATCAATCATCGACTCCGGTAACTGTAAAGATGGTTCAATTCGGAGAAAATAAACAGACTTCAGTACAGCATACTACCGAATCGCAGGAAGAAGACAGTGAGCCGGATGAACCTGCTCCCGCAGTACGGAAAACAGAAAAAGCTCAAGAAATAAAAGTAACAAAAGAAGAGGTAAAACCGGCTTCTGAATCAACAAGTATCCGCAATGAGGATGAATCCGGAGAAGAAACAAAAAAGAATAAAGACCGGATAGAAACCGATCAGGAAAAAATGATTCTTGAATTATTTGACGGAAAGTATGTTGAATAATTAGACTTCTTTATTCTTAACATTAATATTTTTTGTATCTTCCGTATAATCGATACTGACTTCCCGTTTATTTGTATAACGTTTTATTCTGGCAATTCCGCCGAATTTATCAAACAGACAGTCAATCATTTCAAAATTTCCGTCAGCACCATCTCTGCCTTCTAAGTATCTTACAGGACGATAATTGTAGTGATCTCTAAATATTGTTTTAAAGTATTTTCCGTTACCTGAAAATTCAGTAATATTATTCACAATATCGTCTTCACCAAGCTGAACAAGGATATATTTATCATTAACCTTGCTGTTTAAAAAGGTTACATTCGTTTTTAAACGGCTGCCTGCACGCTTTATTGGTTCAACCGCAACCAGAATTTTTCCGGTATTTTTATCAATTTCGTAAATCTTATCTATCTCAACACCGTTATCCAGAGGCTTTGAAAGAGGGTAATAATCTTTTATAACATCAGACTCTTCTTCTCTTATTAAAGAGAGGGTTCCGTCATTATTATAGATTCTGTCACCGTTTATTTCATCTAACTTGAAACTCGGCATCGGAATTTTAACCGGAGCTAAATTATTCAAAACTCTTGATGTTTCAATTATGTCAAAAATATCTTTATCATATTTTGGACGTGGTAATACCTGATTATAATTACTTAATGCAAGAGTTCCAGCCTCTGCTTCTGCGGAAAGCGGATTTGAAGATTGTTCCAAGTATTCGGAAATATTCTTTCTGTCAATTCTTAAACTGGCCCTAAATTGATTGATATCTGCCATAAATAAAAATACCTTTATCTTAAAACTAACCTTATATAATTATTAAAACATTATTTTTATTAAAATTGCCTATTTTCTATTTTTGTTAAGATAATTCTTTACATTTGGTGACAATGAAATATTTTGAAGAAGCATATTATACCTCTTCAAATCCCCGATATTAGAGGATTCTTCAAGCAAATCCCTGCTTGTTTTAATTTGCATATGCTCGTTTGATTCTTTCGGTTCATTTTCCGAATCAATTTTTCTTATTACCGCATCAATATCTGTTGAAGTTGAAATAGAATACTTTGATGCAATACTCATAACCGGCATACCGGCAGGGAGCCTGTATAACCATTGTATTGAATGCTTATCATTTGCAGATAAAGCTGCCACTCCATACTGGTGAGGCGTATACATAATATCCTCTTTATAAGGACTGTGCCCTAAGCCGAGAGCATGCCCCACTTCATGTAAAATCGTATGATAAACTTCTATATCACTGTCATACTGCTGATGAATTTTCCCGTCTGTAAGTCCTATAGAAACTTCTGCTCCGTATAACCTGCCTGAATTATCCCAGTTAAAATAACAGTGTCCGAGGGCCTGACGGTCAACTCTTTTCCAATCAATATTTATATTTGATTCTAAAAGCACATTGGTTACTTTAAACTTTAATTTCCCCCCGCTTGCAGCCGACCACGTTGAAAATGCATCAAAAACCATTTTTCTGAATTTTGCATCCTCTCCCGGTTTGGAATAGAACTTCATCGGAGCAATATAAACTATGAGAGGATTAATTGACCATCTCATTATATTTCCGTTTTTTACACTTCCATTAAGATAGGTTCTGGCTTGCATAATTATAATATATCATATATTCTTAACAAATTGTATATACTTTTCTATAATAAAGCCCTATCCCTATTATTGTAAGTATAATATTAGGCATAAAGGCAGCCAGAACAGGAATTAAAGAACCGGCTTCACCAAAAGATATCGACAAAGCTCTAATGAGATAATATGCAAAAATAATTAAAATACTGAACAAAAAGCCTCTGTTATATCTGACTCTGGGCGGAGTTATTGCAAGAGGAACACCTATTAAAACAAGAACAATTGTTGTAAGAGGAAGCGCAATCTTATCAAACAAGTTAATTTCTAATTCATGCTTATCCGGTCTGTCAGACTTTGCAATAAATTTTAAAAGCTGTACGAAATTATGTTCATTTGCAAGATTTTTATTCATTTCTCTGGACAAATCCATACCAAACATTATTGTAGTATCATTAAAAAGTGTTGTATCAAGCGTCTTACCGCTATCTGTAATTGTATAAATTGCACCTTTTTGAAAATTCCATCCCATAGGAGAGGTTTTACCCTCTTTTGCTTGCAGAATCTGGATAGTTCCTTCTTTAGAAGCATCCATGACGGTTATATCGTGAAGAGTCTTATCAGTACAGTCGCCTACATAAAACAAACGTTTTAAAAGCCCGCCCTCTTTAACTTCTTTGAACGTAAAATTCTGTTTCCCTTCCGGAATATTTTTCTGACCGAATGCGTACAGAGCTAAATCCGTAGACTGTTTAGTCATAACCGGTACGATTGTTTCATTAACAACAAAGCTGACAAGCGACATTACTATTGCAAACACGAAAATCGGAGCCGCTATTCTGTTTAAACCAATTCCGCAAGCCCGCATCACAGTTATTTCAGAACTTAAACTTAAACCGTTTAAAGTCATTACCGTTGCGAGCAGCACGCCCATAGGTATTGTCATTACAAAAACCGCAGGAAGGTGAAGAATAATAATTATAAACGCAATCTTAAACGGAATTCCGTACATTGATATTTGTTTAATTAAAGTAATGAAAGTATCCGATGCAAAAATAATAGATGTAAAAACAAGAACTCCCATAATAAACATCTCAATTACAGATTTAAGAATATATTTATCAAGAAGCTTTAATTCTCTTATTTCATTTTGTTTTTCATCAATCGGATTACTCAAAATTCCTCCGGTAGTTTATATCATACCCGCTTTATTTTCACTAAAGTATTCGTTAAAAATTTTCATACTGCAATATTTCCCGCACATTGTGCAAGGTTTGCCATCCGCAACATTATGGAAAACACATTTATCTATTGCATACTTTTTCTGACCTTCCCAATCAAGATTTTTTCTTGCTACAGACATGTTATAATCCATTTCGTAAGCTTTCTTATTTCCTCTTGCAAGGTCGGCGGCATGTGCGGCTATCTTACTTGATATAATACCTTCTCTTACCTGTTTCACATCCGGAAGTCCGATATGTTCTGCAGGGGTTACATAGCATAAGAAATCCGCACCATGATATGCAGCAAGAGTACCGCCTATCGCAGCTGTTATATGATCATACCCCGGAGCTATATCAGTGACCAGCGGACCCAGAACATACAAAGGAGCATAATCTGTAAGCACCTTTATTGTTTCTATCATAGAGGGGATTTTATTTAAAGGAACATGTCCCGGTCCCTCAACCATGGTCTGTACTCCGGCTGCACGTGCACGTTTAACGAGTTCGCCCAGCACCATTGTTTCAGCAACCTGAGCTCTATCACCGGCATCGGCTGTACAGCCCGGTCTTAAACCGTCGCCCAGAGATAGAGTACAATCATACTCTCTTACCAGCTCTAAAAGTTCATCATAATATTCATAGAGAGGATTCTCTCTTCCTGTAGCTTTAATCCAGCATGCCAGCATTGAGCCTCCACGAGAAACAATATCTGTTACACGACCCTGTTTTTCAAGCTGGTCAACCACAAATTTTGTTACACCGCAATGAACAGTTATAAAATCAATTCCGTCTTTACATTGTTTTTCTATATCAGAAAACAACTTATCCTTAGAAAGTTTAGAGATATCGTTATAAACATCAATGGCTTCTTTGCCTGCCTGATACATAGGAACCGTTCCGATAGGAAGCTTTGTTGCCGAGATTATTGCTTTTCTTGTTTCATCAATATTATCTCCGGTTGACAAATCCATTAATACGTCAGCTCCTGCGGATTCAATAACCTTAACCTTATCAAGTTCTTCTGATAAGCCTGAACGTTCCATAGAAGTCCCGATATTAGCATTAATTTTAACCGTCATACCTTCACCGACAGCAGTAGGAATCACATCGGAACGGCGGTTATTTTTAAGTATAACAACCCTTCCTGAAGCTACTTTATCAAGAATATCTTCTTTACTCACACCTTCTTTTAATGCAACAGCCTCCATTTCCGGAGTTAATCTTTTATTTTGTGCTTCAATAATCTGAGTTGTCATAATTCTCTCCCATAAATCTATGAGAAAATTATACCATAAAATTTAATCATTATACGCTTTTAAATACCTTACAAAATAAGAAGAAATTGCAGGAATTAAAGTTAAAACAAGAAGGGAATTCATAATACCGTATTTTTGGGCGACAGCTCCCAGAACAGAAAGCGCAAGTGCAACAATTCCCCAGCAGAATCCGTTTATAAACCCTGCTACAATACTCTTATACTCAGGAAGAGTTTTTTGCGCCCAGACAAGAACAACCGGCTGGGCAAGCATTGTAGTAAGTCCTACAAGAGCAAACACTACCATTGAAAATACCGGCATTGTTTTGTATGTCAGAGCAAATACTAGCATTAAAGGGAAAGTTGCCCACATAGAAAAATAGATTATAGGTTTTGAACCTGTAAGTTTTTCGATACGGGGGCTTAAGAATGAGCCGACAGCCCCTGTAAATACAAACAGGAACAAAGCTGTTCCGATATAAAACGGAGAATATCCCATTGATTTCCATAAAAACGGAAGTAATATACAAGAGCTGTTAGTGACCAGAGATTTTAACATTGCAACCAGCATCAAACAATTCATCTGCCGGTTTGCTAAAATTTCTTTAAAAGAATTGAAAAATTCCTTATGTTCCGGCTTTCTTTCCGTCCTTGAGAGTTTTGGCACAAAAGCAAACATTAATAATGCCCAGAAAACCCCGAGAGAAGAAGCATAAAAGAGATTATCCAGCCCGACAAACTGGGTAATATATGCAGCAAGCAGAGGTCCGAGCGCAAAACCTGCCGAACCCATACTCACAAAAAAGCCCATATTATTTGAACAGTTTTTACCGGAAAAGAAATTTATAAACCCGAGAGATTGCGGATGAAAAAAGCTTCCGCCCAGACTTCCTAAAATCATAAAAATAATAAGCACTCCAATATTAGGAGCGGAAGGTGCAAGCGGAATAAATACAGAGGCAAGAATTAAACCCCAGAATATAAAAAAACGTTTAAGAATATTATCTGCAAAAAAACCAAAAATCGGCTGGAGCATATTTGAGCAAATTTGTGCAATACTTATAATTACAGTGGCGACAGCCATTGTAAATCCGAGTTTGGCAGCAATAAATGGCATAATCGGATTTAAAAATCCGCCGTATACATCACATAAAAGATGTGCTGTACTAAGCCAAATTATTGAGGTTGTACCATTTTTTTCAAGACGATTCATATCCACATTATATTTCAAGCACCAAAACTTATCAAACTAAAGAGTTTCCTATAAAAAAACGATAAAATTTTTCAAAAGTAAGTTATAATAAAAATATGAGTTCGGAAGCAGAAGACAAAAATCTAAAAATGGTTGGTCTGGAACTCATGTTCCTTACCCCTGATAAATACAGTAATGAAGAAGGCATTACTGCAGTTGAACTTGCAAAATTAGTGGATTTACCTCTGGAAGAGGTTAAAAAAAAGCTGCAAATACTAAAAGATAAAAACATTGTTCGTGTAAAAGGTATTAATCCTAAGTACTGGCGTTTCGACGAGTATAATTTTCAAAGACTTGATGACGATGATGAAATATTCCACCTCTTATGCAACTTTGAAGACGTCGATTTTGATAAATATTTTAACTGGCATAATTAGAAAAAGCCATTGCTATTCTTCGGCTAAAGCCTCAAGAAGGACGAATATCCCCCCTAAAAAAAAATAACTGCCGATGGGGAGACTCGAACTCCCGACCTACTGATTACGAATCAGTTGCTCTACCACCTGAGCCACACCGGCAAGTTATTTATATTATACAACGTAATCTTTTAATAATCTCATCCGTAAATTGACTGCAGGAATAATCGCCTCCGATATCCGCAGTCTTAATTCCGTTTCTCAATGTATCAAACAATGCCGTTTTAATCTTTAAAGCGGTATTGTTTTCTCCGATATAATTAAGCATCTCAATCGCCGACATAAGCATCGCTGTAGGGTTTGCTTTATCCAATCCTGCTATATCCGGAGCAGAGCCGTGAACCGGTTCAAATACTGCATAGTCTTTCCCGATATTTGCACCCTGAGCAATCCCCAGTCCGCCGATTAATCCTGCACACAAGTCCGAAACTATATCCCCGTATAAATTTGGTAATAATAATACATCAAACTGGTTCGGATTCTGCACTAACTGCATGCAGCAATTATCAACAAGGATTTCTCTAAACTTAATTTGAGGAAATTTTTGTGAAACTTCTCGTGCACAATTTAAAAATAACCCGTCGGAGAGCTTGCATATATTAGCCTTTGTAACTACACAAACCTCTTTTCTGTTATTTTTAAGAGCATAATCAAACGCAAACTCTGCAATTCGTGTTGAGGCAGGACGTGTAATCCTTTTTATACTTTCAGCAGTATCTTCATCTATCTGATTTTCAATACCTGCATATAAATCCTCGGTATTTTCACGGACAACTACTATATCCACACCCTCGTACCGTGTTTTTATCCCCGGAAGATTATAGCAAGGGCGCAAATTTGCATATAAATCAAGCTCTTTCCTCAACTGGACATTAACAGAGCGGAAACCTTTACCGATAGGAGTAGTGACAGGAGATTTCAATGCAATACCGTTTGCCATAACGGATTTTATAACCCTGTCTGGCAGCGGGGTATGTTCTTTTTCTATAACATCCGCCCCTGCTGTTTGTATATCCCAGTCTATAGAAAGTCCTGAAGCATTAATAATCTTCAATACAGCATCAGAAATTTCCGGCCCGATCCCATCTCCTTTTATAAGTGTTATTCTCTTCATATAACCTTCTTACTATGCACTGACAGCCTGTTTAGCTTCTATATACGCAGCAAGAGCTTTAGTAAGCTGATCCGGACAGCTGGTCGGACGGCTTCCGCAAGGCAGTCCTTGAAGCCTTGAGATAACTTCATTTATATTCATCCCTCGTACAAGCATGCCTATACCTGTAAGATTTCCGTTGCATCCGCCTACAAATTCAAAATCTTGAATAATATTATCTTTGATTCTTATTTGCATCATTTTGCTGCAAACACCTTTTGGCTGATATTGTACTATATCAACACCGTTAACTTCTTTTATATTAACTTCGCTCATAATATACACTCCTCATTTAAAATAATTATATCATATTAAAAAACAATATTTCAAATGAACGACCCGCTTACTTAACAGTATTATTGTTATTGGCTTTGAAAGAATCATATGCAGAAGCTAAATCATAAGTTTTATAGAGTTCTCCGTACATTTTGGCAGCCTCAGCTGCTCTGGCTTTTTTACTATATTCAATTACAGCATTGAAACCTTTTGAATTTATAGTACCATCGATTTTTGAAGCATCGGGAGCAGGTTTGCTTAACATATCTGCAGCAAGTATATTCGTACTGTATTCGGATATATCAATCTTACCGTCTTTATTAATATCAAGAGGTTCAGCCGTAAATGTATTATCAATTACAAAGTTTTTCTCAAAATCTTTTGTCGGATATTCTAATGCGCCCATTTCTTCATATGCAGCTCCTAAAAGGGCTTTTGAATCAATTTTACCCGCTATGTTTTGAGGCATGTAACGGTATTCATATTCTATCGGAGGCAGGGAATTTAAATATACATCATTTTGATATGTAAATTCATCCAATTTGGCAATATTACGCTGTTGAGCATCCGGACTGGAATTAAATTCCAAAATCGGCGGAGTTGCAAAATTGTCATTCGCAAGAGGTTTTTCTAAATATGTAAGGTGATTCTCTACGGCATTTCTCCCGTATCTTACGGACGAATCGGTCACTTTGCCGTCATATTTGCCGTTATTTCCATTAATATTTGAAACAGACATACTTTAACCTCCACACTTTATATTATATTAAAACCCGCAAATGAAAAATTATTGCTTTTTTAATACAAAAAAGCTTTACAAAAGTTAATGATTGGAATCATACTGAATTATATTATAATAGACTAAGGAGAGATATTATGACCGAGTATATTTTTTTAGACGGAGAATATATTGAAGCTGATAAAGCCGTAATTCCGGTTAGAACGCATGCGTTTTTATACGGAACCTCCGTCTTTGAAGGCATTAGAGCTTATTACAACAAAGAAGATTCTCAACTTTACATATTCAGAGCTAAAGAACACTTTGAAAGACTTCTTGCCAGCGCAAAAGTTATGTGGATGAAAAGTAAATACTCTATTGACGAATACATTAATATAACAAAAGAATTATTAAAAAAATGCGAATACAAAACAGATGTTTATATTCGCCCGACACTTTACAATAACTCAACAAATATAAGCCCTACTCTATGCGACGTTAAAGAATCGTTACTTATATTCACAACGCCTTTTGGAGATTATTTTGACTCAGAAAGAGGTTTAAGACTTTGTGTTTCTTCCTGGAGAAGAACTTCCGATAATGCAATTCCGCCAAGAGCAAAAATCGGAGGAGCTTATGCAAATGCATCATTAATCAATACTGATGCTCATAAAGCCGGATTTGATGATGCTATTGTACTATCCGAATCCGGGCAGGTTACGGAAGGTTCTGCAATGAATTTCTTTATGGTTACAAACGGAAAACTTGTAACCACAAACACAACGGACGATATTTTGATAGGGGTTACAAGAAATACCGTTATAGAACTTGCTAAAGATTTAGGAATCCCTGTTGAAGAAAGAGCCGTTGACAGGACTGAGCTTTATACCGCTGATGAACTGTTCTGCTGCGGAACGGGGGCTCAAATAGTTCCGGTTGAAAGCGTTGACTACAGAATTATTGGCGACGGTAAAGCGGGGAAGGTTACAAAACAAATTCAATCACTGTATTTTGATGCCGTTAAGGGTAAAATATCCAAGTATAAAGAATGGTGCGTACCTGTATATGATTAATTTTCTGGGAAAATGTATGATGAATCTTTATAAAAGCGCCTGCTATACCTTATCAGGACGCTCAAGATTCACGTCTGTTATAGCTCAAGCCGCATCTATAAGTTATGACTCATTAATTATTTCTCTGGTAATCGTTTTTGTATCAGCTGCAGTTATTGCAATACAGGTTTCCAAACAATTTTTAATGTCAGGAGCCGAAGCTTATGTAGGAGGCTCAATTGCAATTGTTATGATAAGAGAGATTGCACCGGGGTTTGTAGCTCTGGCTATTGGCGCAAGAGCCGGAACCGCAATTTCAGCTGAAATTGCAAACATGCAGGTCACATCTCAAGTTGACGCAATAAAAACTTTAAAAGTTGATCCTGTCGGATACTTTTTCTCTCCAAGAATAGTTGCAGCAGGCATAACTGTTCCCATGGTTGTCCTTATAGCGGAAGTTGTGGGTATTCTGGGAGGATTAATTGTTTCTTATTTTACAATCGGGCTGCATCCTGCAAGATATATTACCTCTGTCTGGCTATGGCTGAGTGCTAAAGATATTTATATAAGCCTTTTAAAAGCATTTGTTTTCGGGATTTTAATAGCTCTTGTTTGTGCAACACAGGGGTACGAAACAAAAGGCGGAGCTAAAGATGTTGGTATCTCAACAACAAGAGCGGCTGTTTTGTCTACTGTTTATATGTTATTTGCGGATTTTATAATCAATCTTATATTCTACCTCTAGTTTGAAAAAGCCTGTTCTCTGTGATATCATGCTCTTATTATAATCGGAGTAATATTTTGGCAAATCTTGATAATACTGACGATACTTTTTACATATCTATTATGGAATGGCTGGAAGTATACCGGACTTCAAAAAACAAGCTGGAACGTGCAAAAGCCAAAACTCTCATAGTTTCTAAAATGATTCCAATTGTTAAGCATATCGCAAAAACCATTGCAAGACGTGCAAACGACCCTATTGAAGATATGGTTCAGGCAGGTTCTATTGGTTTATTGAAAGCTATCGACAGTTATTCGAAATGTAAAAATGATAATTTCAAGATATATGCCGGTTATCTTATAATCGGTGAAATGAAACATTATTTAAGAGATCGATTAAATGCTATAAGAGTTCCCCGTCATATACAAGAATTATCTTACCGTATAAGTAATTTTACAAAAGATTTAACGGTAGATGAATTAAATGAACTTACTAATGAAGAAGTTGCATCAGCCCTTCAAATACCGGCTAAGGATGTTGATTTTGCGCTCCAGATGGATAGAAGAAAGGATACAATATCGCTGGAAGATGCATTCAGGGCTGATAAAGACAGTTTGAATTATGAAGAACTGCTTCCGGGAGAAAATTATAAAGATCTTGTTGATATAAACGACTCAAAAATACTACTGAACGAAGTTATAAACAAGCTTCCGGATGAACAAAAAACCATTATAGGTTTGTACTACTACAAAGATATGAACCAGAAAGAAATTGCTAAAGAGTTGAATCTTACCCAGATGCAAATTTCAAGAAGGATGAAAAAAGCTTTTGCAGCCATATATAAAATGATTGCAGAGCTGGAAACAAAATCGGAGACTAAAAATGGATAATTATTTTCTTATCCTGGTTTCTATTATAGGGCTTTGCCTCGGAAGTTTTTTTAATGTAGTTATTCTGCGCTCTCTTAGCGGAGAAAGTATAGTATTTCCGGCTTCAAAATGTCCTAAATGCGGACACAAACTTTATCCCTGGCATAATATTCCGGTAATTTCGTACATATTTCTTCGTGGGAAATGCCATTTCTGCAAAGAAAGTATAAGTATACAGTATCCGTTAGTTGAATTAACTACAATGCTGCTTTTCGGATTAACATATCTTAAATTTGGTCCGAGAATTGAAACCCTTTTTGCACTATTTCTAATATCCGGACTTATTATAATGACAGGTACCGATATAAAAGAAAGACTTGTTGACTGCAATATTGCTATTGCTTTAGCAGTCTTAGGGGTTATTTTCAGCTATATACGAACAGGGAATATCACAGATTCTTTGCTCGGAATAGCTGCCGGAATTATAATTATGGAAGTTATTGCAAGACTGGGATACTTATTTCCTCAAAAATTAAGGGTTATGGGTGAAGCTGACACTTTTGTCGCCGCAGCTTTAGGAGCATACTTTGGGCTTAAAGGTCTTTGTATTGTACTCATTTATTCTCTTATAGCCTCTATGATTCTTGCATTGCCTGTATTTTTATATAGTCAGTATAAAAATAACAACAAAATTACCTGCATAATGTTTATACTATTTACGCTTGCAGTTCTTACATTTAAAACAGTCAGCCAGAATTATTTCACACTCGGGGCTGTAATCTTAACCGGTATTTTGCTTACAATATTTATTCTGAAAAATATTAAAAAAGATTCTGACTGCACCTATCTTCCGTTTGTACCGGCACTTGCGGCAGGAACTCTTTATTTTATCTTTTTCTAGGTAGAAAATTTTAAATTTACAAGGTTTATAAAAAGTATGACATATGTAACTTATCCAACTCAATACAGGAATTACTGCACTTTTGATGAAAAACGGGTATCTGCAAAAGTACGGGAGAGAGAGTCCGGACTTGGCAGCATTCAGAAATCATTAGAAAACCCTAAAAATGAAGAGGAAGTGCTGGAAGATTTGTATATCTTAAACAGGATGCTTGATGAAGGAGTAGGCGGAATTGACAAACTATATCCGGTATTATCAAAATATAACAACACCCAATCGCCGAATATCCAAACCTATCTTGCGGGGATATACCGCAAAACCAAAGTTCCCGATGCGTTTGGACCTCTCATAAGCATGCTTATACAGAACTCTATGAATCCTCCCGAAAACTGTCCTTTTGACCCGAACGAAGAAATCGGCGGTGCAATACTTGACTATTTAGCCTGAGCTAAAATATTATAACCGGACTCAAGAGCTTTTATATTCAGCGGAAGTAATTCTTTTTTCTTACCGCTCATAACTTTTTCAAACCCTTTTGCAAGAAATTCTTTTGAAACAACACCGCAAACGGAAGCTAGTACACCGAGAGCTGCCATATTCGCAACCTTGCCGTTTCCGAGCTCATTCGCAATTTGAGTCATCGGAGCGAACACATATTTAATATCACTTCTGGGACGGGTTTGTTCAACAAGAGTAGAATTGGAAACAATAGTTCCTCCCGGCTTAACCCTATGAACAAACTTATCAAAAGATTGCTGATTTAAAACAAGAGCATAATCTGTATCCTGCTTGTGTACAGAACTGACATCAGAATCAGACACAACAATCTCGCAGTTAACCGTACCGCCTCTCATTTCAGCACCATAACACGGGTACCAGGTTACATTTTTACCCTCAAGCATAAATGAGTTGGCGAGAATCGTGCCCGCTAAAAGAATTCCCTGACCGCCAAAACCTGCTAATATAAAATTTGTTTCCATTATTCACCTTTTTCTGTTGTTACATCTTTATAAACCCCGAGCGGGAATACCGGCATCATCTCTTCCTTAACTCTAATATGAGCCTCCTGAGGAGTCATGTGCCAGTTTGTCGGGCATGATGATAATATTTCCACAAACCCGAACCCTAAGCCTTGAAGCTGAACTTCAAAAGCCTTTTTTAGTGCTTGTTTCGCCTGATTAATATGCGGAATAGTATCCAGCGCAACTCTGGCAGAATATGCAGTGCCGTCACAAAGAGCTATTTGTTCGGCTATTCTTATAGGATAACCGTAGTATTCTTTGTTTCTTCCGTAAGGCGATGTTGTAGTTACCTGTCCCATAATGGTAGTAGGCCCGAGCTGCCCGCCTGTCATTCCGTAAGTAGTATTATTTATACAAACAGCTGAAACGCATTCTCCTCTTAAAGCTGTATGCATAGACTCTGCCAGCCCGATTGAAGCAAAATCTCCGTCGCCTTGATAAGTAAATACAAACTTATCCGGTCTTGCTCTTTTAACACCGGTAGCAGATGCGCAAGCTCTTCCATGAGGAGCTTCCACGCAATCCACATCAAGGAAATCATATAAAAATACCGAACAGCCTATTGATGTTGAGCAGATTGCTTTATCCTGCAAATTTAATTCATCTAAAAGCTCCGCAACAAGCCTTATTGCGACCCCGTGATCGCATCCGGGGCAAAAGGTATATCTAAAGCCCTTTTTCATTGATTTAGGAATACTGAATACTTGTTGCATAACTTTTCTCCATAATTTTTTCAACTGCTTCAACTATTTCTTCTACACTTAACCATTCGCCAACAGGTCTGTTAATAAGTCCGACTCTGGATTTACCGTCTATTGCATATTTTACGTCTTTAAACATCTGTCCCATATTCATCTCAACAACTGCAAAATCCTTACCTTTAGCAGCGAGTTCAGAAATCCTTTTATACGGGAACGGCGAAAGTGTAATCGGTCTGAAGCATCCGGCTTTAATCCCCTTATTTCTTAATACTTTCATTGCAGCTTTGATATTACGGGTCATTGAACCGAAAGCTGTCAGGATAATATCAGCATCTTCTGTTTCGAACTCCTCATAAGAAGTTTCATTTTCAGCTATCACTTCGAATTTCTTGAACAGATTATATATATGCTGAACCTGTTTTTTCTCATCAGTACCAAGCGAATAAATAGCTCTTGATTCTCTGCCTTTAGCACCGGTTAAAGCCCAGGAAGATACATCAACTTCAGGATAAGGATCTTTGCCGAAGCATGCCGGTTCCATCATTTGTCCGAGAAGTCCGTCTGCAAGAAGAATTACAGGGTTTCTGTATTTTTGTGCAAGATAAAATGCCCTGTATGTATAATCAATACATTCCTGAACCGTTGAAGGCGCTAGAACAATTATCTTATAGTCGCCGTTTCCGCCGCCGGTTACGGATTGGTTATAATCACCCTGAGCAGGATAAATATAACCTAAGCCCGGCCCCGCACGCATAACATTAACTAAAACGACAGGTAATTCATCAGATGCAGCATATGACAAAGCTTCCTGCATCAGAGCAACTGCAAGAGATGATGATGATGTCATAGCTCTTACACCTGTTGAAACAGCACCTACTACCATATTTATAGCCGCAATTTCACTTTCTGCACATACATAACCTCTGCCAAGTTTCGGCATTTGGGCAGACAAATACTCGCCTATTTCGGTCTGCGGGGTAATCGGATAACCAAAATAGCACTGGCATCCGGCATTTATAGCCGCCTGCGCAATAGCATAATTCCCTTTTATCAATACTTTTTCATTACTATCAGTCATTAATCCTCCAGCCTGACTTATCTGTAAACTTCCGTAATAGCCATGTCAGGGCATCGTTTAGCGCACATTGCACATCCGATACACTCATTATTCTTATCATCAAACTCTACAAGGTAATCTCCAAGTCTGTTGGTCTTGCTGCTTTTCTTTATCAACCCTTTTGGACAGGTAGAAACGCATAAGTAACAAGACTTGCAGCGATTACTGTCTATAACAATTTTTCCCATACTTACTCCTACTTCCAGAAAAATATTATAGCATCAACAAGCATTTGAGGCCTCAATTGTAACAAATTGTAAAAATTTTAAAAAAAAGCGTTATCAAATTGCCAAAATGTGGAATTAAGAAAATATAAATGATGCACGGAAGCATCTGAGGGATGCAAAGGCCAGAAAGGAGTAAAAAAATGGCACTTACAATTAACACAAACATTTCGTCACTGGTAGCACAAAACAATTTGAGCAAAGCAACATCGTCTTTGAATCAAGCTATCGAAAGAATGACAACCGGTTACAAAATTAACCACGCTTCAGACAACGCAGCAGGCTACTCAATTGCTACAAACTGGGAAACTCAATTGGGTTCATTAGACGTAGCAGCTGACAACGCAGCAACAGGCGCAGACATGTTAACAACACTGGAAGATACTTATTCCCTGTTAACATCTCACTTACAACGTGTAAGAGATTTGACCGAACAAGCCGGTAACGGAACTTACGGTTCACAATCACTAAAAGCAATTCAATCAGAAATTACAGCAAGATTGGAAGAAATTGACCGTATCGCTGCTAACTGTGAATTCAACGGTTTAAAGATGATGGACGGTTCAATGGGAGAAATTTCTCTTCAAGTAGGTTTGTACGGAACTGCAGACAGCCAGATTGTTCTTAAAGAAAATCTGTTTAACGAAGCAAGCGTTCAATCATTATTCGGTAAAGATATTGAGGAAGTTGCTCAATTATGCTCAGGTATTGATGATGCCGGACATATTAATACAACTGATAAACCAAGTGCAATGCTTGAAGAAATTGATAAAGTTATTAATGAGATTTCAGATCGTGTAACTACACTTGGTGCTGCACAGAACAGAATTGAATCAGCAGTAGAATCAATCGGAGTTCAATCTGAAAATATTACTTCTTCATTATCAACATTAAGAGATGCAGATATTGCAGAAGAATCTTCAAACTATATTCAAGCTCAGATTCTGCAGCAAGCTGCAGCAACATTATTAGCAACTGCAAACCAAACTCCAAGCATTGCTTTAAACTTACTATAATAAGTAACACTATATATATTTACTCTAAAAGAGGGCAAGGATTTTTATCCTTGCTTTTTTTTAGATATTCAAACATCATTGACATATTCCGGTTCAAGACCACTACTATTCACTTAGCCACTCAACCACACAGTCACTATTCACCTCTACTCACTCCCCGCTAACTTGAAGTACTGCTCAATGTCCTCTGTTTCCAATAAAAAAATCCCGTTTCCGGGACTTTTTGTAATTTTCTCTGCTCTCTCTCTAACGTTAATTAATGTCTTATATATTAATAAAGTTTATTTATTATAAGAGATTTCAAAGGGCTTATTTTTTGTTACAACTCTTAATAAAAAAGGCGGGATTTAAAATCCCGCCTTTTATTTTATTCTTTCAAGAATGTTTCATAGTTTCTTGCCAGCAGATGTGTCCTTATTTGATTAATAAAATCAAGGGCAACACCAACCATAATTATAAGAGAGGTTGCACCAATACCTTGCAGAGTTGTTATATTAGTTATAAAACTTGCAAATGCCGGCACGAGAGCAATTATACCAAGCCCTAATGCTCCTATAAATGTAGTTTTGGTGAGAATATTATCCAGTGCATCCGCTGTCGGTTTTCCCGGTTTAATACCAGGAATTGAAGAACCGTATTTCTTAAGGTTATTAGCAATTTCTTTCGGCTGCATATTCGGCATTATTGAAGCATAGAAGAAAGTTAACGCTACAATCATTACAAAATATATCGCATAATAAGTTCCGCCGCTCGGATTAAAGAACCTTGTCAAAGCTGTTACGACATTATATATCCAGCCTTCCGGTAAGTTTGCCTGACCTACAAGACTCAATATTGTAGACGGGAACAGTAAAATTGCAACCGCAAAGATGATAGGCATTACACCGCCCGGATTAAGTTTGAACGGAATAAATGTATTAACTCCGCCATAAACCTTGTTTCCGACCTGTCTTTTAGGGTTAACAATAATAACCTTTCTTATTGCTTCCTGCATGATAACAATGAAAATCATTGTTATAAAGAATATCGTAAGCAACAAGAGCAGATTCCAACCCAAAGACGGCTGTCCTGCTATCATTTGAGCAGTTCTTGATGAATAAAGCGGGATACCTGCAAGTATACCGACAAAGATTATCAGAGAACCGCCGTTACCAATACCTTTTTCCGTAATAAGTTCAGACATCCACATTACAAGAATAGAACCGGCTGTCAATGTTATTACGGAAGAAATATAAAACATTGTGTGGTTCAAGCCCGGGAGAATCGCACCCTGCAAGTGAGCCAGATATGCCATAAATATTACAGACTGGAATACGGCAAGTACAACAGTAAATATTCTTGTATATTGAGAAAGTTTTCTCCTGCCTGCCTCACCATCTTCTTTCTGTAATTTTTCAAGGGACGGTATAATTACCGCCATCAATTGCATAATAATTGATGATGTAATATATGGCCCTATGCCTAATGAAAATATAGACACATTTCTTAAGGCACCGCCTGCAAATAAGTCCAAAAATCCCAGAATATTGTTTCCGTTATTTCCGTTAAGAATGTTTGAAAAAACTTCACCATTGATACCGAATAACGGAAGATGAATACCTAAACGGAATAAAACAAGCATACCAAAAGTAAAGATTAACTTTTCTTTCAAGCCTGATGCATTCCACATCGACATTAAATCTGCCGTGGTAGGCATTCTCATTTTACCTGAATTAATTCCTCCGGTCATTATACTAATTCAACCTTTCCGCCTGCTGCTTCAATTTTTTCTTTTGCTGATGGAGTTACATAATTAGCTATTACAGTGATAGCTTTTTTGATTTCGCCATTGCCTAAAATTCTCAAACCATCACAAGACGGATGAGCTTTTCTAATCTCTTTTAATGAAGCAAGAGAAACTTCTTTAAGGTTTAAAGCTTCAAGTCTGCCTACGTTGATTTCAGCATAATTTCTTGAATTAATAATCTGGAATCCTTTTAATTTAGGTAATCTTCTGTAAGCAGGCATCTGACCGCCTTCAAAACCTCTTTTTGAAGCTCTGCCGGAACGTTGACCTTCACCGTTATGCCCGCGGCTTGATGTTTTACCGCATCCTGAAGAACGTCCGCGTCCGACTCTTTTTGATTTTCCTGTTGAGCCTTCTGCAGGTCTCAAATCTTCTAATGTAATTTTATCTGCCATTTTTATTTTCCTTTCTAATATAGTGAATAGTGAATTGTTATAGTGATTAGAGTCTTTAGCCCCTTTACACTAACTATTCACTAACCTCTACTAAATGAGAGATTTTTTTAGCCATACCCATAATTGTAGGGGTTTCATAGTGTTCAACAACTTGATTAAGTTTCTTTAGCCCTAATGATTGAGCGATTTTGCGCTGTGTTTCAGGGCAGCCGATTAAACTTCTTACAAGTTTTATTTTAATTTGTTTTGTTTTATTAGCCATTTTTATTATCCTTATTATTTCATTTCAAACTTTAACTTAAATAGCCTATTAGTTTAATAATTCAGCCATTGTTAAACCACGTTTTTTAGCAACTTCATGGAACGGTCTTAAAGATTTAAGAGCTTCCAATGTAGCATTTGCTGCGTTAAGCGGAGATTTTGAACCCAAAGATTTTGAAAGAATATTTTCAATACCTGCAAGTTCAAGTACAGAACGAACTGCACCGCCCGCAATAATACCGGTACCTTGAGATGCCGGTCTTAACATAACAGCACCGGCTCCTGAACGACCTGTAATAGGGTGAGGAATAGTTGTTTTGAATATAGGAACTGTAATTAAGTTCTTTCTTCCGTCGGCAATAGCTTTTTGAATAGCAATAATAACTTCTGAAGCTTTTGCGCATCCTACACCGACTTGACCTTTTTGGTTTCCGACAATAACAATAGCTCTGAAGCTCAATTTCTTACCACCTTTAACAACTTTTGTTACACGGCGGATTTGAACAACCTGTTCTTTCCATTCTGATTCAGGTTTAACTTCTTGAGTTTCTACTTTTTTCTTTCTTGAACGTTGTTTTTTAGCAGGAAGTTCAGTTACAACTTCTTCTGCAACTGTTTCTTCAACTGCTGCTTCTGCTGTTTCTTCAGTTTCTACAGCTGTTTCTTCGACTTGTGTCTCTAATTTTTCTTCTGACATGTTATACCTTTCTGTTTTTCTAACATTTAGTACTTCTATTTTAATAAACAATCAAATATCTAAACAAACAAAACGCCCGAAAACCGGCATTTACAGAATATTCAATTGTGGGTTACTTTTCTGACAAAAAAATTCTAACCCAAACAAGTCTAAAACGCAATAGTTTTGTAAAGAATCCTTAAGCGGCACAGGCAGCAAATAAATAATGCAGGTAATATGCATAAGCAATCCCGAACAACGCACCGACAAATACCTGCAAAGGTGTATGTCCCAGAAGCTCTTTCAATTTTCCCCCGGCTTCCTGTAAGTCCTGTTTATAAATATCCATTATAATTCTGTTTAAGCAGGCAGCCTGCTTACCTGCTGCACGCCTCACACCGGCAGCATCATACATTACAATAAACGCATAGCCCAGAGCAATGGCAAATACTATTGAATCAAAACCTTTAATTAAACCGACAGCAGTAGACAAACTCATAACACCTGCAGCATGCGAGCTTGGCATTCCGCCCGTTGTCGTAAACAACCTCAAATCAACCTGTCTTTTGACTATTAAGTGAAAGAAAAATTTAATAATCTGGGTAACGGCTACCGCGGAAAATGCGACTATGATTACCTCGTATCCCGTGTTATAAAACTGACCGATATCCATTTATACTCCTAAAATTCTATTTTTCAGTTTATCCAATATTTCTTTTATTACTATTGAATTGTACTTATTGATTATATCATAACAATCTTCAATCAGTAAATGGAATTTATTTTTAGCTTCTTCAAGCCCGTACAACGAAACATAGGTAAGCTTTCCGCTGTTTTTATCTTTGCCTGCAGTCTTACCAAGCTCTTCAAATGTAGAAATTTCGTCCATGATATCGTCATATATCTGGAACGCCAGTCCGAATTTCTTTGCAAATTCATCAATTTTAAGCATGCCCGCCTCGTCTGTATCTGCAATTATCGCTCCGCATCTTACAGCAAGCCTGAATAAAACGGCGGTTTTATTTAGATGAATAAAATCAAGAGTTTCAGCGGGAGATTTTACATATTTTCCTCCCTCTGACTCTATATCAACGACCTGACCTGCTATTAAACCGTAAGCACCGGCAAATTTTGTATATTCATGAATAAGCCTTACAAGCTGTTCAGAAGTCAAGCCTTCTGATTTTTCAATAATTATTTGAGGGGCCAGAGTTAAAAGCGCATCTCCTGCCAGAACAGCAGCAGCTTCCCCGAACACCTTATGGTTGGAAGGTTTTCCTCTTCGGAAATCATCATTATCCATACATGGCAAATCATCATGGATTAAACTCTGTACATGGAGCATCTCTATTGCACACGCTGCCGGAATCGCTTTCATAATATCACCGCCCAGCATTCTTGTTGTTTCCAAACAAAAAACAGGGCGCAATCTTTTCCCCGGAAGAGATAGAGTATATTTCATCGCTTTAAATATATCCTCAGGATAAATAACGGGTAAATATTTATCTAAATGCTCATCTACAAGTTTAATCAGTTCTTTCATTTTCCATATCCTTATATACATTCTGTTTTATTGTGTTTCTTGAGCTCTGTCTTTTTCTTGTACTTATTTTGGCAGCGGTTCTCTCATTAATTTTTTTATGCGAAGTTTCGGTTTTAATCCCCTGATATTTGATTTTTTCCTTGTATTCACGGGCTTCTTCCACAAATTCTTTATAGCTTTCGTATCTTGTTGGGTCAATGCAGCTACCCAGATGTTCTTTTACAGCACAGCCTGTTTCTGTCAGATGCAGACAATCCTGAAACTTACATTGACCTTTATATTTATAAATCTCATCAAATAAAGTATCAATTCGGGTCGGAAGCAGAAAATCAAACTTTAAATTGCTAAATCCGGGAGTATCAACTATTCTGGAATCATTATCTATATCAATAATTTCACAGTGTCTTGTTGTATGAGTTCCACGTTGAGTTTTTTCACTTACATTTTTAGTTTTTATATTTATTCCGGGACAAATTGCATTAATCAGACTTGATTTTCCGACTCCGGAAGCACCGCAGAGGACAGAAGTTTTGCCTTTCAATAACTCTTTAAACTCCTCGACACCATCTCCTTCCAGAGCAGAGGTAAATAATATATCAAACCCGAGCGGCTCATATATTGAAAAAACTTTTTCTATAGTAGAATCATCATTTGATAAATCATTTTTATTGAAGCATAAAACAGTTTCAATTCCATGATATTTCGCAAAAGCAATATATCTGTTAAGCTGAGAAAAACTTAGTTCCGGCTCCTTAACTGCAGATATTATTATCACTCTGTCAACATTTGAAACAGAAGGACGTGATATATAATTATAACGAGGAAGAATTTTTTCAATTGCGCCGTCTTTAAACTCTACAAAATCTCCCACATAGACTTTTTGTTTTTGCTTTTTTAAAATCTCACGAAGCTTACATTCGTAGGATTTTCCCTTTGAATTTACATAATAAAAGTCTGAATGAATTTTAAAAATTTGTCCTTTCTGCATAGGTTTTATTCTACCACGTATAGAAATTTTGTTACAAGTTTAGAAACAAAGCTTAATCTTGTATACGAAATAAAAAAAATGGTGTATAATAATTATACTTAAGACATTGGTTAAGAGGTAAAAATGAAAATTATAGAAGGTTTATTAACTGTCACAAATGAAAAATTTTGTATAGTGGTATCAAGATTTAATGAATTTATTTCTGCAAAACTTTTATCCGGAGCTGTTGATGAGCTGAAAAGACACGGGGTAGAAGATAGTAATATTGATGTAGTATGGTGTCCGGGAGCTTTTGAGATTCCTCTTATCTCAAAAAAATGTGCTGAAACTGGAAAATATAATGCTGTTATTGCCTTAGGAGCAGTGATTAAAGGTTCTACATCACATTATGATTATGTTTGCGCTGAAGTTTCAAAAGGTGTAGCATCCGTATCATTAGAAACTGGCGTTCCGGTTATATTCGGAGTGCTTACAACAGATAATATTGAACAGGCTATTGAAAGAGCAGGAACAAAATCCGGCAATAAAGGTTCTGATGCAGCTAAATCAGCTATTGAAATGGCGAGTTTAGTCAGCAAAATATAAAAAAGTGTTTATTATTCAGGTAACGGCTAAATATTATTGGTCAGAAGGAGTGTGTGAATGAGCGATATTATTACAGAGTACAGAAACGAAAACACAAAAAACATTGATTTACTCTCCACAATTGATATTGTAAGAAAAATCAATGAGGAAGACCAGATAGTAGCCCGTGCGGTTGAAGATGAAACCGCAAACATTGCCCGTGCTATTGATATTATTGCAAAACAGTTCCTTGTAGGTGGGAAGTTATATTACTTTGGAGCAGGAACATCCGGCAGACTCGGCGTATTAGATGCATCAGAATGCCCGCCTACATTCGGCGTTCACCCGGATATGGTAGTCGGAATTATTTGCGGCGGAGATGCTGCCCTCAGGCACTCTATTGAAGGCACAGAAGATAATTTTGACCTCGGGGTCGAGGATGCAAAAGTACTTACAAAGGATGATGTCTGTGTTGCAATTTCTGCAAGCGGAAACCCTAAATACCTGTTGGGAGTCCTTTCCGAGGCAGAAAAAATCGGATGCAAAACTATTGCACTTACCTGTAATCATAAAGCCGCAATACTTGATGAAGTCGGACTGGGTATCTGTGTAGAAGTAGGACCTGAAGTCATTGCTGGCTCAAGCAGAATGAAAGCCGGAACAGCACAAAAAATGGTTCTTAATATGCTGACGACAGGAGCTATGATTAAAATCGGCAAGACCTATGAAAACTTTATGATTGACCTGCTTCCGACTAATGAAAAACTTAAAGACAGAGCAATAAGGATTGTATCGGAAATTGCAAACGTTAGTCATACTGATGCTCTTAAAACCCTTCTTGATTGTGACTGGTCAGTAAAAACATCTATTATCATGATTCTTTGCAAACTCTCTAAAGATGATGCAAAAGAACTTTTGAGGAAAAATTGCGGGGTTTTAAGAAGAGCTCTTGCAAACTTTTCGAAAGCTTAAGATTATTTGAAAAACCCTGTAACTTTTCCAGCCATAGCGTTCTCCCAATGTTCTTCAAGGAGTTTATACGTTACAGAGGCTGAATCGAATTTTTTCAGAGTATTGTCATAATAATCTTTTGCCTGACTTAGAGCTTTTGTCCGCTTTTTGGGTCTTAAATCTCTTGTTGCCATAATAACTCTATATACATTACGTTTCATTAATCCACGTATGGTTGGATCGACGATTGCGTTTGCTGCTGCTGAAACATAGTCTTTATCATTCAAGTTTTCCTTTAAATTCAGACAGGGCGAATCTTCTCGTTCCAATCCCTCAACACCTTTGTTAAAAACTATATCTATAATTGCTTCTTGAATAGATAAAGGAGCTTTATCAAAAGTCTCACCAAAATAATATCTTGCATCCTGTTTTGCAATCATTAAATCCTGCGCTAGAAGTAAGTATGCTTCATCCTCTGTTATTTCAATAGAATCTTTATTTTTGGAATTCATCTCAACTCCAAACACTCTTCCGGTATGTCCAAAACCTATTGTTAAATATCCTTTTGGATGTAATCTGTCTTTTACACCATCATAGTAGGGCTTTAGGTCCGGTTTAGAATGACGGCCTTCAATACCAAATAAAATATCTTCAATATATGCTTCAGAAACCCCTATCTGCTCAGAAATTCCTTTAAAAGAAGAACTATTTAGTTTTGTAACAACTTCATATTCCGGAATTCTGACAGATTCACCGGGAGATAAAGCCCTGATTACGGTCTCTCCTTTTTTGTTAACAGATTTTAATTGGGGATTTGCTTCCAACAATCTGTACTGAGAAATTCCAATTATATTTGCCAAAGTTGCCGGATTCTTCATTCCTTCTTCTACAATATATTCATGTTCGGGAATAGTTTGAATATTATCCGCAATAATTTTTGTTTTATGCCTGATTGCAGGTATTATTACTGTAGCTCCGGCAAATAATTCCGGGTTTTCTACCAAACTTGGATTTTTTTTGATTAATTTTTCCTCAGAAACCCCGAATTTTGCAGCAATTTGCTCCAAAGTTTCACCTGCTTCAACCTTGTATGAAAATTCGGATGTTCTGTATTTTATTTTCTTTTTAGGCTTTATCTTATTCCATAAGCGCTTGAAGAATCCTTGTCTTTCCTCCTTATATGACACATCTTCAATCTCACCGGTTTCTTTATTTTTTACCCTGTAATTGAAAGAATAATCTCTTACTTTAACTTTACGTAATTTGATAGATTTTTCTTCTCCATAGTTTTCTTTAAGAATTCCTTTTAAATCTTTTTTTGATAAATCATGTAAATCATTAGAATCCAGCTTCCGGCTATAGTTATCATTGGAAGAAAGCTGGCTGAATATTGAAACCTGCTCATCTGATAAATGAATATCATTAACTATTTTCCCTTCACCCACTGCCTCTCCGTCTGAATTCAATTCAAATAACTGAATAGTCGCATCTTTTATAACGTATTTTTTGTTATTTGCAATTATTGTACAGTTGGGCAAATCTAAAATACATTCTTTATTTGAATCAGTATTAATAAATGAATATAACAAAACAACTCCTTCTAGCCAATGTTGATTTTTAATAGACCAACATGCTTAACGACATATTTTTCTTAAACTTGAGATATTTATTCAATATTGTTACAAAATTTAATATTTCAAATATATTCTAACTTCTGGTACGTACTTATAGTATAATAGTTAATACAGATAGACCGCTAGGAGGGGCTTATTATATGAAACTAACTGTACTTGGTCCGGGATGCTGGGGTTTAACGCTAGCCTGGCTTATGAATAATAACTTTGAAGAAATAACAATCTGGGGAAGAGAATCCGACCTTAATGAAGATTTAGTCATAAATAAACATTGTTCAAAACCTCTTGAAGTACAGCTGGATAAAAAAGTCGAAATAACTTCCGACTTAAAAAAAGCCATTGAAGGAGCAGATATTATTCTATCAGTTGTCGCAACATCCGGAGTAAGACCGGTTTGTGAACAGCTTAAAGCAGCAGGAATCAATCCTGATACTCCTCTTGTTAATGCTTCTAAGGGGCTTGAATTAAACACCTTAATGAGAATGTCCCAGGTTATAAAAGATGTTCTGCCTGAACAAAAAGTTGTAATTCTTTCAGGTCCTACGCTTGCAAAAGAAGTACTTCAGGGTAAACCTACCGCAGCCTCTGTTGCCTGCGAAGATATTAAAACTGCAGAGTTTGTCCAAAAAGCCTGCAATGTTCCAAACAAGTTCAGACTATACACAAATCAGGATGTTATCGGGGTTGAACTTGGCGGAAGTCTTAAAAATGTTATTGCTATAGCTTCAGGTTTCGCTCATACAATGGATTTAGGAGATAATTGCATGGGGAGCCTTCTAACACGAGGAATGGCAGAAATTGTAAGACTTTCAGTAAAACTCGGAGCAAACCCGTCCACACTATACGGACTTTCCGGGATGGGAGATTTAATTGCAACATGCTCAAGCCCTATGTCCAGAAACTATACAGTAGGCTCAATGCTTGGTAAAGGCAAAAAAATTAATGATATTTTAAATGAACTGGGCTCTGTTGCAGAAGGTGTTAAGACTTCAAAAGCAGTCTGTGATCTTGCCCAAAAGCTCGGTGTAGAAGTCCCTGTTTCAAATGCTATATATGAAGCAGTTTATACAGATATTACACCTCAAGAAGTCTTATCAAAATTAATGAACAGAAAACTTAAAAAGGAAGAAAGTTATGATTAAATATGCAGTACATTACCTTAAAAATACTTTCGTTCCTTTAAAAGGAGCTGACGGCGAATCTGTTTCAAATATTGACGGAAAACTTATTCTGGCAAGGACTGAAAAGGGAGAGGAAGTCTTAAAAGCGTTTCTTGTCAGTCCGGAAGTCGCCAAAAAGTTTGAAGAATCAAAAAAAACTCCTGAACCTTTTGAATTTATAAGGGTTATGACTCAGGAAGATATGATGATATGGGAAGACATAAAAAAAGAAGAAGTAACATCTTTCTTTAAATGTAAAGAACTGGTAAAAAAACATAATCTTAATATGAATCTGGTTCAGTGCAGACTAACTTTTGACAGAAGAAAGATTTCTTTTTACTACACAGCACCGGAAAGAGTCGATTTCAGGGAACTTTTAAAAGACTTGACCCAGGTTTTTAAAAGAATGAGAATTGATTTAAGGCATATAGGAGTAAGAGATGAATCTTCCATTATGGACGGCACCGGCATTTGCGGAAAACCTTTTTGCTGTTCTTCATACTTAAGGAAGTTTGAATCTATAAATGTCAAACTCGCAAAAGATCAGGGAATGCCGATTGCTCCTTCAAAGATTTCCGGAACCTGCGGAAGACTTTTATGTTGTCTTACTTATGAATATTCAAATTATATAGAAGCTGCTAAAGGAATGCCTCCGGTAGGCTCTACGGTTATGACACCAGCCGGACTCGGAAAAGTTTGTTTCTTACAGTTTTTAAATAATTCCGTTGCCGTAAAATTTGAAGACGGCAAGATTAAAGAATTCGGCAAAAATGAAATTGAAATGGTTGATGCGGATGTCAATGTAGATATTGAGGTGTCAAGAATAACAACAGATTACGCACCGGATGAAAAAGTTGATGCAAAACAGCTCAAACAGCTGGAAGATGATAGAAACAGCTCTACCGGTAATGTATAAAGGGGTAAAAGAATAAAGTATTCAATAAATATCTAAAGGAGTTTAATATGTTAGAAAGAATTGAAAAACTACAGGTCTTAACAGTCGGGATTCTAGCGGTGCTTACAGTTTTTGTGTGTGTAAAGATGCTATCAGCTTCATTTTCAGGCAATACAATTTCTGTAACAGGCTCCGCCTATGAAATTGTTAAATCCGACTCAGGAACTTTAAGTTTTAATATCACAGTAAAAAGACCAACAAAGCAGGAAGCTTATACGGCATTACAATCCCAGATAAAAATTGTTGAGCAATATTTAAAAGATAAAAATATTACTGATATAGAAAGAAAAACTATTAACGGATACTACAGCTATAAAAGAGATCCGAAAAATGGTGCATATACAGATATTCCAGAAGCATATAATCTTTCACAGCCTTTTATGATAGGGTCTAACAATGTTGAACTTATTAAAGAAATCTCAAATGATATAACCGGACTTATCAATAAAGGGGTTGATGTAAACGTTTTTGCAGTATCTTACAATTATTCCAAACTCCCGGATTTAAAAGTATCACTGCTTGAAAAAGCTTCTGTAGATGCAAAAGCAAGAGCTTCATCAATGTTGAAAGCAACACATAATAATGTTGGCAAAATTCAGTCAGTGAGAATGGGTGTTTACCAGATAACACCTGTTAATTCCAACGATGTATCAGATATGGGTATTAATGACGCAACAACTATAGATAAAAAAGTTACGGCAGTCGCAAATATAACATTTAAAATTAAGTAAATCTTTTTTAAATAAAGGAATCAAGTACAACAAAATACTCTGTATAATATTGCGGAGTTCAGTAAAGTACGTTATAATAAAAGAGTAAAAAGATTTGTTAAAGAGGATACATTATGGATGTAAATTCTATAGGGTATGGAAGCGCCCTAACCCCGGAAGTTCAAGCTCAGTATGCCGTCAAATTAATGAGTATGGCGCAGCAGACCAGCTACATTGCAGGTGACGTTATTCAGGATACGGTGGAAATATCTGCAGAAGCATTAGCAAAATACACAGCCGAGATGGCTGCAAGTATGGAAAGACTTTTATAATTAAAAAAGCCCGATTTCTCGGGCTTTTTTAATGCTGAAAAATTAATATAATTATTTACTCCTTTTCTCTAATTTATTTATATAAAGGTGGGTAATAATAAAAAAGGAACATGAAAAGGAGGTATTAGAAATGATGAATATCCTAAAATATGGTGCATACGCTCTTGTTCTTATAGGTGCACTAAACTGGGGGTTAATCGGTTTATTCGGATTTGACCTTGTAGAAGCAGTTTTTGGTGATATGACAATATTATCAAGAATTATTTATTCACTGGTCGGTATTAGTGCAGTTATAACAGCACTTACAATGCATCACTGCGAAAAAATCGAATATGATGAAACCTGCGAATACGGAAATTGTAATTTGTAAGGTAAAAACTAAAGCGGAATGACTTAGTCATTCCGCTTTATAAATTATAACTCTAGTAAAATACACTATTTAGCTTTATAAATGTTTTTTGCGGCATCTTTTGCCAGAACTTCATTTGCGCCTTTTACAAAATCATGATGCCCCATTAAAGCTTCTTGCATTAATCTTTGCTTAATCACTTCTTTAGGATATTTTTTTATTGCATCCAAAGCATAAGTCATACCTGCATTTTGTTCTAAAATAGCTTGTTGAGGAGTTAATTTTTTACCTTTCATAGCTTTTAGTAAAGATCTAACAGCATTATCTTTAGAACCATGAAAAGCAATAGCACCTGCAGGCTGTTGAGTAACCGGAGTTAAAGTTAATGTCATATTTATACCACCTTTCAAAATTTACACATTATTATAAAACAAAAATACTAAATATTTTGCGCTAATATTAAGAAATATTAACAAATTATTTTAAC
The DNA here is from genome assembly GCA_944324255.1 of Candidatus Gastranaerophilales bacterium. Taxonomy (GTDB): domain Bacteria; phylum Cyanobacteriota; class Vampirovibrionia; order Gastranaerophilales; family Gastranaerophilaceae; genus CAG-196. The sequence continues at coordinate 163 of CALUVM010000001.1, read as the reverse complement.
TGTTTAAAAATTATCCCCATGGTAATTTCCTATAAGGAAATTTTCAGTTAGTAGGGTAGACTTTAGTCTAGCTTGTTATTTGATAAACTAAAGTCTACCCTACCTACTACCTAATAAAATAAAAAAAGTGTTAAATGAAAATCCATTCATTTAACACTCTTTT